>JAYSPV010000159.1:0-3082 GCA_043721915.1 Ilumatobacteraceae bacterium | reverse complement strand
GAACGCGCTGCAGCGATGGCAGATCTCGGGACTCGACACCCGTCCTGCCGATTCGATCGTCGGTCATGTCGTGCATCGCGAGGTGGCCGACGACGGTGCATCCATCGTGTACCACCATGCGGTCGACGTTCCGGCGGATCTGGCCGACCTGCCGCGTATCGGCGTCCAGTTCAGCCTTCCTGGCCGCTTCGGATCGTTGCGATGGTTCGGTCGAGGGCCACACGAGAACTACCCCGATCGATGCAGCTCGGCCACCTTCGGCATCTGGTCCGGCAGCCCCGATCACCCGCCATACCTCGTTCCACAGGAGTTCGGGTTGCGGTGCGACTGCTGCTGGTTCGAGTGCACCGACTCATCCAACGGACAACAGCTACGAATCGACGTACTCCGGCCGTCCACATTGCACATCTCGGCCACCAACTTCTCCGCCGCCGATCTCACTGCAGCCCGCAACGAAGCCGACCTGATCGCCGGCGACGTGCTCACCGTCCACGTCGACGTCGCCCACCGTGGTCTCGGCACAGCCAGCTGCGGACCCGACGTCTTGCCGCCGTACCGCATCGGCACCGGACGGTTCGAGTTCGCCTACCGCCTTCACCTGCGCACCGACTGAACAGACCTGACCGAGTTCGGCGCTCATCGAGCGCACGATGCTGCTGCCGTCATCCCGGTGCTCGGCCCCCGGACGGGGCCGTAGCCTTGGCGCGGTGACGTCCACAGCCGTGCCATCCGCCGCTGACGCGCACACGCACATGGCGCGGGTCGATTGGGTCTGGCTGGCGATCCCAGGCCTGGTGTGGGGCACCTCGTTCTACTTCATCGCGCAGGGCCTGGGCGCGTTCCCAGCGGCGCTGATCACGCCGATGCGGGTGGGCTTCGGGTGCGTGACGCTCGGCTTGTTCCCTGCCGCCCGACGGGCGCGCATCGATCGCGCGGACATGCCTCGGATCGTGTTGCTCGGCGTGATCTGGATGGCGATCCCGCTCTCGATATTTCCGTTCGCGGAGGAGCGTGTGTCGTCGTCGGTGACCGGCATGCTCAACGGCGCCACGCCGCTGTTCGTTGCCGTGGTCGCAGTGTTGATCGCCAAGAGGCTGCCCCCACGGCATCAGATCCTCGGCGTTGCGGTCGGCTTTGCTGGTGTGGTGCTGATCGCCGTCGTCGCTACCAGCACGGGCGACAACTCGTGGGTGGGCATCGGGCTGATCTTCGGCGCGCTCGTGTTCTACGGCTTGTCACTCAACCTCGCCGTACCGCTACAACGAAAGTACGGCGGCCTCCCGGTGCTGTGGCGCGCCCAGGTCGTCGCATTCGTGCTTGTCACACCGTTTGCGATCCCCTCGCTCGGCGACGTGCACTTCGCGTGGGGGCCGCTGTTCGCGATGGTCGCGCTCGGCGTGTTCGGCACCGCGCTGGCCTTTGTCGTGATGGCCAGCAACGCCGGCCGGCTGGGCAGCACCAGAGCCTCGGTCAGTGTGTACATCGTCCCCGTGGTGTCACTGCTGCTCGGCGCGCTCGTGCGGCACGAATCGGTCGCCGTGCTCGCCGTCGTCGGCTGCGGGATCGCCGTTCTCGGCGCCTATCTCACCAACCGGGCACGGGCGTAACCACGATCAGCGACTTGGGTCCGATCACGCGCCATTTTTCATCGTGGCTCATTGGTGAGACTCTCGGAGCCACTGTCTGAGATACTGAGAGCCCTGTGCGTGCACCCGTTGCAGCCCCCGGACCCTGGTAGGCGAATGACGATGGATGAAGGTTCCGGGATGATCACGGTGTGGGTGCTGGGCGACCAACTCAACGTCGCCCTCGCCGCAATGGTTGGCGCTGATCCGTTGACGCATCGGGTGCTGCTGGTGGAGAGTGACGCGAAGTTGTCGTCGAAGCGGTGGCACCTCCAGCGCGCTCATTGTGTCGTCGCGTCGATGCGACGCTTCGCAGCCGAGCGCCGGGCTGCGGGGTTCGAGGTCGACGAGCGGCGGTCGGTGTCGCTCGCCGTGGGGCTGGCCGAGCATCGCCGTGAGTTCGAACCCCGACAGGTCATCGCGACCGAGCCAGCGTCGCGAGACGGGCTCGCGTTGCTGCGTCGCCTCGACGTCGATGTCGTGCGGACAAATCAGTTCCTCTGTCATCCCGACGAGTTCGCGGTGTGGGCACAGGGGCGCACGTCGTTCACGATGGAGCACTTCTACCGATGGCAACGTCGTCGGCTCGGGATCTTGATGGACGGCTCCGAGCCGGCCGGTGGCCGCTGGAACTTCGATGTCGAGAACAGACAGCCGCCACCGAAGAATGCCAGCGGACGGTGGCCGGCGCCGCCACGGGATGAGCTCGACGACGTCGATCGAGACGTGATCGCACGACTGCGTCCGCACACGTGGGGAGCGGAGCCGGATGGCACGTGGGCCACGACTCGTCGGGGTGCGCTGGCGCGGCTCGAGCATTTCATCGACCGCGTGCTGCCACACTTCGGTCCCCACGAGGACGCGATGACCACCGCCAGCTGGCATCTGGCGCACAGCCTGCTGTCGCCGTACCTCAACATCGGGTTGCTTCTGCCCGGTGAGGTCTGCGACGCGGCCGAGGATGCGTACCGCCGCGGGCACGTGCCGCTCGCCAGCGCGGAAGGCTTCATCAGACAGATCATCGGCTGGCGCGAGTACACGTGGGGCCTGTACTGGCTGTGGGGGCCGGAGTATGCAGCGCGCAATGCGCTGGAAGCCCACCGTCCGATTCCCCCGGCATTCACCGGAGCTGCGCCGACACAGATGCGGTGTCTCGCGCATGCGCTCGAGTCCTTGCACGATCACGGGTGGATGCATCACATCCAGCGGCTGATGATCCTCGGAAACCTCGCCCTGCTCGTCGGCGTCGAGCCGCAGGCAATGACTCGGTGGATGTGGGCCGGCTTCGTGGACGGTGCCGAGTGGGTCATGGTGCCCAATGTCGTCGGGATGGCTCTGCATGCCGATGGAGGGATGATGGCAACCAAGCCGTACGCAGCGGGGGGTGCCTACATCGACCGGATGAGCGACTATTGCAAGGGCTGCCGGTTCGATCGCAAGCAACGCACGGGAGTCGA
>JAYSPV010000158.1:0-14756 GCA_043721915.1 Ilumatobacteraceae bacterium | reverse complement strand
GACGCGGGCGTCGACGACGTTGTCCGTGGCGCTTGCCACATCGATCACCGTCTGGGCGTCGGCACCATCGACCGTGACGAAGGCGGGGCCGGCAGCACCGGGGCCGAACGACTCGACGACCATGTCGTAGCCGTCACGGCTGGTGCGACCCTCATCGACGACGCCTGCCCCGGGCATGCCCAGCTTCATCCCGAACGCCGGGGCGGCCAGCGCACCGAGCAGCACGACGCCGATCGTCAACGTGCGGCCCGGGCGGCGCAGCGCGGCACCGGTCCAGCGGGCCCAGCGGCCTTCGGCGACGATGTCGGGGTCCTTCTTGCCGCGGGTGACGAGCACCTTGTCGCCCATCGCGACCAGCACAGCGGGCAGCAGCGTGAGCGCGGCCAGGGCAACGGCGATGACCGAGATGATCATGCCGAGGGCCATCGTCTGGAAGACCATGACCGGCACCAGGAACACCGCGGAGAGCGAGAGCACGACCGTCAGCGCCGAGAGGAACACGGCCTTGCCGGAGGTGGACATCGCGTTCTCGATCGCCTTGATCGCGTCCTTGCCCTCCACACGTTCCTCTCGGTAGCGAGAGACGATGAACAGGCTGTAGTCGATGCCGACAGCGAGGCCGATCATCATCGAGAAGTTCATCGACCACACCGAGATCGGCGAGACCAGGCTGAGCAGGTGCAGCGATGCGAAGCCGGTCGCGATGCCGGCGATGGCGAGGATCAGGGGGATGCCGGCGGCGAGCAGCGCGCCGAACGCGATGAACAACATGATCAGTGTCGGCAAGCCGGAGAGCAGCTCTGCCTTGTGCAGGGCTTCTTCGTTCATCTTGTTGAAGTCGGCCCAGACGGGCCACTCGCCGGTCACCTCTGCCTGCGCGCCTTCGGCGAGGGTCAACCCACCGACGAACGCGCCCAGTTCACCAGCAGCCTCGGGTCGGTCCTTGTCCTCGCCGACCTCCTGCTCGACCGGCACCAGCGCGGTCAGCCCGTCTTGCGAGATCATCCCGGCTTCGGGCGGCATCGACAGCGGGTCGACGACCGAGAGCACTCGCGGCCCGTCGGCCAGCTCGGCCGTCAGTGCCTGCAACCCTGCCGGGTTGTCAGCGATCGGGGTGTCCTGGCGGAAGACCACGATCGCGTTCTCCGCGCCGAACGCGGGGAAGTCTTTGCGCAGCTCCATCCGCACCTGTTCGGCGGTGGAGCCCTTCGCGTCCCAACCCGCACCTGACAGCGCACCGGTCAACGTGATCGCCAGCGGCGCAGCAGCGAGGGTGACGATCAGCCACACCAAGATCACGGCGCGACGGTGACGGGCCATCGACGCAGCGAGCCGCGAGAACAAGGCCCGTTCGTCGGGGTCGTGGGACGGCTCGTGCTCGACGGGCAACAGTGGTTCCGTAGCAGTGCTCACAGGAAGGGCTCCTCGTTCATCGTTCATCAGTGTGGATCTCGAACTCGAGAGGAGCATACCCCCAGGGGTATAAATACCCAACCACCTTGGGCATCAGGGTGCTCACAGACATCCGCTAGAGCGTCCTCGTACATGTCCACTTCATGGTCCTCGTAATCATCCGGTTTGATCCCAATCACTCCTGCTAGAGTGGGCTGATGACGACCACCGATGGCCAGCTGGTTGAGCGCCGCATACTTGCCGTTCTCCACCGTCTCGCCACGGATGAGCCGGTTGTCGCCATCCATGGCCCGCGGTCCGTCGGCAAGTCGACCGTGCTCGCCCAGTTCGCTGACGCTCGCGGTGTCCCGGTCATCGACTTCGACGACGCCGAGATCCGTGAGGCCGCGACCCGCAACCCGAACCTGGTCGCCAACGGAGACAAGCCGGTCTGCATCGACGAGTACCAGCGGGCACCCCAGATCCTTGATGCACTCAAGGCACGCCTCAACAAAGAGCACGCCACCCCGGGGACGGCGGTGCTCACAGCGTCAACCCGCCACGATGCGCTGCCGCGCACTGCGCAGGCGCTTACCGGCCGCCTGCACGCGCTCGCACTGCTGCCGCTGTCCCAGGGTGAACTCACCGGCACGTTCGAGAACTTCATCCCCGGTCTGCTCGCCGACCCGGCCGCGGCCGTAGCTGCGCACCCGTCGTCAACTACGACTCGCGACGAGTACATCATGATCGTGACCCGCGGCGGGTTTCCGCTCGCCGTGCGTCGCAGCGGCACCGCCCAGCAACGGTGGTTCGACGACTACATCCGCCAAAGCATCGAACGTGACGTCATCGAACTCTCCCGTGTCCGTGAACGACAAGTGTTGCGCACGGTGCTCGAGCGCCTCGCTGCGCAGACCGCCCAGCTGCTGAACATCGCCAAGCTCGGGGCCGGGATCGGCGCCAACATCAAGACCGTCGAATCTCACGTGCGACTACTCGAAGACCTGTTCCTCGTCCAACGGCTCGACGCGTGGGGAACGACATTGCGGGCCCGCGCACAGAGGCAGCCCAAGATTCACGTCGTCGACTCCGGCCTGGCGGCCCGCCTGCTACGTCTCAGCCCCGCCAAACTGGCCAGGCTGGACCCGACCGCGCTCACGGAGTTCGGGAAGCTGCTGGAGACGTTCGTCGTCGGTGAGCTGCGCAAGCAGGTCAGCTGGATGGATGAGGCGGTCACTGTCGGACATTGGCGAACGGGCGACGACCAAGAGGTCGACTTCGTCATCGAGACCGATGACGGGCGGGTCATCGGGTTCGAGGTGAAGGCCAACCAGACCGTGCCCGGCACCGACCTCAAGGGTTTGCGGGTCCTGCGCGACGCACTCGGTGATCGGTTCGTCGCTGGGGTCGCATTGTCCACCGGTACCCGGTCGTACACCTACGAGGACCGCATCCATGTCTGCCCCGTCGATCGACTGTGGCAGACCGTCTGACTCACTTGCGCGGTGGTCACTGCAGACTCCTGTCGGAAGAGTTGCCTGGTTCAGCTGGACCGAGTCGTTCGACCCTGCAGAGCGGCAAGTAGCAGCGCCCGCCTGTCGCCGTCCTCCACCGCGCCAAGCGTGCGGTAGCCGGCGCACACTGCGCGTCTTCCCGCCATCGCCCGCACATCGATCTCAACGATGAGCTCCGTCGACGAACCTTCACCTCGACCGGAACATCGTTGGTCATGGTCGGAATTGCCGCCGGCGGGCCACTCGACCGGTGAAGGTCGTCGGCGTCACGTACGCCACCCCCGGGTTCGAGCCGTACGCCCAACTGCTGGCCGCCACAGCGGCGCGGTTCGGCGTATCGGATTTCGTGATCCGCCGGCCCGGCGACCTGCCCGCGGCGTTCCGACAGGCTCACCGGTTCATCCTCGACGAACCCAGGGGGGCCGGCTACTGGCTGTGGAAGCCGTGGGCCATCGTCGATCGACTCGCACAGCTGGCCGAGGGTGACGTCGTGCTGTGGGTCGACGCCGCTGCGCACTTCACCGGGCCGGTCGAGTGGATCACCGACGTCATCGAGCACCACGGGCTCGATGTCTGGCTGATGGGGCATGGGTTCCGAGAGTCCCAGTACACCAAACGGGACGCGTTCGTGCTGCTCGAGATGGACCGCCCCGACGCCGCCGCGTCGCCGCAGCGGTTTGCGAGCTGCATCGGCGTTCGCAACACGGCGGCCGGGCGTTCATTGGCGGCCGAGTACCTCGCCGCAGCCACCGATCGCCGCCTTGTCAGCGACGACCCCAACACCTGCGGGTTGGCGAATCATGCCGACTTCATCGACCACCGCCACGATCAGTCGGTCCTCAGTCTGTTGACCAAACGAAGCGGGATCCCCGTCATCGACACGGGCTTCGTGCGCGACGGCCTCCAGGCGCCCGGAAGCCACGTCATCAATCACACCCGGCGGCCACGTGGCGCCCCACGCGGTACTGCGCCACCTGCTCGTCCACGGACTGTTGAGCTTCGAGACGGCCCATCAGCAGTTCCGAACCTCACCGAGTGCCGCGCCGCCCAGATGACAGACCTCGTGTGCCGTCCGAGCCCGTGATCGGTCGTTGGAGCGCTCTCCCCAATCGTCATTCAGGGTTGAAGCCGAACGAGATGTCGAACACTTCGACGTCGTGCTCGTCGACGAACATGTACATCAGAACGGCTGGCACGAGAACGCCACTATTGATGAACACCCGTATCCCGTGGTCACTGGTCGGCCTTGTCAAGTGGGCGGCGTCGGCTGCCAGCCCGTCGCGTAGGCCGGGGACCTCGAGGACGAGGAAGTCCGTGACCGAGGGCGTGCCATCGGAGCCGCGCTCGGTGGGCAGGAGTTCCTCCAGCCGTTCGAAGAAGCTCTCGGTGAAGCGGACTGTGCGTTCAGTCACGCCGCGGGAACCGCTTTGGCATCTCGTCGATCTCAGCCAAGAACTTCGAGCGGTGCGGTTCGGGGACTTCGTCCCAAGAGTGGCAGGTGGCCGCAATTACAGCCTCGGCGCGCTCGTTCGGCGTCATGCGGTCCATGTCCGCTGCGCTGATGAACTTGCGGTCTTCCACGAGCCGCAACATATCGCACGGCACAACCGATGCGACCTCGATCCGACAAGGCGCGGGTGCCGTCCGCGCTGCAACTTCGCGTGCGCACCGGTGAGCTGTGGTCAGTCGAGCCGCTGGGGATCGGCTGCGGCCGTGGCAATCGCGAGGCCAGAGCGCATCGCACCGCTCGACCACACCGGGCAGGGGTGCATCCCAACGATCGGGCAGAAGTGCACGCCGTCACCGCTCACCACGGTGGTGCCATCGGCGGCGCAGTCCATGTCGAGTTCGGTGCACGGCAGCCGTGTGGCACTCGAATTTCGGCGTCGAGATGTGGAACGTCGAGTCGGGCGAGTCGATCGCGTTGATCGGCGGCAACCGCGACGCCTGGCCCCCACCCCCCGGGCGATGGGGAAGCGACCATCGACCTCGGCCAGTGGGGCCTCGCAAGCGCTGCCAACGTGGCGCTCCGCTTCGTCGACGGCGGGACAGGACTCGACCTGAACGTGGTGCGCAGTTTCTACACCGCGGACGGCAGCCGGTACCACCGAGCGCTCGGCGCGCAGTGGTCGCTGACCGACGACGACCTGATCGACACCGCCCGCCAGCTCGCCGACCGGCAGCTGACCGAGGAGGAGTGGGCCAAGTACATCGGCGAGTCCATCCCCTACCAACCGTCGTGCACTTGACGCCGATCCTGCGACGAGTGTCGGGCGAGCGAGCCGCGCGTGCGAAGCGGTGCCCACAGACTTCCGGTTCACCTCTTTCGGACGCCCCGTCGCGTCCGAAAGAGGTGAACCTACGCGCAGCTCGGACCCCCGCCCTGCGTGATCGCCGAGGACGCGGCCGAGGACGCGGCCAAGGCGACGCATGAATGCGGCCTAACATGCGCCGACGGGGGGCATGATGATCTGTCGGGCGTGCGGGAGCGAACAACCAGCTGGCAAGCGGTTCTGTATGGACTGCGGCGCAGCACAGTCCATCGCGTGCCGGTCGTGCGGCGGAGAGCTGGCCGAGGCAGCGAAGTTCTGTTCCGACTGCGGTACGCCGACGTCGACGACCGAACCAGCCGTCCAGCCCGTCGCACCGGGCGTGCGGCCCGACACCGGCGACCGACATTCCCGAATCGTTCGACAACGGCCGGTACCGCGTCGTGCGCTTCCTCGGGCGCGGCGGGCGCAAGGAGGTGTACCTCGCCACCGACACGCGGCTCGACCGCGAGGTCGCAGTCGCGGTCATCCCGACAGAGGGGCTCGATGACGACGGCGTCGAACGGGTGCGCCGCGAGGCCAAGGCGATGGCGCGGCTCGGCGACCATCCTCACATCGTCGGCATCTACGAAGCGACCGAACAGGGCGGCATCTATCTCATCGTCAGCCAGTTCATGCCCGGTGGCGATCTCTCGGCGATGATCCGCGCCACCGCGGACGGCCGGCTCGACATCCAAGGAGCCATCGACGTGTCGCGGCAGTTGTGCAGTGCACTCACCCACGCCCACACCCGTGGCGTGTTCCACCGCGACCTCAAGCCGGCCAACGTCTTCGTCAGCGGCGACGGCTCCATCCGGCTCGGCGACTTCGGGCTGGCCAGGCTGGCCGACACCCGCAACCTCACGCTGAGCGGCTCGTTCCTCGGCACCGCCGCGTACATGCCGCCCGAGCAGGCACTCGGCGGTCAGGTCGATGCCCGCAGCGATCTGTACGGGCTGGGCTGCGTGATGTACGAGATGGTGGCCGGCAGACCGCCGTTCACGGGCGACGACACGGTCGGGGTCATCGGCCAGCATCTCAACGCCGTCCCTGTGCCGCCGTCGTGGCACAACCGTTCGGTCCCCCGCGGGTTCGACCAGCTCGTGCTCGAACTGCTGGCCAAGGGCCCATCGGATCGGCCGACCACCGCGTTGATCGTGGCGGAACGCCTGGCCACCATCGACCTCGACGAGCTCCCCGTCGAGAGCGAGGCCACCCGCGCGACGACCGGCAGCCTCGTGCTCGGTCGGCTCGTGGGTCGCCATCGCGAGCTGGCGTCGCTGCGCGAGCGCATCGACCAGGCCGTCGGCGGTCAGGGCTCGATGACCCTGCTCGTCGGCGAGCCAGGCATCGGCAAGACCCGCCTGTCACAAGAGGCCGCCACGTTCGCCGAGCTGCGCGACGCGGTAGTGCTGTGGGGCCGCTGCTACGAGTCGGAGGCCGCGCTGCCGTACCGGCCGTGGACGGAGATCCTCAGCCAGTACGCCCGCGGCCGCGGTGACGCAGATCTGCGGCTCGAGCTCGGCTCAGGGTTGGACGACGTGGCCCGTCTGGTGTCTGAGATCGGCGAGCGGTTCGGGTCGGCACGGGGCGACGCAGCACGCGTCGAGGCCGAGACCGACCGCCTTCGCCTGTTCGACAACGTCGTCAGCTTCCTGGTGCATGCGGCCCACAACAAGCCGCTGCTCGTCATCCTCGACGACCTGCACTGGGCCGACACGCCCTCGCTGTTGTTGCTCCAGCATCTCGCCCGGCGGCTCGCCGACAGCCGGATCTGCGTCATCGGCACCTACCGCGACGTCGATCTGGACCGCCAACACCCGCTGTCGGGCGTGATCGCCGAGCTGCGCCAACGTCGGCTCTACGACCGCATTCGTCTGCATGGCTTCGACATCGACGAGCTGCGCACCATGCTCGCGGTGGCCGGCCAGCAGGATGAGTCGACGATCAACGAGAACTTCGTCGCTGCGCTGCTCGAAGAGACAGAGGGCAACCCGTTCTTCTTGGAAGAGACGCTGCGCCACCTGGTCGAAGCCGGCAAGCTGGTACGACGCGGTACCCAATGGGTGAGCGACGCCACGTCGATGGCCGACCTGGAGATCCCCGAAGGCGTGCGCGAGGTCATCGGCCGGCGCCTCTCGCGGCTCTCCGAACGCTGCAACGACGCGCTGCGCAACGGCGCCGTGCTCGGGCGCGACTTCGATTTCGGCGTGCTGCGAGCAATGACCCAGATGAGTGAGGACGATCTGCTCGGCGCCGTGGAGGAGGCCCTCGAGGCATCGATCATCCGCGAGTTGCGCGACCGGCCCGGCGTCGCCACCTACCAGTTCACCCACGCGCTGGTGCAGCAGACCCTGGTCGAAGAGCTGTCGCTCCCCCGGCTGCAGCGCTTGCACTTCCGCGCCGCGGAAGCGCTCGAAGCCACCGGCGGCACAGCCACCGGCCAGCTGGTGGCCGTGTTGTCGGCGCACTACCGCGCTGCGGGTTCGGGTGGCGACCTCGACAAGGCGCTGCGCTACACCCTCGACGCCGAGCTGACTGCGGAGGACACCTACGCCTGGGAGGACGCCGTGGCCCTGTACCGGGCTGCGGTGGAACTGATGGCCGAGCTGAAGCGGCCGAATGTCGAGATCGCCCGGCACCACCTCACCGTGTTGACCCGTCTCGGACTGACCGCCGTGCTCCCGCCCGCCGAAATGGCGGCGGCGATGGAGTGGTCGCGCACTGCGACGGCGGGCGACCCGCTGTTCCGACGCGAACACGACCTCGCCACCGTGTTCCTTGCGGGCGGCTTGATCGACGGGTACGTCCCTGAACGCCTCGACATCGCTCGCTCCGAGACGCTGTTGGCCGACGTGGACACGGACGATCCCGAGATCCTCGGTTGGATCACCATGATCCGGCTCAACACCGACCTGATGGTGCCGCGACCCGAACGTCTGACGACCCTTGCCGAGTCCGTCGCGGCCGAGAGCGAACTCGGGGCATGGGCCAAGGTCTACCGCTCCGCTGCGCACTACCTCGTGGGCGAGACGACCGCGGGGGCCAGCGCGCTCATGGACGGCTGGCGGCTGTCGTGCCGGTCGCGTGAGCAGCTCGACTGCTTCTCCGCTCACGTCGCCGTGACACTGGACGTCTCCTTTCCACTCGGCATGAGAGCCCCCAGAAGGGCGGCGCGCTTCGCCGCCGAGGAGCTGTCGCTCGCACGCCAGAGCGTTCCGCGCGCGCTCGACATCGCCATCGCAACCGCCGTCGCAGCCCGTGAGCGCGGCGAGCAGGTCGACACGTCGCGACTGCCCCAGCCCGAAGATCTCCCCGACGGCGTGAACGCCTACGCCAGGGCCTACCGGTGGTTGATCGTCGCGCGCGACGGTCAACTCGCCGGCTCCGAGGCGACGAGCGAGACGACGATGCGCCTCTACGCCGCAGGAGGTGCGTACACGAGCGCAGAGGGAATGGCGCTGGTGGCCGTCGAACTGCTCATCGCCCAGGACGAGCTCGCCCGAGCGGAAGCCGTCGCGATCGAGGCGTTGCAGACCGACTCCGCATTCATCGAAACCTGCATCCGCCCGTGGCTCGCCCTCGTCAAGGCGATCGACGGCCGGCCCGACGAGTCGCTCACCGACATCGAACGGTGCCGTGAGCTGCTCACCGACGAGTGGGGCGGGCTGTCGGGCATCGTCGATCTCAGCGAGGCTCTGAGCCGGCTGGCCCTCGGCGACCGTGCTGCCGCAACACTATTCATCGAGTCGGCACTGGCATCGTCACGCCGCGAGCAACATCCGTGGGATGAGGCGGAGATGCACCTGCGGTGGGGCCAAGCCCTCGTCGCCATCGGCGACACAGCGGCGGCGATGCCGCACTTCGACGACGCCGTGGCCATCTACCGACGGGTGAATGCAGGGCAGGTCTGGCTGGAGCGTGTGCTCTCGGCGCGGCTCGATGCACGGTCAGGGGGCCGACAGCGGCGCCGGTTCCTCCGTGATGCTGCTCAGCCGTGCCGTGCGCACCGATCACGCTGTGCTGCGCGCCGCGACCGAGTCCGACGTCACGCTGGTGTTCTCCGACATCGAGGGCTCGACGGCACTCAACCAGAGCCTTGGCGACGGCGCCTGGCTGGCCGTGCTCGGCGCCCACAACGCGTTGGTCGAACGGGCCACACGCGAGCACGGCGGGACGGTCGTCAAGTCGATGGGTGACGGCTTCATGCTCACCTTCACCAGTGCCGCCAGCGCATTGCGATGCGCGGCCGCCGTCCAGGCCCATCTCCAGTCGGCCGCTGCACCGCTCGACGGAATCCGTGTGCGCATCGGGGTGCACGCGGGCACGGCCATGAGCCAGGGCGGCGACTACCTCGGGCTGCACGTCGCGCTCGCGGCACGGGTGGCCAACGCCGCGAACGGTGGCGAAACCCTGGTGTCGCAGACGGTACGCGACCGCGTCGGCGCCGACTTCGGCTTCGGCGACGGGCGCTCGGTCACGTTCAAGGGCATCGCCGAGCCGCACGTGGTCTACCCGCTCGCGGGTTGAGGCGCGCTGCGCAGCCCCCGGCCGATCCGCTGAGCCGCGCCCCGTCGGCGGAGTGCACCCTGGCGCGTCGAGCGACCCGAACTGCGCTTCCGTAGCGGTGCGCACAGGCTTCCGGTTCACCTCTCACTCCTTGCACGCCTCCCGCTTGGCGGAGTTTGTCCAGGAGCAACGTCGCGCCGAACTCACGCTCGTCTGCTCAGGAGCCCAACTTGATCACCCTGCTAGCCGAGCACGACCCGCACGCTGTGCGTGACGCCGTCGTCGACGAGTGGGATGGCAGCGCCATCGCCGAGGAGCAGTTGTCCGTCCAGCTCCACCGTTGCCACGCCGCGACAGACTTCGTGCGGGTTCTCAACGACGATCTCGTACCTGGCGGAGTGGTAGCGGAAGTCGATCTCGTACCCCGGCCAGGCGCGCGGGATGCAGGGATCGAGCACCAGCGTCGTGCCGCGCAGCCGGAACCCGAGGATCGATTCGACCCCGGCCTGGTACATCCAGCCCGCCGAACCCGTGTACCACGTCCACCCACCGCGACCGACGTGTGGCGGTTCGGTGTAGACGTCGGCGGCCATCACGTACGGCTCCACCTTGTAGCGGAGCATCCCTGCTCGCGTACTGGCATGGTTGATCGGGTTGAGCAGCGAGAACAGCTCGCCGGCCTTGTCGCCGTCGCCCAGAGCGGCGAACGCGAGCACCGACCAGATCGCGCCGTGCGTGTACTGACCGCCGTTCTCACGAATCCCGGGTAGGTACCCCTTGACGTAGCCGGGGTCGACATCTGAGTGGTCGAAGGGTGGGGTGAACAGCAGCACCAGCCCGTCGCCGCGGCGAATGAGATACTGATCCACGGCCGCCATGGCCTGCGCCGCACGGGCAGGATCGGCGGCACCCGACAGCACGCTCCACGACTGTGCGATCGAGTCGATGCGGCATTCCCGGTTCACCGCCGAGCCCAGGGGGGTGCCATCATCGAAGAAGGCTCGCCGATACCAGTCGCCGTCCCAGCCATCGCGCTCGAGCGCCTGCTCCAGTGCCGTCATGTGGGCTCGCCAGCGTGCGGCACGGGGCGCATCGCTGCGTGCCTCGGCGATCGGGGCGAACGCGGCCAGCGCCGAGTACAGGAACCAGCCCAGCCAGATGCTCTCGCCGCGACCCTCGTGGCCGACTCGGTTCATGCCGTCGTTCCAGTCACCCGCCCCGATCAGCGGCAGTCCATGCGTGCCGAGAGCGAGGCTGCAGTCGAGCGCCGCAGCACAGTGCTCGTAGAGCGACGCCGTCTCGGTGGAACGCTCGGGCTGGAAGTACGCGTCCATCTGGCCCGGCAGCAGCGTCATCCCTTCCAGGTAGGGCACGGTCTCGTCGAGCACGGCGGTGTCGCCGGTGACGGCGAGATAGCGATCGACGGTGTAGGGCAACCACACCCGATCGTCGGAGATCCTGGTCCGCACGCCACGACCGGAGGGCGGGTGCCACCAGTGCTGCACGTCGCCCTCGATGAACTGGCGCGCCGCGGCCCGGAGGAGGTGCTCGCGGGCGATCTCGCGCTTGGTGATGACGAGGGAGATGACGTCCTGGAGCTGATCGCGGAACCCGTACGCACCACCGGCCTGGTAGAACGCCGACCGCGCCCACATCCGGCAGGCGAGGGTCTGATAAGTCAGCCAGCGATTGAGCATGATGTCCATCGACCGGTCCGGCGTGCGCACCTGGATCGCCGCTTGGGTGTCGTCCCAGTAACGCCTCACACCGCGCAGCGTCGCTTCGTGGTCGGCCGCCCGCCGGCGACGCACCAGATCGATCGCGGCGACTTCGTCGTCGGCCTCGCCGAGCAGCACGACGACCTGTGTCCGCGCCCCGTCGGCGAGCTCGAAGCTGGTCTGCAGCGCGCCGCACGGATCCAGCCCGGCGCCGTCGGCTGCTTGCAGACGATGGCCGCGGTCCAGCCCGGCGGGCCGGTCGGGCGCGCCGTTGCGGCCGAGGAACTCGGTGCGGTCGGCTGTCCAGGCCGTCTGCTGGCCGCCGAGGTCGAGGAAGGCGATCCGACCACCGAACTCGGTGTTCCACGGGTTGCGTACCATCAACGCTCGGGTCTGCGGCTCCAGGCCGGTGATGATGTGCGGCCCGTTGGCGCCGCGTGAGGTGCCCAGCACCCACTCCGCGTACGCGGTCACCGACAGGCGTCGCGTGCGCCCCGAGCGGTTCTCGATGGTGAGCACGGAGACCTTCACCCGGTCGTCGAGTGGCACGAACTGCACCAGGTCGAGCTGGATGCCGGCGTGCAGGTGCTCGAACCGGCTGTAGCCGGCGCCGTGACGGGCGACGTAGGTCGATTCCTCGCAGCGGATGGGCAGCGCTGTGGGACCCCACAGCTCGCCGCTGTCGTCATCCCTGACGTAGATCGCCTCGCCTGACGGATCGCTGACCGGGTCGTTCGACCACGCGGTGAGCTGGTTCTCGCGGCTGTTCCCCGACCACGTGTAGCCGGACCCTGACTCCGACACCTGGAACCCGAACGTCTCGTTGGCGATCACGTTCAGCCACGGCGCCGGCGTCGTCTGACCGGGGCCGAGGACGGTGACGTATTCGCGCCCCTCGTCGGCAAAGCCTCCGAGCCCGTTGAAGAACTCCAGGTCGGGGCGATGGAGGGCTACCTCGCTGGGCAGCTTCTGCGATCTGACCGAGGATGGAGGTCGCGCGATCCGCTGGGGCCGTTCGAGGCGGATCGCCTGGTCGGCGAGGCTGCCCTGGCGGCTCAGGAGCACCGCGCGGGCGGCACTCTGCAGCAGCGTGCGCTCCTCGGCGGAGAGCTGGTCGCCGCGCAGCACGTAGACACCGCCGTGGCTCCGGTGCCCGTCGTGGGCGAGGTCGGACTGGCTGGCGCGCACCAGCGCGACGAGCGAGTCGTGCAGGTCCTGGGCGTAGGTGGCTCCGTGCTCGTTGAGGATCACCAGGTCGACGTCGAGGAGCTTCAACCGCCAGTACTCGTGGGCGCGTAGCGACTGGCGCACGATGTCGAGGTCCTCGGCTTCGTCGATGCGCACCACCACGATCGGGAGATCTCCGGAGATGCCGTGCGCCCACAAACCCGGCGCCCCTCGTTGGTTGCGGGCCAGCAGGCTCGCCGATGGCCGCAACGACGGGTCGGAGTAGAGGATCCGGTTGGCCAATCGCTGGAAGAGCTGCGCTTCGTCGGTGTGGATGCCCAGGTGGTGCAACTGGACCTGGGCCTGCGTCCAGGAGAGGATCTCGGCCCGTTCGAAGGTGGCCGACTCGCGGTACTTGTCGGCCAGGTCGAGCACCTCGTCGCGCGACTCGGCGACCACCGTCGAGAAGATCGCGTGCACGGTGGCACCGGCAGGGAGCCTGACTCGGCACCGCAGGCTGAAGATCGGATCGAGGACGGAGCCCACCGTGTTCGAGAGCGGATGCCCGTCGATCACCGAGACCGGCGAGCGGACCGATCTGTCGCGACCCAGGAAGCGGGCCCGGTCGGTCTCGTACTGCACGACCGCCCCGGGTTGCTCCTCGACGGCAGCGACGTGGGCGACCCACATCGGGGCCTCGTCGGAGGAGCGCGGCCGCCGGGTGGCGAGCAGGGCGCCGATCTTGGCGACGAACTCGGTCTGCACGAACAGGTTCTGGAACGCCGGGTGGGCAACATCGGCCGCCTGTGACCCAAGCACGATCTCCATGTACGACGTCAGCTCGATCTGCCGTTCGTGCGCGCCGAGGTTGGTGAGCGACACGCGGCGGATCTCCGCGTCGTGCTCCGCCGATACCAGGATGGTCAGGCCGGTGGAGATCGAGCCATCGCGTCGGGAGAACTCGGCCCGGTCCTCAGCGAAGCTGACCTCGTAGCTGTCCGCCTCCGCACCGCTGGGCTGGTGACCGGCCGACCACACCGCTCCGGATTGCATGTCGCGCAAGAACAGGTAGTTGCCCCACGCATCACCGGTGACGTCCTCGCGCCAACGGGTCAGCGCCACGTCGCCCCACCGGCTGTACCCGGAGCCTGCCGTCGTCACCATCACCGCGTACCGCCCGTTCGACAGCAGGTTCGTGCGTGGGATTGCATCGTGCGGCGACGTGAAGTGACGCAGGATCGGTGGCACGACGTCGCGCACGTCGGCTGGGTTCTTCACCTCTTCGGCGCGCGGACGGGCCACGAGCACGTCGCGCGGCATGCGCTCCTGCAGCAACAACTCGGCCGCCTCCACGATCGGATCGGCGTGGAACCGCTCCACCATCACACGGTCGTGGAGGACGTTGCCGATGGCTACCAGCACCATCCCCTGATGATGGGCCATGTAGCTGTTGATCACCGCCACGGTGGTGCCTTCGGGGAGCCGGCGCTCGGTGTAGTCGAGCGCCTCTCTGAAGCCGTAGAGGCCGACGGCACCGGCAGCGCTGAGTTGGGCAAAGTTCTTGACGGCGGCCTTCGGCTGAACCATCGCCGCCAAGCCCGTCGCGTACGGCGCTACCACGAGATCCTCGCCGAGGCCGCGCTTGAGACCCAGGCCGGGCACGCCGAAACCCGAGTACTGGTACGCGAGACTGAGATCGCGCGCGTTGAACCCGGATTCAGAGATCCCCCAGGGCACCCGCCGCTCGGCCGCATAGGCCATCTGGCGGGCCACGACCAGCCGGTTGGTGTGATCGAACAGGCTGTACGCGGGCGAGCGCATCACGAGCGCAGGCATCAGGTACTCGAACATCGACCCGGACCACGAGATCAAGGCGGAGCCACGACCGATTGGCGTCAGGGCCCGCCCGAGCCGGAACCAGTGCTCCGGGGCGACATCCCCCTTCGCGATCGCGAGGAAGCTCGCCAGGCGAGCCTCGGAGGCGAGGAGGTCATAGGAGCTCGGATCGAGGGTTCCGTCCCGGACGCGGAAGCCGATCGAGAAGAGCTTGCGGGTCGGATCGAAGAGGAAGCTGAAGTCCATCTCCCGGAAGAGCTCCTGGGCCTGGTCGGCGATCGCCCGGAGTCGTCGCACGAGCGCGACCGCGG
>JAYSPV010000157.1:0-1734 GCA_043721915.1 Ilumatobacteraceae bacterium | reverse complement strand
TCTCAGTGATACAGATCTGTATAACTCGGCGCGCGGACCCTGCCGACTCGGCGACCACACGGCGACGGATGTCCTGTGTGCGACCAACGGGCGCTCGGGATGGGAACGGACACGCCGACGGTTGTGGGCCCGCACGTTCCAATTTCGACCGTAGCGCACCCGGCCGACTACGTCATTCCTCGGCCAGGCGGCCGAACCACACGAACGCACACGGGTCGGCCTCGAACGACCGCGCCAGGCGGCGGCGCACCAGCTCCGCGCGGAGCGCGTCAGCCATCTCGCGGCTGTAGGCACCCCGTGCGGGATCGGCGTCCAGGTCGAAACGCTCGGCGTGCGACTCCGCCAGCAACGCGACGTCGCGATCCACGAGGTAGTGAACGCCAGGAATCATCGGACCATCCTTGCTCATGTCACCGACACATTGACAGCAGCACGTCGTCAGCGATCAACAATGCCGCGACAACCGCACTGACATCACCAGCGAACACCGGCAGCTCGACCGCGAACTCTGACCGGCCGACCTCGACAACCCAGGACGCCGACGAACGGAACAGCACGCCCAGCCGCTCGCCAGTCGCCGCCAGCAGCAGCAGGTCATCCCATACCCCCCGACCAGACGGGATGGCCTCACGGATCACCTGCGCATCCGCCAGCGCCGCCACCAACCGGCGCGGAGTCGCCGTCGGCTCCATGATCCCCGCGAACACCGCCCGCTGCCGCAGCGACGCGAGAGGGCCCGGCACGTGACCACTGGCGTTGTCACGTCGACTCACCACCGGCCGGCGGATCGAACGGCTCGAACCCCAGCCCGGAAGAGCCATCCCCGTCGGTATTTCGAGCCGGATCAGACAGGTACGCCAACACCGCAGCCTGCCCACCCATGCGCCCGGCAGCACGCAACGCAGGCAGCTCCCACGCGAACCACGCCGCCCACGCCCCCTTCCGAATGTGGCCCACCGTCACAGCGTCAGGGAAGTCCTCGGCCGCCGCGATCTCTTCGTCGGTGCGCTCCACATCAGTGAGCTGACCAGGCACGATCACTCCCTTCGCCTCCAGCGCCGCCGCCAGCGCCACGAACGCCGCCCGCATCCCCGGCGACGGTTTGCGCTGCGGCATCCGCAGCTTGCGCATCGCCAACTTGAACTCGACGATCAGCGCCTTGTCCTGCTCGGCGGACTCCGCTGACGCCGGGAAGGCGTAGTCCTCGATCACCTGCGCGATGCTGCGGTGCCGGTGGCCAGGGTTGCTGTCCGGCGCCTTGCCCGCCTTCCACACCCCGCCGTCCAGCTCCCGCGCGGCCGAACCCGACTGATCGGCCAGCGTCGCGCCGGTGCTCCAGGTCGCGGTGCGCGTCGTCTCGTGGCCCTTGTTGATGTACCCGGCCACCCTGCGGATCGACTCGGGCGACGTGAGATCGATCAACTTCGCATCGAACCCAGCCGACTCGCCGTGGACCTCCGCAACGGCGCTGAACCCGTATTTCGCCAGCTCAGCGACCCACAGATCCCACAGTGGACGAAACGCCTGGCGCACGAACGGGTCCGCCGACTCACCCCGCCACGCCCCGTTGATCAGGAACAAGTAGTGGAAGTGCGGGTGCCAGCCGTGGACGTCGCCGTGAGTGCACTCGAACACCCGGACCTGCCAGGCCACGCCCATCCGGCGCCGGAAATCCTGCGCGGCGCGACCCGAACTGATCGCCTTCGACGCCGCCCGCATCGCGATCACCATCTC
>JAYSPV010000156.1:0-2170 GCA_043721915.1 Ilumatobacteraceae bacterium | reverse complement strand
AGCCGCCATCACCACATCGTGGGGGCACCGGTCCACGACCCGTGTGCGGTGATGGCACTCACCCACCCGCAGCTGTTCCAGCGCAAGCTCGTGCACGTGGAGATCGAGACACAGGGGCGCCTGACCGCCGGCATGACCATCATCGACCAGCGCGACCTGAAAGAAGTGCCGGAGCCGAACTGTGACTGGCTGACCGGCATCGATGCCGACAAGGGCTGGCAGGTCATTGTCGAAGCGATCGCCCACTTCTCAGGCTGACGCGCCGCTGCCCGCTGACGATCGCACCCGGGGCGGCGCGTACGCTCCCACCCATGCGTGCAGCCGTGATGCGTGATTGGCAACTCCGGGTCGACGACCTCCCCGACCCCGTACCTGGCCCGGGTCAGGTGCTCACCAAAGTGCTCGCCTGCGGCATCTGCGGCAGCGATCTGCACATGCTGCGACACGGCGAGGAAGCCCGCCGCCTCAGCGCTGAGCTGCAGGAGGGTGCGCCCGCCGACCCGACGGCGATCAAGATGTTCGAGCCCGCCGGTGACACCGTGATGGGCCACGAGTTCTGCTGCGAGGTCGTCGAACTCGGCCCGGGCTGCAGCAACCTGAGGGTCGGCGATGTCATCGTCAGCCTGCCGGTGGCGTTCGACGCAGACGGCCTGCACGCGGTTGGATACTCGAACCGCTACAACGGCGGGTACGCGGAGCTGATGGTGCTCAACGAGCTCACCGGCATCAAGGTGCCCGGAGGCCTACCGGCCGAGATGGCCGCGCTCACCGAGCCACTGGCCGTCGGTGTGCACGCGGTCGCGAAAAGCCGCATCGCCGGTGGCGAGGCTGCGATCGTGTTGGGCGCAGGCCCCGTTGGCCTGGCGTGCGTGGCCGAGCTGCGGTTGCGTGGCATCGGCCCGATCGTGGTCGCTGACTTCAGCGCAAGGCGCCGCGAGCTTGCCGCACTGCTGGGCGCCGACGTCGTGGTCGACCCCAGCGAGACCTCCGCGATCGAGGCGTGGCGCAAGGCTGACGGTGTCCGCCCGCTGGTCATCTTCGAGGCCGTCGGCGTGCCCGGCATGATCGAGCAGGCGATGCGCATGGCGCCCAGGAATGCCCGCATCCTCGTCGTCGGCGCCTGCATGCAGGAGGACAGGTTGCACCCGATGATCGGCATCGGCAAGGAGCTCAACATCCAGTTTGCGCTTGCGTACGAGCCGGCAGAGTTCGCCGCAGCACTGGCGGCCATCGCCGACGGCACAACCGACCCGTCACCGTGGCTCACCGGCACGGTGGATGTGGAGGGCGTGCCGCAGGCCTTCGTCGATCTCGCCGACCCGGAGCACCACGCCAAGATCCTCGTGATCCCGGGCTCGACACGAACCGGAACTCGACAGCCATGAGCGACACGTTTCCCCGCCAGTACGCACGCAGCCAGCGGCTGACACTGGGCGACCCGCGCAACATCACCGTCTCGGCCGACGGGCAGCGGGTCACCTTCGCCCGCAGCCGAGCCGGCGACGACCCCGTGAACTGCCTGTGGGTGCTCGACGTGACCACCGGCCACGAGCAGTTGGTGGCCGACCCGCTCGCCCTGCTGGGCGCACACGACGACGAGAACCTTCCGAGCGAGGAACGCCTCCGTCGCGAGCGGGTGCGCGAGGGGGCGAGCGGCATCACCGCCTACGCCACGGATGCGGCCGGCGCCGTCGCTGCCTTCGCGCTCGCCGGCCGTCTGTTCGTCGCAGGCCTGGTGAGCGGTCAGGCCCGCGAACTCACCGTCGAAGGGCCGGTCTTCGACCCTCGTCCCGACCCTGTTGCCACACGCGTCGCCTACGTCAGCGGGCGCACCTTGCGCATCGCCGAGCTCGACGGCAACAGTTGGGAACTCGCCGGCGAGGAGCACGACGACGTCAGCTGGGGCAGTGCCGACTTCATCGCTGCTGAGGAGATGCACCGCTTCCGCGGCTACTGGTGGAGCCCCGACGGCGCTGCGATCGCGGCTACCCGTGTCGACAACGCAGAGGTGCAGCGTTGGTACATCAGCGATCCGGCCAACCCCGCACGGCCTGCCAACGAGGTCCGCTACCCGGCCGCCGGCACCGCCAATGCGGAAGTGACCCTGCACGTGCTCGCACTCGATGGCGGTAGCACCGAGGTGGCGTGGGATCGAGACACATACCCGTAC
>JAYSPV010000155.1:0-33246 GCA_043721915.1 Ilumatobacteraceae bacterium | reverse complement strand
GCGCGCAAGCTCTGCCGGTTGCCGTCGAGCGGTCGAGCGATAGACGCACCCTCGAGCGGCACGGCGAACGTGCGCCCGTCGTCGGCCTGCGCGAAGCGGTAGTGCAGTTCAGCAAGGCGAACGAGCTGGGTCGCAGTGCTGTCACCCTTGCGAGGCTTGCTCGGTGGTGTCTCGTCGCCGTTGAACAGTTCAGGCGGCAACATCGCGCACCGCCCGGCGCCACGCTCGCGCAGCTTCGTCTTTGGTCACGATGCCCGCAGTCACCGCAGACTTGAGACGGTCGGCCCACGCCAGCAAGGTGGCCTCTCGTCGGTCGTCGGGAACCTTCAGTAGGAGATCGCGTTGATGGGCGATTAGTCGTTCGCGGCCAGCGCGACACCATTCACACCGTTCGCCTGCGAGTCCGGCCCAACCGGCGCCGCACGCGATGCACTCAAGGTCTTCAATGCAAGGCCCGTACTCGGGGCGCATCCTGCCGATGGGCAGGCCCACGCCATTGAGCGCCCAAACCTCGGGGTTGTACGAGCGGTACAGCTCGGCTAGATGCGTCGAGCAGTAGCTATCGGCGGCGACCGTACGCACTCCAGCGGAACCGCAACGGCAACACAGTCCAGGCGCGCTCATCGGGCACCTCGCACGCGGTCGAGCAGTTGACGCGCCACGGCAGGCAGCTCAGGCGGTACACAGTCCCGGTGCCGGAATCTGCCTGCGTCCTCAGCGGCCAGCGGTTCGCGGCAAGAATCGCACAGACCATCGAACTGTCCGCCGGGCATCTCGTCGTCAGGAGTCCAGACCACTGGTCATCACCCCCAGCTTTGCGATCGCTCGCCGCCATGCCTCGTTGGCCTCGCGGTGCGTGATGGTGCGTGTCTCCACCCCGCGCCGCAAGCGCCGCCCCCAGGCCCGCACAGCGGGCAGTGTGGGCACCTCTGGCGGTGCCAGCAGCATGGCGCGTGTGTGAGCGAGCACCGCGGCCTCCTCTGATGAGAACGCGCACGCGCAGGCTGAGGGGGAGCAAGCAATCGGGCACGGCAGTGTGCTGCCGGCGGCAACCTTGAGGCCATTCATGAGGCCGCGCCTTCATTGAGCAGCCGTTGCAGTTCGGTCGCGGGCACGCGGGTCGAGTTGCCGATCTTGACCGCGCGAATCTCGCCGCGAGAGATGAGGTTGTAGACGTGGGCCCTGCTAACGCCGAGCGTGCTGGCAAACTCGTTTACTCGATATGCCGCGCGTGGCGGAGATGCAGTGAAAGGTGGACGGGACACGATGGCCTCCTACGGAGGTTCTCGTTGGCATCCGTTACCTTGCCAACCGTTCGTTCGACTGAGCCGACGCCCGGAGAATATTGATCTACCAAGGACCAAGCTACTACACGGTGGTCCAACTAGTTGAGATATAGGCGTTTACTTTTCGTCAGCGCCGCCTCTGATGCGGCAGCAATCAGCCGCGGTACATCAATCGCACGTTTGCCGTGCTTTGAGCATGTGGTTCGAGGCTGGTCGCCCTCGATGCCTCCGGGCCAATCGAGTAGTGCTTCACTCAGGTACAGGATCACCGGGTCGCGCGGCGCATCTGGGAGCTGCTTGAACACGTCACCTGCCGGTGATGTGCCGCGAAAGAGCATCCCGTGGCTCGTCAGGTGGATCGTCGCAACTACCTTCTGACAACTGGCGCACACGCACTGAACCAACAGCCTGGCCGCGTCCTCGCCTAGTGCCGTTTGCACAGCGAGCTCGTAGGGGGTGTCGGGCCAACCGCGCTGCTCGTTGGTCATGACGCACCGCCGATCGCACGATCCATGACGTTGGCCGCAGTGCGGTCGCCCTTCATTAGATGCGAGTACACGTCGGCTGTCACCCTGATCGACGAGTGGCCAAGGGTCGTCGAGACGGTCTTGAGGTCGGCCCCAGCGGCGAGCATGATCGACGCAGCCGAGTGGCGCAGTTCGTGCGGCGACCAGCGTTCACCCAGTGCCGCCTGGGTGGCCTTGTAGACCTCGCGACGCCAGTTGTCGGGGTGTATGGGTGTGCCGGTGGTGGAGCGAAACACGAGCGCATTGGGGAGGCTGGGGTGTGCTTCGCGGTGTCGGCGCAGGGCGCTGATTGCCAGTTCGGTTAGCGGCAGGATGCGTACTGCGGATGCGGTCTTGGTGTCGACGATCTGCAGCCCGTGGTCGGTGGCTCGAAGTTGCCCGCGCACGGTCACGTAGCCGCCTTCAAGGTCGATGTCTCGCCAGTGCAGGCCGAGCAGTTCGCCACGTCGCAGGCCAGTGGTCAGCGATACGACGAACGCAGCTTCGAGCCGGTGCCCGGTGACGTAGGCGAGCAGGTCGCGCGCCTGGGTGATCTCCAGGGTCCGACCTTCGCGACGGGGTTGCCGTGGAGGGTTCGCGAGTGCGGCGGCGTTGCGAAGCACCAGCCCGTCGCGTGCGGCATCCCTCACGGCGCGTCGCAACACGGCGCGAGCGATGTTCGCGGTACGGATCGACTTGCCCTCGGCCACGACGGCGGCGGTCATCTGTTCCACGTGCGATGGCGATAGCTCGGCCAGACGGATGCCACCGAGATGGGGTGTGACGTAACAGCGGATCACGTCGCGGTAGGTGGTCAGCGTGGCCGGTGCGAGGTCTTGGGAGAGGGCACGGCGCGCCTGCCACTTGCTGAGGAAGCCGGCCACCGTCAGTCGTTGATCGACGACTACTCCGGCGGCGAGGCTTGCTCGGGCCTGTGCGAGTTTGCCGGCGACCTCTTTACGGGTCGCCCCGGTGAGCTTCTTGCGGTGCCGTTTGCCGTCGCCGCTGGGCAGCTCGAGGAAGCCGTACCAGCGGCCGTCAGCCTCGAAAATGGACCCCTCGCCGTGACCTCTTGTCTTTGCCATGATGGTGACAAGTCCTTTCCCCGGTAGCCATTCCGGTAGCCATATTGAGTCTACAAGGGTGGACAGCGGTAGACGTGCATAGATGAAAGATGCAGGTCAGACTAGGTTCAGGCCCAGGTCAGCGACCTGTCGGCCATAACTGGGGGACAAGAGGTCGTGGGTTCGAATCCCGCCAGCCCGACACAGAAGCACAAGGCCCGCCCGCAAGGGCGGGCCTTGCACGTTCACCAACGGGTGGCGACGGCTACCGTCGGTGCGATGTGCGGCCGCTTCGTGTCCTCCCACTCCGCTGACAAGATCGCTGACTTCTTCGGGGCCTCCTTCCAGGGCGATGGCCTCCCGCCGAACTTCAACGTCGCGCCGACGCAGGACGTGCTGGCGGTGGTCGGAGATGCAGCGGGCGGACGCGGGTTGCTGCCCTTCCACTGGGGTTTGGTGCCGTCGTGGGCGAAGGACATCAAGATCGGCTCGAAGATGATCAACGCCCGATCCGAGACGATCGCTGAGAAGCCTGCCTTCAAAGGTCTGTTCAAGAAGCACCGTCTGATCATCCCGATGGACGGGTTCTACGAGTGGCAGGAGGGATCGCCCGACGCACAGCTGACGAAGGCCGGCAAGCCGATCAAGACGCCGATGTTCATTCACCGCGTCGACAGCGCCCCGCTTGCTGTCGCCGGCCTGTGGGCCACCTGGCGCGACCGCGCAGCGGGGCCGGATGCGCCATGGCTGCACAGCTGCACGATCATCACCACGGCTGCGAACGAGACGATGGCGCCGGTGCACGATCGGATGCCGGTGCTGCTCGCAGAGTCCGTGTGGGGCGAGTGGCTCGACGCGTCGAACCAGGATGTCGACGACCTTCAGCGCCTGTTGGTACCGGCGCCGAACGACATCCTCACCTTCCACGCCGTGAGCACCGCGGTCAACAACGTGCGCAACAACGGGCCCGAACTGGTGATGGCGTCCGACCCCTCAGCTGGTTCCACCCTGGCCCTGTAGCTCCACGCGCATCGCATGCGCGGCGCTGTTCAACTCGTTCTGATCGACCTGCATCGCGGCGTTCGCGAAGTTGAGCTGCCCCATGTGGTCCGTCGGGATCACATGAATGTGCGTGTGCGGAACCTCGTAGCCCGCAATGATCACGCCCACTCGCTCGCACCCGAACGCAGCCTGCTGGGCGCGGCCGACGCGATGAGCGACGGCAAACACGTGTGCGGCCAGATCGGTGGGCAGATCCACCCAGTGGTCGATCTCCTCGATCGGCACCACCAGCGTGTGGCCGTGTGCCAGCGGGTTGATCGAGAGAAACGCAACGCACCGATCGTCGCGATGCACGAACGTGCCGGGGATCTCGCCGTTGATGATGCGGGTGAAGACCGTGGCCATCACGCAAACCCGCCGGAAGCGGCGAAGATGTCGCCGTTGCAATAGCTGCTCTCTGGGCCGCAGAGGAAACGCACCAGTTCAGCCAACTCCTCGGGCCGACCCATCCGGCCTTTCGGGATCTGCATCACGATGCCCGCCATCATCATCGGATCCATCGCCGCCAACAGCGGAGTGTCGATCCAGCCCGGACACACCGCGTTGACGCGGACCCCGTACGCCGCGACCTCTTGGCCCACCGACTTGGTGAACGCGATGATGCCGGCCTTGGCGGTGGCGTAGTGCACCGCGCCGGCCATCGGGCGCAGGCCCAGCACGGACGACACGTTCACGATCGCGCCGCTTCGTGCCGGGGTCATGTGCCGCAGGGCCGCACGAGTGCCGTAGAAGGTGCCGTAGAGGTGCACCCTGATCATGCGATCCCACGCCTCGTCACTGAGCTCCACCGTGCTGTTGGGTGGCACGAGGTCGCCGATGCGACCCTCCATGCGGGCCATTTGGTTCGCGATCGCCTGTTGCACGCGATCGGCGTCGGTCGGGGGTGCAATGCCGGCGTTGTTGACCAAGATGTCGAGCCGCCCGTACCGCTGCGCCACCTTGTCGATCTCGGTGTCGAAGGCGACCGCATCGCACACATCGAAGATGGCCGTGTCGCCGCCCACTTCGGCGGCGATGTCGGCCGCAGCGTTCGGGTTGAGGTCGTTGACGACGACGATGGCGCCATCGCTCGCGAGTCGCCGGGCGAATGCTGCGCCGAGGCCGGAGCCGGCACCGGTGATGAAGGCGATCTGGCCTGTCAGTGCGCCGTCTGCTGTGGGTTGCGTCATGCTGCGCATCGTACGCAGTGGCCTTTGTTCACCGGGACATGGACCCGCTTGTACGCTGCCGGCGATGGATGACACCGACCAGCAACTGTCGTCGCACAAGTTCCTCACTGCGCCGAATCTGTTCACCCTCGCCCGGCTGTGCGCCATCCCGGTCTTCCTCTGGATGCTGTTCCCGCGGGACAACGTTGCCGGCGCGGCATTTCTGTTGGGCGGCCTCGGCGCAACCGACTGGGTGGACGGTTGGCTCGCCCGGCGCTTCAACCAGGTGAGCGAGTTCGGCAAGATGTTCGATCCCACTGCAGATCGCCTGCTGTTCATCGTCGGCATCAGCGGGATCATCATCAAGGGCATCGCGCCGTTGTGGTTCTTCTGGCTGGTGGTGGTCCGTGAGGTGGTCTTCGGCGGTGTCATCGCCGCGGCGACGCTGTTCTTCGGCATGAAGCGCTTCGATGTCACGTGGTGGGGCAAGACGGCCACGTTCCTGCTGATGTTCGCGCTGCCCGGATTCATGCTGGGCGCAACCGACTTCTTCGCTCACCAGGGCTTTCTCGTTGCTGCATGGATCCTCGGCATCCCGGGCCTTGCGCTGAGCTACTACACGGCAGTGACCTACATCCCAACGATCCGAGAGAGCCTGAAGGCCGGGCGTACCGCTCGCGGCTAACGTGATGACCATGCACGTTCCCCTTCAGCTCCGATACAGCAGCGATCATGAATGGGTGTCGCTCGACGGCAACCGCGTACGAGTCGGGATCACCGACTACGCACAAGACGCCCTCGGTGACGTGGTCTACGTACAGGTTCCGACCGTGGGCGATGCAGTGTCGGCAGGCGACAGTTTCGGCGAGGTCGAGAGCACCAAGTCCGTCAGCGACGTGTATGCGCCCGTGTCGGGCGTCGTCGTTGCCGTCAACGAAACCCTGGCCGATGCGCCCGAGACGCTCAACTCGGATCCATACGGTGCCGGCTGGTTGTGCGAGATCGAAGTCGCCGACGTCACCCAGGTTGCAGCGTTGCTCGATGCGGCGGCGTATCAAGCGCTGATCGAGGGTTAGGGTTCTTTGATGGCCTACGCGTTCTGCAACCAGTGCGGCCACCGCAATCCGCCCGAATCGAGCTTCTGTTCGTCGTGCGGCGGAGTACTCGACCGCGGGGCAGATCACACGATCTCGTTGGTCCGGGTGGATCCGCTGCAGGATGCCCCCGGTCCGGAGGACGACCTGGTGGTGAACCTCTCTGATCTGCCCGCCGGCTCCGCCTCGCTCGTGATGCGCAACGGTCCAGACGCCGGGGCCGCGCTGACGCTGCAGTCGAAGCGCACGCGTTTGGGGCGCGGCGCAGAGTGCGAGATCAGCCTCGACGACATCACGGTCTCGCGCCACCACGCCGAGATCGTGAGCGACGCGAACCACTACACGGTGCGTGACTCGGGTTCGCTCAATGGTACGTACGTCAACCACACGCGCATCGACGTGGCGGAACTGCAGCAGGGTGACGAGCTTCAGATCGGCAAGTTCCGGCTCGTCTTCTTCCAGTCTGCGGGCGGCTGATCGATGCCGGAACACCATTATCTGTCGATCGGCGAAGTGCTGGCACTCCTGCTCGAGGAGTTCCCCGACGTCACGATCTCCAAGATCCGCTTTCTCGAGAGCCAGGGTTTGATCGACCCCGAGCGCACGCCGTCCGGGTACCGCAAGTTCTACGACGCCGACGTGGATCGCCTCCGTGTCATCTTGCGTGAGCAGCGGGAGAACTTCCTGCCCCTGCGCGTGATTCGCGACCGCCTCGAAAGCGGTGAGATCGACGACAGCGGCGCGCTCACTCCGCCACGCGGGCTCCGCAACGTCACGGTGATGGAACGCCCGCAACCCTACGCCGACGGCGGTTTCGACGAGACCGGCGACCTCGAGCTGCCTCCCGGGACGCCCGTGCCGACAGCACACCATCCCGCAGCCCAACTGCGGGCCACGCCAGCGTTGGAACCAACCCCGCCGCGAACCCCATCGTGGGCGGCCACTGACGCGGGCGCCACGATTGCGCCGAACGGAACGCAGCCAACGACGCTCGCGGTCGTTCCTCCCATCGCCTCTCCGCCCACGCCGTCCGCCCCGATTGGCGCTCCCGAGCGCCACGAGAACCCGTCTGCCGCCTTCTTCGCCTCGGCGGGGGCACCGCACGACGACACGGCCCGCGACACCTACGTCGGAAGCGAGCTGTGCACGATCGCCGGCATCACCAGCAAACAGCTGAGCGACCTCGAGTCGTACGGCTTGCTCACTGGCAAGGGAACCGGCACCAACGCGCTCTACTCATCAGCAGACCTCGCGATCGCGTGCGCTGCCGCCGGCTTTCTCGAACGCGGCATCGAGCCTCGCCACCTCCGCGCCTGGCGCCAGTCAGCCGAGCGCGAGGCTGCGCTCTTCGAGCAGCTCGTCCTGCCGCTCATCCGTCAGCGGAATCCGCACAGTCGCCAGCAGGCATCACTGATGCTCGCCGAGCTCTCTCGCCAGGGTGCCGAGCTGCGAGCGGCGATTCTGAACTCCGCACTGGCTCACCACCTCGAACCCTGATCCCTGCGGCTACCATCAACTCGTGATCCGCATGGAACTGCTCGGGGTGCGCGTGGAGCTGCCAGCCAACACGCCGGTCGTGATGTTGCGTGAGCACGAGACCGAACGGGCGCGTGTGTTGCCGATCCTCATCGGCGGGCCCGAGGCGTCGGCGATACACAGTGCGATGGAGGGCGTCGTGCCACCGCGGCCGCTCACCCATGATCTGCTCGTCAACGTGGCGCAGGCCCTGGGCGCGACACTCGAGCACATCGTGATCACCGAAGTGCTCGAGCACACCTTCTTCGCGACGCTGCACCTGCGCACGGGCGCCGGGGAGATGTTGGTGGTGTCGAGCCGGCCGAGCGATGCGATCGCCCTCGCCGTCCGCACCGGCGCCGCCATCTACGCCGAGGAGGCACTCCTCGACGAGGCTGCCGTGCAGGCGCCCGAGGTTGCCGACGACGAGGGTGACGAGGAAGCCATTCTCGACGAGTTCCGCGACTTCCTCGACGACGTCAGCCCCGACGACTTCGCCAGCTGATCCGGCCTCAGCCAGCGCCGCTCGCGCGCTACGCGCGATTGTCTCGCGCGTAGAGTGCTTGACGACGCAAGCCGGCGGGTCTACGATGGGTGGGCCGTTACACGGACGTAGTTACGTCGATGTCGGCGGCTCGACCGAACAGCAGGAGCGACAGATGACCGAGATCGGTTTCAGCGGCACCAAGGCCGCCAGCGTAGTAGGCATCTCGTACCGTCAACTCGACTACTGGGCGCGTACCGATCTGGTTCGTCCCTCGCTGGCCGATGCCAGTGGGAGCGGTAGTCGCCGTCTCTACAGCTACCGGGATCTGCTGGAGCTGCGGGTGATCAAGAGCTTGCTCGACGCCGGCATCAAGCTCGAATCGGTCCGCAAGGCGTTCACGTACCTGCGCGAGAACGTCGACGCCGATATCGCTGCCGCGACGCTGGTGATCAGCGGCAACGACGTGCTGCTCTGTGACGGCGAGACACTGATCGACATCGTCCGCAAGGGGGGCCAGGGCGTGCTCAACGTGCTGGCGATCGGCGGCGTGAAGACGGATCTCGACGCGTCGCTGCTGCAGTTCGGCGGCATCGAGGCCATCCCGTTGGCCGCCGCCCAGGCTGTGTGATGACCACCTACGAGGTCAGCCCGCTCGACGCGTTCCATCGCCAATTGGGTGCCAAGATGGTGCCGTTCGGGGGTTGGGAGATGCCTGTCGCCTATCGCGCAGGCACGCTCGATGAGCACTTGGCGTGCCGTCACGATGCAGTGGTGTTCGATGTGTCGCACCTCGGCACGGTTCGAGTCGAGGGCGCAGACGCGCTGCACAGGCTGCAGTTCGCGTTCACCAACGACCTCGCCAAGATCGCTCCCGGTCGGGCGCAGTACACGCACCTCCTCGACGAGGTCGATGCCTCCGTGCTCGACGACATCATCGTCTGGTGGGTGCGTGACGATGTGTTCGATGTGATGCCCAACGCATCGAACACCGATCGCGTCCGTGCTGCGATCGGCGGCGTGGAGACCACTGGCGAGCGCGCGGTGTTGGCGGTACAGGGCCCGCGTGCAAAGGAGCGGCTCGCCGCCGTCTTTGCCGCTGCCAGCGAGGTCGGACGCTTCCAGGTTCGTGAACTGGATTGGCACGGCGCACCGTGCGTCGTCGCCGGTACCGGCTACACGGGCGAGGCGGGCGTCGAGATCGCTGTTCCTCGCGATGCTGCAGGCGATCTGTGGTCAGCCATCGTCTCGTGCGGCATCATGCCTGCAGGCTTGGGTGCGCGCGACACGCTGCGGCTGGAAGCCGGTCTACCGTTGCACGGTCACGAACTCGGGCCAGGTATCACGCCGCTGCAGGCCGGACTCGGTTGGGTGGTTGCGTGGGGCAAGGACGAGTTCCGCGGCCGCGAACCGCTGGCGGCGGAGCGCGACCGCGGCGTGGCCCGCGTCCTGCGCGGCATCGCCACCGAAGGGCGTCGCCCCCCACGTGCCGACTGCGCAGTGCTGCGCGACGGTGAGCAGATCGGAACGGTCACCAGCGGCAACTTCTCGCCGATGCTGGAGCACGGCATCGCGCTGGCATTTCTTCCGCCCGACACAGCCGAGGGTACGGCGCTGACCATCGACGTCCGCGGCTCGGCGCTCGCCGGCAGCGTGGTGTCGCTGCCATTCATCGCCAAACGCTGACCGCCCCAGTCAGCGAGTCTTCTTGGCCGGCGCCGACTTCTTCGCGGGAGCCTTCTTTGCCGGAGCCCCTTTGGCGGCGGTTGCTTTCTTCGCCAGGGCCTTCTTGGCGGCGGTTGCCTTCTTCGCGGTTGCCTTCTTCGCCGGAGCCGGCGGGGGAGGGGGTGGCGCAGGCGAGAACGGTTCCGGCCGTGAGCCGCCGCCACCACGGAGTGCGGCGAGCGGCCTGAGACCGAACATGCTGCCGGCGGACTCCGCCAGCTGGCCGAGCGGCTGCAGCCGACGAGCGAGGTCGCTGAGCGTCTCCATGAAGGCACCGAGGTCGGTGGGCAGCGAGAGCAACGTTGGGTTCGACAGCGTCTCGGCGAACCTGTTGAGGCTGGGTGCCACCCTGTCGATCGGACCACTGAGCTGAGTGACGAGCGCATCGGCAGTCTTGATGGTTCGCGTCACTTGCGGCACGAATGCCTTGATCGGCTCCTCCACGGTGTCGAGGAGGCCATTGACCCGCTTGGCGACGCCGTTGAGCTGCTCCATCGTGTCGTTGAACTTCTCGACGCTCTCGAGGAACGTGCTGACCCCGCGCTGGAACTGAGTGATCGACTTGCTGATGCCGGCAAGAGGGTTGTTGCTGCCGAACAACCCCATGAGGTCGCCGAGTCCTGGTGTCGAGCTGTCTGCCATGGTCGTGACCGTAGCGCAGGCGCCGGAGCTTGCGGACGCTCAGGAGTCGGCGTATGCCTCGAGCGGCTCGCAGCTACAGATCAGGTGGCGGTCCCCGTACGCGGCATCGATGCGCGACACCGGCGGGAAGTACTTGGAACCATGCGCGGAGGAGGCTGGAAATGCGCCGAGCTCTCGTGAGTACGGCCGATCCCACTCGCCGAGTAGATCCTGCGCAGTGTGCGGGGCGTGTCGCAGCGGGCTGTTGTCCGCGGGCCACACACCGTCGGCCACCTGTTGGATCTCGGCCCGTATCGAGAGCATCGCGGCGACGAATCGATCCAACTCGTGCAACGTCTCGCTCTCGGTCGGCTCCACCATCAGCGTGCCGCTGACTGGAAAGCTCATCGTCGGAGCGTGGAAGCCATGATCCATCAACCGCTTGGCGACATCGTCGACGGTCACGCCGGTCTCCTTGGTGATCGGCCGCAGATCGAGGATGCACTCGTGGCCCACCCGACCGTGAGATCCGGTGTACAGCACCGGGAACGCCTCGTGCAGACGAACCGCGAGGTAGTTGGCGCTGAGGATGGCAGTCGCGGTGGCTGCGCGGAGGCCCTCGGCGCCCATCAGCGCAACGTAGACCCATGAGATCGGCAGGATGCTTGCCGAGCCGAACGGTGCCGCAGAGACCGGGCCGACCGGCTGGTCAGCGCCGAGGGGATCGCCGGGGAGGAACGGCGCCAGGTGCGCCCGTACCGCGACCGGGCCAACGCCCGGCCCGCCGCCCCCGTGGGGGATACAGAAGGTCTTGTGCAGGTTGAGGTGGCTGACGTCAGCACCGAAGGCACCTGGCTGGGCGAGCCCGACGAGCGCGTTCAGGTTCGCCCCGTCGACGTACACCTGGCCGCCATGATCGTGCACGATGCGGCAGATGTCGGTGATAGCCGCTTCGAAAACTCCGTGCGTCGAGGGGTACGTGATCATCGCCGCTGCGAGTCGCTCACCGGCGAGAGCGGCGCGCTCGGCCAGGTCGGACATGTCGATGTTGCCGTGTTCGTCGCACGCGACCACCATCACCGTCAGCCCGGCCATCACTGCGCTGGCGGCATTGGTGCCGTGCGCACTGGATGGGATCAGGCACACCGTGCGCTGCGAGTCGCCGCGGCTGCGGTGATAGGCACGAATGGCTAGCAGACCCGCGAACTCGCCCTGGCTTCCGGCGTTCGGCTGGAGGCTGACGGCGTCGTAGCCGGTGACGGCCACCATCATCTGCTCGAGCTGAGTGATCATCTCGCGGTAACCGACCGTCTCGTCGAGTGGTGCGTATGGGTGCACGTCGGAGAACTCGGGCCAGGTGACCGGCATCATTTCGGCGGCGGCGTTGAGCTTCATCGTGCACGAGCCGAGCGGGATCATCGTGCGGTCGAGCGCGAGGTCCTTGTCGGCAAGTCGGCGGAGGTAGCGCATCATCTCGGTCTCGGTGTGGAACCGACTGAACACGGCCTGTGTGAGGAACTCGTCGGTGCGACGCTGGGGCAGACCCTCACCCGCAGCGCCGATGTCGTCCGCGACCAGGCCTTCGGCGCCGAACAACCCTGCGACCTGTCGGACCACGTCGATGGTGGTGGTCTCGTCGAAGCTGAACCCGACGTGACTCGCATCGACGAGCCGCAACGACAGGCCGGCCGCGTGGCCGGCCGCCAGGACATTGGCCGCGTCGCAGCGCACGGTGAGCGTGTCGAACCAGCTGTCGTGGCGCAGCGAGTGGCCGGAGCGCTGCAGTGCATCAGCCGCCAGGCACGTGAGACGGTGGGCTCGCTCGGCGATCCGCTGCAAGCCGTGCGGCCCGTGCCAGCTGGCGTAGAGCCCTGCCATGTTGGCGAGCAGCACCTGGGCGGTGCAGATGTTGGAGGTCGCCTTCTCGCGCCGGATGTGTTGCTCGCGGGTCTGCAAGGCCAGCCGCAGTGCCGGCCGGCCTGCGGTGTCGGTGCTGACGCCGACCAGACGGCCCGGCAGCGACCGGGCGAGGCCATCACTGGTGGCGATGAACGCAGCGTGCGGACCGCCGAAACCCATCGGTACGCCGAACCGCTGCGCGGAACCGATCGCAATGTCGGCGCCCAGCTGTCCAGGCGGCATGGTGAGCACGCACGCCAACAGGTCGGTGGCGATCACCACGATCGTGCCGGCCTCATGGGCTGCATCGATGATCGGCCGCCAATCGGGGACCGCTCCGGTCGAGGTCGGCAGGCTGATGAGCACACCGAAGCAATCGGCGAACGAGGTCAACTCGTCAGTGACCGCGACCTTGACGCCGATCGGCTCGGCGCGAGTGCGCAACACGGCGATCGTTTGCGGATGGGTGTCGGCGTGCACCAGGAAGCGATCGCCCTTCACCTTCGACGTCCGACGGGCCATGGTCATTGCCTCGGCTGCGGCAGTTGCCTCGTCGAGCAATGACGCATTGGCGAGGGGGAAGCCGGTGAGATCACCGATCATCGTCTGGAAGTTGAGCAGCGTCTCCAGGCGACCCTGGCTGATCTCTGGCTGATACGGCGTGTAGGCGGTGTACCACGCGGGGTTCTCCAACACGTTGCGTTGAATCACCGGGGGAGTGATGGTGCCGTAGTAGCCCTGGCCGATGAGGCTGGTCCGGTGGGCGTTCCTGTCTGCCATTGCACGCAGTTCGGCCAGCACATCCTCGACGGTGCGGCTACCCGGGAGTGGCAATGAACCGCCCATCCGGATCGAGGCGGGCACCGTCTGTGCGAGCAGGGCTTCCATGGTGTCGACCCCGAGCACCGCAAGCATCTGTGCCTGTTCCGCCTCCGTCGGCCCGATGTGGCGACCGACGAAGTCGTCGGTACCGAGGAGCTCGCCGAGCCCTTGACGGACCGTGGGAGAATTGGGGTGGGTGGACATTCGGGGAGCCTCCATGCCGTCGAGTGACGCGTCAGAACGAGCTTCCCCCGCTGTCTCGGATGCCTGAGAGCTTCTCCGCTGCCCTACGGCACGATCACGGATTTCCCCGTCGGCGAGCCGGGCTGAGCCGACTGCTTTCCAGCGTTGCCCACCCGGTCGGTCCGTTGGCCTGAGAGATTCCGGGGAGGTTGCTCCTTCGGCGCCCCGCCGCTGGCTGCGTCGGTGGCTCTCCCGGCCGGGTGCACTTGGCACTGGTCACGTTACCGCGGGCCAGGCATCGGCGAGTGGATCGCGCCGCGGTTGCCGTCATCCAGATGACGACCCTGACCGACAGCACCCGCTCCGTCACCGATGCCGTGGGCGATCTCGGTGGCGGATGGATGCTCGACCCGGAGGTGCTGGGGCCATGTCGACGCCGACGTCGTCGCCTCTCTCGGACGACGAGGTTGCGGACCTTGCGGCGCTCGTCCACGCACTGCGTGCTCACATCGACATGCGCTGATCGGCACCGCAATCGCTCCTCGCATCAAGGGCGCTCCGGTCGTCAGTCAACGGTGCCGTACGCACCCAGCTCGCCGGTCGAGCTGGCCTGCAGCACTTCGGCGACGCACTCGCGAAGGTCATCGACGAAGGATTCGATCTTGCCCTGATGGACTGCGTTGACAGTGCAGTGCAACGACGCGGGCGGGCCTTGGCGATCCACGTACCAGCCCCGCCGCCACAACGCATCGGCCAGGGCGAAGACATCGAGCTGCGCCGGTTCGGTGGCACCGAAGGCAACCAGGGTGCTGTCGGGGTGCGAGCGCAGGATCAGCTCCGGGGTGGCGGCGAGTGCCGCGACCAGCTGCTCGCAGGCGCCCCGCGCTGCAGCGGTGAGGCGCAGGTAGCCGTCGTCGCCGAGGTAGTTCATCACGGCCCATGCGGCAGCCATCGCGCCGCCACCCTTTGTGCCCAGTACCCCCGACGAGCCGTACACGCCGCCCAGCCAGTTGTCGGTGACGAAGGTCTGATAGCTGCGCAGCCGCTTGTTGCGATGGACGATGACCGACGCGCCCTTGGCGGTGTAGCCGTACTTGTGGAGATCCACCGAGATGCTCGTGACACCGGGGACGGCGAAGTTCCACGGCGGGATGTCGTGGCCGAGGCGGGCCAGGTAGGTCAGTGTCACCCCGCCCATGCAGGCATCGACGTGGCAGTTGATGTCACGCGCCGCGGCAAGCGCGGCGATGCCCTCGATCGGGTCGATGACGCCCTGTGGGTACTGCGGGGCCGAGCCGACCACGAGCACGGTGTTGTCGTCGATCACCGCCTCCATCGCGCCGACGTCGGCTCGCCAATCGTCGCCCACGGCAACACGCCGACTCTCGAGCCCGAAGTAGTAGCAGCCCTTCTCGAATGCCGCGTGGGCACTGGTGGGCAGCACCACGTTGGGGCTGGTGACGCCGCGCTCCTTGCGGCCCCTCTCGCGTGCCGCCTTCACCGCCATGAGCAGGCTTTCAGTGCCACCGGTGGTCATGAACCCGGCGCCCTCCGTTCCTGCTTCCAGCCAGCCAGCCACGTACTCGACGACGTCTGCCTGAATCTTGCGCAAGCTCGGGAATGCATCCGTGTTGAGCGCGTTCTCGCTGGAGAACTTGGCATACGCAGCCTCGGCGACGGCGAGTACGTCGTCACCGGCGCTGTACGCGAGGGTGAATGCATGGCCATCACGCCATCGCACGTCGTGTGCCTTGAGCCCGTCGAGCTGTGCCAACACGTCGTCTCGGCCGAGGCCGTGGGTGGGGAGTGCCATCTGCGAAACGTACCCGAATGCGCCGGGTTGCCCGTCTACGCTGCCGGGCCATGGCTGTTCCCACCCGCGCCGACTTCCTGCTCGACGACGACCTGGTGTTCCTCAACCACGGTTCCTTTGGAGCCGTGCCGAGAGTCGTGCAGGAGGCGTACGAGGGCCTTCAGCGCGAGATGGAGCGCAATCCGGTGGCATGGCTGCAGCGCGCTGCAGAGCCGATGCTGGCCATGGCGCGGCAGCGTCTCGGAGGGTTCGTCGGCGCGGCGCCCGACGACGTCGTGTTCTTCGCGAACCCGACGACGGCGGTGAACATGGTGGCGCACAGCATCGTGCTCCAACCCGGCGACGAGGTGGTCTCGACGGATCACGACTACGGCGCCATGTACCGGACATGGACCAAGCAGTGTCGCGAAGCCGGCGCGCGCTACGTCCGGGTACCGATTCCGCTGCCAGTGACGACGGAAGCGGACTTCGTCGAACGGGTCTGGGCGGCGGTCACACCGCGGACCAGGGTGCTGTTCCTCGATCATCTGACCAGTGCGACGGCACTGGTCTTTCCCGTGGCAGAGCTGTGCCGGCGCGCCCGGGCTGCAAGCATCATCTCAATCGTCGACGGCGCCCATGTGCCCGGCCACATTCCGCTCGACCTGTCCTCGCTCGAGTGCGACATCTACACCGGTGCACTGCACAAGTGGCTGTGTGCGCCCAAGGGGTGTTCCTTCCTCTATGCCCGCAAGGACGCGCAGTCCTGGCTGCAGCCGCTCGTGGTCAGCTGGGGATGGGAGAGCGACAACCCCTCCGGCTCGCAGTTCGTCGATCACCACGAATGGCAAGGCACTCGAGATCTGGCGCCGTTCCTCGCGTTCGAGGCGGCGCTGGCCTTCCGTGAGGTGCACGACTGGGAGAGCGTGCGGGCAGAGAGCCACCGACTGGCCCTGCTGACTCGGCGGCGGGTGAACGAACTCACGGGCTTGGAGTCGATCAGCCCTGACTCGGACGAGTGGATCGGCCAGATGGCATCGATCCGTCTGCCTGCGTCCGTGGACCCGGTCGCACTGAAGGACAGGCTGTTCTCGGAGTTCCGCATCGAGGTGCCGCTGCCGGTATGGCAGGGGGAGCCGTTCGTGCGAGTGAGCTTCACGGCACACACCTCGCAAGCCGACGCGGATGCGCTGGTCGCAGCGCTCGGCGCCGTGCTGTAGGCCCGCATCTGGCTCCAAGGGCGCCCGTGCCACCACCGGCTGGCTAACGTTCGCCGGCGATGGGCCTGGCACTGACGTTCGCTATCACAGCCGCCCTGCTGCTCGGTTCGTCCGACTTCTTCGCGGCCCGATCGGCGCGCACCACACCGTCGCTGGTGGTGACACGCACCGCTGTCGCCACCAGCGTCGCCCTGTCTCCGCTGTTGCTCCTCGTGGTCGAGTCCCGCTGGATCGCAAAGGATTCGCTGCTGGGGGCGTTGGCGGGCCTGTCGATGATCACCGGGCTGATGTTGCTCTATCGCGGTTACTCGATAGCCCGAATGGGCATCGTCGCCCCGCTGTCGTCGGTGCTGCTCGCTGCCGTGCCCGTGATCTGGGATCTGATCAACGGCATCAGGCCGGGTGTGCTCGCCGCGTGTGGCATGGCGCTCGGTGTCGTCGCCCTCGTCCTCACGTCGTACACGCCGGCGGGGCAGGGGAGCGCAGCACAGGGTGCGCTGCTCGGAATTTCCAGCGGGGTCGCGTTCGGTGTCGCGTTCACCTTGATGGGGCAGGTGTCTGCAGCCTCCGGGCTGACACCGGTGATCACTCAGCGAGCCACCGGCTTGGCGTTGTTGGTGGTGATCGGAGTGTTTCGTCATGACGAATTCATCGCATCCGGTAGGGGCAGGCCACTCGCGATGATCGCCGGGCTGCTCGGGCTTGTTGCGATCGCGTCGTTGCAACTTGCGTACCGCGAAGGTGACGCCGGTCCGGTGTCGGTGGCGACCTCGCAGTTCGCGACGGTTGCAGTGCTGCTCTCCGTTGTCTTCAACCGCGAACGAATGCGGTGGTGGCAGGCGTGTGGCGTGGCATCGACCGCAGCCGCCGTTGCGTTGATCGCGGCAGGAGGCTGAGATGAGCATGGTGGCCGTCGAGGCGATCAACGCGTTCCTCGCAGCCGAGTTCGGCGGTAGCTCGAACCGGTGCGAGGAAGTCGGCGACGGCTGGGCGGTGTGCCGCGTCGAGCCGGGCGACGGGAACCTTCGTCCAGGAGGCATCATCAGCGGCCCGACGGTCTTCGGCGCATGCGACGCCGCGCTGTACTACGCGTGTTTCACCCGTATCGGCATCGAGCCGATGGTGCTCACCAGTGAGCTCTCCATCCGCTATCTCCGCCCGGCGAAGGGTGCCGTGTTGCGTGCGCGTGCTGATCTGCACCAGGTCGGGAGGCGCTCGATCGTGGGCACAGTGGTTGCCTGGACCGACACGATCGACACGCCGGTGGCTGTTGCGCAGGGCACGTATGTGCGCCCTGCGCGTCCTGCTGGCTAGCGTGGCTCGCCATGGCCGAGAAACCAACCGTCACCATTCCCGAGGGCGCACCGCCCGCCGAGCTGCTCATCGAGGACACCATCGTCGGCGACGGCGAGGAAGCAACGATCGGAAAGCGTGTCATCGTCCACTACGTCGGTGTCGCGTGGAGCAGCGGCAAGGAGTTCGACGCCAGCTGGAATCGCGGTGACACCTTCGACTTCCGGCTAGGAGCCAGGGAAGTGATCGAGGGCTGGGATCGTGGCGTCAAAGGAATGAAGGTCGGCGGCCGGCGCACCCTGACGATCCCGCCGGATCTCGGTTACGGCAGTCGCGGCGCCGGTGGTGTCATCAAAGGCGGCGAGACGCTCGTCTTCGTCGTCGATCTCGTCGCCGTTCGCTGACTTCAACCACGGTCACGGCCCTGGCGGCTGCCGAGCTGCGTGGTCATCCGCCCTGGACGATGCGCCGCACCGCCATGACCCGCACCGAAGGGATGTTGCTGATCCGAACGACTTCGCCCGTGCGAGGAGAGTGGATCCATTGGGTGGCGCTGAGCGCGATGCCGACGTGGCTGACGATGCCTGAGCCGACGGATGACTCGAGGAAGATCAAGTCGCCCGGCTTGATGGGTTCGACGCTCCGGTCGACGGCCGCTCCGTAGCCCAACTGCGCACCGCTGTAGTGGGGCAGTGAGATCCCGATTTCGGCGTAGGCCGCCAGGGTGAGACCACTGCAGTCCCACGAATCGGGTCCCGCAGAGTTGAACTTGTAGGGCTCACCCAGTTGGGCCCGAGCGAAGTCGAGCACCTTGGTGATCCGAGGGCTCGCGCCGCCTGCCGTCGCCCCGGTGTTGCCGGTGGCCCCGGTGTTGCCGGTGGCCGCCGGTGCTGCAACCGGACTCGGCAAGGTGCCACCGGCGGGGACGAGCAACTTCATCCCCGGGTAGATCATGCTGCTGATCGTCAGCTTGTTGGTCACCAGCAGGTCATTGATCTTGACACCCAGTGCAGAAGCGATACCGGAGAGGTGGTCACCCGAGCGCACCACGTAGACCAGTGCTGCGCCGCTCGTGGGCGATGGTGCGGCCGGCTGCACAGACGTGGGGTTCACGCCGCCGACGGGGACAATCAGTTTCGAGCCGGGGTAGATGGAGCTGGAGATCTGGAGCTGGTTGGTCGAGAGCAGCAGGGACAGGCTCACACCCATCTTTGCGGCGATGCCGCTGAGGTAGTCGCCCGGCCGAACGGTGTAAATGGCCGGTCCCGAGGACACAGCAGAGGCCGTGGTGACGCCACCCGCCGGCACGATCAGCTTCAGTCCTGGGTAGATCAGGCTGGTCACCGTCATCTTGTTGGCGGTGAGCAGGTTGCTGAGGCGCACCTTGAGCTTGGCGGCGATGCCGGAGAGCGAATCCCCACGCACCACCGTGTACGTCACACTCGCTGTAGCGGGGGACAGCGGCGCGGCATGCGCGGACGAGGGAGCGAGCGAGAGCGAAACCCCAACGGTGAAGCTGAGACAGAGGGCTGCGATGGCTCGGTTGGCTCGTTTCATACAAGGTTCTTCGGCGGGTAGCGGCCCGACCTTAACGATTTCTTGATTCGACCTCGACCAGCACAACAGAGGTCAGGTGTCGTCGACTCGCTGCTTCTTGCTCACGTCGAGGGTTATGGTTCGCGCCTGAACAGCGGTCACCGGGTGGGGCTGTCCCCACCACGTACACGCCCGGTGGCAGGATGGTGTGCGGATCTCGGGGCGTTCATGCTCCAAGCATGCTTCGACAACTCGCGATCCTCTGTTTCCGACACCGACGACTGACTCTGTTCGCCTGGATGGTGCTCCGCTACGTCGAAGGCACGTAGCTCAGCATCCACTGACCGTCTTCACGATCGGGTACGGGTTGACTGCGGCGCCACCCTTCGGGTGCACCTCGAAGTGGAGATGTGGCACTGAGGTGTTGCCGGTCTTTCCGACGTACCCGATCACGGTGCCTGCGGACACCCGACTGCCGACCCCGATACCGTCGGCGAACGAGCTGAGGTGGGCATAGAAGTAGTACGTCCCGTCGGAGAGCGTGAGCCACAACGCGTTGCCGGCCAGAGAGCCGGCGTACGAGACCTGCTTCTTCGTGATGGTGCCGGTCTGCACCGCATACAGCGGCGTGCCGCTGGAGGCCATGATGTCCACGCCCTGGTGCTTGCGGCCCCCGCTGCGCGGCGCTCCCCATGTGTCCCAGAACTTGCAGGTCGGTGGCATCGGGAAGATGATCGAGCCTGCCGCCGGTTGGGGCACAGTGCTCGGTGTCGTCACCGGCGCAGGTGTCGTCGGCGGAGCCGTGGTGGGAGCGGTCGTGGTGGATGCGACAACTTTGGCTGCGGCGTTCGCCAGGATCGCCGCGGTCGCGGCGTCGACGCTGCCGGTCACGGGGATCGACATCCGGTCCTGGAACGTGGCGACGGCTGCGGTTGTGCCCGAGCCGTACCAGCCGTCGGCTCCGCCGCGGACGGCGACGCCGATCGTGAGCAACTGCTGCTGCGCGGTGGTGACCGCCGCGCTGTGAGCGCCTTTGGACAACAGGGGAGTGGCGGGCAACATGCCCAGCAGCGTGGCCGTCGGCGTGTCGGCCACGCCGTTCACCGTCAAACCCCGCCGTTGCTGATACTCCTTGACGGCGGTCTCGGTGCCGGGGCCGAAGATCCCGTCGGCCCCGCCGCGGACCGTGATGCCAGCAGCGATCAACAGCTGCTGCAGTTGCAGTACCGCTGGCGACCGATCACCCCGCTTCGCGATCACGCCGCCGCTCGCCATCGGGGATTGCGCGCTTCGACCCGGACCGGCGGCCACGATCGGCACCGCCAAAGGGCTGAGGACGAGCAGGACAGTGAACAACAGTGTGCGCCGAGAGCGCCGATCGCAGTGGAGCATGTAGCTCTCCTTTGTTCGGCCCGCTGGGCCGAAAGACTACAACCCTGCCGGTGCTGCGTCCAGACTTCTCGTCATGAAACCGTCATATCCCTCTGACCGCCGCTCGGGCCCGACAGTGGTGGTGTCGAGACCTACCACCATCTCATCCTACGCGACCTGACATAACGATGACTGGCGGGCCTGCGTCAGTGTCGCAGCCGTGCGACATGTCGGAGATGAACGAGGGGAGTGGTGTAGCATCGTCGTCGTTGCAGCCAGCCGCTTCGGTTGGTGTGGGCAGCCCTGTCGTTGGCTCGTCGGGGATTGATACTGCGCCACAGGCAATACCTCCGTCGCAAGCACCGACGGATAGTGAGGGAAGCGCCCGGCCCAATGGCCAAGGGGGGCCCTCCGGGACCGGTGTGGGATCAAGCAGTAGCGAGCCTCCGTCACCGGAGGTCTGTGCTGTGTTTGATGTTGATCGGTTCTATTCGGATGTGTTGCGAGAGCTTGGCGTGCTTGCTCAGCGGGGCGGCACTGCTACGGGTGCGGCCGCGGTGGTCAAGCGCGTTGCACTGGCGCATGGGTTGCCCTCGGCGAAGTGGGTGCCGCTTCCTCGTCTGAATCGCACGGAGCTGTACGCGTTTGAGCGTGACGGCGTGAGTCGTGAGCGTGCGCGTCGGGCGGTGCCTCGTGGACGTGGATGATCGGACCCTTCTGCGCGTGGCAGAGAATGTGCGCGCGCTGGCCGACGTGCGTGCTGTCCTGCAAGCGCGCTGTGTGCTGGACGCGATGCTCGATGACGCGGTCGAGGCCGCCTGGGCGGCGGGTGCTTCGCGTGTGGCGTTGGCCCGGCTACTCGGTATCCATCGAACGGTGCTCTATCGGCGCATGGCGAACGCCGGAGACCCGTCGTGAGCGCCCTGGAGGGCAACCCGCAGCGCAGCGGAGGGGCGGCAGTTCGTTCCGGTGCTTCGGGGCTGGTTGGTCCGCTGCACGTCTGTTCGTGGACCTGCAAGGGGTACGCCGGTCCGTCTGCTGACCTCGACTGCACACGGCCTGTCGTGCTTGCGTGCGTGCTCTGCGGTCGTGGGCAGCAGGTGCGCTGTAAGGCAACGCGAGACGACCGCTGCGGAGCCTGCGCGGAGCGTCATCGCAGGGACATTGCCCGTGTGATGCGCTCAGGCTTCAACGGTGACAGGCCCGAGGGCTTCTTCTTCGTGACGTTGACAGGTCTCGGCGCCGACGTGCTTCCGTGGGATACGTCGCTGTGCGGGCACTCGTCCGACGGGGGAGAGTGCTCGGGCGACCAGGGCTGCAAGTCCGAGCGCTATTCCGCTGCCCTGTGGAACCAGACAGCTCCGCAGCGCTGGTCGTGGTTCGTGACTGAGATGAGGCGGCAGTTGAAAGCTGATGTGCAGTTCTGTGGGGCGTGGGAGACGCAGAAGCGTGGGGTGCTGCATCGTCACACGCTGATGTGGTCGCCAGGCGTTACCAAGGGGCGTTTCAAGGCAGCGGTGCGGCTGTCGGCTCATCGGTGGGGCTTCGGTCGCCAGATCGACGTGCAGGCCATTCGGGGGAGCGATGGGCGCGAGATGGCGCGCAAGGCTGGCTACTGCGCGAAGTATGCGACGAAGGGCGGCGACCTAGGGGTCTCGCTCAATCCTGAGACCGGCGAGATCAAGCAGGGTGGCTACCGCCGCTGGTCTGCTTCGCGTCGATGGGGGACCACGATGCGTTGCATCCGTGAGGAACGCGTGAGATGGGCTACTGCGAACGCTGCAAGCGGGGCCAGCGGGACCGGAGCGGCGACAGCCGCCCGGCCCGCCGGCGGCGCTGCAGGCGCCGCAGGCGCCCTTGACCTAGAACATGAAATCTACGCAACCACAGATGTCTTTCGAACGTTGTTGGGGGGACCGTGGGCGTGACCCTGAACTGACTCCTTTGCGTCGATCGTGCGTCGCCGCGAGATCTGTTTCTGCGCGCCATCGTCCGCTCATATCGGCAGCTATGGGCGAGCTTGTAGTGCGTGGCGTGCTGCGGCGTTTCCCGCATCGGTATTCACGAGCCAACAACTGAAGGCCCAGTCACCCCAGTCCGTAGCTGCCGAACACGCGTCCTCGACTCGGTTTCGAACGTCGGCCAACGGCTCCGAATTGTGCTTCACCGGCGCGACCGTTCCTGGCCGGTGATTCGGGTCGACGTACTCGATGCGCCCGAGCTTCACCAGATTGTGACCAAGTAGGCGCTCGAAGTACGCGAATGCCGCGCCGATCATGTCCGCGCTTGGAGGCACATCATTAGCTGGTGGGTTGTCACGCAGACCGAGGTCGATAAGGGCCGAAGAGAACGAGACATCGTCACTGAGCCCGTCGACTAGAAGTTCGATTTCGCCCGAGCTCAATTCGCCGCGACCGCCGTCTGCCACCCGAGCAGAATGCCCGATATGTGCGCAGAACGCAAACGCGACGGAACGTCACAGATCGCGACGGATCGCGACAGCGTTGCGCGAAGTGCACTACCGTCCCGGCGCATGGCATCTGGACTGAGGCGTGTGTTTCGTGAACGGCCGTGCGTCGAATGTGACCAGGTCATCGCCCCAGGGTCGAGAGCGGTCTATTGCGGGGGAGCATGTCGGTCTGCTGCCTACCGTCGCAGGGTGCGACACCCGTTGGGTGAAACTGACATAACGATGATTATGGGCGTTGCCGTAGGTAAGGGCCGTGGCAGCCGACCAGCCACAGCGCCCCGACGCCCGTCACCCCATGCATCCCAGGCTCAGCCGCATCTTTCGTTGCATTCGAGGCTTTCCTGGCCCCACGCGCAGCACGTCGACCTCCGAGGCGTTCGGTCCATTTCATGAGCACCTGCACCTCTGGGCCGCCCGGCGCTGCGCAGCAATGCTCGCTCGCTGTGTCGAACTGCCGCTCCTCCGTCCGTGCGCAGAGTTGTTCCGTCATGACGAAATGGTCGGGCGTCTTGGCATCCATGCCATTCATGCTGGTGGCGTGAGCTCGCGATCCCGAAGGGGTCGGGCAGCAACGAGCAGCCAGTCGACGATCTCCTGCAACTCTCGCGCGTTCGGTTTGGCGCCCGCCGCTGTCAGGTCTCGCTCCGCGTCGTTGACCGCACATGCCAGCACGTACAACTCGTCGTGCAGTCGATCGAGCTCGTCCTTGGTGACGATCAGCTCGGTCTCGCTGAGTTCCAGTTCTGTTGCCCGCTGCTTTCCCACCCAGTGCCATTGGCGGCACGCGTGCGAGCAGAACTCGCGTGGTCGTCCGATCTTGTGCACCTGCAGGACCCGCCGACACCACTTGCACCGCGACCGCCGCTCCTCTTCGATCACCGGCTCGTCTACGACTGACTCTTTCGTCATGACGAAAGACTAGGTGGAGTCATGGGTGCGGTCTCCGGTTGGTCGTCAGCGGTCGGTCAGGGCACCACTGGCCTGCCACGCGGATTCGGCTCGGTCGAGTCGATCGGTGGCTTCCAGCCGAAGCCGATCGGCTACTCCGGCCGCCAATACGTTCAACAGCGCAAGCGTCCCAACGTGACTGTCGAACGGGCCTCCCCCGGCCGCGGCCACCGTCAGGGTGCGCTCGGCCAACGCTGCCAAAGGTGACAGCAGGCTGTCGGTGATCGAGAGCCCCCAGGCGCCGCCGGCCCTCGCGGCCCGAGCTGCATCGATGACCCACCGGTCGTAGCGACGGAGGTCGATGGTGACGATCACATCGCCCTCGCACATCAGCGCCACCGTTCGACGTACCGAGACTTCGTTCCCTTCGAGCAGCGAGACTCCGGGCCGCAGCGACGACAGGTCGGCCACGAACTGACGAACGACACCCAACGAGGCGTCACCCGACAGTACGTAGACGTCTCGATCAGTGTCGGCGAGATGTGTCACCACATCGGCCAGTGCTGCTGCCTCGAGCGCTCGCAGTGTGGTGGTGACGTTGTCCACCTCCAACTGCAGGTGCTTGCCGATCGCATCCGTGGCGGCGGGCTCGCGGATCCGTTCAGCTGCTGGCCGCAACTGCCCTGCGAGGGCACGCTGGACAGAGGCCTGGAGCCCGGTGAAGCCGTCGTACCCGAGCTTGCCCGCGAGCCGGACCACAGTTGCGGCACCCGATGACGCAGCGTCCGCGAGGTCGGCCACCGTCCCGAACGCAACGAGTTGCGGCTGCTCCAGGACGACCTCGGCAACGCGTCGTTCGGCGGGCGTCAGCGTTGTATTGGCCCGACCGATTCGTTCTGCGACTTCCACGGTTCCACACCGTAGTTGGCGGCCCGCCAGCGACACGTATGTTCCGTTTATCTGCTAACATTGGAACGAGTGTTCCGGCCCAGTGGAGGGGGCTCCCTATGATCACGCTCACCGCCCATGTCCAGCCCGCCGTCATCGAGTCGACCCCCTGGCCCGAGATGCCCATTCCGGCCTGCCCGATCTCCGACGATGCGTTCGTTCAGGCTGCAGGACACGCCGCTCGGCTCCTGCCGGCAGTGCTTCACGACGCGTTGGTCGACTTCACCGATGCCGCACCACAGTCGGGGGCCATCGTGCTGCGCGGCCTGCCGGTCGGCGAACTGCCCCTCACCCCGCCCTCCCCCACGGCACGCGTCCACAAGGACCAAGTCAGCGAGTTCACGTTGCTCACCGTCGCTCGCCGGCTGGGTCAGCCGGTCGGCTATCTCCCCGAACACGGCGGCGATCTGATCCAGAACCTGGTGCCGACTCAGGCGAACGCCGACCGCCAGGTCAGCACATCCTCGAAGGTGCAGCTGATGTTCCACACGGAGGCGGCGTTCCACCCGCACCGACCGAGGTACCTGCTGCTGTTGTGCCTGCGCGGCGACGAGAATGCGTTCACCACCCTTTCGTCGATCTTCGAGGTGCTGCCGCGTCTGGCGGAGCGCGTGGTGGACACGTTGTTCCAGCCGCGATTTCGGACTGCGGTCGACGAGAGCTACCTGCACGGGCGCAGCAACGTGTTGGGCGCGCCGATGCCGGTGCTCTGCGGTGAGCGCCACCGTCCGACGATGGTGTTCGACGCCGACCTGATGGTCGGCACCGACGAGGAAGCCGACGACGCATTGCGTGCACTGTCGGCTGCGGTCGAGGCACATCAGACCGCCGTTGCGCTCGAAGCGGGCGACCTGCTCGTCGTCGACAACAACGTCGCAGTGCACGGTCGTTCGCCGTATTCTCCTCGCTTCGACGGCTACGACCGGTGGCTGCAGCGCTCGATGGTCGTCGCCGATCTCGCCGCCAGCGCCGGCGACCGCGACGGTCGCGTGATCGTCACCCGGTTCGGCGCCTGAGCCGCTCGCACGGTCACCGGGTAGGGTGCCGCGATGTCGATGTTGTTGGCCCGCCTGTGGTTGAAGCTTTGGCGGTTCACATCCGTCGCTCCCCCACAGCCGATCCCGGATCGTTGTGTGATGATCGCCGCACCGCACACCACCAACTGGGACTTCCCGATCATGCTCGCCCTCACGAAGGTGGCTGGCGTGCGCGTCTCGTGGCTCGGCAAGCGGTCGCTGTTCAAGGGGCCGATGGGCATAGTGATGCGCCGACTCGGTGGCGTCGCGATCGACCGGAGTGCAGCCGGCGGAATGGTCGCGGCCCTCGGGCACGAGCTGGCCACACGCGATCGGATGATGCTGATGGTCCCAGCTGAGGGAACACGCTCCAAGACCGAGTCCTGGAAGTCCGGCTTCTATCGCATCGCCGTCGAGGCGCAGGTGCCGATCGTGCTCGCCTTCGTCGACCGCAATACCCGCACCGGCGGCTTCGGACCCAGCATCATGCCCTCGGGCGATGTCGGTGCCGACATGGACAGGATTCGTGCGTTCTACGAGGGCATGGACGGCCTCAAGGCTGGTCGCTTCGGGCCGGTGCGACTGCGAGAGGAAGAGGCCGCCGAGTAGCCCACCGCGGGCTGCCTCATGCGCCGCCCATGGCCAACCAGGCCTCCGCAACGGTGGTATCTCCGGTCAGGGTCACCGAACCATCGGGCACCGGACGAACCCAGAGACGAAGCAGCACGTCCTGTGCGCGACCGCGCAGCCCGGCTGCTGCTGCAACGCCGTCTTCGGCCTGCTGCAACGTGCCGCTGCGACCGTCGATGACCCATCGCCGGTCGGTGTCGGTCACCTCGACCGCAAGCACGGATGCGGGCGCGGTCAGCGACTCGCGCGTGCACAGGCGCGGCAACATCACCGTCCAATACTCGTCGACGCCGTCCTCGGCGAATTCGGCTTCGATGCTCGGCGACAGCCCGATCGCCCGTTGCGCGTCCCATCGATGAACCGATGCCTCCTGCGCCTGCCGGCGGCGCCAGATGCCTGCCACCTTCGGCTCCACGGGGAACGGGTGCCAGGTCGGTCGATCCGGGTCGAGCTCGTGCAACGCCTCGAGCAGACGGTCCGCGCCGGCGCGCACCCACGCCGCGATGCCGGCGAGGTCGGTGGGCGCAGGATCGGCTGCAGGGTCGAGCTGTGGCATCGCTCCGGTCAGGATCGCCTCACGCGCCCAGCGGTGCACAGAACCCAGGTGCACGCCCAAGTCGGCCAGTTTCCAGCCGGGGCACCCGGCAATCTCGGCAGTTGCAGGGCCGTTGGCCACTGCTGCGACGAAGGCATCCAGGTCGTCGGCGAGAAGGGCAAGATGATCGAGGCTCATGGGGTTCGACAGTACGCCGGGCAGAATGGACGGCGATGTCGAATTCCCGAGTTTCCACCATGCCAGCCCCGCCCGACTGTGCGTTCGCGAGCGACAATGCCGCCGGTGCCCACCCGGCAGTGATCGACGCACTCGTCGCTGCCAACGACGGGCACGCTCTCGCCTACGGCAGCGACCGCTGGACGGAGGAGGCCAGTGCCCGCTTCCGGGAGCTGTTCGGGCCCAGCAGCGAGGCGTTCCTGGTGTTGAATGGCACCGGCGCCAACGTGATGGCACTCGCCTCGATGGTGCAGCCGGCGGATTGCATCGTGTGCACCGAGTGGGCGCACATCGCCGTCGACGAGGCAGGCGCACCGGAACGGATCATCGGCTCCAAACTGCTCACCCAGCCGGCGCCCACTGCGAAGCTGGTACCCGAGCAGCTCGAACACCTGGCCCACCTCCGGGGTGTGCAGCACCACGCGCAGCCCGGCGTCGTCAGCATCACGCAGAGCACCGAGCTCGGCACGCTCTACACCGCCGACGAGGTCGCCGCACTGTGCGACACGGCCCACAGGATGGGCATGCTCGTCCATCTGGATGGCGCCCGGATCGCCAACGCCACCGCCGCCTTGGGGGGCACCATCGCTGCGCTGCGCAGCTTCACAGTGGACGCCGGCGTCGACGTGGTCAGTTTCGGTGGCACCAAGGCCGGCCTGGTCGGCGGTGAAGCGGTGATCTACCTCGATCCTGCGTTGGCGAAGCGGGCCATCTACGTCCGCAAGATGGTGAACCAACTGCCGTCCAAGATGCGTTTCGTGGCGGCTCAGTTCAACGCGCTGCTGCGCGACGATCTGTGGATCCGGTCGGCGGAACACTCCAACGACATGGCGAGGCGGCTCTATGATCTCACCTGCAACATCCCTGATGTGCGGTTCGACCACTCCCCCGAGGTCAACAGCCTCTTCCCGACGCTGCCTGCCGACAGCATCGAGCCGCTGCGTGACTGGTGCTTCTTCTGGGACTGGGATGTCAGCCGTGGCCAAGTGCGCTGGATGACGGCGTGGGACACCACCGAAGCCGACGTCGATCGGTTCGCGGCTGGCGTTCGTCATCTTCTGGGGTGAAATTGCGCGATAGCTCTTTACGGGAACGTTTCCATCGCGTATCCTGAGACTACTTGCTTAGTGCAAGTAATTCGCCGGCATGAGCAGGGGGTTCCATGGCTGCGGTCGATCTATTCGCACAGCGCGTCCTCACCGATGATCGATGGATGAACGACGCGGCGTGTCGCGGCCTCACCCATCTCTTCTTCCCGCCACCTGCGGAGCGGCCTCAGGCGCGCGAGCGGCGTGAGGCTGCGGCCCGCGACGTGTGCGGTGAGTGCCAGGTGAACACCACGTGCCGTTCGTTCGCCCGGTCCAACCACGAGTACGGGTACTGGGGCGGCGAGAGCGAGGACGAACGACACGCAGCCGGCTTCCGCCTCATCGCGCCGATCGGCGTCCGGGCCCGCAACGTCGTCTGACGAAACCGGCGGTCAGCCCGTCGGCCAGGTGACGTGCAGCGCAACCGGCTTGCGGAAGATCGTGCCGCGAACGTCGACGGCGCTCTCGAGTTGCACGCCGGGCAGGAGGTCGAGCACAGCATTGACGGCAGCGCGGGTTTGGATGCGCGCCAGTGTTGCGCCGATGCACAGGTGTGGGCCGTGCGCGAATGCGAGGTGGGTACGGCCGTGCGCCCGCCGCACGTCAAAGCGGTCCGGGTCGGGGAAGTGGGCCGGGTCGCGATTGGCTGCCGCGATCGAGATGAACACAGGGTCCCCCTCGGCGATCTCTACACCGGCGAGCACCGTGTCGGTGGTTGCGTAGCGATCCACGCGGACCACAGCGGGCTCCAGCCGCAACGACTCCTCCACCGCCGCGTCCACCAGCGCTCGATCCTCGGCGACGAGCGCACGTTGGGCCGGGTTGGCGAACAAGTGGTGCAAGACGTTGGCCGTCATGCCTTCGCTCGTCTCGATACCACCGAACAGGAAGACGGCAGCGTTTGCGACCGTTTCGTCCGTGGTGAGCGTCGCCCTGGCTTCAGCGAGCCAGTTTCCGGGCTGCTCGACTGCCCGTAGCAGTTCGGCGGCCAACGAGGTGTGTGCCTGGCGCGCAGACTCGGAGACCGGTTGGCCCTGCGACACCTCGCCGACTGCGGCGACGAGCCGGTCGTACCAGCCGAGCAGTTGTGCCGCAGGCACTCCGTCGAGTCCGATGCCTCCGGCAGCGACGAACACGGCGAGTGGGCCGGCAAGCTCGCGGCGCAACTCGGCGGTGCCACGCGGTTGAAGTTCGGCGACCAGCCTGCGCGCCGTGGCCTCGATGCTGTCGGTGTCTCGTCGAACCACGTCAGCCGGCCGAAAGTGATTGGCGAACGGCTCGCGGTGGCGGCGATGTTCCTCGCCGTCGAGGGACAGCATGCTCGTGCCGATCACCTGTGCCGTGCTGAACCTCGGATCGTCGACGGTGTAGATGACGGCATCGCGCATCGCCACTGCAGCCGCCTCGCGCGACACGACGAGCCAGGCGCCGAGGTACGGCACCCACACCACGGGCCCCAGTTCGCGTAGCTGTGCCGTGACGTCGTGGTACGCCAGATCGAGGGCCGGCTCGTCGAGCACGGTGACATCGAACGGTTCGGCCACGTGCCGCAGCGTAGTCAGCAGTCCCCTCTACGATGCGGGCGTGAGTGACTCTCTCCCCCATCGCATGGCGATCTCTGCTGCATGGGCCGCGTACGACGATCCACGTTCGATCGTTGCCGCCGACGAGGTGAGCGCCAACATCTCCACCAACCGGGTGTACCGCCTGCATCTCGACGACGGCAGTTCCCTCGTTGGCAAGGTCTCGTCCTATGGCTCCTACTTCTTGTTCTACGAAGATCATGACCGGCTCAATCGATGCGCCAGGCTGCTGGAGGACACTCGCTTCAGCGGCATGCTCGCAGACGTGTGGCGCCGCCCCGACGGCAGGATCTTCACCTGGTACGACCAATCGATGTGGGCTGTGTTCTACGACGACGTGCCCCGTCGGGAGCAGTTGCCACGCATCCTCAGCGTTGATCAGGTACACAACCTCGGCAGCGAGATCGCCCAGTTCCACCTTGCGTGCACCGAACTCACTCCGAGAATCCCGGCAGCTTCCAAGACGGTCAAGAGCGACGCGATTCACCTCTTGGACCTGCTGGAGAGCCCGTTCGCGCCGCGCAACTTCGATCTGCCTCCGGAGTCGATCGGCGTGTTGTGGAAGCACACCCACCGGTTCCTCGAGCGGCTGGTCGAGGTCGGGTACGACGAATGGCCGAAGATCCCTGTGCTGATCGACTGGAACCTCGGCAACTTCTCCGTGGACACCCAACCTGACGGCTCGTTCCGCCTGTTCAGCCGTTGGGACTACGACTGGTTCCGCATCGAGCCGCGGGTCCTCGACTTCTACTTCCTTTCACGCGTGAGCAGCCGGACGGGCGACCGCACCAACTTCACCTATGGGCCCCATACGTTGCTGGAGCCGACGTTCCTCGAGTTCCTGCGTGCATACCGCCGGGTCTTCCCGATGACCGACGAGGAAGTGATGTTCCTGCCCGACGTGTACCGCTTCTTCATCCTCAACTACGTGGTCCGCGAGGGCGCGCGCTTCTTCCGTCCGGATTTCTGTACACAGTTCCGCCGCGACGCCGTGCGTACCTACCTTCCCGCACTCGAGGCGCTGGACCCGACGCCACTGCTGACGACTGCATCGCGATGACGACCAGTTGGCTCCCCGAGGTGCTGCCCGATCGAATCCTGGCTGGTGGCCTCACGTTCGTGCCACTCACCCCCGCGCTCGTGGAGCCCGATTACGCCGCAGTCATGCGCGACGTGGCGATGCTGCGCGCATGGAGCGGCCAGGACTGGCCGACGACCGACTTCCCGATCGAGTGGAACCTTGCCGACCTGGAACGACACCACAGCGAGCAGCAGGACCGTGTCGCGCTCACGTACAGCATCCTCATCGACGACAGCGTCCAGGGATGCATCTACGTCATGCCGCTCACCCAGTCGCTGGGTGGTCGCGGCATCGAGGTACCTGCCGGTGCGGCGCTGCCTGCTCAGGACGTGGTGGTCCGCGGCTGGCTGCACGATGCATCCGCCAACAGCCTGATCGGCGCCGTGGTCGAGTGGCTCACCGCTCCCCCGTTCGCCTTTGTGCGCCTGTGGTGGCAGACGAATTCGCACTGTCCCGAGCAAGTGTCGGCCTGCGACGAGCTCGGCCTCACCGACGCGCTCGAGTTCGAGGGAACCGATCGCCGATGGGTGCTGCGCTCACGCCCGCATTGAGCCGGCGTGGCACGATGGGCCCGTGACAGCCATGGACTACTCCCAGATCACCGTCGGACGTGATGGCGCGATCGCCATCGTCACGCTGCAGCGACCGGAACGGCTGAACGCGTGGACGCCGACGATGGCAGAGGAGCAGGCGCACGCGATCACAGCAGCCAACGACGACCCCTCCATCGGCGCGATCGTGATGACCGGCTCCGGGCGTGGTTTCTGCGCCGGAGCCGACATGGAAGCCACCTTCCAGACCCGTATCAGCGGTACGGACCCGGGTAACGACACTGCCGGTGGCGTCGGTGGCATGCCGGCCGGCCTCGACTGGGTCAGCTTCCTTCGCGGCAGCAAGCCTGTCGTGTGCGCCGTCAATGGAGCGGCGGTCGGGATCGGCGTCACGATGTGCCTCCCGAGCGACCAGATCATCGCGTCCACTGCCGCGAAGTTCGGCATGGGCTTCATCAAGATGGGCCTCGTCCCGGAACTCGCCAGCACCAGGCTGCTTGCCGCCCGCGTCGGCTTCGGCCGAGCGAGTGATCTCTTCTTGTCAGGTCGCCTGATCTCGGGCACGGAGGCACACGCCATCGGCCTTGCCGATCGCCTCGCCGAGCCGGACGAGCTGCTTGCGGTAGCGCTCGACGTGGCCCGCAGCTACGCAGCCAACGCCGACCTGCAGTTGCGGATGACCAAGCAACTGCTCACTGAGAACGTGGTGGACAGTGATCTGCGTGCGATCCAGCAGCGTGAGCAGGTGATGCTGCAGGAGTGTTGGAGCAGCGCCGAGCACAAGGAGGCGGTCGGCGCCTTTCTCGAGAAGCGTCCGGCGGTCTTCCGCCCCGTCGTGGAGGCCTGACTCGTGGCGACGTTCGACGTCTGCGTGGTCGGGAGCGCCAACCTCGACCTCGTGGCGACCGTGGACCGCTTGCCGGGGCCGGGTGAGACCGTACCGGGCGGCACCTACGCCGAGTACCCCGGAGGCAAGGGCCTCAACCAGGCAGTCGCCGCCGCCCGAGCAGGTGCATCGGTGGCATTCGTCGGGGCGGTCGGGCCGGACAACGCCGGCACGGTGCTGCTACAGGTGATGGCTGACGACGGTATCGACGCGACGAGCGTCGCCACCGCCGACGTGGCCACCGGGCGGGCGCTGATCGGGGTGTCCGGTGCCGGCGAGAACTCGATCATCGTCGTGGCCGGAGCGAATGCCACGGTCACGGCCTCGTCGATGCCCACCGCCAAGGTGGTGCTCACCCAGCTGGAAGTTCCCTTGCCGGCGGTGCAGCGCGCGCTGCAAGCTGCCCGCGCGGCCGGGGCGATCACCGTGCTCAACCCAGCGCCGGCCGCCCCCCTGGGCGCCGAGATCCTGCAGTGGTGCGACATCGTGGTGCCCAACGAACACGAGGTTGAACTGTTGGGCGGTGTCGACAAATTGCTGGCCTTCGGCGCCCGGGCAGTCGTCGTCACCCTTGGAAGTCGAGGGTCCGACCTCCACACCGCCGACGGAGTCGTTCACATCGATTCGTTCTCGGTTGTGCCCATCGACACCACCGGTGCCGGCGACACGTTCAGCGGGTCACTGTGTGCACGGCTCGCTGCGGGCGACGACC
>JAYSPV010000154.1:0-15526 GCA_043721915.1 Ilumatobacteraceae bacterium | reverse complement strand
GCCCGGCCCACCAGTCGATCGAGGCATTCGAGGCAGCCATCGATGCCAACGACCCGACAGTCGCCCCGTCGATGCTCTACGCGTACGCCGCAATTCTGGAGGGTGTGCCGTTTGCCAACGGTGCACCGAACCTCACCGTCGATATTCCGGTGCTGCGCGATCTGGCCACCGAGCGCAAGGTGCCGATCAGCGGCAAGGACTTCAAGACCGGCCAGACGCTGATCAAGACCGTCATCGGCCCGATGCTGCGTTCGCGCATGCTGGGTCTGTCGGGCTGGTACAGCACCAACATCCTGGGCAACCGTGACGGCGAAGTGCTGGACGATCCGGACAACTTCAAGACCAAGGAAGAAAGCAAGCTCGGCGTGCTCGAGCACATCCTCGACCCTGTGACCTTCCCCGAGCTGTACGGCAACGTCTACACAAGGTGCGCATCAACTACTACCCACCGCGCGGCGACAACAAGGAAGGCTGGGACAACATCGACCTGTTCGGTTGGCTCGGCTACCCGATGCAGCTGAAGATCGACTTCCTCTGCCGCGACAGCATCCTGGCCGCGCCGCTCGCGCTCGACCTGATCCTGTTCAGCGACCTCGCCCATCGCGCCGGCCTGTACGGCATCCAGGAGTGGCTGAGCTTCTACTACAAGGCGCCGATGGTGGCCCCGGGCCTGCACGCCGAGCACGACCTGTTCGTGCAGCAGAGCAAGCTGGAGAACACCCTGCGCTGGATGATGGACGAAGACCAGATCACCCACCTGGGCCGCGAGTACTACGACGAGGTCTGATCGATTCGACGCTTCGCGTGCAGCGTGTCGGCCGTCAGGCGCTGACGACGCGTTGCACGCGGATGTCGAACGGTCCGAACGGCAAGTCGTCGACCAACTGTTCCGCGAAGCAAACGCCGACGTTGGGCACTTGCAGCTGCGGCAGGAACCGGTCGTAGAAGCCACCCCCGTAGCCGAGGCGGCGCCCATCCGTCGTGAAGGCGAGACCGGGCACGATCACGAACTCCACCAGCTCGAACGGCAACGCCGGCCCCTCCGGCTCGCCGACACCGAGACGGCTCACGGTCATCGGGCCGCTCCCGTCGACGACCGCGATCTGGCCGTCCTCCACGCGCGGCAAGAGCAGACGCTTACCCTCGGCTGCTAGCCGGGCGAACAGCGGGTCGGTGTCCGGCTCGCTGCCGAACCCGTGGAACGCCATCACCGCGGAGGCGCCCTGGTACTCCGGCATCGCCGCCACGGCCGCCCACAGCTGCACGCTGCGCACGAGCCGATCGTCGACCATCTCGCGCACCATCCGCATCCGTCGCCGCAACGCGGCCTTATCGTGCGGTTCGGCGTGCCGCGGAACGTCCACATGGCGATGATCGCACATGTGGCGCCACGCCCGCGACCATCTACAGTCGGTTGCATGTCGCTCGACCCCATGAAGTTTCGGCAGGTGCTCGGTCACTTCCCCACCGGCGTCACCGTCGTCACCGCCACATCCGCCGAAGGCACACCGGTTGGGTTCACGATCGGGTCGTTCACCTCCGTCTCGCTCGATCCGCCGCTGGTCGGTTTCCTGCCGATGGTCGAGAGCGACCGCTGGGCCGCCATCCGTGAGAGCGGCTCGTTCTGCGTCAACGTGTTGGGCGCGCACCAGGCCGATCTGTGCTGGCGGTTCGCGAAGAGCAGCATCACCGAGCCGTTCGAGGGAGTCGCCTGGCACCCGTCGGCGATCACCGGCTCGCCCGTCATCGACAGTTCGATCGCGTGGATCGACTGTGCGATCGAGGGGGTGATCGAGGCCGGCGATCATCACTTCGTGCTCGGCCGCGTGCTGGAACTGGAGCACATCGAGCCCGAGTCCGAGCCGAACCCTTTGCTATTCTTCAAGGGTCAACTCGGCCGGTTCACGCCGCATGGCTGACACCTCGACGACCACACCCCGTCGTGTCGCGCTCGCCGCGGCCATCGACGTCGTTGCAATCGTGCTGTTCGTGGTGATCGGCCGCAACAACCACGGCGAAGGTGGCTCCGTCATCGGCGAGGCAGCCGAGGTCGCGGCACCGTTCCTGCTCGCCGTCGCCCTCGGCTGGGCGCTTGCCCGCGCATGGAAGGCCCCGGCCGCTCTCTCCACCGGCATCATCATCTGGCTGGCCACAATCGTCGCCGGCATGCTGCTACGCCGGTTCGCGTTCGATCGCGGCACAGCCATGCCGTTCATCATCGTCGCCTCGCTGTTCACATTGCTGTTCCTGGTGGGCTGGCGCGCGGTGAACGAGTGGCTCGCAGCGCGCGGCAAGAAGTCGCTCTGATCCTGCAAAGCCGGGCCATTCGGCCCTACCCCTAGGGGTATCATCGGCACACCATGAGAGCCGAAAGGACGGCTTTCATGAGCAAGCGAATCGTCATTCTCGGCGGGGGCACCGGCGGCACACTCACCGCCAACCGGTTGCATCGCCACTTCCGCCATCACACTTCGGAGCACGAGCACGTGGAGATCATGGTCGTCGACCAGGACGACCACCACGTGTACCAACCGGGCCTGTTGTTCGTGCCGTTCGGGTTGGCGCAACACTCGGAGATCGTGCGGCCGCGCCGCGAGCAGCTCCACCGTGACATCGAGTTCGTGGAGCAGCCGATCGACATGGTCGACATCCACCGCGACACCGTCGTCCTGGGCAACGGCCGTGAGCTGACATACGACGTGCTGGTGGTCGCCACCGGTTCCATCCTCGCCTTCGACGAGACCGAGGGCCTCACCGGGCCCGGCTGGAACGAGAAGGTGTTCACCTTCTACGACCTCGCGGGCGCGACAGCACTGGAGGCGGCGTTGGCCGATTTCGAGGGCGGCAGACTGGTCGTCAACGTGGTCGACATGCCGATCAAATGCCCGGTTGCCCCGCTGGAGTTCTGCTTCCTCGCCGACTGGTACTTCACCGAGCGCGGCATCCGCGACAAGGTGGAGCTGACCTACGTCACGCCGCTCGACGGCGCGTTCACCAAGCCCGTCGCGTCCGCCGCGCTCGCCTCGCTGCTGGAGGAGAAGGGCGTGCACCTGATCACCGAGTTCAACACCGGCAGCGTCGTTGGTGAGGGCGTCGTTGGCGAGGGCGTCGGCGAGGACATCGATGGCGAAGGCGGCAAGCTCATCGGCTACGACGGACGTGAAGTGCCGTTCGATCTGGCCGTCGTCGTGCCGATGCACAGCGGCGCCGCCTACGTCGGCCGCAGCGAGGGCCTCGGCGACGACCTCAACTTCGTGCCCACCGACAAGCGCACGCTGCAGACGAACGCCAAGAGCAACATCTTCTCGCTCGGCGACGCCACCAACGTGCCGGCGTCCAAGGCCGGATCGGTGACGCACTTCGAGGGCGAGGTGCTGGTCAAGAACATCATCCACTACCTCGACCACGAGGAGCTGGACTCCACCTACGACGGCCACGCCAACTGCTTCATCGAGACCGGCTTCGGCAAGGCGCTGTTGATCGACTTCAACTACGAGACCGAACCCCTCACCGGCCACTTCCCCGCCGCAATCGGCATGCCGCTGCTGAAGGAGAGCCGGATGAACCACCTCGGCAAGCTGATGTTCCAGTGGGTCTACTGGCACGCCTTGCTGCAGGGCCGAGACATCCCCGGTATCGGCGCCGACATGCCGACACGGGGCAAGGAACTTCCCACACCCGATCAACAAGGAGCATCTGTATGACCACCACCACCTACGCCGGCGCGACCGTCGCAGTCAACGACGAAGGGTTCTTCGAGGACCCCACTGCGTGGACCCCGGAGATGGCCACCGAGATGGCGAGCGCCGACGGCATCGAGACACTGACCGAGCCGCACTGGACGGTCATCAACTTCATGCGCAAGGAGTACTTCGAGAAGGGCACCGGCCCGACCGTGCGAGTACTCGGCAAGACCTCCGGGGTCGACGTCAAGACCCTCTACCAGCTCTTCCCGAAGGGCCCCGCCAAGATGGCTGCTCGCATCGCGGGCATCCCCAAGCCGAAAGGTTGCATCTGATCATGGGTTACCGCACCGAAGGCACCGAACCGATCACCAAGGTGTCGATCATCATCTCCAAGGGTTAGTTGGAGGGCATCTACCCAGGCCTGATCATGGCCAACGGCGCTCGCGCCGAAGGAATGGAGGCCAACCTGTTCTTCACCTTCTTCGGGCTCGACGCCATCCACCAGAAGCGGATCGACCACATCAAGGTGGCCACCGTCGGCAACCCGGCGATGCACATCCCGACGCTGATGGGCAGCCTGCCCGGCATGAGCGCCATCGCGACGCACATGATGAGCAAGAAGATGGACGAACTCGACATCCCGCCGATCCACGAGTTCATCGAGATGATCGGCGACACCGGTGCCGGCATGTACGCCTGCAAGGCCTCGGTCGACATGTTCGGCATGAAGAAGGAGGACTTCGTCGAGCAGGTGAGCGACATCATCACCGTTGGCGACTTCTACGATCTGGCCGCCGGCGGCCAGATCATCTTCACCTGACGAAGGCCGTCCCTTCGTTGGTGCGCAGCCGGGCGCGGTTCGTGTAGGTCCTCCCTCACGAGCCGCGCCCACTCGCGCTGGCGTTACGCAGACATCAGCGACTGTTCGAACGCCACGTCGGCGCGTGCGCGCTCGGCACGCCAACCGATCTCGGTGCCGTCGGGACGGTAGTGGTGCCAATGGCCTCCAGGGTCGCGCCAGGTGCGATAACCCCTCGTCTTCCACCGGTTGTGGTGGCCGCATTCGAGGCCACCGTTCGCAGTACTGGTTGGCCCGGCCTGCGACCAGGGCAGCACATGATCCGCTTGGCAGGCGCTCCCCGGCACCGCACACGCGGGCCAGGTGCAACGGTGAGCGGAGAGCAACACCGCGTCGCGCAGTGGACCGGTGAACAGGCGTTGTCTGCGGCCCCAGGTCGACGGCCACACCTGCCGAGTCGAGCACCACCCTGCGCACATGACCAGAGACCGCCGCGATCAACATGTCGTAGGCGTCGATCACCACACCGCTGTCGGTCTCGCACCGACTGCACACCCTGGGTCGCGCCACCGGCGGCGTCGAGGAAGCACTCGTTGCCCAAGATGCCGATGCGTGCGTGCCGGTTGCGGTGGGCGCGTTCAGCCGATTGGTGCGCCCCATCAGGGTCGGCCGCCGCGACCCAGGTGTTGAGGAACGTGAGATAGTCCGGATAGTCCAACGACACAGCGGCCCCGACCAGGGTGGCCTCGCCGTCGGCAAGGTGTTCCTTCACTCGCGGGTTGGCGACCACCGACGACAACGCATGCAACTGCGCCACACCCAACTCGCCCGCCTGCGCCAGCACCACAGCCGATGGGAACTGCGCCAGCATGGCGCCGGCTTTCACCAACCGGCCCGCCTCCGCGGACGACCAGTTGCACGCGGCTTGCCTCCACGCCCGAGATGTGCGGTGCCCGTCCTCCAGATGGCCGCCCACATGAGCAACCGTGTGCACGAACATCGCAACCTGAGACTCCGCCCGACGACGCTGCCGGTCCAACACTCGCAGGAAGCCTTCGCGTTCGGCCGGTGCCATCGCGGCGACTGCCGCAGCATCCGGAAGATTGAACGAACCCATGTACGTATCTTCGCAGGAAGGTGTGACGGAGTTAGCGGGGCCGACCCACCGGCGTGAACGACCACGCCGTGGTGCCGCTCGTCAGTTCGTGCAACGACCACCACCGGAAGTCGTCGCCCAGCACGACCGCATCCAGCAGCGTGATCCCGCGCTCCGCCAGAGTCCGGCGAATCGCGAGGAACGCACGCGCGTCGTCCTCCGTCACGTCGATCGGGCCGCAGCGCCACTCCTGCCGCGGCTCGACGATGACCCAGTAGTCCGGGCAGTCCGACCTCGGCTCGTACCATCGCGACGCCAGCAACGCCCGCGGGTCCTTTGCGTACCGCTGCAACGTGTCGAGCGATGACCCGTTCCCGCAGCAGCGCCACCTCCCCTGACTGTCGAGATGCCAGATGTCGGGCCGGTTGTACCTGAGTGTCAGCTCTTCGCGCTCGGCGAAGTGCACGACGTCGAGTGCGTCGCGGTAGGCGAAATCGGCCGGCGACAACGGAATGCGGCCAGAGAAGTTCTTCGGCCATTGCGGTGTGAAGCGATGCATGGCGCATGCCCCCTTGATCAGTCAGCGGATCTGAGGGGACGAAGCCCGAGGCGCCGGCACGCGGCGTGGGCTCGACCATATCGCCGACTACTCGGCCAGCAACTCCAAAGCTGACGGCGCTACAGCGTGTTGGTGATCGCGCCGGTTTCGGCGCCCTGCACCAGCTTCGCGTACTTGCCCAACACGCCGCGGGTGTAGCGCGGCGGGTTCGGCTGCCACGAGGCCCGTCGGCGGGCGATCTCGGTGTCGTCGACCAGCAGGTCGAGCGACAGCGCGTGCACGTCGATGGAGATCTGATCGCCGTCGCGGACGAACGCGATCGGCCCTGCATCAGTGGCCTCGGGGGCGACGTGACCGATGCAGAAGCCCCAGGTGCCGCCGCTGAAACGGCCGTCGGTGATCAGCGCACAATCGGCGCCGCGACCAGCGCCCTTCAGCGCGCCGGTGACGGCGAGCATCTCACGCATGCCGGGGCCACCCTTGGGGCCTTCGTAGCGGATGACCAGCACCGTGCCCGGCTCGATCGAGCCCGACAGGATCGCGGCCATGGCCCCATCCTCGCCGTCGTACACGCGAGCCGTGCCGACGAACTGCTTCTGCTCAGCAGACAGCCCTGCGACCTTCACGACCGCACCCTTCGGAGCCAGCGACCCGGTGAGGATCACGATGCCGCCCTCCGCGTGCAATGGCTTGTCGAGAGGGTGCACCACCACGCCATCAGGCGCGGGCGGGTTCATCTCGGCCAGGTTCTCGGCCATCGTCTTGCCCGTCACCGTCAGGCAGTCGCCGTGCAACAGGCCGGCGTCGAGGAGATGCTTGAGCACCACTGGCACGCCGCCGACGCGGTCGAGATCGCTCATGTGGAACTGGCCACCCGGCTTCATGTCGGCGATGTGGGGAACCTTCGCCGCGATCCGGTTGAAATCCTCGAGCTCCAGCGCGACGCCGGCCTCGTTGGCCAGAGCGAGCAGATGCAGCACGGCGTTGGTGCTGCCGCCGAGTGCCGAGGTGATCGCGATCGCGTTCTCGAACGCAGGTTTGGTCATGATCATCCGTGGTGTGATGCCCAGCCGGAGCAGATTGACAACGGCCTCCCCGGCCCGCCGGGCGTCACCCTCGCGGCGGGAATCGATGGCGGGCGGCGAGGCCGTACCTGGCAGCGACATGCCGATCGCCTCCGCGATGCTGCTCATCGTGTTGGCGGTGAACATGCCACCACAGGCACCCTCCCCCGGGCAGGCGGAGCGCTCAATCTCGCCCAGTTCCTCCTCGGTGATCTTGCCGAGTGCACACGCACCGACGGCCTCGAAGACGGTGGTGATGTCGGTAGCGACGCCGTTGTGGCTGCCCGGCATCGTCGAGCCGTTGTAGACGAACACGCTCGGCAGGTCGAGGCGAGCGGCGGCCATCAGCATGCCGGGAATGCTCTTGTCGCACCCGGCCAGGCCAACGAACCCATCGAGCCGCTCGGCGTGCATCACGCACTCCACCGAGTCGGTGATGACCTCGCGCGACACCAGCGAGGCCCGCATGCCCTCATGACCCATCGAGATGCCGTCGCTGACGGTGATCGTGCCGAACTCCATCGGGAAGCCACCGGCAGAGCGCACGCCGACCTTGGCGTGCTCGGCGAGCTTGCGCAACGTCATGTTGCACGGGGTGACTTCGTTCCAGGTGGAGGCAATGCCCACCTGCGGCTTCACCCAGTCGTCGTCGGTCATCCCGACGGCGCGCAGCATGGCGCGAGCGGGAGCCTTTTGAAAGCCGTCTGTGACGTCGCGGCTACGGGGTTTCACATCAACAGGGGTGCCATCGGGCTGAGACATGGCCGCAGCCTACTGCGCCGACGAAGGCAGCTCCTGGTCGGTTCGGACGCTGCGGGCGATGACCACGAGCAGCAACAGCAACCCCGAGCCGGCCGTCACCCACCGAAGACCGATGTGGTCAGCGAGGCGCCCTTGGAGCAACGCGCCGACCGGGTAGAGCACACCGAGCACGAACGAGTTGACTGCCAGAACCCTCCCCCTGAGCGCGTCGGGCGCCGCCTGCTGGGCGACTCCCGAGAACGACGTGAACGCGTACCCGTACGCGAGCCCGACCGTCAGCAGCGCCGGCACCGCGAGCCACAGTCGAGGCGCCACGCCATAGGCGATCAGCGCCGGCGACAACACCCCCATCGCGAGCAGCATCACCCGCGGCAGCCCGAGGCGTGCAGTGACCGGCCCGAGCGTGAAGGCTGCGATCACGGCACCGACACCCTGCGCCGTGACGAGCAGGGACGTGGCTCCGGACCCGCCACCGAGCACGTTCGTCGCCATCTGCGGGACGAACGCGATGAACGGCGCTGCGATCGCGATCGTGGCGACCATCATCACCAGCATCGAACGCATCGCCGGTGACGAGCGGGCGAAGCCGAAGCCGTCGGCAAGTGCACCGAACACCGGGCGGCGTTCGCCCGGCTCCTGATGGAACGGCACCAGCACCACGGCAACGCACACCGCTGCGTAGCTGATCGCGTTGCACCACAACGCGAGGCCGATGCCGCCGATCGCGATCGACACGGCAGCGAGCGCCGGCCCGATCACGCGCCCGATGTTCCACTGTGCGTTGGAGAGACCGACCGCCGAGACCAGTTGCTCGCGCGGGACCAGCGTGGGGAGCGTGGTCTGGAAGGACGGAAACGTGAAGGCCGACACACAGCCAGCGACGAACGCGAGCACCGCAATGCCCGCCGGCGTGGCCCGCCCGCTGCCCACCCACAACGCCAAACCGGAAGCAACAACTCCGGAGCAGACGCTGCCGATGAACAGCACACGCCGGCGACGCAGCCGGTCCGCCATCGCCGAGCCGATCGGGCCGACGATCGCACCAGGCAGAAAGCCCGCAGCCGCCACGATCGCGGACCAACTCGCCTTCCCAGTGGTATCGGCGACGTAGTAGCCGAGCGCAACGGTCTCCATCCACGTGCCGACGTTCGACACCAGCGCACCACTCCAGATCCACCGGAATCCCTGTGACCGAAACGGAGCGAGCGACTCGGAGGGCACGGCCACCGACGTTAGCGGCGATGATCTCCATCCCCGGAGAGCACGCAGGGTAGTTTTGAGCCGTGTCCCGAACGCGATCCGTGACTGATGAGTGAGAGGGCGGCCGCCCGCCGCAGCGGGTCCACGCGGGTGGGTGGCTTCGGGCCGCGTTCGCTCTCTGCGCGGCTGCTGATCGTCGTCCTCGTGCCGATGATCGGGTTGCAGGTGTTCGCGTACCGTGAAGTTCGCCAGTTGCGTACGTCGGCCGACGCTGCGGCGCAAGTACGCGCACAGGTGATGCTGCTGCGGGAGACCGGTCGGGTCATCTCGCCGCTGTTCGTCGAACTCATCGCGACCGATGGGCTCACCCGTTCGGAAGAACTGGGGATCGACCGCGACCAGCTGTCCAGCATTCTCGGCATCGATCTCTTTGCGCTGGTCACGAAGGCCCGCATCGAACTGAGTGATGGTCTGGATGCCCTCGCGACGACTGCGGGCGACACCCGATTGCCATCCGGCGTCGTCCTGAGCGATCGGATCGCGGAGATCCGAACCGAATTGGCGGCCGTGCGGACGCAGTTCGATGATCGCGCACAAACCGGTTCGGAGGTTCGCCGGGTCTTCGGGCTGCTCACTGATCTCGTCGAGCAGACCACCGCGCACAGTGCGCTGACCTTGGGCGAGTCGGCGATCACGAGGGAGCTCGCCGACATCGGCGACGAGACCGGACAGCTCGTCGCAATGCTGGCGGCGGCCACCAACGAGCTGCAACTGGTTGCAGAGGCCAGCATCAGCGATGGCGATCAGGCCCTGGTGATCGCAGCAGTCCGAGCATCCGGCTCGTTCGACGCAACCGTGGCTCGGCTCCGGTCGATGCTCACCGACGACAGGCAGGGCGAGCTCGAGACGTTGCTGTCGCAACCATCGTTCGCGCAGGTCGAGGCCGCGCGACCGGCGTGGGTGCTCGGCCTCAGCGACGTCGCGAGTGCCAGCGGCGAGCTCATCGACGACGTACCGGCACTGCAGACGATGGTCGAACTGCTCAACGCGTCGATCTCACGCCTCGATGATCTCCAGCAGTTCGCCGACGGGTTTCTGGCCGACCAGGTGGAGCGGGCCTCCGTGGTCGAGATCGACGCGCGAGATGCGCGGGCACTCGCGATCAAGGTGATGGTGGCCGCCCTCGGCGTCAGCCTGCTCCTGCTCGCGTTGGTCCTGCTGTCCATCCTGCGGCCACTGCACCGGCTGACTCGCCAATCGCGCCAGGTGGTGCACGGCGATCTTGCACTCGCGCCAATGAAGCCCACCGGGCCGACCGACATCAGAGTGGTGATGCGCACGTTCAACGAGATGGTCACCACCCTGCGCTCGTACGACGCTCAGGTGCGCCGCCTGGCGTTGGGCGACACACGGATCGACCGCAGTCTGCCCGGCCCACTCGGCGACACGCTGCGGCAGTCCGTGAGCCACCTGGCCGCCGTGACCTCCCAACTACATGCCTCCGAGGCTGCGGCCAACGCCCAGGCCCGCACCGATGCGCTCACCGGGTTGGCCAACCGCACCGCGGCGCTGGAGCAACTCGCCAAGCTCGCGCTGCAAGCACGACTCGATGGTCATCGCAGCGCGATCGTGTTCCTCGATCTCGATGGCTTCAAGAGCGTCAACGACATGCAGGGCCACGGCGAGGGAGACCGGATACTCGGCGAGATCGGGGCCCGTCTGCAGGCAGCGTGCCCGGGTCGATTGGTGGCACGCATCGGCGGTGACGAGTTCATCGTGCTCATCGACGCCGTTGACGATCAGGACGACGTGGTCGAGCTCGCCCACCACCTCATCGAGATCGTGTCGGAACCGTGCACCGGCACCACCGGTCGGCTGTTCACGATCACCGCCTCGGCGGGTGTGGCGATGGTCGAGGGAGACGCCAATCCCATCGACTCCATCGCCCGGGCCGACTCTGCGGTGTATCACGCCAAGGAGCGCGGGCGCGGGCGCGTGGAGGTCTACGACGAGCGGCTCGCCCGCGACATCGAGAACCGCGCCGACATGGCCCTGACGATGCGTCAGGGCTTGCTGACGGACCAGTTCAGCCTTCGGCTGCAACCGATCATCGACATCGTCACCAAGGAGCCGATCGGCGCCGAGGCGCTGCTCCGCTGGAATCGGCCGGGAATCGGCGAGGTCGGCCCCGACGATTTCATCCCGATCGCCGAACGCACCGGGGTCATCCTCGATCTCGATGCCTGGGTCCTCGAGCAGTCCGTCGGCATCCTCCAGGACTGGCGCAACGACCCGCTCACCGCTCAATTGCGGATCGCGGTCAACATCTCCGGCCGGCACATCATCGACGGCTCGCTCAGCCCGCTGCTCGCCCGTCTCTGCGATCGGGCCGGCGTCAACCCGGCGATGCTCGATCTCGAGATCACCGAGACGCATCTCGTGGCCGATGTCGCCCGCGCGAGCGCGGTGGTCGACGATCTGCGTCGACAGGGCGTCAAGGTGGCCATCGACGACTTCGGCACGGGCTACTCGTCCATGGGCTACCTGCACCAGCTCACCGTCGACACACTGAAGATCGATCGTGTCTTCGTCGCCGGCATGTGCGACAACCCGCTCGACCGCACGATCGTCGAGCTGTTGCTCCGCCTGGGCGACTCGCTAGGCCTCAAGGTCGTGGCCGAGGGCGTGGACAGCGAGGACAAGCTGCTCGAGTTGGCAGCGATGGGCTGCCCGCTGGCGCAGGGCTACTACATCGCGCGACCGATGCGCATTGGTGACGCCACCGTCTGGCTACGCCAGCAGGCCACGCTCGCGGCTGTGCTCTGACACGCCTCTCGGCGAGTTCTCGGGCGCTTCATACCGAAACCTCACTCGCGTGGCGGATGATGACCTTCATGGCTCACGAGCGAGGGCGCCGCTTCTTTGGGTGGCGTGGCGCCCCCGCTCGCGGGCTCATGCTCGGCACTGCGTCGCCCACTACTTCTTCTGGTTGAGCAACTGGGTCACCAGCTTGCCGTCGGCCTTCCCCTTGCTGGCCTTCATCACCAGCCCGACGAGCGCACCCATGGCCTTACCGTCGCCGGCGCAGAACTTGGCCCACGCATCGGGGTCGGCTGCAATCGCGGCATCGACGAAGCCTTCCAGCTCGGAGGTGTCGATCGCCTCGAAGCCTTTCGCGGCGGCAATCGCAGCCGGATCACCACCGTCGTGTGCGACCAGCTCAGCGAGCACGGCCTTGGCCTGCGTCGCGGTGAGCGTTCCTGCGGTCTCCAAGACGGAGAGCGCGGCGAGATCGGCCGCGGGCACCCGCGGTGCGTCGCCCTGATCGGCGAACGCCTCCTTCACGTAGGTGAGGGCACGTGCGGCATTGCCGCCCGCAGCGGCCACAGCCAACACGTACTCGTCCTGAGCACGTTCGACAACACTCGTGACAGCTTCGCTGCTCGGCACCAGGCCGGTTGCCGCGGACAGTCGGATTCGGCGCGCAGCGGGCAGCATCGGCAACGCTGCACGCACACGATCGATCCACTCCTGCGACGGCACAAGTGGCACGAGATCCGGTTCGAGGAAGTAGCGGTAGTCGTCGGCGTCTTCCTTGGTCCGCAACGTGTGCGTACGTCCGTCGCCTTCGTCCCAGTGGCGGGTCTGCTGGATGACCCTGTCGCCGCTCTCGATCAGATCGATCTGGCGGCGAGCCTCATACTCGATCGCGCGCCCGACGCTGCGCACGCTGTTGACGTTCTTGATCTCGCAACGGGTGCCGAACGGCGTGCCCGGCTTGTGCACGCTGACGTTGGCATCGACGCGCATCGAGCCTTCTTCCATCTTGGCGTCGCTGGCGCCGATGGCGAGCAGGATCGCTCGCAGCTCGCTGACGTAGGCGCGGGCATCATCGGCGCTGCGGATGTCGGGCCTGCTGACGATCTCCACCAGCGGGACGCCCGCCCGGTTGAGATCGATGAGCGAGGCGGTGGCCCCGTGCACGCGGCCGCCCGAGCCGCCCACGTGGGTGCTCTTACCGGCGTCCTCTTCCATGTGCGCGCGTTCGACGCCGATGCGGACGCCATTCGGCAGGTCGAGGTGACCGTCGATGTTCAGCGGCTGGTCGTACTGGGTGACCTGATACGCCTTGGGCATGTCGGGGTAGAAGTAGTTCTTGCGGTGGAACGTGCAGCCCTGGATGGTGCAGTTCAACGCGGCACCGACGCGCATCGCGAGTTCGACGGCGTGCTCGTTGAGCACCGGCAGTGCACCCGGCAGGCCGAGGGTCACCGGATCGATGTTCGTGTTCGGCTCGTCGCCGAAGCGGTTGGGGCTGGCCGAGAACAGCTTCGTGGCGGTGGCCAGCTCGACGTGGACCTCGAGGCCCACCACCAGCTCCCAATCACCGGGCAGGCCGTCGTACGCGCTCACTTGGTCGCCTCCCGTTCGAGTGCGGCGGCAGCCCGGAACATCACCGGTTCCTGCAAGGTGCCGGCGAGGATCTGCACACCGACGGGCAGCCCGCCGGCACCGGTGCCGAACGGCACGCTCATGGCCGGATGGCCAGCCAGGTTCGTGGGGATCGTGTACGTGTCGCAGAGGTACATCGCGAACGGGTTGTCGCCCTTGTCGCCGAACTTGAACGCCACCGTGGGCGACGTTGGCGTGAGCAGCACATCGGCGTCCTGGTAGGCACGCTCGAAGTCGTCGTGGATCAGGCGGCGAACCTTCAGGGCCTTGCCGTAGTACGCGTCGTAGTAGCCGGCGCTGAGTGCGTAGGTGCCCAGCATGATGCGCCGCTTCACCTCGTCGCCGAAGCCGGCGGCACGGGTGACGCCGTACATCGCGTTCGTATCGGCTGCCTCCACCCGCATGCCGTAGCGCACACCGTCGTAGCGGGCGAGGTTGCTGCTGGCCTCCGCGGGAGCGATGAGGTAGTAGGCCGTGAGGCCGAACGTGAACGCCGGCACCTGCACATCGACGATCGTTGCGCCCTGTTCGCGCAGCGCGTCGAACGCCGCCTCGAGACGTTCCTGCACATCCGGGTCGGCGCCCTCGGGCAAATCGGTGATGCGACCGACGCGCAGCCCTTCCACACCCTGTGCGATGGCCTGGGTGAGGCTGGGGTGGGCCTGGGGGATGCTGGTGCTGTCGTGCGGATCGTGGCCGCCGATGACATCGAGCATCAGCGCCGCGTCCTCCACGCTGCTGGTGAACGGTCCGATCTGGTCGAGGCTGCTGGCGAAGGCGATCAGGCCGTAGCGGCTGACGTAGCCGTAGGTGGGCTTCACGCCGACGACGCCGCACAGCGCAGCGGGTTGGCGGATGGAGCCGCCGGTGTCGCTGCCCAGCGCCATGTGGGCGAAGCCGGCCGCCACGGCCGCCGCGCTGCCGCCGCTGCTGCCGCCGGGCACGCGACTGGTGTCGTGTGGGTTGCGCGTCGGCCCGAACGCGCTGTTCTCGGTGCTGCTGCCCATCGCGAACTCGTCGAGGTTGGTCTTGCCGACGACGATCGCTCCGGCCTGCTGCAACGTGCGCACGACGGTGGCGTCGTAGGGCGGCTTCCAGCCCTCGAGGATCTTCGACGAGCAGGTGGTCGGCACGCCGCGGGTGCACATGTTGTCCTTGAGGGCAACGGTGACACCGGCGAGCGGGCCAGGGTCGTGACCCGCTGCGACCGCTTCGTCGATGGCGGCCGCACGGGCGCGGGCTTCATCGGCGAGGACGAGGTTGAACGCATGGATCTCCGGCTCGCGGGAAGCGATCGCGGCGAGGTGTCGTTCGACGACGTCCGCGGCCTTCGTCGTGCCGGCGCGCACGGATGCGGCCACCTGCGCGGCAGTGGGCGTGTTCATCAGCTGTCGCCCCCGATGATCGGCGGGACACGGAAGCGGCCTTCGAGCACCGAAGGGGCGGCGGCCATCACCTCGTCGTGATCGAGGCCAGGGCGCACCACGTCGGGGCGCAGCACGTTGACCAGCGGATACGGCTGAGTCATCGGCTCCACAGTGGACAGATCGAGGGCATCGACATCGGCGAAGTGTTCGAGCATGCCGTCCAGTTGGGCGGTCATCCGTTCGATCTCTTCGGGGGTGACGTCGAGCCGCGCCAGCCGTGCAACCTTGGCCACGTCGGCGGCAGAAATTCGTTCAGACACGGCCTGAATGCTACGAGCCGACCCCAACGGTTCAGCCAGTCAATTGCCGAAGCGCCAGCTCCCAGCGTCAGCCGACGAGGTGGTGAGGGTGCTCGAGGTCGAGCGGGTCGAAGCCGGAGCCAGCGGCGCGCCAGCCGATTTCGGTGCCGTCTGGGCGGTAGTGGTGCCAGTGGCCGTGGGGGTCGCGGTAGGTGCGGTAGCCGCGGGATTTCCACCGGTTG
>JAYSPV010000153.1:0-44780 GCA_043721915.1 Ilumatobacteraceae bacterium | reverse complement strand
CCAGACGGCCACCCCGTTCAAATGGGTCTACGACGCCACCCGCGCAGCATGACCCACGTTCAAGCCACTTCTGCGCGGCAGCACTAGCGATCGAGGAGCAGTTCTACCTCGTCTGGCCGATCGCCATTCTCGGGCTCTGGCGGTTCGTCAAGCACGATGAGCGTCGGCTCGAGCGTTGCCTCGGAGCATTGGCAGTGTTGTCGGTAATCGTCGCGCTGGTGACGGCCGCCTGGTTCGGCCACGATGCTGCCTACTGGTCCACGCCGTCGCGTCTGGGGGAGCTGGTGGTGGGTGGCTTGTTAGCCACCGCACTGCGATCTGGTCGCAGAGTTCCGCGCTCTGCGAGCCGGGTCGCGCCGCTCGCACTCGCGCTGGTGGTCGGTCTCGGTATTGTATTGCCGTCATCGTCAGGCCCGGCTTTCAACGGCTGGATGCCGCTGCTGGCTGTTGCCTCGGGTGCACTGCTGTGGTCGTTGCAGACGCCCGGCCCGGTGGTGCGATTACTTTCGCTGGGTCCACTCGTCCAGTTGGGCCGCATCAGCTACGGGGTGTATCTGTTCCACTGGCCGGTCTACGTGATGCTGCGAGCCCACGGGTGGGTTCTGTCCAGGCCTGGGGGGTTCCTTCTGGGAGCAACGGTCACAGTGGCACTCGCGATCGTGTCGTACCTCGTGATCGAACGCCCGATCCGTGCCTTGCGGTGGCGCCCGAACCGGACATTCGTCGGTGCTTCGTTGGTCACTGGGTCGCTGCTGGTGGCAACTTCGCTCGCGCCGCTGGGGCGTGGGTTCCTCGAGATCAATCAGGACGTACTCGATGCAGCCAGCATCGAGTCTGTCGTGTCGCTGGTTCCGTTACGCGACACACGCGGGCGCGGCCGGGACGCAACATTACGGCCCACCACCACCGACACAACGCAGACCACCGCGCCGCTAGCTGTCACCACGACGACGACGCAAGTCGTCACTACCTCCATCGGACCGAGCGCCGCTGTTCCTCTGCCGTTGCCTCCTCTGCCGGCGCGGCCGGTGCGGATCCTGGTGGTCGGCGATTCCACTGCCCTGTACGTGGGGCAGGGGCTTGCCGCGTGGGCTATTTCCCACCCCGGCTACGCCCAGGTCGACATCCTGTGGTGCCAAGGGTGCGGGTTCATGCTGGAGGGGGAGATCACCACGTACGACGGATCCGCGTACGTCGAGCAGTCGCGTACGGTGGTGGGGGAGAAGATGCCCGAGAAGATCCGGGCCGTGCAACCGGATGTCGTCGTCCTCATGACCACCATCGACGATGTGCTGGACCGGCGGTGGACGGTTGCCGAGGGCCCGTTGTCGCCCACCGACCCTGAATTCCATGATCGAATGGTGCAGCAGTACGGCACCGTCACGGCCGACGTGCTCGCGCTTGGGGTGCCAAGTGTCGTCTGGGTCGTGCCGCCGCCACCAGTGTTCTCGGGAATCCCTGAACTCGGTGAGCCGTCACGTTACGAGGCGCAACACGCTGCCATTCGTGAGGTGGCTGCAGCTGCGGGCACGCAGGTTGCGGTGAGCGAGCTCGATGCGTGGTTCATCGCCAGCGGGTCGCTGGTCGCTGATTGGCGCCCTGACGGCACTCACCTGACCGAGGACACCGCTGCCCAGCTGGCAAAGGTGTACATCGGGCCATGGCTGATCGACCTGCTGACAGGTTGACTTGCGGCGCGGTCAGCCTTCGGTCGCCCGTTCAGCGATCTCGCGATCGAAGTCCGCGCGGCGGTCCGCGCCGATGCCGATGCCTGCGGGGCTGATGCCGTCGCCCACTTCGCACCGCTGGTAGAGCAGGATCAGGGCATTCTCGTAGTTGCCGACGAGGCAGAACCTGTCGGCCACCACCTGGTTCGGTGCGTCGCCGCCGAACTCGCTGGACGCGTTCGGCTCGTACCAGCCCGTCCAGAAGTTGGTGAGGATCAGCCAGTCGGCGCTGGCAACGTCGTCGGCGAGGCGCGAGCCCTCCTGGTCGGCAAGGCCCGGGTCCATCTCGATGAAATAGGTGGCCGGCGTCAGCTCGGGGAACATGTAGTAGAACGCGGCGTCGCTGTAGATCGTGCGGCTGAGGTCGGCAGGGCCGACGAGTAGGCGTTCGCCGGGTTGCGAGAGTCGGTCGAGATCATCGATGACTGCCTGGCTCGACGTCTGCAGCGCCTGGTTGCCGAAGTAGAACCGGCGGTCGCCGTGGGCGACCTCGAACCCGCCCGGCTTGTTGCCGACGGCCACACGGCTCTGCAGGAGGTAGTAGCGGTACGTGAAGAACGGGTTGACCACGAACATCACGCCAGCAATCGTGGCGCCCGCAACCAACCAGGCCCGAGAGGCCAAGCGGGGCATCAGCCGTGGCATGAGCTCGCTGAACAGGCACGGGAGGAGGGCGAAGGAGACGCACGAACCCCAGGCAAGGTGGGTGCTGTCCGGCCGTTGGAGGGCTTGGGGCAACATACCCAGGCCGAACAGTGAAGCGCCGAACAGCACGGTCAGCCGGCTGCTCACCTCGCCGCTGCGTCGACGTAGATGCCAGGTGATGACGGGCAAGGCGAGTGCCACGGCGATCACCACGAAGTACCACACGAACAGCTGGTGCCCGGCAGAGAGCGAGGGAAAGCGCCACCAGGGTGCGTCGAGAGGACCCTCGGCGACGGCCTGCAATGCACCGTCGATCTCGCTGAAGCTCGGCGGGCTCGGCAGCGCGCGGCCGGGTCGCAGGTCGAATACCGGCTCGAGAAACATGCCGCGCACGCTCGGACCGATGCCGGCCAATGCAAGGTGGACGACCATCGGTAACGCACCAACAGCGAGGCCGATACCGACCGGCCTCCATGTGCACTCGCCGCGTTTGATCCACAGCAGCCAGCCGTGCACCAGGCCGAGTGCGAGCACGAGGTCTGGCCGGTAGCCGAGTGCGAAGCCGACGAGCAAGCCGGCGGCAAGCAGCGCAGCCTGCCGTGAGCGGCCGTCGGTGTTCAAGGCACGGATGCCGAACACGACGCTCCACAGCCCGAGTGCGATGGCACCTTCCCAGGCCAGCGCCGACAGGCCGATCGGTGTGAGCACCAGCAGGGTGACGGTGACGGCGCTGATGACGGCAACCCGCCGGCCCCACGCGCGGGCCAATGCGTAGAGGGCAAAGATGATGCCGAGGTGCTGCAGCAGGCCGAACACCCGCTGGCTCTCCAAGGTGTCGCCGAACAGCCAGTACCAGCCAGCGAGCACGTGGAGGCTGAACGGCCCGTAGAGGTGGAGGAAGTCGACGTTGGGAACGTCGCCTTTGAGCAACCGCTGAGGGAAGGCGAGCATGAACCCTTCCTCCATCGAGCTGCCAGTGGCGAGGAACAGGCCGCGCAGCGGCACCGCGATGACGGCCAGTACCATTGCAATTGCAGCGGCACCCTTGCGCGTCAGCCGTCGGCTCAGACGGCCGCCGAGCACGAATGGCACGTCAGCGGCCTCGACGGTGGACGACTCTTGATCGGCTGCGGGCACGGCGGCGACTCTAGTGACCAGCGGCGTCATCACACCGTCTCGCGGTTTGGGTGGGTAGCGTGCCCCCGCCATGTCGAACGAGGCGGCGCCGGGCGCCACAACCGAACCGAGCATCGACCAACTCGCCGCCGAGATGATCGCGGTGGGCTGCCGCCGAGTGCACGTGCTCGCCTGGCGCGACCTCGACGACCCCGATGCGGGTGGCTCGGAGGTGCATGCGGACCATTTCATGCGGCGCTGGGCCGAAGCCGGCTTGGAGATCACGCATCGCACTTCGAGGGCGGTCGGGCAGCCGCCGGTCGCCGTGCGCCATGGCTACGACGTGGTGCGCAGAGGCAGCCGGTACAGCGTGTTTCCCCGTGGCGTTGCCCGTGAGGTGCGCTCCCGTCGCCAGTTCGACGCGTTGGTCGAGATCTGGAACGGTGTGCCGTGGCTCAGCCCGGTGTGGTGCCACAAGCCGCGCATCACATTCCTGCACCATGTGCACGGCCCGATGTGGGATCAGTTGCTGCCCAGGCCATTGGCCTTCCTGGGGCGAGCGGTCGAGGCTCGGCTGGCGCCGCCGTTCTACCGGCGCACGCTGACGATGACGCCGAGTGAGGCCACGCGCGAAGAACTGCTGCAGCTCGGCTTCAAACCCGAGCGGGTCGTGGCCGTCAACAATGGCGTCGAAGAGATGTTCCAGCCGGCCGACGTCCGCTCGCCTGTGCCGACGATCGTGTGCGTCGGTCGGCTCGCGCCCGTGAAGCGGCAGGACCAGCTGATCGAGGCGGCCGTCATCGCCAAACGCCGCGTACCTGACCTGCAGGTGGTCATCGTTGGCGAGGGGCCGCTGCACGGCCTGCTGGCCGAACGCATCGCAGCTCACCAGGCTGGGGGCTGGATCCACCTCGCCGGCCGGCTCGACCATGAAGAGTTGGTGGCGCTGTACCAGCAGGCGTGGCTGGTCACCAGCGCGTCGTTGGCCGAAGGCTGGGGCCTGACGCTCACCGAGGCCGCAGCGTGTGGCACGCCGGCGGTGGCCACCGATGTGAACGGCCATCGCAGCAGCGTGGTCGACGGGGTCACCGGCGTCCTGGTGCCACTCGAACGCCTTGGCGAAACGATCGGCGAGGTATTGCTCGATGAGCCCCGCCGCCAAGCGTTGGCCGATGCAGCGCTCGCTCGGGCAAAGACCCTCACCTGGGAAGCCAGCGCCAGAGGAGTGCTGGCTGGCCTCCACGGCCAGGTGATGGCAAGAGCGGCCCGCCGCCACTGAAGCGGGCCGACAGACACGCGGCACATTCGTCGTCACCAACCCTGAGTGAGCCGCCTGGCCCCTGAGCCCGTCGGCGCGTCTTGGGCGCGTCGAGGGCAGGTCAGCGGGGCAGGAACCTGGTGGCGCCCTTCAGCAGCTTCAGCGCACCCTGTTTGGCGATCGTGCGGTGGTGGCTCTTGCCTTCATCGGCGGTGCTGGCGCGGTTCGCAAGGAACCAGTCGTAGCTGTCGGCCAGCATCTCTTCGTTGGAGAACTTCGGCTGCCAGCCGAGTGCGTCCTTCACGTGCTCGATGTCGAACCACAGCGACTTGCTGTACATCAGCCAGTGGTACGGCGCGAACGGGGCGAGGTGCAGGCCGGCTGCCGCCTTCATCCCCAGCCCGGCCGGCCCTGCGGGCAGTGAGCGCACCTTGGAGCCGGTGCCCGCGTGGGCGCAGAGTGACTCGAGGCCGTCGCGCATGGTGCCGAAACGGTCGCTACCGGCGTTGAACACGGCCGGGCCAGCCTTTGCCCCAGCGAGCACGCACACGTCAGCCAGGTCGTCTGCGTGGACGAACTGGTAGCGGTTGCTTCCGTCGCCGAGCACGAAGATGTCGGCGCCGTCGGCCACCCACTCGAACAGGATGCCAAAGATGCCGAGGCGACCGTGGCCGAGGATGGTGCGCGGCCGCACGATGGTGACATCAAGGCCGTTGCGGACTGCGTCCAGGCAGGCCCACTCGGCGGCCAGCTTGGCGTGTCCGTACGACTCGGCGGGGGAAGGCACAGTGGTGGGTAGCACGGGGTTGCTGCGCGGCACACCGAACACGGCGCTGGACGAGGTGTGCACGACCTTGCCGACGCCTGCCTTCATGCATTCCGACAGCAGCAGCGTGGTGCCATCGACGTTGACCGTACGCAGCAGTTCTTCGTCCTTCGCGAGCGGTACCTGGGCAACATTGTTGAACACGATGTCGATGCCCTTCACCGCACGGGCCACTACTGCCGCATCGCGGATGTCGCCCTGGATGACCTCCACGTCGGCGGGCCGGTCGTCGACATCATTGAGATCGAGCACCCGTACGGTGTGCCCGGCCGCCACGAGGCGGTGGACGAGCAGCGAGCCGAAGTAGCCGCTGCCGCCGGTGACGAGCGAGAGCGTCACAGTTCCAGCCCCTGATCGAGGCACCAGCGGATGCTGCGGCGCATGCCCTCGTAGAGCTCCACCTTCGGCACGTACCCGATGTCGGTGGTGCTGCGGCTGATGTCGACCGCGATGGTGTGGCCCATCTCGCCTAGCACGTGTAACTGCTGCTGGTACACGCCGATGCTCTGCAGCACTCGGTCGCCGAGTTCGGCGACCCGGGCAGCCAGCCTGGGCAGGCTGGTGGTGGGCGGCTTCACCGACAGGCCTTCGTCGACCAAGGCACGACCGACCGTCTCGACGATCTCGACGACGGTGTAGGCCCGCTCGTCGGCGATCCAGTAGCCATTGCCGCGGGCGGCGGGTGTGAGCTCGGCGCAGAGGATGCCGTCCACCAGGTTGTCGACGTAGACCATCGAGCGGCGCTGGTCGCCTTTGCCGATGACGGGGAACTTTCCATTGCGCACCATGCGGAAGAACGTGGTCTGGCGTGGCGGTTGGAATGGGCCGTAGAACCACGGCGGCCGCACGATGGTGGCGTCGAGCCCGGCGGCGACGGCTTCGTTGACGGCCATCTCGCCCTGCATCTTCGACGTGCCGTAGCCGAGGTACGGGTTGAACGGTTCGTCATGACGAAACGTGTCGCCCTTGTCCGGGTTGGTGCCGAACGGGCTGTTGGACGACACATGCACGAACCGGCGAACACCGGCGTCGTTCGCTGCGCCGGCGAGGTGGCGAGTGCCCTCGGTGTTGATGGCGTAGAACTGGCGCACGGACTTCGGGTGGATGATGCCCGCAGTGTGCACCACGTCGGCGTCGGCGCCCACGCCGTGCATCACGCGGGCTGCGGTGTCGGCCTTCGCGATGTCGCCGATGATGATCTCGACCCCGTCGCGCTCGCCGACGAAGTCCTTCAGTGAAGCAGCCTCGGCGGTGCTGTGCGCGAGCAGGCGCAGACGGGCGCGCTGCGGGTCCAACAACAGGCGGTGAGTGAGCGCCCGGCCCAGCCAGCCAGCGGCGCCTGTGACGACCGTGGTGTGCGGCGCCGCCCACGGTTGATGTGGCAAGGAGGGGGCGGGCTGTTTCGTCATCTTGGCAGTGAATGTTAGCGTCGCACCTTGGCAGCGGATCGCTGGCGAGGAGGAGAGGACGATACGATGGGCAGTTCTCTCCTCCGACGTCGGCCGGTCACTGCTGCAGCGCTGGTGCTGCTGCCTGCGTACTACTTTGCGTCTGCACGCAGTTGGCGACCCGACGGCGCCACCAACTGGGGTGCTTCACGTTTCTTCCGCGCACAGTTGCAAGCGATGCTGCACGGCAGGCTCGACGTACAGCCTTCGTCGTTGGCTGGCGAGTGCTTCGTGCGCGGCGCGCGTTGCTTCGGTTACTTCGGCATCTCGCCCAGCGTGTTGCGAATGCCCGTTGCACTCTTCAGTGCCCGCTCGTTCACGCCCGTCTACATCGCCGCCGCAATCGTTGTTTCGTGCGCCGTGATCGCCGATCTCGTGGGTGGCGCGGTCGACGCTGCCGGTGGCTCCAGCCGTGCCCGATGGACGCTGTGGGCTGTGCTGGCTGCTCCGCTCGGCGCACTCCCGTTGCTCAGCTCTCGCCCGTCTGTCTACGACGAGGCCCACGTGTGGGCGGTGGCGTTCGCTTTGCTCGGGGTCCGCAGCGTCGTCCGGTGGTTGGCCGATCAGCGGCGGCCAGATGCCATCCTTGCCGTGGTGTGGTGGACCGCCGCAGCGAGCAGCAGGCCCACGCAGATGATCCCTCCCGCGGTGTTGGGAGCGCTGCTCCTGTGGCGCTCGGCGCCCGCAGAGCGGCGCCAGCGACTGGCGGGCAGCGCCGCACTCATCGTGATGCCGGCGATGCTGTGCCTCGGTGCCTATGTGCTCAAGTTCGGTACGCCCTTCCCGGCCCACACCCTCAACGAACAGGTACCTGAATCGCCACTGTGGGCACAGATCTACATGGTGAACGGCTCTCGCTCCGAGGGAGCGGTGTTCCTGCCAACGGACCTGTTCGCTTACGTGCGACCTGACGGAATCAGGATGGGAGGCGAGTGGCTGGTGCGAGCACCGAAGCTGGCGGCGTTGCCGCCGCTGCCTGCCGGCGGCTCATACTCGGAACCGGTTGTGAGCCTGACAGCACTGTTGCCGGCCCAGCTGGCGATGCTCATCTGGGTGATCGCCGGGCGTCTACGGCGGCGAGACACAGTGAATGGTGCTGCTGAGGGGCGCACGATCCCGTGGGGTTGGCTGACCGCTGCGTGCTCGACCGCTGTGCTGTTGACCGTGACCAACGTGGCGATCACCCAACGGTATGTGCTCGACTTCCTGCCGGCGTTGGTGTGTGCGACCTGCGCAGCGGTCCCGCTGTTGGTGGCTCGTTGGCGTGTTGCGGGCCGCCACAGTCGCCCTTGGATGATGAGTGCAGCGGTTGCGGCCAGCGTGTGGTCCGTCGTGGCCGTGCTGCTCGTGGTCCGCAGCATGGCGCTCACCCCGGAGTTACTTCTGCCCTGAGGATTCTCGCGGTCAGTGACCGTGGGCAACAACGAAGTGGCGGGCATTGCGGATGGCGAACGCCATCACGGATGCTTGCGGGTTGACGCCGGGTGCCGTGGGCAGCAGTGAGGCGTCGTTGACATAGATGTTGGAGCAGCCGTGCACCCGGCCGAAGGAGTTGGCGCCGGTCTGTCCGGCCTTCTCGCCCATGGGGACAGTGCTGCACAGGTGGACCGTCATCACTGTGGCCTTGGTGGCGGAGAACGCTTTCTGCATCGTTGCCAGATCGCGACGGTTTTTCACAGAAGGCGCACCCTTGAACGACGGGTACACCTCGACGGCGCCGGCTTCGAGCATCACCAGGGCCAGTCGGGCGAGGCCGCTGCGCAGTAGTTCGCGGTCACGAATTGTGAGGCCGTACGTCACCACGGGATCCTTCATGTGCGGGAAGCTGCGAACTCGGCCGCGACCTTCGCTCGTGATCGCCGCGTAGTAGACGCTGATGTTCTGCCACTGGGTGACGGCGTGCTTGAAAGTGCTCCACTGGTCGAGCAGGTTGAGCGCCACAAGGCCGGGGTTGCTGGCCGAACCGCCGAACGAAAGGTGCGGTGCGAACTCTTTCACCTGGTGCACCGGCACGTCGTCGGGCACGTTGAGCGCGTGGGAAAAACGAGCAGCGAGCTTGACGGTGGGGTGCACCGCCAACGTCTTGCCGATGTGGCCGTGGACGCCCGAGCGTTGCAACAGTGCAGGGGACTGGATGGCGCCACCGCACACGAAGACGTGTCGGAACGTGATGGTGCCGCGTGTGCCATCGGCCAGCATCGTGTCCGCCGAGGTGGCCCGCCCACTGCGCTGCACCAAGCGGTCGATGCGGCAGCCGACGGCCATGCGCGCGCCCGCCTTCATCGCCCGCGGCAGGTAGGTGCGGGTCATCGACTGGCGTTCGCCGGTGGTGGCATCGCCCCCACCTGGATTCTCTGCGTTGGGGTATTTCATCCAGCGCGGGATCTCACCGTTGCGCCAGCCGAGCGCGTCGGCGCCGCGGCGCAGCACTTCGCTGGGCTCCGTGTAGGCGCCTGGGACGGTGCCCACGCTGATCTCGCGTTCCACCTCATCGGCGATCGCGAGCAGCTCGTCGGGGTCGAAATCTGCGATGTCGAATTGCTCGCGCCAGCGCTGCAACACGTCGCCCGGTGGGCGCCAGTACAGGCCGCTGTTCACCTCGGTGCCGCCGCCGGCGCAACGGCCCTCGGTGTAGGCAATGGAGGGCAGGCCGAGGGCGACGGTGACGCCACCGGCGCGGTACTGCTGCTCCATCTGGTCGAGCGAGAACGGCACGACGGCGCCCTGCTCAATCCAGGCGCCCTCTTCGACGATCAAGACGTCGAGGCCGGCTTCCGCGAGCACGGTGGCCGTGGTGGCGCCACCCGCACCGCTGCCGACGATCAGGACGTCGGCATCCATTGCCGCGGTTGCCTGCTGTGCTGCCATCAGGTTGCCGCACCAGTAGGGCTGACGGTGGGCCAGTGCTCCCAGACATATGCGAAGCCGAGCGAGCGGATCAGTCGCGGGTATTCGGCCACCAGCGGCAGCGGCAGTTTCATCACCAGCGTCGCGACGCCCCAGCCCCCGGGCACGGCGAGCACGAAACGGAACACGGAGCCGAGCACGAGCACGCCGAAACGGGTGAAGCTGGGGAGGCCGTCGACCCGGTGAGCGATGAACGCGACGACCTCCTTGCGGCGCTCGGAGGGCAGCTCGGGCAGGTCGCGGTGCAGTAGTCGCTCGGCGAACGAACCGACGATGGGAAGGGCGGGCACCTGGCGCATGAGCACTGGAATCGTATCGGCGTTGTAGCATCGCCGCCCGTGCGTACTGTTGTCGTTGTCCCCACTTTCAACGAGAGGGAGAACATCGCCGACCTCTTGCACGCGCTGCGTGTCGCGGTGCCCGAGGCCGACTTGATGGTGATCGACGACCTCAGCCCTGACGGCACCGGCGACGTGGCCGAAGCGGCTGCGGCCGAGCTCGGCAGAGTCATCGTCGTGCACCGATCCGGCAAGCCGGGCCTCGGTGCTGCGTATCGCCATGGCTTTTCATTGGCGTTCGATGCCGGGTACGACGCCATCGTGACGATGGACAGCGACTTCTCCCACGATCCGGACGTCGTGCCGACGATGCTGCGGCTGCTGGAAGGTGGCGCCGACGTCGTGATTGGCAGTCGCTACGTGGCAGGAGGTGGCACGAAGGACTGGCCGCTGCGCCGTCGGCTGCTGTCGCGCTGGGGCAACCGGTACACGGGTCTCTTGCTGCGCGCCAAGGTACGCGACTGCACGGCTGGTTTTCGGGCGTATCGGGAAGAGACTCTGAAGGCGATCGACCCCGGGAGCACCGGCGCCGAAGGGTACGCGTTCCTCACCGAGCTCACGCGGCGGCTGGCCCGCCAAGGGGCGACCATCGTCGAGACGCCGATCCTGTTCAAAGACCGGGTGAAGGGCACCAGCAAGATGTCGGGCCGCATCATCGTGGAATCGATGCTGTTGGTCACCCGGTGGGGCATTGCCGACCGAGCGCGTGGTCTGCGTGCTCGCATCGCCCGCCGATGAGTGACCGGGCGCTCACCTGGTCGGTACGCGCGGCACTGGCGTTGCCGTTCGTGGTGGCGCTGGTCGCGCTCTCAACGACCCATTGGGTGCCTGTGCTCGACCTCGCAATGACCGAACTGCGGGTGCGCGATGTCTTCACGTCGCACACCCCGCTGATCGGCCTACCGGGCCGTATCGGCAAGTTCCCCGATCAGGGCAGCCACCCTGGGCCGCTCAGCTTCTATCTGCTCTGGCCCATCTACAAGTTGCTGGGCAGCAGCTCGTACGGCTTGTTGGTGTCCACCGCGGTCATCAACGTCGGTGCGGCGTGGGTGGCTGTGTGGGCAGCGGCCCGCCGCGGTGGCCGCAGGCTGCTGCTCGGTGTGGCCGCGGTCGTCCTGGTGGCGCTCGCCTGGCTTGGCGCGAGCGTCCTCACCCAGCCGTGGAATCCATATCTGCCCCTCGTCAGCTTCATCGTCGTGCTGCTGTGCACGTGGGGGGTGCTCGAGGGTGACCATGTGCTGCTACTGCCACTGGTGGCGTTCTCCAGCCTCTGTGCGCAGACGCACGTGCCTTACCTGGCGTTGTGCGTTGTCCTCTGTGCGCTGGCGTTCGGGGTAGTGGTCCGGCGCTGGTGGAAGGCCCGCACCGCCACTGCGGCCGAGCGTCGTAGCGTAGTGGCAGCCGTCGGTCTCGGCGCCTTGCTCTGGCTGCCGGTGTTCGTCGACGAGTTTCGCCGTACGCCCGGCAACATCACGATGCTCCGGCGCCACTTCCTGTCACCGCCGGAAGAACCGGTGGGTTTCGCGGTCGGCATCAAGACGGTGCTGGCTCACTTCGATCTCACCCGTATCGTCACGGGCTCGGCCGGCCGCAGTGACTACTTCATCGACAGCCTCGACGACCTTGCCGGCGGTCGTTGGCAGATCGGTGCGCTGGTGCTGCTGCTGTGGGCAGCAGCCGTGCCTGTGGCGTGGCGACTGGCGGATCGCCGGCCGTTCCGCCTGCATCTTGTGGTGGCCGTCGTCGCGTTCGTGGCGTTCACATCTACCGCCCGCATCTTCGGCAAGGTCTGGTACTACCTGACACTGTGGTCGTGGTCGATTGCGCTGCTCGCCGCCGCCGCAACGATCTGGACATTCATCAGTTGGTGGGAGACACGCGGCCGTCGCGCCGTTCCGGTGGTCAAGGTCTGCAGGGTGATCGCGGCGCTGGCGATGGTGGTGTTCGTGAAGGACGCGGCGACGGTGGACCCGCCTGAGGCGCGACTGTCGCGTTCGCTCGACGCGGTGGTGCAACCCACCGCTGAGGCGCTCGCCGCCGGGGTCGGCGCCGCCGACGGTCGCAGTGGTAACTACGCAGTCGTGTGGGCCGACGCCTACTACTTCGGTTCACAGGGCTATGGCCTGATCAGCGAACTCGAACGCCTCGGCTTCACTGCGATGGCCTATGAGACCTACCGCGTGCCAGTCACCCCACAGCGGATCACCGACCCAACTCGCGCCACGGCGGAAGTCGTGCTCGTCACGGGTGTGAACATTGCCGACTGGCGTAGCCGACCCGAGGCGGAGGAGGTCGCCTACTTCGAGCCAAGATCGCCGACCGAGCTGGCCGAGTTTCAGCGACTGCGTGCCGGCGCGATCGGACAGTTGCAGGCGGCCGGGTTGGATGACGTGGCCGGCCTCGTCGACACGAACCTGTTCGGTGCCTCCATTGCGCCCGGCCTGCCTGCTGGCGTGGAACCTATGCTGGCACGCATGTTGGTGTTGGGCGAGGAGACCGCGGTGTTCGTCGCCCCACCGGGCACGTTCTGATGCCGAGCACTCGCTTGTGCCAGTTCTCTTGGCCGCGGCCGCAGCTTGATCGCCGCTCGGCTGCTCTCACGCTGGTCGCGATGCTGCCGGTGCTGCTCGCCATCGTTCGCGGGCTGATCTCGCACCGTGTTCCGCTCGGCGACAACGGCCTCATCACGCTGCGGGCAAACGACACGTTCACGGCTAACCATCCGTGGTTCGGCACCTGGACGTCCGCCTCGTTGACCGCGGGAATCGACTTCAACAACCCGTCGCCGCTGCACTTTCAGGCGTTGGCGTTGTTCGTCAAGCCGCTCGGCATCATCAGCGGCTCGGTGATCGGGGCCGGCTCGCTGAACCTCGCTGCCATCTGGGTGGCGGTGCGGCATGGCCGCCACTTCGACGGGCGCCGTGGCGAGGCGCTCTTCGCCGTTGCCGCCACCGGCCTCTCGTGGTCGATGGGCAGCGAGATGCTGGTTGACGTGTGGCAACCGCACAGCCTGGTACTGCCGTTCTTGGCCTTCCTCGCCACCGTGGTGGCGGTGGCGGCGGGACGATGGCGGTCGCTGCCGTGGGCTGTGGGAATCGGCAGTCTGGTGATGGGCGCCCACCTCAGCTTCACGTATGTGGTGCTCGGTCTGCTCGCTGCCGGGGCAGTCGTGTGCTGGCTGATGGATCGTCGCCGGTCGGGCGGCATGCAAGCGGGTGCCGCCGGATGGCGGCGCGGGCTGGTGGCAACCTTGGTCGTCGGTTTCCTGTGCTGGCTGCAGCCGCTGCTCGAGCAGTTGTTCGGGCCGGGGGAGGGCAACCTCAGCCGGGTGCTGGATGCCAGTTCGGGCGCGGACAAGCCGTTGGGCGCCGGTCTGGCCAGCCGCCTGGTGGCACAGGTGGTGGTGCTCCCGCCGTGGTGGCTGCGGTCGTCGTTCACCGATTCAGTGCAGCCCACGCCGTACTCGGTCGACGGCTCGCTGCGTCCGGCCGGTCTCGTGGGGCCTGCGGGGGCGGCGGCTGCGATGGCAGTGTTCTTCGGGGTGGTCGGCTGGCTGCTCTGGCTGTGCTGGCGCCGACGCCAACGGGCCGCGTTTGTGCTGCTCCTGGTGACGACAGTGGCGGTGCTGTTGGCGCTGGCCACGGCCACCGTCATGCCCGCTGGCGTGCTCGGGCTGGCGCCTCATCAGGTTCGTTGGCTGTGGCCGATCGCACTGCTCACCATGCTGGCCGTCGGCAATGCCGTCCAGTGCCTCTTCCTGCAGACGCTCGTGCCGCCGGCGCGGCGCAGGATGGCGGCTTATGCGCTCGTGGCCGTGCTGGCGCTGCTGGCGGTGCCGGCGAAGGACAGTGATCTCGGCCCGTCTGCATCTCGTTCGTCGAACGAAGCCATCCATTCCCTGATGAACCAGCTGGAGGGCGTGCAGTTGCCGGGGCCCGCCTACTTCGACGGCAGCACGCTGCAGTTCGCGGAGCCTTACAGCGGTCCGGTGCTCGCTGCCCTCACAGATGCCGGCCAGCCGATTCGTGCCGGTGACCCCGGCTTCGCCCGCCAGTTGGGCGAGCACCGGCACCGGCGCAACGACGAGCAGTGGTCCATCCAGCTACGGGTGGGCGCCACCGAACTCGCTGACGGCGAGCAGGTAGTGGCCAGCGCAACGGCACCGGACGGCACCCAGGTGGCCGTGGTGTTGATCGACCTAACGGTGACCGGCGGCTGAGCCCACGCCGGCACGGAACTTCCGCAACCGCCGCCGGACCGACCACAGCTCGGCCGTGGATCGAATGGAGTCCGACATGCCCAGCTTCGATCCGCCGATCTCCCTCCAGTGCAGCAGGGGCACCTCCAGGAACCCTTCGGTCCCGTCGGCGGCGGCGAGGCGGCCAAGAAGCTCCACGTCGAACGACCAGCGGCCCACGAACGGCTGGGCGAGGGCTGAGTGCAGCTGCGTGGTGGCGGCAAACAACTTTGCCCCGCATTGGGTGTCGTACACATCGAACCCGAGGACGAGGCTGCTGCAGGTGGCGAACAAGCGGCCCGTGTAGTGGCGGAACAGACCGCGTTCGATGTCGTGGCCGAGCAACGCCACTCGAGCTCCGAACACCACCCGCCGGTCGGTCTCGCGGCAGATCTGCACCAAACGGGCGATCTCCGACGGCGGGGTGGCGAAGTCCGCGTCGGCGAAGCCGACCAGGTCTGCGCCCGTGGCGAGGGCGCCCTGCAGCCCTTGCCGCACTGCTTCGGCCTTGCCGCAGTTCTTCGCCAGGGTCAGCACAGAGATTCGCTCGTCGGTGGCTGCCAGGGAGGCGAGGAGGGAGCCTGTGTTGTCGGTGGATCCATCGTTCACCAGGAGCACCGTGCAGTTGGCCGCCTCGAGCAGCTCGGTGACACGGGCCGGCTCCAGCCGCTGCTCCTCGTTGTAGCAGGGGATGACGATCCGGCAGACTGCGCCCGCCGTCATCGCTGCTCTCGCGGCTTGCAGACTGCCCAGACGCTGAGGCCCGGCGGCCGGTAGCGGCGGTCGGCGAACAGCCTGCCGACCGCTGCGTCGGCGCTGAGCGCTGCGGTGATGGCACGGGTGAGCGTTGGCCCGTGCCGCCACACAGAGTCCACAGCCGGCTCACCGCTGGGCGCGTGCAATCGTTCGATGCCGGCGACCAGGGCGCGGGGCGCGAGGAGCGACGTGAAGAGGGAGCCCTGGTGCAGCACCTCGAACGAGGGCGACAACAACGCGGCGAGGCTGGCGGCGCTGTGACGGCGGTGGTGCCCCAGCGCGGTGTCGTGGCTGGTGAAGAGCGCCTGATGAGCGGGCACGCTCGCAATCAGCAAGCCGCCGTCAGCGACGAGGGGTCGGAGTTGCTCGGCGACGAAGGCAGTGTCGTCGGCGATGTGCTCCAGCACGTCCAGTGCGAGCACGACCTGCGCGGGCGACGAGGGCGCTGTGCGAACCCTGGTGATGCCGGCGAGCAAGTCGGCAGCGAGGTCGTCGTCGGTGTAATGCACATCGAGACAGGTGATGTCGGCGGAGGGGCCGAGGTCTGCGAGCAGCTGCTCGGCGAACCAGCCGTCCCCTGAACCGACGTCGATCACACGCTGAGGCAGCGGTGTGCACCTGTCGCGGACGAGGCGGCGGAAGAACCGGCTCCGTGCCACCTCCCACGGGTGTCGCTGGCTGTGCTGTTCGCGTTCGCGGAGATCCACGGTCGGGGAGCCTACGGCAGGACGGCCAACGCCAGCAGGCTGGCCCCCACTGATGCCCCGAGGCCGGCCAGGAGCACTGTGCGGGGTCGGGCCGACCAGTGGCGAGGGGGCTGCTCCACCAGCCGGTGGAGCACCGATGCGGCGGCGAGGGTGGCTACCACGCTGGTGATGATCATCGTTGCTCCGGAGAGCGAGGCGTGGCGGTTCAGGAGCAGGCCCACCGGCCAGTGCACCAGGTACAACGAGTAGCTCAGCTTCCCCACCCACACCAGCGGCCGCACGGACAGTGCGTGTCGCCACCACACGGACGTGAGCGCCACATGCACCCAGACGGCTGCCACGACGGCAACCAGCAGGAACCCGCCGCCAAGCAGCCACGGCGGATCGAAGTCGGCCCAGAGGAAGCCGGCCAGGCAAGTGCAGGCAGCAACAGCCCCGAGCGCGACGAGCCCACGCGACTGCGACGGCGACGCGTTGCGGTGCACCGAGCCGAACACCAGCGCCAGCACCATTCCAGTGGCCAACTCCGCGACTCGATAATCGGTCCCGAACTCCCGGTGAAGATCAGTGCCGCCACGCAGCAGCTGGCTGGCCGCCCCGAGCGCCCAGGCGAGGGCAGCGAAACCCCATACCCAGCGCCGTGGTGTCCGCGATCGTCGCATGGGTATCGCCAGGAGCGCCAACGCCACATAGAACTGGGTTTCGACAGCCAACGACCAGTACGGCCCGATGGGGCCGATACCGCGCACCACCTGGGATGGCCCGAGACGGATCACCTGCCAGTTCATGACGCCCCAGATGCCGGCGAGCGCATCGGAGGCGTGCAGACCCGACCAGGCCGACAAGCGGGGGAGTGCGAGCAGGATGGAGGCGATGACGACGACCAGTGAGGCTGGTACGAGGCGACGTACACGCCGGGCGGCGAAGCGCCACGCATCGACGGTGCCGGTTGTCTGGTGTTCGAGCAGCATCAGGGACACCATCAGGTAGCCGCTGATGACGAAGAACAGCGACACGCCGAGGAAACCGCCGGTGAGCCATTGTGGCCGTCCGGCGAGGGCCGCCGCGTGGTACAGCAGCACCGCGGCCACAGCGATGCCGCGGAGCCCGTCGAGCGACGGTTCTTGGCGGAGCGAGGTCGCCGAAGGACCTGCCAGCAGGGTGTCAGCCCCGGGCACCGCGCCGCCGCCAGCGTTGACCAATAGGGCTGTACTTGACGATGCACACGATCGCTCGCATCCCGTCCTTCCAGCCGATCTTCTTGCCTTCGGCATACGTGCGGCCGGAGTACGACACGCCGACTTCGTAGATTCGACAGCGCATCGCCGCGACCTTGGCGGTGACCTCCGGCTCGAAGCCGAAGCGGTCCTCCTCGATCTCGATGCTCTGGATGACCTCGCGACGGAAGACCTTGTAACAGGTCTCCATGTCGGTGAGGTTGAGGTCGGTCATCATGTTGGAGAACACGGTGAGGAGCTTGTTGCCGACGGTGTGCCAGAACAGCAAGACTCGGTGCGGAGCGCCGGACTGGAACCGTGAGCCGTATACCACGTCGGCGCGGCCGTTCTCCAACGGCTCGAGCAGCAGACGGTAATCGGCAGGGTCGTATTCCAGATCTGCGTCCTGCACCACGGCGTACTCGCCGGTGACGAGTGCGAAGCCTTGCCGCAGGGCGGCGCCCTTGCCCTGGTTGTGCGGCTGCAGATGCACGCGCACCTTTGGGTCGGCCTGCGATGCCAACAGTTCACGGCTACGGTCGGTGCTGCCATCGTCGACCACGACGATCTCGAGCACCCACGGCGACTCGGAGACCTTGGTGAGGAGTTGGAGGATGGTCGCCTCCTCGTTGTAGCACGGCACCACAACGGATAGGCAGGGTCGGGCTGCAGCAGTCACGGGCAGGTAGGCTACTGGAGTGGCAGGAGCGAGCGCGGCCGTTGTCGCTGCCATGCCGCGCAACCTCCTGACCATCCCTGCCTAGGGCGCCACGCGACTCGCTGTGGGCGTCTGGGCCTGCGATTCGTGACCTGGCTGACGAAGTGGCACTCCCGCCTCAAGAAGGCATCATGAACCCCGGAACGACAAGCGCTACCCGTCACCCAAAGCCCGGACAGGAAGTTCTAGGGCAGCCACCGCAGCCGCTCCACCGCTGAGCCGAGCCGCGTGTTGCTGACCGCGGTGGCGGTGCAGCAGCTCGCCACCTCCCAGCCGTGGCGGAGGTTCGGTCGTTCGGCTCACTGATCCGACCAGCCGGCGCAGTCGATCTGTCGGGGACATCGGGCCGAACCCCGGTTGCAGGCCATCGCGGCGGCTAGCGTCACGCCCCGTGAACAGCTCCGAGATGCGCGCATGAGCTCTGCCCGACAATCAGTGGTGCTTCGCCTGGTGACCGCCTTCGTCATCGGCTTCGTCAGCCTGACGCTGGAGATCGCCTACACGCGGGTCATCTCGTTCAAGCTCTTTTACTACTACACCTATTTCGTCATCGGGCTGGCCCTGCTCGGCCTTGGTGCGGCCAGCGCGTTCACCTCGCTGTCGAACCGGCTGCGCTCCCTCGACACGGTGCGCCTGGTGGAGCGGGTGGCCCCGGCGGCGGCCCTTGTCGGTGTCATCGGATACGCCGTGGTAGCCCGCCTCGGCACCGATGTGAACGTAATCTGGACGGGCAGCATCGGTGCGGCCGTGTGGCAGCTGGTCCTGCTGCTGGTGCTGTCCGTGTCCATCACGGGTGTGTTTTTCGCAGTCGGCATCCTGTTCGCGTCGCTGGTGGTCAGCCAGGCAGAGCAGATGCGCCGGCTGTACTTCTGGGATCTCGCCGGTGCCGCGCTCGGTTGCCTGGTCGCAGTGCCGCTGGAGTCCACCATCGGGCCGCCGGCGATGATCCTGTTCTCGCTGGTGATGTTGGCGGTGCTCGGCCTCGCGATCGTGCTCGCGGAGGGGCGCAATTGGCTGCCCGCTGCCGGCGCGCTAGCTGCGGTGGCCCTGCTCGCGCTGGCCGCCGGCCAGCTGAAGGTGAAGGCCGACGCGACTAAGACGCTGCGCGACAGCGACCCGGTGGAGGCCGGTGACTGGGGTGCAGTCTTCCGTGTCGACGCGGTTGATCTGGGCGACCTGAAGGTTCTGCACCACGATGGGCTCTGGGGTTCCTCGATCTGGCGCTACGACGGCACGGAGGCGACGACGGCTCGTTTCGACACCGACATCCGCCGGGTGCCCTTTGCCGCACTCGCCAACGAGGCACCCAACGTGCTGATCATCGGAGCGGCCGGTGGCAACGAGATCATGGCCTCGCTCACCTTCGGCGCCGGCCACGTCGATGCCGTCGAGCTGAACCCCGTCACCGTCAACCTGCTGCGCAACACGTTCGCCGACTACTCCGGCCACGTCGTAGACGACCCGCGTGTGAACTATGTGCAGGGCGACGGCCGCACCTTCCTCGCTCGCACGGACACGAAGTACGACCTGATCTGGTTCGTCGCCCCCGACAGCTATGCCGCGTCGAATGCGGCCACCTCCGGTGCCTTCGTGTTGTCCGAGAGCTACCTCTACACCCGCCAGATGGTGGAGAGTGCGTTCGATCACCTCACCGACGACGGTGCCATGGTGGCGCAGTTCGGCGACTTCGCGTTCGATCGCCGGCCCACCCGCACGGCGCGCTACCTGCTCACTACTCGGGCAGCGCTCGACGGTCGCGTCGATGTGTACGACCAGCACGTGACCCTCATCGTCGACAGCGGCGAGATCGACTTGGAGAAGGTCAGCACGATCATGCTGTTCGCCTCGCCGATCGACGAGGCCACGGTCGGCCGCATCGAGGGTTCGTTGGAGAACCTGCCCAGGTCGGAGGCCAAGTACCTGCCGAACGCGGTGCGCGCCGATGGCCTGACGTCGGACCTGATCACGTTGGACAATCAGGCCGTCGAGACCATCGTCGACGAGTACCCGTTCGAGATCGGTGCGATCGACGACGATCGGCCGTTCTTCTGGCACTTCACCGACTTCGGCACGGTGCTCACCGACTGGTCGCGCAGTTTCGAGGACAACGAGATCGCCATCGGCGAACGCCTGCTGGTGGTCCTGGTGGCCGTCGCCGCGGTGGTCGCAGCACTGTTCCTCTGGCTGCCGTTCGGCCTCACCCGCCGTCGCGGCGGAGCGGTGAAGGTCCGCGGGCGCGGGCGCCTGTTCGGCTACTTCGCCGCCCTCGGTCTGGGGTTCATGCTGATCGAAATCTCGAGAATCCAGCGGTTCTCGTTGCTGCTCGGCTTTCCCACGTTGTCGTTGTCGGTCTCGCTGTTCACCCTGCTGATCGCCACGGCCGTCGGTGCACGCTTCTCCGCACTGATCAAGCGCTGGCCGGTGGCCGGCCTGCCCGGCACCGTCGGAGCGCTCGTCGTGCTGAGCGTGGTCTACATGACGATCAGCGAGTCGGTCACCGAGACCGCGCTCGCATGGAATCAGTGGGCTCGCATCATCGTGGTGGTCGCGATGCTGTTCCCCATCGGCCTGCTGCTGGGTGTGTTTCTGCCCACCGGGATCGACGCCGCGGTAGATGCCAGCGGGAACGACGAGAACGTTAGGGGCCGTCTGGTGGCCTGGTGCTGGGCGGTCAACGGGTTCTTCTCGGTGATCGGCTCGTCGGTGACGACGATCCTCTCGATGGCCGTCGGGTTCAACCGAGCCCTCGTCACGGGCCTCGGCATGTACGTGGCAGCGGTCCTGCTGCAGTTGCTCTCGCAGCGCGATGAGGAGAACCTGGCCGACGAGTTAGCCGAGGAGCACGCCGCGCTGGCGTGACGTTCAGTCGCCGCCGGCCGGTCAGCCGGCGGCGCTGTCGGCGTCGCTCGGCGCGCTGCCATGGTGATGGCCGTCGAGCAGGCTGGCAGCTACCAGCAGCATGACCACGACCAGTGCTGGGCCGTGCAGCTTCTCCCAGACGCCGGGCCACGCAGCGTTGGCGGGGTGGCGCTCGCCGCGCTGTCGCTGCACGATGCGGGCGCCGATGCCGGAGATCAGCACGACCGCCACCAAACCGGCGACCGGCGGCCGCCGCAGCGCCACGATCACCGCTGCCGGCACAACGGCGAACAGCGCCATTTCCGGCGAGACCAGCAGTAAGGTCAGCCCGACAAGCGCAATTGCTGCAACGATGGACGGCCGCAGGCCAACTGGTTGCCACATCGTCCGGGCGAGGCGAGGCGGCTCAGCTGACCACACGATGTCGGTGACCGTGGCGCGTCGCCGGCGAGGGCCGATCGCGAGAGCGATGCACCCCATCACTGCGACGGCCGAGATGATGAGGCCGAGCGTGACGGGAGTCTGCGCCTGCCACTCGATGTCGACGACGGTCGGTGTGTCGGACGGAGCCAGCCACCATCCGTTGAAACCACCCGCGATCTGTTGCGGCGTGCCCAGCGACGTGCGGCCCACGGACGCCACCCAGCCAGTGTTGAGGCCTTCGCCCATGATCAGCCAGCACCCGTCGGGGCATGGCGCCACCGTTGCGGTGCGGCTGGTGCGAGTCCGCTCGACGGCGACCTGCGGCGCCGACGGTGCCATCACTGCCGCCTCGGCGACCCCGTGATCGAGCAGGATCTGGTTGACGTCGGTGCCGGTGGTCAGGCCATCGGCGGTGCTGACACGGTGCGTTCCGGCGGCCAGCGCCAGCGGCTCGCACGTGGTGACCTGGGTGGCAACCATCGTGCGAGCGGCCGGGATCAGCAGCCCGACCGGCTGCCCGTCGATGCGCAGCAGTGTGTCGTCGCAGTGTGTGCCGCTGCCAATGCCGGAGACCTGCGGCAGCGGTATCGCCGTCGAGGTGAGCTCGCGGATCGAGACGGGCAGTGTGGTCGGCTCGCCGAATCGTCGGTCGATCGTTGTGGCGGCCTGGATGCCGGTGACGGTGAGGATGAATTCTGTGCCGCTGATCGCCGACGGCAGGGTCAGTGTGCTGCGGCCGTCGGCGTCGGGCGCGGGCACCGGCAGATGGAACTCGCCGCCGAGGCCGGAGATGTGCACGGCGGTGATCACGGAGTGCTGTACGTCGACGGTCTGCTGCAGCGACAGTTCGGTCAGCGGCGAGTTCAGCGGCACCGTCAGCGTGGAGCCGACCGAGTCGGTGAACGGCGAGGTCCAGGCGGTGTCGAGGTTTCCGTCGGCTGCGAAGTACCCGCGTGCCGAGGGCACGCCGGTCAGGCGGCGGTTGGAGGTCACCGCACCGCTGACCAGGTCCAGCCGGTCGAGCACCGCGTCGGCGGCTCGGTCGTTCTGCTGCAGGGTGACGGTGACATCGAACTCGTGGTCGGTGGCCAGGGTGAACTCGCGCTCCAGCGTCGGCTCCGGGTCGCTGCGCCAGCGGTTCGTCGGGTCGGTGCGCCAGCGTGTGAGGACGACGGCGAGCGGCGCCTCATCGGCCGTGTCGACGGCGGTGACGGGCACACGGACGATCTCACGGTGCGCGCCGATGCCCAGCTCCGCGAACCCGACCGCGGACGGCCCGGTATCGGTGCCGCCAGGGCGTGGCCCGACGCCGGTGATCGTGATCGTGATCGGCCCGCTGGGCACTTCGAGCGTCTGCCCCTCGCCGGTCAGCGATTCCGGGCCGAGATCGACATGCTGCGGCTCTGCGGCAGAGTCGGAGCCGGCCGAGATGTCGACGGACGTGATCATCCGATTCGCGTTGGTGCCCTGCGGCTGCAGCAGGTGGAGCACGCCATCGGTGGTGGAGACCGTGAGGAAGTGGCTGATCGGGTCGCTGCGGTCGGCGACCACCCATGCCGTGGTCGGGTCGCCGTCGACGGCCATCGCCGGGCGCTGCTCGGGGCGGTAGGCGAACGGCTCGCCGTAGCCGCTGGCCTTCACGACCAAGCCGTCCTCGAGGGTCGCGATCGTCTGGTCGTCGGACTTCGCTACCAGGCCGAAGACGGGTAGGCGCTGGTCGCCCTCGTCGATGCGCAGCACGTCGCTGCCGTCACCGCCGGTCTCGGTGAACCCGCTGACGTCCTGCGAGCTGCGCCAGTGGTGGGCACGGTCGCGGTTCGAGTCGGTGATGATGACCACCGCGCCGTCCAGCGACTCGCCCTCGGTGAGATCGGCCGCGTAGCGCAGCGCCTCGTCGCCGCGCAGCAGGCCGGCGGCTGCAGCGTCCAGGACGCCGTCGCCGCTACCCACCAACACGACCATCCGATCGCTGGCACGCACGATCGCAACGGGTTCCGTCACGGGCACCAGCTCGACCGGGGCGAGCGCCGCGCCGATGGTGGGGTTGCTGAGCGCCGCCTCGTCGACCATCGGGATGTCCGCCACGTTCGGTGCCGCCACGCCGTACGGCACAGGTTCGCCGAGGCCGATGGGCTGCGCCGCGAAGAGATCGTGAATGACCTCCGGCCGCGGTGTGCGGAAGCGGTCGAAGGCAAGGTCGTTCGCGACCCAGATCGTGTCGGCGCCCAGGTAGCGGGCGACCGCGGCGATCGCGTCGGGGTCCAGCGTGTGGTCCTGCATCCGGTCGTCTAGTGCGTAGAGCAGGTCCATCACCCCGGGCGAGCCCAGCGGCAACAGGTCCCGGGTGACCAGCGGTTTGGTGGTCAAGCCGGGCAGGGGAGGGTCGACCGTGTAGCCCCAGCGGAACGCACCGAACTCCGAGCCGGGCAGTTCCAACACACGGAACTCGCTGGAGGTCCCGGACAGATCATCTGCCGCCTGCAGCCACGCGGCCGGCGGGGTCTCGTCGCGCTCCAGGGCAGGGTCGACCAGGTTGCCGTCGAACAGCGCTGGCAGGTTCACGATCGCGAGCAGGATCACGAACCACGGCGCCAGCATCCGTGCCCGCCAGCGGGTTGCGGCGATCGCGGCGACGAGCGCGCCGGCCCCGAGGGCGAGGCCGAGTGTCGCCAGCGGCAGCGCACGAGTGCTGCTGCGGATGGCCAAAGCGAGCGAGCTGCGTGAGTTCTCCGCAAGGGGCGACATCAGCGGTGAGGCATTGTCGATCGGGTGCACGCCGACGGCCAGCACGATGCCGGCGAGCACGAGCAGGGCCGCGTAGCGGCGCTGGCTCCATTGGCACAGCGCGAGGCCGGAGACTCCGATGATCAGCACGAGGAAGCTGACCGCGATGGCGGCACCGGACTCCATGTACCCCTGCGACGCCGTGGTGGTGAAGGCGTACGGGTCGCGGACGTAGAACAGCCAGTAGCCCATGCCACGCAGTGTTTCCGTCGATGCGGAGGTCAGCGACGTGGCCTGCAGGCTCTCGCTGTAGGCCAGCACATCGGCCCCGTACGCTCCCTGGGCGCGCAACATGAACACCCACCACAACGACACTGCGATGCCGAGGCCACCGATTCGCAGCGAGGCACCCAGCGCCCGCCGCCAGGTGACAGTGCGCTGCCACATCGCGTGCACCAGCCACAGGATCGGGGCCGGTGCGATCATCAGCACGGCGGTGGCATTGACCGCGCTGCACGACAGCAGCACCAGCGCGATCACGGCCGGATGTCGCCAGCGGTGCTCGCTGGTAGCGGCCCGAATGGTGAGGCCGAGGAGCCAGCCGACCGCCGCCCACGGCAGCAGCATCGCGCTGGTTCGCGAGACGTAGGGGAGGATGTACGGCGACAGCTGGTAGACGATCGCGGCGACGATGGCGGCCTGCTTTGGCAGACCGAGCAGGCGGGCAGCCCAGTGGACACCAAGCGCGGCGATGAACAGCAGAGTGCCGATCCACAGTCGGTGCGCCACCCAATCGGGCACCCCGAGACGATCGAACACCCAGTACCACGGGCCCTGCGGCCAGAGGTAGGCGATGGTCTGGTGCGGCACCCAACCGCCGAACTGGCGGGTGTCCCAGGTGAACGGTGCATCGGCGATCAGGCGACCTGGATCGAGATACAGGAACAGCTTGGTGTCGGTCGGCATCCGGCCCGGCTTGGTGAGCAGGATCGGCACATACGCGATCAGAGCGAGCAGGCCCACGGACCACCGCGAGGTGCGTGCCGTCAGCTGCCCGTGGCTCACGGGATGGCTCCGAGCACCCCGTACAGCGCGGTCAAACCCACCAGGCCGGCGGAGCAGGCGCCCACGACGTACGGCCACCAATCGCGCTTGTCGCGCTCCAGCCAGACGGCAGCGGCGATCAGCAGCGGGAATGCGGTGTACAGGAAACGAGGGCGCGCCGTGACCGTGCTGGGCAGCACCATCAGCAACAGGATCACGGCGATGTAGGCGTTGTGCGCCGCGGGGAGCCGGTTCTTGCGGAGGAACCAGAGCAGCAGCACCATCGTCAACACGCTGACCGCCGTGATGGTGTTGGTAGGAGACGTGAGCGGATGGCTGAACGCTTTGACCGTACGACGGATGGCGGTGAGCCCGAAGCTTGTGCCCTCGCCCCACGCCTCGGTCTGAACCCGGAACCAGACACCTGCCTCGCCCGTGTGCGCGCCGAGCCAGAGCTGGAACCCGATGAAGCCGACGGGCGCCAATGCCGGGGCGAGCAACGCCCGCCATTCGCGGCGGTCGCGGATGGCGAAGAACGCTGCAACAGCACAGGCGGCGATCAACGCGACGCCATTGGGTCGGGTGGCGGTACCGAGCGCGGCCAGCAGCCCGGCCAGGAGCCACTGCCGTTTGAGGAGGAACCACAGGCAACCCGCGGCGAGCACCAGCAACAGCGCCTCGGTGTAGGCGAACGAGAGCACGAAGCTGCCGGGGAACAGCGCCATCAGCACCATCGTGCGTTCACCGATTCGAATACCGAACAACTCACGCGCGATCAAACCGGTGAGCAGGACGGCCACGGCGCCGAGCGCGAAGTTGGTGAACAGGGCAGCAACCGTGTCGCCGCCGGGCAGCAACCAGTCCACGGCCCGAACCAAATTGGGGTAGGCGGGGAAGAAGGCAGCGCGGGCGTCGCTGACCTCGTAGGTGACGTTGGGCTGCACCGATCGTGGGTAGCCCGAGCGAACGATCCGCATGTACCAGAGGCCGTCCCAGGAGGTGAGGACGTCGAGGATCGGCTTCGTTGCACTGCGTGGGATGGCCCTGTCGACGTATTGCGGGTCGGCCCATCTCGCTCCGGGCAACTTGTCCTTGACCAGGTTGTCGTCAGCGGTGAGCTCCGCCGCCACGATCGCCGCGCCGACGATGACACACAGACGTGAATAGAGGTAGACGAGACCGGCCTTGCGTAACACCCTATGCCACGCGGTGCGGTCATCGACGGCTTGGAACGTGGGTGTCTCAGTGGAGGTGGAGGTCATCAGGTGGAGAGCGATTGCCGAGGTGCGGGAGGCAAAGCGGCGCAGCGACGCTAACACTCGCGTGCGGTCACCATGCAGTCACCATCCGGTCATGTCGAGAACACGCTGGCGGGGTCCGAACTTGGGGGCCCCGTGTCCGGCGAGTACCAGCAGGCGGGCGGCGCGGCCGCGTTGCCCGGTGTACGGGGCGAGCAGCGATAGCATCTCGTCGTCGGTGCCACGGGCTCGGCCGGTGAGGGCGTGCACGACCACGTTCTTGAGGTGGAAGTCGCCGATTGCGAGGGCGTCAGGGTCGCCATGAGAGTGGGCCAAGACCGAACCGATGGTCCACTCGCCGATACCGGGTAGGAGGGTGAGATTCGCCCTGGCCTCCGCGCTCGAGTGGCTGCTCCACTCATGCAGGCGAGTCGCGTACCGGGCGGCCGTTCGAACGGCATCGGCCCGCTTGGCCTCGATCCCGAGCGGGTGGAACCACCAGGCCGGCTGAGCCGCGAGCGCCTCCGGGGACGGCGGCAACCGAAGCCGTGCGTTCGGCCCGGGGGCGGGGGCGCCGAGCCGGTACACGAGCCGGTGCCATTGGCGAAGGGCCTCGCCCCCGGTGATGCGCTGGCCGAGAATGGTGGGGATCAGCTCGTGGTACAGCGTGCCACTGGCCCCGAAGCGCAGCCCAGGATGGTTGTGTTGGGCGGCCATGATCGCGGGGTGTGCGCCCTCGAAGGCGTAGCCGGGGTCGCCGGCGCCCGTCATTGCCGGCGCCTGCGCCAGTAGCCATTCGGCGCCCGGCCCCCACGCGTCGGTGACGACGTGCTCGCCGCGCCAGTTGATGCACACCGTGCCGGGGCCGTGCGGCGTGTGGGTGGCCCGCCAGAACTCGCCGTCCGCGAGCCGCGTCGTGGGGTCGCCGGCGCCGAACCGGTAGCCGGCCAACACGGCGCGCAACTGCTCGTGCCGACCTGCGGTGACGGGGGAACGTGCCACCGGGCGAGCGTAACTCGTCGTTGCCGACGGCGATCGGACAGCATGGGGCATGGCTGTCATCGAACGCACAGAACCCGCCGCAGGCATCGTCCAGCTGACCCTCAACCGCCCTGCGTCGTTGAATGCGATGACCGGCGAGCTGGTGCAGTCGCTCCACGAACACCTCGACGCGATCGCGGTCGATCCAGATGCTCGCGTCGTGATCCTCACCGGTGAGGGACGGGGTTTCTGCGCCGGGCTCGACCTGCGCGGATACGGGTCGGCGCCGCACACCGAGCACCTCGGGCGCACACAGGCGGGGTTCGCGGTGCAGCGTCACATCGCACGGTTGATCCCCGCGCTGCGGTCGTTGCCACAACCGGTGATCGCCGCAGTCAACGGGCCGGCTGCGGGCGGGGGCTTCGCACTGGTACTTGGCTCCGACGTACGTCTTGCTGCTCGTTCAGCAAAGTTCAATGCGGCGTTCATCCGCATCGGCCTGTCGGCGTGCGACATCGGCACCAGCTGGCTGCTGCCGCGGCTGGTCGGGGCCGCACGAGCCCAGGAGCTGATGCTCACCGGGCGCGTGTTCGATGCCGAGGAGGCCTACCGGATCGGGTTGGTGGTGGATCTCCTCGATGACGACGCGCTGCTCGACGCGGCGATCGCGAAGGCGCACGAGATCATGCAGAACACGCCCTTCGGTGTGGCCCTCACCAAGGAAGGGATGTGGGGAGCGCTCGAGATCCCGGCGATGCAGAACGCGATCGACATGGAGAACCGCCAGCAGATCATGGCCAGCGCGACGGGCGACCATCGCGAGGCGATGCAGGCGTTCTTGGAACGCCGGCCACCGCGCTACACCAACAGCTGAAGCGACACCTCGCCGCGACTCAGCCGTCGATGGCGGAACGAACCGTCACCGGGGCTTCGCCGCCCACCAGCGGGTGGTGACAGGCGACGAAATGCCCTGCACCGATCTCGCGGAGTTGCGGCTCCTCCTGGCTGCAGCGCTCGTCGGCCGCAGGGCAGCGGGTGTTGAAGCGGCAACCGCTGGGCGGGAACACGGGCGAAGGCGGCTCGCCCTCGATGGCGACCTTCGTGATCGCGATCTCCGGGTCGGGGACCGGGATCGAGTTGAGCAACACGCTGGTGTAGTGGTGTGCAGGCGACAGGTAGAGGTTGTCGCTGGGCGCCACCTCGCAGATCTTGCCGAGGTACATCACCGCCACGCGGTCGCTGATGTTCTTGACCACTGCCAGGTCGTGGGCGATGAAGATCATCGTCAGGCCGTGCTTGGCCTTCAGGTCTTCGAGCAGGTTGAGCACCTGTGCCTGCACGCTGACGTCGAGCGCGCTGACCGGCTCGTCACAGATGATCATCGTCGGATCGAGTACCAGCGAGCGGGCGATCGAGATGCGCTGGCACTGACCGCCGGAGAACTGGTGCGGCTGGCTCTCGGCCGCACGGGCGGGGTCGATGCCCACCTCGTTGAGCACCGAATCGATCTTGGCGCTGCGCTCCATTGGGGTGCCACGCTTCCAGATGGTGAGCGGTTCGCCGACGATGTCGCGCACCTTGCGGCGTGGGTTCAACGACGAAATCGGGTCCTGGAAGATCATCTGCATCCGAGTGCGGGCCTCGCGCATCTGAGGACCGGACATCTTGGTCAATTCGTTGCCCTCGAACAGCACCGAGCCGCCCTCGGGGCGACGAAGTTGCATGACGGCGCGGCCGGTGGTGCTCTTTCCGCAGCCCGACTCGCCGACAAGGCCGAGTGTCTCGCCGCGCAGCACATCGAAGCTGATGCCGCTAACGGCGTTGACCTTCAGTCCGGTGCGCCCGACGGGGAATTCGACGACGAGATCTTCCACGCTCAACAACACGTCCGGGTTGCCGGTACGCAGGTGTGCCTTTCCGGTGCCGGCCATCAGGCGACGCCAACCTTCTGGGCGTCGAGACGGGCCCGGGCGTCGAGATACTCCGGGGAACCCACCGGGTACCAGCAGGCGTAGCTGTGCGACGCATCGTCGTCGGCGGCAATCAACGGTGGCTCCTCTTCGTGGCAGCGTTCGCTGGCGTAGGGGCAGCGGGGCGCGAACCGGCAACCCTTGGGTGGGTTGACGAGATCGGGCGGCCGGCCGGCAATGACGTTCAATCGGCTGTGGCTGGGGTCTTCCAACTTCGGGATGCTGGCCAGCAGGCCCTCCGTGTACGGCATCTTCATGGCTGCGAACAACCGACGAGTTGGCGCCTTTTCCACGAGTTTGCCGCCGTACATCACAGCGATCTCGTCGGTGTGGCCGGCGACCACGCCCAGGTCGTGGGTGACGAGCACCAGCGACATGTTGCGGTCGCGGCGTTGCTCGCCGAGCAGGTCGAGGATCTGCGCCTGCACGGTGACGTCGAGGGCGGTGGTGGGCTCATCGGCGAACAGTGCAGTGGGGCCGCAGGCCATGGCGATGGCGATCATCACCCGTTGGCGCATGCCACCGGACAGCTCGTGGGGATACTGATCGAGGCGACGTTCGGCCTCCGGGATGCGCACGCTCTGCAGCAGGCTCAGCGCCGTCGCCTTGGCATCGGCTCTGCTCATGTGGAGGTGAATGCGCAGCGGTTCCGCGATCTGTGCCCCGACCTTCATCAGCGGGTTGAGTGACGTCATCGGATCCTGGAAGATCATCGCCATCTCTTTGCCCCAAATGTGGCGCATCTCCTTGCGGGAGCGGTCGCCGACCTCTTGGCCGGCGAACTTGATGCTGCCGGAGCGGATGGTTCCCCGGGAGGGCAGCAATCCCATGATCGAGCGAGACAGGATGGTCTTGCCGGAACCGCTCTCGCCGACGATGCCCAACGCCTTGCCGCGTTCGAGTGTGAAGCTGACGCCATCGACCGCCCGCACGACACCGCGCGGCGTGCTGAAGTGAGTGCGCACGTCGGTGAGTTCGAGGAGTGGCCCCTTGATGTCGCGTAGTGATGCCTGAGTCGCGTTGCTCATACTGCAGCCTCCCGGATGTCGAAGCGTCGGGCCAGTCGGTCGCCGATGAGGTTGAACGAAAGGACTGTGAGGAACAGCATCAGACAGGGGAAGACGGTTGCCCACCACGCTTCATCGAGGCGACGGCGGTTGGCCTCGATCATGAAGCCCCACGACTCGTCGAGGCCGAGGCCGAGGAAGGCCAGAGCGCCCTCGGCGGCGATCAGGATGCCCAGGCCGGTGGCTGCGACGGTGACCATCGCGGGCACCAGGTTGGGCAGGATCTCGCGTACCAGGATGCGGGTGTTGGTGCTGCCGAGGCTGCGTGCTGCGGTGACGAACTCCCGTTCGCGCAGTGCCATCGTCTGCGCCCGCACGATACGAGCCAACGGGGCAACTGCCAGGATGCTGAGCGTGAAGATGATCTGCCACTTGCGTGTCAGCCAGTCGAGGGCGCTGATGTCGACCTTGATGTCGTCGAGGCGGCGCACGACCATCACTGCCAGCACTAGTGCGGGGATCGAGAGCAACGAGTCGACGATGATCGAGACCACCCGATCGACCCATCCGCGGAAGGAGCCGGCGAGGATGCCGAGGAGACTGCCGAAGAACAAGCCGATGGCGGTGGCTGACACGCCGATCGTGAGAGTGTTCTTGGCGTAGAACATGCATCGCGAGAACACGTCGAAGCCGTTGGCATCCGAGCCCCACCACGCGAGGTTGCCGGGCCCCTGCTTGTAGCGGCTCTGCAGCTTGCCGGCGACGCGGATCTTGTCGTCGGCGCCGCGCATGAACGGCATGTAGTCACCGAACCACGCCAGAAAGACCACGGTGCCGAGGAACGTGACGGCGAACAGCACTCCGAACTTCGGCAGCCGCCGTCGTCGGCGCGGTGGCGGTGGCTCGTCGGTTGCGGCCGGATCGGGAGGGGCGGTGGGGAGAACAGCGACGTCGGACATGTTCATACCAGCGTTCGTGCTTGACGGATACGGGGATCGACGAGTGCGTAGGAAATGTCGACCGTGAAGTTGACGACGACGACCAGGAGAACGATCATTGCGACGAAGCTCTGCACGGTGAACAGATCCGAGGAGAGCACCGCGGTGACCAGCCGCAGACCGAGCCCGTCGAGGTCGTACAGCGTCTCGACGACCAATGCGCCGCCGAGCAGCGTGCCGGTCTGGGTGCCGACTGCGGTGAGCAGCGACAGCGACGAGTTGCGCAGCGCGTGGCGCCACAGCACACGCCGCGGCGGTACTCCCTTCGCGCTGGCGAGTGTGATGTAGTCGCTCTGCAGCGTCTGCACCATGTCGCTGCGCAGCAGCCGTGCATAGATGGCAGCGATCGGTATCGCGAGTGAGATGGTGGGGAGGAAGAAGTTCCGGAAGTGCAGCCCGAGGTCGTCCCACGGGTACACCTTGTTGCCGATGAACTTGAAGTAGTCCTTCGTCCAACCGAGCTTGAGGGCGAAGATCAGCTGCAGGAAGACGCCCAGCACCACAGCGGGCACACCAACGCCGATGAACGTGAAGAAACTGCCGGTCTTGTCGAACCAGCTGTCGCGCTTCTGCGCCTGGCGGACGGCCAGCGGCACGGCGATGAGGAGTGCCACGATGTTCGCGTAGACGCCGAGGAGCAGCGTGACGAGCACTCGCGGCTGCATCAGGTTCCAGACGGTGGAGCTGGTGGCGGGTGAGTAGCCGAGATCCTGGTGGGCGACGAGGTTCCACAGCCAGGACCAGTACTGGACGAAGAAGTTGCTGTCGAGCTGGTAGTCGCTGACCAGTCGGTCGATCTCGGCTTGGGTCAAGGGCTTGCCGGCGAGCTTGATCGCCAGCTCAGGCGCGCTGTTGGAGCCGATTCTCATGATGACCAGCACGCCGAACGTCACGAGGACGAACACGATCACCAGCTGCATGAATCGTTGGAGAAGGTAACGCAACGCAACACCTCGCGAGAGCGGGAGACGGACGGGGCGGACGGGGGATCGGGGCGAGCCAAGGGCTCGCCCCGATCACATCCGTCAGTGCAGTTGTTGGATCAGGCTTCCGGGTCGAGCCAGAGTGCCTGGGTGTAGAACTGACCGGAGAACCCGGCGCCGTCCTTGGAGAGGCTGCCGTCGGGTAGCACGTAGCTGCCCAGACCCTGGATCGAGGCCTTGTGGGGGGTGCCCCACAGCGTCCACGACGTGGGGATCTGGTAGCACTCCGTCGCCATCTGGCGGTTCACGTTCTCGGCGGCGGCCTTGCCCTCTTCGGGCGTGGTAGCGCTACGGGCGGCTTCCAGGTTCTCGTCGACGATCGGGTCTTTGAGCCGGCCGAAGTTGAGCGCAAGGGCGCCGTCCGGGGCTGCGTTGTACGAGTGCCACCAGAAGTACTGCTGGTCGATTCGGGTGCCCGCGTGGTTGCGCCAGCCGTAGGCGAAGAACTCGGGAACACCGAACAATGCGTTGGTGATGAACGAGTCCTGCGGCACCTGGACGTACTCGAAGTCGACGCCGATGTCGCCCCAGTAGCCGTCGAGCAGCTCGGCGACCTGGGCGTTGATCTGCGAGGTGGTGGTGCCGTAGCTGATCTTCACCTGCTCGCCGGTCTCCGCCTCGTACTCGTCGATCATCGCCGTCGCTGCCTCGGGGTCGAACGAGGTGCTGCCGCCGTTGTCCTCGAGGTAGCCCTCCTGGCCGGGCGAGAACAAGCCGTTGGCGGGCTGCAGGATGCCACCGGCGGTGGCCTCGATCAGCTCTTCACGGTTGATCGCCAGCGACAGTGCGCACCGAACCCGCTTGTCCTGCAGCGGACCGGGCTTGGCCAGGTCGATGAGGATGTAGTTGGTCTCGGTGAACTTGTTCTGTTCGCGCATCGGGAACTGGTCGGCTTCTTCGCGGAAGTCGGAGATGACCAGCGAAGCGGACGTGCTGAAGATGTCGATGTCACCGCTGCGCAGTGCATCGGCGGCGATCTCGCTGTCCTCGATCACCCGGTACTCGATGCTGTCGAGGTACGGCAGCTGGTTGCCCGCTGCGTCGCTCTGCCAGTAGTCGGGGTTGCGCTCGACGACGAGCTTGTCGCCGGCCGAGTAGCTCTTGACGATGAACGGGCCGGTGCCGACGGCCATGGTCGCCTTGGTGGGGTCGGCCTTGACAGCATCGAGCCACGTCGGCGAGGCGATCAGGCCGACCTGGGTACCCAGGGAGTACGGCAGGCCCGGCCAGGGCAACGGCTGCGCCATGTCGCCCGAGAAGCCCGTCGTGATCGTGAACGTGAGCTCGCCAGTGGCCACGACTGCGGCGGTCTTGACAACCGCTCCATCAGTGAGCTGAGCGGGCGTGCAGGGCACGCCGGCGCAGAGCTTGCCGTAGTCCTTCAGCGCGGCGCCGAGGAGCAGGCCGGCGGCCGAGTCCTGGATGTTGCGGACCGCGGCAGCCGCATCGAGCGGGGTGCCGTCGTGGAACTTGATGCCGCTGCGCAGGGTGAAGGTCCATTCGCTGAAGTCGGCGTTGGGTTCCCACGACTCCACCAGCACGCCGACCAGTTCGTTGTCGGCGTTGAGCGCCATCAGCGGGTCGTAGAACGAACGGGCACGCTGCTGGCAGTAGCTGTCGCACTGCATTGCTGACGGAACCCACGGGTTGGTGACTTCGGCCTCGCCGGAGACGACGAGCGTGCCGCCGTAGACGGGCGCCTTCTCGGGTACCGCCTCGGTGGTCTCTACGACCACTGTGTCTTCCGGCGGCGTCGTTTCGCCGGTGGTCGCACCGGTGGTGGCTTCCGTGGTGTCACCACCGGAGCCCTCGTCCTTCTTGTTGGTGCAGGCGGCGGCGATCAATCCGAGACTGATCACCGCTGCTGCCAGGAACCGACCGGATCGACCGGTCGGGCGAGTGTTGCGCACGTGCTTTCCCCCTTCGTCGTAAGTCTGAGCACCGTGGTGGCAGGTGATGTGACCCCCATCACACCCCGGTAAGGCGCACCTTAGCCACAACCCGGTCGCCGTGGGCAACACGGAGTACGTTCTTCTCGTGCGTGGGCTGCGGGACGACTACGAGGCTGTACCGCTGCCTCGCCGCTACTCACCGCGACACCGTGGGTACGAACACGGCATGGCGGCCCACGCCGACGCGCTGGCGAGGGCGCTGCCGGCGTACCGTGATCCGATCACCGGCAACACGGTGTTCACCGCCCGTTTCCTCGCCGACCGCGGCTATTGCTGCGAGAGCGGCTGCCGGCACTGCCCCTACGTTCCTAACGCCCGGTAGCCGCCCCAACAAGGCCCGCCTGGCACCCTTCGGCGCCCAAGGGTGCGCCGGCATGCCGCATTCGTCGCCCCAGCCCGCCCATGGGTGGCTGGGAGTGCCGAATTCGAAGCGCGTGGGACTGCGCCGGCACCGTCGAGAGGAGCACTAGCGTGCGGCCCCATGGCTCACGATCCGATCGCGTCACTCCGTATCCGTCCCGGCAAGGCTGCCGACCTGGCGAGCCACGACACCGCAGCAACGCTGGGCTGGGACAAGGAGTCCGCAGCAGCCGAGCTGGCAGACGTGAAGTCCAGGATCGACGTGCTCCAGCAGCGGCTGTTCGCCGAGGAGCGTCGCAGTCTGTTGCTCGTGCTGCAGGCAATGGACGCGGCGGGCAAGGACGGCACGATCCGCAACATCCTCGCCGGCCTCAACCCCGCCGGCTTCCAGGTCCGTAGCTTCGGAGTGCCCGGTGGCCCCGAGACCAAGCACGACTACCTCTGGCGGGTGCACGCTCAGGCACCGGCGAAGGGCCACATCGGCATCTTCAACCGCAGCCACTACGAGGACGTGCTCGTCGTGCGCGTGAAGAACTTCGTGCCGAAGGCCGTCTGGTCGAAGCGCTGCGCCCACATCGCCGCGTTCGAACAGCTGTTGGTCGATGAAGGCACGACGGTGGTGAAGTGCTTCCTCAACGTGTCGAAGGACGAACAGCGTGAACGTCTGCAGGAACGGGTGGACGACCCCGAGAAGCGATGGAAGTTCAGGATGGGTGATCTCGACGATCGCGCGCTGTGGCCGAAGTATCAGCAGGCGTACGAAGATGCCATCAGCCGCACCAGCACTGCTGCTGCGCCGTGGTACGTGGTGCCTGCCGACCGCAACTGGGTGCGCAACCTTGCCGTTGCCAAGATCCTGCTGCACCACCTGCAGAAGATGGATCCGAAGCTGCCCGCTCCCGAGGAAGGCATCGCCGGCCTAGTTGTCCAGTAGCGGGTCGCGAGGTCCCGCACGCATTGTTCATCGAAGAAGCGGTGGCAATGGCGTGACGAAATGTAACGTCACAGCCCGATGGCTGTGATCGTCCCCCGCTCGCTCGCTGAGGCCCTCCAGGCCCTCGCCGAGATGCCCGATGCCACCGTGCTCGCGGGCGGCACCGATCTGATGGTCGAGCTCAACGGTGGGCATCGTCAGGTCGGGGCGGTGATTGCCGTGAATCGGGTCACCGAACTGGGGTCATGGCGCCACGATCCCGCGGCGGGCAGGTTGTTCCTGGGCGCCGGTGTCACCTACGCGGAGATCGCTCGCGGCCCGATCGCCGACTGGGTGCCCGCGCTCGCGCAAGCTGCCAGAACGGTCGGCTCACCCCAGATCCGACACGCTGCCACCGTGGGCGGCAACCTGGGCACCTGCTCTCCGGCAGGCGATGGGCTTGGGCCGCTCGCAGCGCTTGACGCCGTGGTGCACCTTGCATCTGCCGCGTCGGGCGAGCGGACGCTGCCGTTCGCGGAGTTCATGGTCGGGCCGAAGCGAACGGCACGAACGGCGGGGGAGTTGATCACCGGCGTCACCGTGCCCGTGCTGCAGGGTTGGCAGGGCTACAGCAAGGTGGGCGTGCGCAACGCGATGGTCATCGCCACGGCGAGCGCGGCACTGGTCACCGATGTGATCGGCAGATCGGTGCGGTTGGCGCTCGGTTCGGTGGGGCCCGTCATCATTCGTTGTCCTGCGGCCGAAGCGTTCGCCGCCGATCACGTCGACTTCGCTGCTGCGTCCGTCGGCGGCGACGCTGTTCAGCAATTTGCTGAGTTGGCTCGTGAGGCCGCGCGGCCGATCGACGATCATCGTTCATCTGCCGCCTATCGCCGTCACGCCGTCGGTGTGTTGGCGGCTCGTCTGTTGCGAAGGGCGTTCCCGAATGGCTGAGGTCGCGAACGAGCTCTACACGTTGCACGTCAACGGCGACCGCCGTGAGGTGCGAGACGCATGGGCAGGGGAGAGCCTTCTGTTCGTGCTCCGCGAACGCCTCGGCCTGATGGGCAGCAAGGGCGCCTGCGAACAGGGCGAGTGCGGCTCGTGCAGCGTGCTGCTCGACGGTGCGTTGGTGTGCAGCTGCCTGGTGCTGGCGGCGGCTGCCGTCGACCAAGAGATCCTGACCATCGAGGGCGTCGCCCCATTGGGGTCGCCCAACGATGTGCAGCGCGCGTTCGTCGATGCGGGGGCGGTGCAGTGCGGGTTCTGCACACCGGGCCTGATCATGGCGACGCACGCCCTGCTCCAGCGAACGAGTGAGCCCACCGAGTTGGAGATCCGTGAGGAGTTGTCGGGCAACATCTGTCGGTGCACCGGCTACGGCCGCATCATCGAGGCGGTGCAGCGAGTGGCTGGTTCCCGCCGGGCAGGTGGTGAGTCATGACCGACGCGGCTGTCCGCAGCGATCTGCGCGGCCGTCTCGGTGAGAGCACGGTGCGCCCGGACGGGGCTGCGAAGGCGCAGGGCTCATTCGCGTTCGCCGGAGACCTCAGCGCCGACGGGTTCCTGTGGGGGGCCACCCTGCGGTCGCCACATCCCTACGCCCGCATCGTGCGCATCGACGTCTCGGGCGCGTGGAAGATCAGCGGGGTCGAGGCAGTGATCACGGCCGCCGATGTGCCCGGCAAGGCGACGTATGGCCTGATCAGTAGTGATCAGCCGGTGTTCGCCGACGAGGTCGTTCGTTTCGTCGGCGAGCCGGTAGCGGCGGTTGCCGCCGATCATCCCGACACCTGCCGCCGGGCGCTCGCGGCGATCGTCGTGGAGTACGAGGTGCTGACACCACTCACCGATCCTGAGCATGCGATCGACGGTTCGCACGCGGCGATCCACCCCGATGGCAACGTGGTGCGGCACCAGCGAATCGTGCGTGGCGATCAGATGATCGAGGGGCCCGTGGTGGTGGAGGGCACTTACGAATTGGGCATGCAGGACCAAGCCTTCCTGGGCCTGGAGGCCGCGCTCGCGCTTCCCGACAGCGGGGGTGAGGGCATCGAGCTGTTCGTCGCGACGCAGTGGTTGCACGAGGACCGCAAGCAGATCGCCGCCTGCCTCGGGCTGGACGAAACGGCAGTCCGCCTGACGTTGGGCGGTGTCGGCGGAGCGTTCGGCGCCCGTGAGGACATCAGCCTGCAGGTGCACACGTGTCTCCTCGCGCTGCGCACCGGGCGCCCGGTGCGGATGGCGTACAGCCGCCACGAGAGCTTCCTCGGGCACGTGCATCGCCACCCGTGTCGTATCTGGATGCGCCATCACGCGGATCACGACGGCCGCATCCGCCGCATCGAGGCCCGGTTCGTGTTCGACGGTGGCGCGTACGCATCCACATCTTCGGCGGTGTTGATCAACGGCATCACGCACGCGCAGGGGCCCTACAAGTGCGAGAACGCCACGGTCGACGGCTGGGCGGTGCGCACCAACAACCTGCCGTGCGGGGCGATGCGCGGGTTCGGTGTGGTGCAGGCATGCTTTGCCCACGAGGGCCAGATGGACAAGCTCGCGGCCGCCGTCGGAAGCGACCCCGTGAGCATCCGCCTGTTGAACGCGATGGAGACCGGCGACCGGCTGATCACCGGGCAGGTGATCGAGAACGTTGCACCGGTCGCTCGCTGCATTCGCGAAACCGCGGCGTTGCCACTACCCGGCGAACCGGTGGGTGGCCACGACGGAGACCCGCTGCGGTTGCCCGGTGGCACCGGCCTCACCGCCGACCGCAGCCACATCCGCCGAGGCATCGGGTGGGGCGTTGCGATCAAGAACCTGATGTACAGCGAGACCTTCGACGACTACTCGACGGCCCGGGTGCGCCTCGCCGACGGCGTCGCCTGGGTGAAGACCGCCACCTCCGAAGTCGGCCAGGGCTTCGTCACCATCGCTGCGCAGATTGCGCGCACCGTGCTGGGCGTGGATGAGGTGGTGCTCGAGCCGATCGACACGACGATCGGCTCCGCCGGTAGTACCTCTGCTTCGCGCCAGACGTGGATGAGTGGCGGCGCCGTCAATGGCGCGTGCCAGCTCGTGCGCGACCGGCTGTTCGTGCACGTGGCGGCGGCCAACGGCCTCGCGGCTTCGCAGCTGGCGATCGACGGGGCCGATGTCGTCGACACCCTCGGTTCGCTGCGGGTTTCCGTTGCATCGGCATCCGCAGGGTTGGTGATCGAGGAGACGTTCGAGCACCACCACAAGCCGACAGAGGATCTCGACGAGCTCGGTCAGGGCAACTGCCACACCGCGTTCGCGTTCGTCGCTCACCGGGCTGTCGTGGACGTCGATCCCGAGCTCGGGCTGGTGAAGGTCGTACAGATCGCGACGGCTCAGGACGTTGGCCGCGCACTCAACCCGTTGTCGGTCATCGGCCAGATCGAGGGTGGTATTGCGCAGGGCGTCGGCCTGGCCGTGATGGAGGAGATCATCCTGATCGACGGTCACGTGCGCAACGCGAGCTTCACCGACTACCTGCTGCCCACGTTCCTCGACATGCCCGATGTGGAGATCTCGTTGATCGAGGAACGCGACCCGATCGCGCCGCTGGGAGCGAAGGGTGTCGGCGAGCCTCCGACGATCTCGTCCACCCCGGCTGTAGTGGCGGCGATCAGAGATGCGCTCGGCAAGGATCTGTGGCGTGTTCCCGTGCGGCCTTCCGACATCTGCCTGTGAACACGGCCGTGCGGCGTCGCTCTTCGCGGTCGCGAGTGTCATCGGTTAGGTTGGGCGACGATGTCGAACGAACGTGAAATCATGTCCTGGGAGATCTTCGGCGAAGCGTCGCGATCGCTGGCTCAACTGGTGGCCGACGATTACGAGCCGGACATGATCCTCTCGATCGCCCGCGGTGGTCTGCTGATCGGTGGCGCACTGGGCTACGCCCTCAGCGTGAAGAACGTCTACACGATGAACGTCGAGTTCTACACGGGTGTCGACGAGCGCCTGGAAGTGCCGCGAATCCTGCCGCCGGCGCCCGACTTCGTCGATGTCAGCGATGCCCGCATCCTGATCGCCGACGATGTCGCCGACACCGGGCACACGCTGCGCAGCGTGATGGAGTTCTGTGAGGGCAAGGTCGCCGAGGTCCGCACTGCATGCCTGTACGAGAAGAGCCATTCGGTGGTGAAGTGCGAGTACGTGTGGAAGTACACCGACCAGTGGATCAACTTCCCGTGGAGCGACAAGGACCCGGTGGCCAAGCGCGACTGGTCCGTCAAGGACGCCTGAGCACCCGGCATCAACCCGACGTGAGGAAGCCGTCGACCTCGACTGCTGTGGTGTCGATCGCGGAGTAGGGCAGCCGCGAGAAGAACTGGTCGGCGTGCTTCGCGAGCGAGCGGACCGCCACGAAGTTCGCGCCGCCACCGACCAACGCGCCGATGCCGAGCGGCAGGGCAGTGCCGAGAGCGACCGCACCTCGCCGGGTGCCGTATCGCTTCGCCAACTGCGGCACGAGCAAGCGGTTGACGGTCTGCAACGTGCTGATCGGCAGCCGGCTCGTGGGGGCGGTCGCGAGGCCCGTGTTCGCCTCCTGCAGCGCCTTGGTGAAGCCGTCACGTGCGGAACTGCCGTAGATCAACACGGCCAGCAACCAGGCCCTGCGTTCGTCGACGGAAGGCGCCGGTCGGCCGTGCAACGCAGCAACGGTGAGCACGAGATCACCGGCGCGAGTTGTGAACCAGGCCAGCTCTGCGGTGGCGGCGAGCAGCGTGGCGGCCGTGCCCACCGCCGGTGCGGCAGCCGCGGCTCCGACGCCAGCTCCGAATGCACCGAGCTCGCGCGAGAACGCCGTTGTCAGCGCCTTCAGCTTCTCGGGCCTCACATCCCCGGGCAGCGCTGCCGCTCGTGCGACCGCAGCGTCCCATCGGTTGCTGCTGACTTGATCGATGCTGCTCAGCATCGCCTTCGTGATCCGCTCGAGGTCCGCCGGCTTGACACGTGTGGCGAGCCGAGCCGCCCACTCACGCGCCTTCGCCGATCGATCCATGTCTCATTTGTAGCGCGTGACGACCCGTGTGCGTGGCACGTCAAGCCACCCATGGGTTTGTAGACCGGCCAGATGGGTAGCCCTGGGCCACCCATGGGTGACAGGGAGTGCCAGAAGTGCCGCACCACGTTCTGGTCTGTCGCTCGCCGGGTCCGATGGGCGGCTTGCGTGCGACCGGTCAGACCCGCTGCAGCACCTTCATCGCTGCGTTGCGGCCGCTGGCGCCCCATACGCCCGCACCGGGGAAGGTGGCGGCGCCCGTGATGTACAGGCCATTCACCGGTGTCTCGTAGCGGGTGAGCTCCGGGTTCTTGTTGTGCAGCGCTGCGAGCGGGCCGCCGGCGAAGCTGGTGGCGTGACCGTGGGGGAGATGGAACTCGCGCTCGTAACGGTCGGGCGTCATCGCCCGCCAGTCGACCAGACTTTCCTTGAAGCCCGGCTGCGCGAGGCCGGCGAAGAGGTCGAGCCAGCGGGCGGGTTCGTCGGACGACGCCCAGCCGCCCGGCAAGCCGTAGGGGGTGTACAGCGTCTCTAGGCTGAGGATGTGGCGGCCGCTCGGTGCGATCGTCGTGTCGCCCACGGAGGGCACGTTGGCGATCAGCCCAGGCCGCTCGAGCATACGCCCACTCGCCATCAGCTCGTACCCGCGGTGCATGTCGGCCAGTGTCGGTGCGATTGCGTATGTGGCAGTGAGATCGCCCGTGAGGCCGGCCTGTTCGGCCGCCGCGAGATGCGGCACGGTCGTCATCACCGCGTCGAGCTTCGACTCGTAGCCGTCATCGTGGGGGATCGCCCGCCAGCGATCGACCAACCCGTTGGCCTGGGGTGGCGGATCCCGTAGCCAGGTGAGGAACGTGTCGTGCGGGTTGCAGGCAGAGACGACGATCCCTGCCGTGATCTCGGTGCCATCGGCCAGCGTGACACCACGAACGCCCTTGCCCTCGCAGGTGATCGCAGTGACCCGTGTGTGTGTCCGTACGGTGCCGCCGGCGAGCTCGAACGCCGCTCGCAGCGTGCGCGGTACCTCGCCGCTGCCACCGATTGGGCGCCCGACGCGGCCGACGTGACGCAACGCATAGGTCAGTGCGCCGAGACCACTTCGCTCGAACTCCGGGGAGATGCCCCACACCATCGGTCCGACCAACATGCCGGGGCCTTGCAACGCATCGGTGCTGAAGAACTCGCGCATGACGTCGGCTGCGCTGCGCCGGCTCCAGCGCAGCATGGTGCTGACGCCGCGGCCTTTCTTGGCGAGCACCTTCTTGGTCAGCCCGCCGAGCGACGGCGGGTCGTTCGCCGCATCGAAGACGAGCTGCACCGCAGGCAACGCAGCCTTGAGGTAGCGACGGTAGCCGTCGACCTCCTGCGGGTAGTTGCGTCCGATCGAGTCCAGGGTCTGCTCGACCGAGTGATGGCTGGCCCACGCGGCCCCGCCGCTCCACGACATATTCACCTGCGCCGGCTCGACATCGAGGTAGCGCAACCCGTGCTCGGCGAGGCGCAGCTCTTCGATCACCGGCGTGGTGCGGAACGTGATGTGGTCGCAGTTGCAGATGTTGACGGTGGCGCCGGCGAACTCCTCGCTGGCAGCGGTGCCGCCGACAGCATGACGTGCCTCGAGCAGCAGCGTCCGCAGTCCGTCGCGGGCGAGGTAGGCGGCGCAGACGAGGCCGTTGTGTCCGCCTCCGACGACGATCGCGTCGTAGTCATGCCGGCTGGTGCGCGTGGTGCTCATCGCCAGCCATTCTGCCGGGCGCAAGCCCTCGCGCAGGTAACGTGCAAAGGTGACTCGCGTTCGTTACTTTCCCGACCTCACCGGCCCCCAGGTCAGCGAGTTGCTCACCGAGCGCAGCATCCTCGTGCAACCGCTCGGGGCCATCGAGCAGCACGGCCCACACCTGCCGCTGAGCACCGATTCAGTCGTTGCCACGGCGGTCGCCGAGGCCGCAGTGGCCGCGGTCGGGGAGGAGCTCGACGTCTGGCTGCTGCCCACGTTGGAGTACACGAAGAGCAACGAGCACGCCTGGAGCGCGGGCACGGTCTGGCTCAGTGCGACGACGCTGCTGTCGGTGCTCGACGACCTCGGCCGTTGTATTGCGACGACGCCGGCGAAGCGCCTGGTGTTCCTCAATGGTCATGGCGGTAACAGTGCGCTACTGAACGTCGCCAACCGTGAGATCCGACTCGCGCACGGGTTGATGACGTTCCTCACCCACCCCGGGGTACCACCGGACCAGGGCGGCGCATCGCCGGCCGACGAGCTGGGGATGGGGGTGCACGGCGGCACCGAGGAAACCTCGATCATGCTCCACCTCGCGCCGCACCTGGTGAACATGGCACTGGCCGAGCGACGCGTTCCCGAGGCACTGGCGATAAACCAGTACGTGCGATTCGGTGGCAGGGTGAGCTTCGGCTGGATGTCGAACGACTTCTTCCCTGATGGCTACATCGGCGATCCGACCGCGGCCACGACCGAGCTCGGCAAGCAGCTGTTCGAGGGGGCCGTTCGCGGCTTCGGTGAGTCGCTGCGGGAGATCTCCGAGTTCAACTTCGGGAAGCCACTGTGATCCACGACGCGCTCCGCATCGACGGGGCGCGGTTGTGGGCGCGGCTGGAGGCACTTGGCGAGGTCGGTGCGGTGCACGGGTCGAACGGCGAGCGCGGATGTGCGCGCCTCGCGCTCACAGACGCGGATCGTGCCGGCCGTGATCTGGTGCTGGGCTGGATGCGGGATCTCGGCCTGTCGGTCACCATCGATGTGATCGGCAATGTCGTGGGCGTCCGCCCCGGCAGCCACCCGACGGCAGCGCCGGTGATGGTCGGCTCGCACATCGACACGGTTCGCACCGGTGGCAGGTTCGACGGCAACCTGGGTGTGCTGGCCGGGTTGGAGATCATCGAGACGCTGGCGCAGCACGGCATCGAGACGCAGCACCCGGTGGCTGTCGCCTACTTCACCAACGAAGAGGGCGCGCGATTCCAGCCCGACATGCTCGGCAGCCTCGTCTACGTCGGCGGCATGGCGGTGGAGGACGCACTCGACGTGAGGGCAGCCGACGATGGCGCACGCCTTGGCGACGAACTGGCACGCATCGGCTATGCAGGCCCGACACCTTGCCCGACGGCGCCGCCGCCGCATGCGTTCGTCGAACTGCACATCGAACAGGGGCCCGTGCTGGAAGACGAAGGCATCACGATCGGTGCGGTGACAGGGGTGCAGGGGATCTCCTGGACCGAGCTCACCATCACCGGTCAGTCGGCCCACGCCGGTACTACGCCAATGCGGCTGCGCCATGACCCGGGCTACGTCGCAGCGGCGATCACCACCGGTATGCGCGCACTCGCGCGAGAGATGGGCGGTACGCAGGTGGCAACAGTCGGGCGTGTCGAGATGCATCCGAACCTGGTGAACGTGATTCCCGCGTCGGTGACGATGACGGTGGACCTGCGCAACACCGACGAGGCGCTGCTGCAGCAGGCGGAGGCGGTCTTCATTGCGCTGTGTGATCAGCTGGTTGCCGAGGAAGGCGTCACGATCGGGCGTCGAACGTTGGCCAGGTTCGAACCCGTTCAGTTCGACCCATCGATGGTCGATCTCGTCGAATCGACTGCGATCCGCCTCGGGCGCTCCACGAAGCGGATGCCCAGCGGCGCCGGGCACGATGCCCAGATGCTGGCTCGGGTCTGCCCGACCGGGATGGTCTTCGTCCAGAGTGCCAACGGGTTGTCGCACAACATCGCTGAGTACACCTCGCCCGACGACATCACAGCCGGCGCCGACGTGCTGTTGCAGGTGGTGCTCGCACTCGTGGGGACGCCGTCGCGCTGATGGCGGCACGTTTCGATCTCGTCACATTCGACAGCCCGCATCCGGATGTGCTTGCTGTGTTCTGGTCGGCGGCCCTCGGCCTGGAGGAAGCCGAACGCGAGGATGGCGATCGTTGGATCGTGCTCAGCGATGCAGATGGTGTGCGTCGCATCGGCATCCAGCGCGGTGCGTCACGGGTTGGCGGAATCCACCTCGACATCGGCTGCACGCCGGCCGAGTTCGAGCTGGAATCGGGCCGGCTGGTCGCGTTGGGTGCTGTCGCGATGACACCGCCACGGAGTGAGCCGTACGGGATGATCGCCAACCTTGCCGACCCCGACGGCAACGCGTTCGACCTCTGCGCCTATCACGGCTGACCTTCGTCCTCAACCGAACGCAGGTGACCGCGATAGAAAGGTCGCGTGAGCATGCTCATCGACAACCCATTGCTGCTGCTCTTCCTCGTGATGGGCGTCGGCGCAGCGCTCGGTTCGATTCGTGTCGGCGGCATCGCCCTCGGCCCCGCCGCTGCGCTGTTCGCCGGCCTGGCGGTGTCGGCGTTCGACGAGCGGCTCGCGAACATGCCGG
>JAYSPV010000152.1:0-5588 GCA_043721915.1 Ilumatobacteraceae bacterium | reverse complement strand
CAGCACGACGTTCCAGCAAGAGCAAGTGGGGCAGCACCGCGGCTACGAGTACAGCCGTAGCGGCAACCCCACCCGTACCGCCTACGAGACGCAGGTGGCAGCGTTGGAAGGCGCCGCGCACGGTCTCGCGTTCGCGAGTGGCCTTGCTGCGGAGGACAACGTGCTGCGACTGCTCGCCACCGGCGATCGGGTGCTGCTGGGCAACGACGCGTACGGCGGCACCTACCGGTTGATCAGCAAGGTGCACACTCAGCTGGCGTGGACCGCAGTCGACCTGCTCGATGTCGACGCTCTGGCGGCCACGTGGCCGGATGACACGAAGCTGATCTGGCTGGAGACGCCCACCAACCCGCTGCTGCGCTGCTTCGACATCGAGGCCATCGCCGCAATCGCCCACGAGCGTGGCGCGATGGTGGTGGTCGACAACACGTTTGCCACGCCGTACCTCCAGCAGCCGTTGTCCCTCGGCGCCGACGTCGTGGTGCACTCGGCCACGAAGTACCTCGGCGGCCACAGCGACGTCGTGGGTGGCTTTCTGGCACTCGACGACGAAGGGCTCGCCCAACGCCTGCGCTTCACACAGAACGCTGCGGGCGCGGTTCCGGCCCCGTTCGACTGCTACCTCGCCTTGCGCGGCGTGAAAACGCTGGCCCTCCGCATGGAGCGGCACTGTTCCAATGCCCGGGCCGTCGTCGATCTGTTGGTCGGCCACCCCGCTGTGGAGCGTGTGCTCTACCCGCAGCTGCCCGACCACCCCGGCCACCGGGCCGCGGCCAAGCAAATGCGCGACTTCGGTGGCATGGTCAGCTTCACCCTGCGCGCCGGCAAGGCAGCCGCGTTGCGCGTTGCTGCCGCCACGGAGCTGTTCACTCTCGGCGAGAGCCTTGGTGCTGTCGAGAGCCTGATCGAGCACCCGGGTGAGATGACCCACGCCTCCGCTGCAGGCTCGCCGCTGGAGGTTCCCGACAACCTCGTGCGCCTCTCGGTGGGCATCGAGACCGCCGCCGATCTGGTGGCCGATCTCGAGCAGGCGCTCACCCGCGCCTAGTCGGCCGGTCGCTTCCTCATACAACGATATTTGTAGTTCGTTGTATGCTGACGGCATGAACGGCGCCACCTACACGGCCACAGTGATGAAGGTGTCGCGCAACGGCACCATCTCGATCCCAGCGGAGGTGCGCAAGCGATGGAACACCGATCGGGTCATCGTCACCGACACCTCGGCCGGCCTCGTCGTGCGCCCGTTCGACCCCGAGTTCGTTCGCTCGCTCATGGGCAAGTATCGCCACCTGGCCAAGGAGACCGTCGACGAAGGCCGCCGCGCCGCCCGCGAAGAACAGGCCGAACGGGAGGAAGAACGTGATCGTGATCGTGCTCGACGCGTACGCCCTGGAGGCGTACCTCAGTCTTGAGAAGGCAGCGCCACTGGTGCGCGATCTGATCCTCTCCGGACAACAGGTGCTGATCACCGGGGTCAACCTGGCGGAGGCGATGGATCGCATGATCCGTGTCAACGGTGCCGAACGCGAGGAACTCGAGAGCGACCTCGTCGGCCTCGGGCTCACCGTGTCCGGTGTGGATGCGTCGATGGCGTTCGATGCCGCGTCGCTACGCGCGCAGCACTACCACCGGGCTCGGCGGGCGGTCAGCATCGCCGACTGTTGCGCCGCCGCGCTGGCACTGGATCGCGATGCGCCGCTGGTCACCAGCGACCCAGCCCTGCTCGCGCTGGTGCACGACGAAGGCGGCCGCTACGTCGCGCTGCCCGACAGCAGCGGCGAGGTGTGGGCGCCTGCCTGACGCCAGCGCGCGGGACGGCGTTCGGACCGGCCCGCTCGTCAGCCGGCAAGGATGCCGGCCGCGACTCGCGCACCGCTGCGCAGGGCGCCTTCCATGAAGCCGGCGAAGCCGTCGGCGTGCTCACCGGCGAGCCACAGCCGGCCGTGCGTGGCGCTCAAGTCGGCCTGTGCAGCCGACCACTGGCCGGGCCCGAAGCATGCGTACGCGCCCAGGCTGTAGGGGTCGTTCGTCCAGTCGGTGATCACGCGTTCGCCGACCAGGCCGCGAGCCCCGGGAAAGATGCGCTCGATCTCGCCGATGAGATGATCGGCGACACCCGGTATCGCCACCAACCCGGCTCCGTCGTACGACGCGAGCAGGTTCGTCAGCACACCCGCGTCACCGGGTTGGTCGTCGGTCGTCTCCCAGAGATGCCCCCACGAACGCTCGGTGAGGACGGTGCCGTTGCGCGAGTAGTCGAGCCAGATCCGCCGGCTGAACTGCACGCTGATCTTGCCGCCGATGCCGTACCCGACGGCCCCGAGCGCTGTGGGGAAGCCCGCCCACAGGCGAGACAGGACGGGTAGCGGAACTGCGGCCACGAGCGCGGCAGCCTGCAGCCGTGCGCCATCGGCCAGCACGACCGAGCCGGATGCAGCATCGAGCGAGCGAACCTCGGTGGACAGCCGAACCACATCACCGAGGCGTGAGGCGAGCCCGGTAGCGAGCTGGTCGTTGCCGCCGACGATGCGGTGGCACTCGCGCTGCCCGACCACCTGGTGCGCCTGCACCTCGGCGGCGAATCGTTGGCTGACGGCCTCGGGCGGCAGCATGTACTCGGTGCGGATGTCGCGACCGATCACCAACCGCGCCATGACGGACAGGTCAAGCGATGCGACTAGGTCGGCCAACGTCGCATGCTCGAACGCGTCCGTCGTTTGCAGCCCGTCCAGCGCTGCTTGCCAGCGCGCCAGATCGCCGGCCAGTGATGCATGCAGATGCATCGGTATCGCACGGCCACCGGCATCGATGAGGGTGGCCTGCGGATCGAGTTCGGCCGGACGATCCGACAGCGACAGGCCGAGCTCGGCAGCCAGCTCAAGCACTTCGGTGTGGTTGCCGTCGATGAACTCGGCGCCACGCTCGGCGACCTGGCCGTTCGAGAAGCGGTGGCTCCACACCCGGCCGCCGACTCGGTCACGGGCCTCGAGCACCACGACGTCCAGCCCTGCGGCACGCAGATCGGTGGCGGCGCGCAGACCGGCCAGCCCGGCCCCGATCACGATCACGTCCGTCACGCGCCCATCCTTCAGAACAGCGTCGGTTGCTCGGGTTTGACGTCGAACCTCACGACACGTGGCACACCCGACCACGGCACGTAGTGATCCATGAACACCCAGCTGCGGCGGTGTATCGCACAAGGGCCGTAGCCCTGCAAGGCAGCCTTGTGCAGCGGGCAGGGATAGCCCTTGTTGGTGTCGAAGCTCCACTGCGGATAGTGCTGCGCCGCCTCGCGCATCAGGCGGTCGCGAGTGACCTTGGCGAGGATGCTGGCGGCCGCCACGGAGAGGCAGTACCTGTCGGCCTTCACCCGCATCTCGACGTGGGGCACGTGCGGCGAGACGAAGTCCCACTTGCCGTCGACGACCGCCGCGTCGGCCGTCACTCCCAGCCCTTCGATCGCCCTGGTCGCAGCCAGCCGCTGCGCTGCCGCCATGCCGAGCTCATCGCACTCCTCCTGGCTGGCCCAGCCGACCGCCCACGCGTCGCACCAGTCCGCAATTCGGTCGAACAGGCCCTCACGGTTGCGCTCGGAGAGCATCTTGGAGTCGCGCACACCGTTGACCCGCTTCACACGCGGCAGGATGGCGGCGCCCACCATCAACGGGCCCGCCCAGGCGCCACGACCGACTTCGTCGATCCCCACGATCACGTCGTGGCCGGCGGCCCACAGTTCCTGCTCGATCTGCCGCGTCGGCGCCCGCCCGGCCATCAGGGCGTCACTTCAGCGCAGCACGAGTGCGGCCGGGCCTGCGACGACTTCGCCCACTCGCCACCAGCCATCGCCCAGCGCGGCCACCGACGACGCGTCGACCGCAGCCAGCAGCCCTCCCGACGTCTGCGGATCCATGCACAGCGCCTCACCCGCTGCGCCAGCGGTGCTGACCAGGTGCTCGCTGACGTACTCGCGGTTGCGCGGGTCGCCGCCGGTGCGCACGCCGCGCTCGGCGGCCTCGCGAGCGCCCGGGTAGGCAACGATGCCATCGGTGTGCACCACCACCTGCACGCCGCTGCGCTCCGCCATCTCCCAGCCGTGCCCGGCCAGGCCGTACCCGGTGACATCGGTGACGGCGTGCACCGCGGCGCCGAGCGCCTGCAGCTCCTCGGAGGCGATGCGGTTGAGCCGGCGCATACCGGCGATGGCCGCAGCCTTGTCTGCGGGCGAACCACCGGCGAGCGCGAGCGCCGTGCCGATCGGCTTGCTCAGCATCAACACATCACCTGGCAGCGCGCCGCCCTTGCGGAAGACCCGATCGGGGTGCACGACGCCCTGCACGGCCAACCCGAAGATCGGCTCGGGGTTGCGGATCGTGTGGCCGCCGGCGATAGTGCCGCCCGCCTCGGCCACGACCGCGGCGGCAGCATCGAAGATGGCGACGATCGCCTCGCGTGGGAAGTGCTCCGGGAACGCGGCGATGTTCACCGCAATCACCACCCGACCGCCCATTGCGAACACGTCGCTGCATGCATTGGCCGCGGCAATCGCGCCGAAGTCGGCTGGATGATCGACCAGCGGCGGGAAGAAATCGGTGGTGCTGACGAGGGCGACATCAGGTGCGACTTTGTAGATCGCCGCGTCGTCGAAAGGCGCCAAACCCACCAGCAACGACGGATCCGCCCCCGCGGGCATGTCGCGAACCAGATCGGTGAGCAACGATGCGCCCCACTTGGCGGCGCACCCACCGCACGATGTCCACTCCGTGAGCCGCAGGTCGGCGAACGGGTCGATTGTCGGCTCCACAGCGTCGGCGGTGATGGGTTGCACCTCGCCAGCCTACGGTGTGGGCATGCACACTCTCGGCCGGTACACGTTCTCCGAGACCGACGCGCAGCGGACGGTGAGCAACCTCGACGAGGTCTGGGCGCTCTACTGCGAGGGCCGCGACGAACGGGTGCTCGACGACCTGTACCCCGCGCTCAGCGGCGACCTCGCCACCGACCTCGCGCGAGTGTGGGCTGCGTGGACCGCCGCCGGCCCCGCCCTGCGTTCGGCCGGCCAACTGCCGGCCCGAGCGGACGGGTCGGTCGCGCAGTTGAACTTGTCGGGGGGTGGCCTTCCCAAGATGCCGGTGCCGACGTTGGAGGTCGGCTGGCGCGGAGCGGCCGGCGATCGGCAGGCCACCCGCGTGCACCACGGCCGTCCGTGGCAGGCGCTGTGCCTGTGGAGCACGGAGGTCATCGCCGAACTGCAGGCGCAGGGGCACCCGATCGCTCCTGGACTCGCCGGCGAGAACATCACCGCGTCAGGCCTGGTGTGGGCCGACGTCCGTGCTGGTGTGCGCCTCCAGGTGGGCGGCGTGCTGTGCGAGATCAGCGCCTACGCACTGCCCTGCTTCCAGAACACGGCGTGGTTTGCCGGTGGTGACTTCGAGACGATGCACCACTCCCGCGGGCCCGTGAGCCGCGTCTACGCAACGGTGCTGCAGCCCGGCACGATAACTGTCGGCGACACGGTGACTCTCGAGCCCTAGGAGTGGAGCGAGGGCAACGAGGTCGGCGCCGACGGGACGCTGCCCTCGGTCGCGCAC
>JAYSPV010000151.1:0-14893 GCA_043721915.1 Ilumatobacteraceae bacterium | reverse complement strand
CCTGGAAGATGTTGCCGATGTTGCGCCGCAAATGCGGCACCTTCGCGTCGGGCATGTCGTTGATGTTGCGACCGGCCACCCACACCGCACCGCGTTCGGGGCGTTCCTGGCGGTTCATCAGGCGCAGGAGCGTGCTCTTCCCGGAGCCCGAGGGGCCGACGAGGAAGACGAACTCACCCTTGGCAACGTCGAAGGTGGCGCTCTGCAACGCAGTCACCTCGGAGCTGTAGTTCTTGGTGACGTTCTCGAGTTTGATCATGGACGCATCTCCGCGCGTGAAATCAGCCGCCGTGCCGCCCGCAGGTGTTCACACCGTAGCCCAGTCATTCGGCCTCCCGGCGTCGCCAGCGAAGGTAGCCCTCCATGAACTCGTCGAGGTCGCCGCCAAGGACCGCGTCGATCTGGCTCGTCTCGACCTCCGTACGTAGGTCCTTCACCATCTGGTAGGGCTGCACGACGTACGAACGGATCTGGCTGCCCCAGCCCACCTGGGCCTGACGGCCGGCGATACGGGCGAGTTCGGCCTCGTGCTCTTCCTCGATCTTGGCTGCCACCATCGCCTTGAGCCGGTTGAGTGCCTTCTCGCGGTTCTGCAGCTGGCTGCGCTCTTCCTGCGAGTTGGCCACCATGCCGGTGGGCTTGTGGATGAGACGCACAGCCGAGGAGGTCTTGTTGATGTGCTGGCCGCCGGCGCCGCTGGCCCGGTACACCTGCATCTCGATGTCGCTCTCGTTGATCTCGATGTCGGGAGCATCCATCACCGGCCACACCTGCACCGCCGCGAAGCTGGTCTGGCGACGGCCCTGGTTGTCGAACGGGCTGATGCGCACCAGGCGATGGGTGCCGCGCTCGCCGGTCATCAGGCCGTAGGCGTATCGACCGGTGAGCGTGAACTCCGCCGACATGATGCCTGCCTCGGCCGCAGGGCTGATCTCGTCGATCTCCAGCGCGAACCCGCGCACCTCGGCCCATCGGCTGTACATCCGCAGCAGGATCTCGGCCCAGTCCTGCGCGTCCACACCGCCGTCCTTGGCGTTGATCTGCACGATGCAATCGGCTTCGTCGTGTTCGCCGGTGAACAGGCTACGTAGATCCAGCTGACGGAGCTGCGCACTGATGCCCTCGACGGCCGACTGGATGTCCGCTTCCTGCGACTCGTCGTCGACCTCGCGGGCCATCTCGTGCAACAGCTCCACATCCTCGAGCTCGCCGCTGAGGCTGTCGAAGGTGCCGAGGTCGCCCTTCACGTTGGCGTACTCGGCGTTGACCTTCTTGGCCAGGTCCTGGTCGTCCCACAGATCGGGGCGCGACACCTCCATCTCCAGCTCGGCCAGGCGCGAACGCCCGAACTCGATCTTGAGATAGGTCTCCGCCTCACCGAGGCGCCGGCGAAGGTCTTTCAGGTCGTCGGTGAAGTCACGCATCGGCAATCACGGGGTTGCGCCGTGGCACAGCTTGAACTTCTTGCCGCTGCCGCATGGGCACGGGGCGTTGCGCGGCGTCTTGGAGAACTCGTCCTTGACCACCGTCTGCTGCTTCTGCGGTCCGGGCGCAGCCGGCGCGGCCTCGTGGGGGATCTCGCCAGCCGCCGCGGCAGCACGCGCCGCAGCCGCGATGCCGTCGGTCTGTTGGTTCTCGCTGGATGTCTGCTGCACGTTCTGCACCACTTGGGCGGGCTGGTCCTTGCGGATCACCTGTACGTGCATGACGTACTTGACGAAGTCCTGCGCGATGCCCTTCATCATCTGCCCGAACATCTCGTAGCCCTCGCGCTGCCACTCGGTGAGCGGGTCTTTCTGGCCCATCGCACGAAGGTTGATGCCTTCCTGCAGGTAGTCCATCTCCTCGAGGTGTTCGCGCCACCGCTGATCGATGATCCGCAACATCACCTGACGTTCGACGTCGCGCATCACGACCGGCGTCAGCTCGTCTTCACGCTTCTCGTAGTAGCCCTTCGCATCGGCCATCACCAGATCGAAGATGTCGTCGGCATCCTCGAAGCGCTCGAGCGCTTCGACGCTGATGTCGTTGGGCCAGTACGTCTTCAGTTCCTTCGCGAGACCGTCGAGATCCCACTCATCGACTGCTTCACTGACGCAGTGCGTGTCGATCAGTGCATCGACGGCGTCGGAGAGATACTCGGTCGCAGCGGACTTGAGATCGGCGCCCTCGAGGATCTGGTCACGGCGGGCGTAGATCACCTTGCGCTGCTCGTTCATCACCTCGTCGTACTTGAGCACGTTCTTGCGGATCTCGGCGTTGCGCTGCTCGACAGTGGTCTGCGCACGCTCGATCGCCTTGGTGACCATCTTCGCCTCGATCGCCTCGTCATCGGGGAGCGCACGGCCCATGACCCAGCTGAGTGCGCCGGTCGCGAACAGCCGCATCAGCTCGTCGTCGAGGCTGAGGTAGAAGCGGCTCTCGCCGGGGTCGCCCTGGCGGCCGCTGCGGCCGCGCAGCTGGTTGTCGATTCGACGGCTCTCGTGACGCTCCGTGCCCAGCACGTAGAGGCCTCCGACCGCTCGGATCCTGTCTCCTTCGGCCCTGCACGACACCTTGAGCTCGGCGAGCAGTTCCTCGTAGCGGGCGAATGCCTTGGCACGCGCCTCCTTGAACTCGTCGGGCATCTGCTCGAGTGGCACCGGCAGCGTGAAGTCGTCAACCATCACCTCCGGGTCGTGGCCTTCCTTGAGGACCTCGTGACGGGCAAGGCCCTCCGGGTTGCCGCCGAGGAGGATGTCGACACCACGCCCGGCCATGTTGGTGGCGACCGTGACCGCACCGAACCGGCCGGCCTGCGTGACGATATGGGCCTCACGTGTGTGCTGCTTGGCGTTGAGCACCTCGTGGGGAATGCCGCGACGCGTCAGCAGCCGCGATAGCTCTTCGCTCTTCGCGACGCTGATCGTGCCCACCAGGACCGGCTGGCCCTTCTCGTACTTCTCGGCGATGTCATCGGCCACGGACTCGAACTTGGCGTTCTCGGTCTTGAAGATCAGGTCGGCCTGATCGATGCGGACCACCTGCTTGTTGGTCGGGACGGGTACCACCTGCAGGTCGTAGGTGTTGCCCAGCTCCGCAGCCTCCGTCTGGGCCGTGCCCGTCATTCCGGAGAGCTTGTCGTACATGCGGAAGTAGTTCTGCAAGGTGATGGTGGCGAGCGTCTGGTTCTCTTCCTTGATCTTGACGCCCTCTTTGGCCTCCACGGCCTGGTGGATGCCCTCGCTCCAGCGGCGGCCCTCCAGCACGCGACCGGTGAACTCGTCGACGATCTTCACCTCGCCGTTGGAGATGATGTAGTCCTTGTCGCGCTTGTACAGCTCCTTGGCCTTCAAGGCCACGGACATCTGGTGCACCAAGTTCTGCTGCACCTCGTCGTAGAGGTTCTCGATGCCCAGCGCCTGCTCGACCTTCTCGATGCCGGCTTCCAAGGGGACGACAACACGCTTGTCCTCCTCCACCTCGTAATCGACGTCGCGGCGCAGGCTGCGCACGATGCTCGCGAAGCGGTAGTACAACTTGGCTGCGTCGGCCACGCGACCGGAGATGATCAACGGCGTGCGGGCTTCGTCGATCAGGATGCTGTCGACCTCATCGACGATGGCGAAGTTGTGGCCACGCTGCACCTTGTCGGCGAGAGTGCTGGCCATGTTGTCGCGCAGGTAGTCGAAGCCGAACTCGTTGTTGGTGCCGTAGGTGATGGCTGCGGCGTAGCTCAGTCGCTTCTCGGGCGGGCGTTCTTTGAAGCCGGGGACCACCAAGCCGACATCGAGCCCCATCCAGTTGTGGATGCGGCCCATCCATTCGGCATGGAAGCGGGCCAGGTAGTCGTTGACGGTGATGACGTGAACGCCGTTGCCGCTGAGCCCGTTGAGGTACGCGGCCAGGGTGCTGACGAGGGTCTTGCCCTCGCCCGTCTTCATCTCGGCCACCCAACCGAAGTGCAGCGCGGCGCCACCCATCAACTGCACGTCGAAGTGACGCTGGCCGATCACCCTGCCGGCTGCTTCACGCATCACGGCGAACGACTCGACGAGCAGATCATCGAGCGACTCGCCACGTTCGATGCGACCCTTGAACTCGGCGGTCTTGCCACGCAGGGCATCGTCGGAGAGTGCTGCCATTTCGGCGGTGCGCGCGTTGATGTCGGGGACGAGGCCTTCGAGGGCCTTCAACTTCTTGCCTTCACCGGCGCGGAGGATACGATCGAGGATGCCCATGCGGGTAGTGAGCCTACCGGCGGGCCCGCCGCGAGCCTTGGCATGGGCCCCTGCGAGCGTGCCGCCGGCGGCGCGAAGGGTTGTGGATCCGATGAGACCTCGCGCCCGGGTCGACCGAGTGCGAGTCTCCTTGCAAGACTGCCCGCCATGCCGGCGGCCATCATCGACACCGTGATTCTCGATGTGGGCGGCGTGCTCGCCGAGACGGGACGGCACAGCGACTTCGCGCGGCGCTTCCCACCGGAGGTGGCCGAGCAGGTGACGCGCATCATCGTCGGCGACTACGGCGACGACGCCGACCATCCGTGGCACCGGCTCGAGCGTGGTGAGATCACGCTTGCCGAGAACCGCGACTTGAACCGTGCAGCGTTGCTGGCTGCCGGCATCGAGCTGCCGTCGCCGTCGGGTGGTGGGACGCCGATGATCGAGTTCACCGCGAGCGCACCGATGGTGGCCTTGGTGGAGGAGCTCCGTGAGGCCGGATTTCGGCTGGGCGTGCTGACCAACAACGTCGCCGAGTTCCGCGAACGCTGGCGGGCGATGTTGCCGTTCGACGAGTGGTTCGACGACGTGGTGGACAGCCACGAGGTAGGGCTACGAAAGCCGAACCCGGCGATCTATCAGCTGGCCTTGGCCAGGTTGGGAGCGGAGGCTGACCGCACTGCCTTCCTGGACGACGTGCCCACCAACGTGTCAGCAGCGCAGCGAGTGGGGATTCGAGCAGTGTTGGTGGACCCCGACCCCACTGCAGCCATCGCCACCGTGCGGCGCTGGGCCGGCTTCACCGACTGAGCCGCGGACGCGGTGGCGGCAGCAGCCGCGCAGACCACGGTTCCGACGCCGGCCTGCAGGAGCGCGTCGCGAGCTGCCGCGAGCGTGGCGCCGGTGGTGACCACATCGTCGATCAACAGCACCCGCAGGCGACTGTGGGCGGCACGTGCTCGGAACGCCGGGCCACGGAGACGTTCGGCGCGGGTGTGGCCGGTCTGCTCGACGCCGTGGCTGCGGTAGAGCAACCGCCGGCACGGAACACCGAGCTCGGCTGCGACGGCCCTGGCCAGCAGCTCGGCCTGGTCGTACCCGCGCCGCCGGGCGCGTGCGCCGCTGGTGGGCGCCCACGTGACGACATCGACAGCACCGAGCCGCAGCCGACGCACCATCAGCCCGGCCACCAAGCGGGCAACGGACCGGCGATTGCGGTACTTGAGGCCGTGCACCACTTGGCGGGCCACCCCATCGAACGGGAGGGCGGCCATCACGCCAGTATCGCTGACCTGCGACGATGCTGCTGCCAATGAGAAGCGGCAGCGATTGCAGAGGGACTCGCCGGGCTGATTGCAACCGGCGCACAAGGTGACGAAGAACATGGTGGAAGTACTACCAGGAGGGTCTCACACGGTTTCCGATAGGTTCGCCCGGTGCTTGAACCACGTCCACTGCGACGTCGCCATCGCTGGCTGATCCCGCTCCCGACCGACCGGCTCGCCGAGCGGTTGGTGCGTTGCATCGGCGGTCTGGCAATGTTCGGCTTCGGGATCAGCTGCTTCATCACTGCCGAGCTCGGCCTCGCGGCATGGGATGTGTTCCACCAAGGCCTCGGCCAGCGGATCGGCATCCCCGTAGGCATCGTCATCGAGATCACCGGCGTGTTCATCCTGCTGCTGTGGATCCCGCTGCGCGAGCGGATGGGCCTGGGCACGCTGCTCAACGCGATCGAGATCGGGCTCGTGGTGTTCCTGATCGGCGATCACCTGCCCCACACGGACCTCCTCGCCCTCCGGATGCTCTACCTGCTGGGCGGGTTGTTCTCGATCGCACTCGGTTCGGGCCTCTACATCGGCGCCGGGCTCGGCTCGGGCCCGCGCGACGGGTTGATGCTCGGCCTCGCCAAGCGCGGCATCAGCGTGCGTATCGCGCGTACCGCAATCGAGCTCACCGTGCTCGTCGCCGGCATCGCGCTGGGCGGTGCGATCGGCATCGGCACCGTCGCCTTCACGTTCGGCATCGGCCCGCTGGTGCAGTACTTCCTCCCCCGCCTCCGCCTGCGCGGCGACGCGACCGTCCTCGCCTCAGCCCACTGAGGCGCACGCGGATCTGGGTGCATTCCGTTGCGGGAACCGCAACAGAATGCACCCAGAAACCGGAATGCGACAGATTGCACCCAGAAACCGGGTGCCGAGGGAGCCTCAGTAGCGGTAGTGGTCGCTCTTGAACGGGCCGCTGGGGTCGACGCCCAGGTACTCGGCCTGCTCGTCGGTGAGCTTGGTGAGCTTCACGCCCAGGGCGTCGAGGTGCAGCCTGGCGACCTTCTCGTCGAGCTTCTTGGGCAGCACGTACACGCCCAGCGGGTAGCTCTCGGTGTTGGCGAACAGCTCCATTTGGGCGATGACCTGGTTACTGAACGAGCAGCTCATCACGAAGCTGGGGTGGCCGGTGGCGCAGCCAAGGTTCACGAGGCGACCCTCAGCGAGCACGATGATTGCGTGGCCGTCGTCGAACGTCCACAGATCGGTGCCCGGCTTGAGCTCGTCGCGGGTTGCGCCACTGCGGGCGAGGCCCGACATGTCGATCTCGCTGTCGAAGTGGCCGATGTTGCACACGATTGCGTTGTGCTTCATCTTGTACATGTGGTCGACGGTGATGATGCCGTCGTTGCCCGTGGACGAGACGAAGATGTCGACCTGGCCGACGACGTCTTCGATGGTCGTCACCTGGTAACCCTCCATCGCCGCCTGCAGCGCGTTGATCGGGTCGATCTCGGTGATGATCACGCGAGCGCCCTGGCCGGTGAGGGCCTGGGCGCAGCCCTTGCCCACGTCGCCGTACCCGGCGATGAGGGCGACCTTGCCGGCGATCATGACATCGGTGGCACGGCAGATCGCGTCGATCAGCGAGTGGCGACAGCCGTACAGGTTGTCGAACTTGCTCTTGGTGACCGAGTCGTTGACGTTGATCGCGGGGAACAGCAGCTCGCCGCGCTCGTGCATCTTGTAGAGGCGCATCACGCCGGTGGTGGTCTCCTCGGTGACGCCCTTGATCTCGGCGGCCATCCGGGTCCACTTCTGCGGGTCGGTCTTCAGGCTGCGCTGCAGCAGGCCGAGCACGATCGCGAACTCGGCGTTCGAGGCGCTCGTCGGGTCGGGCACCTCGCCGCTCTTCTCGAACTCGACACCCTTGTGCAGCAACAACGTGGCGTCGCCACCGTCGTCGAGGATCATGTTGGCGGCGGTGGGCTCGCCGTTGGCCGAGTCGGGCCACGCCATCATCTGCTCGGTGCACCACCAGTACTCCTCCAGCGTCTCACCCTTCCAGGCGAACACCGGCACACCCTGCGGGTCCTCCTGCGTGCCGTGGGGGCCAACGACGACGGCAGCGGCAGCGTGATCCTGCGTGGAGAAGATGTTGCAGCTGGCCCAGCGCACCTCGGCGCCGAGCTCGACCAACGTCTCGATCAGGACGGCGGTCTGGATGGTCATGTGCAGACTGCCCGAGATGCGGGCACCTGCGAGCGGCTTGGACGGCCCGAATTCCTTGCGCAGCGCGCGCAGACCGGGCATCTCGTGCTCGGCAAGGTGGATCTCCTTGCGACCGAACGGTGCAAGCGAGAGGTCGGCAACGCGGAAGTCGCGGCGCTCGGCGAGTGATGACATGGTGATATCTCCCAGAGAGGATGGCAGGAACAGCAACGCGTGGTTGCGACCGGGCCGGTGCCAACTGGCAGCTCTCTGATCAGCCCGAACAGGGCTTCAGTCTAGGGGCTCAGTCGGCCAGGACGACGGCACTGACATCGAGGATGTAGTGCGCGTAGCCGCGATTGTTGAACACTCGAACTGCGTTGTTGGGGCCGTACGAGACGAACGCCAGGTTAGGCACTGGCCCGGACTCGACGGAGTTGAGGTTCGAGTAGGCCGGGGCTCCGCTCGGCACGAGCGGACACTCCCCGGGGCACACCGTGAGGTAGCTGGACGGCACGCTCACCGAAGGGTACTGACGTGTGAGACTTGCATTGGTGAGGTTGCCCAGCAACGCGCTCTGCTTGCCCACCGGCACACCATTGACGTTGACGCTCGCCACGAAGTTGGCGAAGCTCCAATCCTCTGCCTGGCCCGGCCCGAGTGGCACCGCACCAAATGCCGGCTGGCGCGTATCGAGCACCCGGTAGGGGGATGTCAGCGGGATGACCCGCCCGGCGCGAGTCGCTTCGGGTCGACCGACGCGCAGCACGCCCATCACGTCGATCACCACATTGGTGTTACCCGCCGAGTTGAAGACACGGATCTTTCCGTCGACACCAACGGGCACCAGGACGAGATTCGCTTTCGTCAGGCCGCTAGACAGGTTCAGGTTGGAGGTGGCCGGCGTACCGACCACCGCCTCGGGAACGACCGCTACGAAGCCGAACGTCGTGGGCAGGACCGCCGTGACGTTGATCAGCACCCCGACCACGTCCGTTTCCTTGGGCACGATTTCGGTGGCGGTGCCCTGAACGACAGCGCCGCGAATGATGACCTCGCGGCTGCTTGCCGGCCCCATCGGCCCGCCCGCGGACCGGGTGTCGAGAATGCGCCCGGGGCTGCCACCGACCGGTAGTTCGAGCCGAGCGCCGCGCTCGTCGCCGTCATCGACAGTGCCCGTCGCTGCGTACGTACTGGTGGACCACCACCCGAACACGTCGACCAGCACGTGAGCAGACCCAGCAGCGATGCCCTTGAGGAGAATGGTCAGCTTGCCGTGCAGGTCGTCCGGCCGCACGATGGCAAGGTTTGGCACCGTCTGGTCGGCCCTGAAGTTGACCACCGACGAGGTCGAAGGAGAGCCCGCGGCGTAGGCAGCCAGGAAACCGCGTTGCGTGGGCGAGACCACAGTGATGTTGACGGCCACCGCCAAAACATCGGAGGCGGCCACTGGGATACCGCCCCGACCGGTGAGTTGGATGTCGAACGTGGGGTTGACGCCAGGCGTGTTGGTCGTCAGCGGCTTTGCGCCGAGCGGAGCAACATCATTGATCGACGGGCTCTCGGGTGAATCGCGTGTGTCGAGGATGCGAGTGGGGAGGAGCGGGTGGTACTCGCCACCTGCGCACCAAGTGCAGGACGGTATCACTGCCGACACCGGGGAGGCACCGGGGGCGACGATGACGGAGACCGCAAGCAACGTCAGAACGATCAGCCCACGGAACGAAATCGGACGCTTCATGACAACACCAATCTGCCCGACCGGGCCACCACTGCCGGGCCGGAATCAACCGGTGCCCGTTGACAACGCCCGCCACTCACTTGGGGAGAGACTACCAGCGCGCTGCGGACCGTGCCCGTCAGGTGGCGAACGTCGCTGACAACTCGCCAGCGGCGATGCGAGCATCCAACGCTGCAGCTTCGGCCTCGTCGACGGAATGCGCCTCATCGGGCAGCATCACCGGGATGCCTCCGGTGACCAGGTACCGGCGACGCAGACGAGGGTTGTAGAGGCCACCGTCGTCGCCGAGGTAGAACAACGGGCCCTTGTCGACAGGGCAGGCCAGCACGGCCAGCAAACGTGGGTCGAGCGTCATTGGGGGCAACTTCCTTCTCCGGCCCTACAGGCTGGTGATCAGCGCGAGCAGCTCTGCTACTCGCTGGTCGCACTCGTCACGGTTGGGGGCTTCCAGGTTGAGACGAAGCAACGGTTCGGTGTTGGAGGGCCGCAGGTTGAACCACCACGGGCCGCAATCCACGGTGAGGCCGTCGAGGTCGTCCTGTGCGAACCCGGCGAACTGCCCGGCCACATGCGCGATGACCATCGCCGTGTCCGGCACCTGCGTGTTGATCTCACCGCTGGACGAATAGCGTTCGAACGGCTTGCGCACCACCGACAGGTCGGTCTCGGCACGACTGACCTCGTTGAGCACGAGCATGCTGGCGATCAGGCCGCTGTCGGCGCGGAAGTTCCTCAAGAAGTAGTAGTGCGCGGAGTGCTCGCCGCCGAACACCGCGCCCGTTTCGGCCATCCGCTGCTTGATGAAGCTGTGGCCTACCTTCGTGCGCACCGGAACGCCACCGTGCTCGCGGATGACCTCTGGCACCGCCCGCGAGCAGATGAGGTTGTGAAGGATGGTGGCACCGGGGTTGGTGCGCAGCACACCCGCTGCAAGCAGGGCCGTCGTGGTGCTGCCGCTCAGGCCGCGACCGGCCTCATCTACCACGAAGACGCGGTCGGCATCGCCATCGAACGCGAGGCCGATGTCGAAACCACCGGCCACCACGCGAGCCTGCAGGTCGCGCTGGTTGGCGGGCTGCAACGGATCGGCGGGGTGGTTGGGGAACGTGCCATCGAGCTCGCCGTACATCACCTCCAGCGTGATCTGCGGAAGTCGCTCGAACACGGCCGGAACGACGAGGCCGCCCATCCCATTGGCGGTGTCGGCGACGACGCGCAACGGGCGCAGCGAGGCGACGTCCACGAACGACACCACGTGGTCCGCGAACGCCTCCAGAAGGTTGCGTTGGCTCGCTGAGCCTGCACGTGCAGCCGGCAGCGGACCGTTGCCGCGCAACACGTCGGCGGCTGTCGCTTTCACCTGATCGAGCCCGGTGTCCACGCCGACGGGGCGAGCGCCGCTGAGGCAGAACTTGACGCCGTTGTACTGCGCCGGGTTGTGCGAAGCAGTGAAGATCGCACCTGGCGCATCGAGCGTGCCGGCCGCGTAGTACATCAGATCGGTGCTGGCCAGGCCCAGGTCGACGACATCGAGCCCTTGCTCCATCACACCACGAGCGAACGCATCCGCCAGCTCAGGTCCGGAAGGTCGCATGTCGCGCGCTACGAGCACGCGGGTTGAATCGACGAATCGGGCAAAGGCTACACCGAACGCATATGCGACCTCGGTGTTGACCTGGTCAGGGACGGTGCCACGGACGTCGTACGCCTTGACGATCTCGTCGAGCACCGTTGGTTCAGTGGAGAACATGCGGTGTCAGACGCTATCGGGTGGCGGTTCGGCGACCTCGGCCGCCGGCAGATCGACGGGCTCGCCGATCGGTTCCGCCGCAACTGAGTCCTCGCCCGGGGCCGGTGCTGCGCTGAAGAAGGAGTGATCCTGCGTCGACAACTCGACAGGTTCGTTGATCTCTGGATCGTCGACGCCGGGGGTGAGGATGAACGGATGCGGGCTGCGGTGCCTGACGTCGCCGCGGAGCCTCCAGAAGACGAGCAGCGCAACGCCCAGGAGGGTGACCAGGTAGAAGAAGTAGTCGGACCCCGACGTCTCGTAGTGCATGTACACGTGCGTCGACCGAGGGATCACGACCATGAAGTTCGGCGCGACGCGGTACGGCCCGTCGGCTCCGTCGACCTCCCAGTTGGGGAAGTAGCTCATCTTGACCAGCACCGGCACGCCGACCTGTGAGACATCGAAACTGAGATCCTGGTTGCCCATCCGGTAGTTGCTGATCGTGATCGGATCGAGTGGTACGGGCACGATCTGCCCGGCGGGCACGACAATGTCCACCTTGCGGCCCGGCGTCATCGGCGCCGTGCCGATCTGGCGGGAGATGTCCACCTGTGCCTCGATGCGCTGCCACTCCTCAGGGCCGTCGTCGGCGGGAAGCGCCAACCACTCGTCGCTGTGCTGGAACCAGCTGGTGCCCAGCTCCAGGTTCCGTTCGCGCTGGTCGCCGCCGCGTCCCTCCACCACCACGGGCTGGACGGTGAGCGGCACGACCACGTCGCTGTCGGCCACACGGTAGATCTTCCAGGGGCCGCTCTCGCCAACCAGTTCGAGATCGCCACGGGCATCGGCCTGTCCTCGCGCGGCCGAGGTGAAGACCATCAGGTACTTGATGCCCATCTTCTGCATCATCGGTACACCGACTGCCGCGTTGTTGTCGGTGTAGCGCAGCTCGCGCACCGGGTTCGAGCTGCTCTGGCTCATCGCGGCGACGGTCAGGAAGTGGTACGGGGTGGTGCCGGACGCCTCGAAGAACAGGCCCTCCTGGCTGGTGATGCACCCGTCGGTCCAGTGCGGAAGCAGCATCAGCGCCATGGTGGTGCCGTAGCTGCCGTTCGCCGAGTTGTTCTCCCACATCGCACGGCCGCAGCCGAGCTCGGGATCGGAGGCCTTGCCGAGGTCGGCCATGGTGTTGACCAGGTTGTAGTACTCGCCGTAGTAGCGGCGGCACAGTTCGGGCGACGGGCAACCCTCGTAGCCGTTGAAGTTGTAGCGGGTCCACCCGTCGCTGTACGCATCGGTCTTGTCGCCCTGGTTGATCATGTTCAACGGGTCCCACCCGCCGAGGCCCCATGAATAGACGGGCTTGCCGGCCTTGGTGGTGAGATAGGCGCCCGGCATCTCTCGGAAGAAGAACAGCTGCGTCACGGCGACCACGGCCCCTACCGACACCGCAACTATCGCCCCGACGCGGGCGGTTTCGCGGCTCGTCGGCACACGCAGCTTGACCCCCCGGAAGACGAGGTGAGCGAGATCGACGATGCCGACCATCATCAGCATGAAGCGCAGGAGGTACAGGAACGGCAACAGCCGCGGGTTCCACAGCAAGCCGATCACGGGCAAGCTCTCGCGGGTGAGGAACACCAGCGCCATCAGCGCGAAGCACGTGATGCCGAGCCATGCGCCGGTGAGGTTGCGCTTGGCGACGCTGCTGACGAAGCCGATCATCGCGAGCGCGCCGACGACAATGTCCCAGAACGGGCTGAGATCGAAGAACATGTCCCAGAAGCTGTCGCCACCGCCGTCGGGCCGGAAACCGTACTTCATGTCGGTCATGTAGGCGTGGTTGAAGAGGAACGGGAACACCCAGAAAGCACTCAAGGCTACTGCTGTGATGCCCATCGTCATTCCGTAGATGAAGCGCGTCTTGTCCATCCAGATCAGCCACATCAGCAGTGCGCCGACCACCACGAAGATCAGCACGATGCCGTGCGAGAGCATCGCCAGCGCGAGTACGACGGCCGTCCAGTTGCGGTACTTGCCGGTCTCCAGGCCACGGGCGAACAGTCCGAGACCGAGGATCGCGAACGACAGTGCGATCGAGAAGGAAAACTCGCCAGCCATCGTGCTGGGCACGTTGCCGCCGTAGATGGTGAAGCTCTCGTCGAACAGGAACACCAGGCCAGCCAACGCCATCAGCTCGGGGATCGGGAAGCGGAAACGAGCAAGGCGACCGAACGCCCAGCAGCAGAACGGCAGCGTGATGATGCCGAGGATCGCCACGATCTTGAAGGCGACGCCGTACGGGAAGATGACGTTCAGCAACACGATCATCAACGCCGGCACCACCATGTAGAACCGGTACATCGGCAAACCGTTGTACCAGTAGTTGCTCCATCCCGAGATCTGCCCACTCGGCAGCAGGTGGTCGCGCAGGTACGCGGGCCCCATCACGTGGGCGCCCATGTCGCCGCCGGTTGGCGTGTTGTTGGTGAACACCAGATCGAGGTGCACGATCTTCAGCACCGCGAGTGTGGCGCCACCGACCAGGAGGAGAGCGGTGAGGTACTGGATGATGCGCTCGGTGGGCCACGGGGCGTTGAGCCAGTCCGTCGGCCGGCGGATGATGCGTCGGCCGACGCGCCCCCACAGGTCGCTGCCCGATCGGGCTGGTGCAGCATCCGCGACGTCGGTGGCCGCCAACGGTTCGGGGATGGTTTCGTCGACGCGGGACTGCTCGCTCATGCCGTCGGGCAGTCTTCCATGCGGTGGACGCGAGTTGGCGTCACGTCGTCGCGACCAGGATGAGACCGGTGGCGTTGAACGCCATGTGCGCGATGACGCTCAACCCGAGCCGTCCGGTTCGCAGGGCGCCGACGCCGAGAACCAGGCCGACGACGAACAACCCGGGGATCTCGACGGGTTGGAAGTGGATCACGGCGAACCATGCGGCGACGATGACCAGACCGACCCAGTCGTTCAGCCTGCGGGTGAACGCCCCCTGCAGCAATCCGCGATAGGTGAGCTCCTCGACGAGCGGCGCTCCGACGACGACCACGAGAACGAGCAGCACGAGGCCACCGCCGTGCGCGCTCTCGTAGGTGTCGCGCGCTCGCTGTTCGATCTTGTCCATCGTGAACGCGTCGGGCCAGATCCCCTCCAGCGGCAGGTAGACGAGGCGGACCAGCACCAGCTGCGTGACCACCCCGATGGGCACACCGATCAGATCGATCGACCGGAAGGACAGCCCGAAGTCGGCGGCCAGATCGCCCACCCCCGAGCGCCGCCCGAGGTAGACGATGGCGGCCACCATCGGCAGCCATTGCCCCATCGCCGATGCCGCCAACCAGCCGGGGCCCGCTTCGGCGAGTGTGGATGCGCCGCTGGCGCCGGCAATCGCGCCACCCGCAATGACACCGGCCACCCACGCGCCGAGCCAGACGAGTGCCGCATCACGGATGGTGATGTCGAGACGATCTCCCGCCGTCCGAATCGGGGGCAGGCTGGGAGGCGGCACGGCTGGCAACGCTATCCGAGGACGTGCGCTGGCGACAGCCGCGCCAGCCGCGCCGAGAGAATCAGCCGGCCAGGCGTGAACCGGAGGCGTACACGAGCTCGCGACGCGACCGACGATCTTCCATGCGCCAGCCGTTGGGCACGGACAAGCGTGCCCCGTGCCGCTGGCACAAATCGTAGCTGTGGGGATCGCGTTCCTCGGAGAGGTCGTCGAGCCACACGATCGATCGTG
>JAYSPV010000150.1:0-8784 GCA_043721915.1 Ilumatobacteraceae bacterium | reverse complement strand
CAGCGTCAGCGGCACTGACGCCGAGAACGATGCTCAGCACCACATGGCCACGCTGATGGAGGCCGGCGGACTCGATACCGATCGGTGGCCGATCGACCTCGCCGAGTTGTACGCCTCGCCGGGCTTCCCAGGTGTCGAGGTGGAACGCAGCGAAGCATGGGGACTCGTCGGCCGCCTACCGGGTACCGGCGACGGGCCATCGCTGATGCTCAATGGCCACGTCGACGTCGTCCCGATCGGCGATCCCCAGGCGTGGGAGTTCGCCCCTTTCGACGGTGAGATCAGACAACACAACCTGTGTGGGCGCGGATCCTGCGACATGAAGGCCGGCCTGATCGCCGCCCACTGGGCGATCCAGGCCATCCGATCGGCCGAAGTGCGGCTGCGCGGTGATCTGCTGCTCGCCTCGGTCCAAGGCGAAGAGGACGGCGGGCTCGGCACCTTCGCCTTGCTCGAGCGCGGCTGGCGCGCCGATGCCTGCGTGATTCCTGAGCCCACCAACTTGGATGTCGTACCGGCCAACGCCGGCGCATTGACCTTTCGTCTGCGTGTGCACGGCCACGCCACCCACGCGTCGCGACGTACCGAAGGAACCAGCGCGATCGAGAAGTTCTGGCCGATCTGGCGCGCGCTCGGTGAACTGGAGCAGCGCCGCCACCAACACGTCGATCCTCTTGCGGGCCGCTGGAAGCTCGCGCACCCGCTGTCCATCGGTACGGTCCAGGCTGGAGATTGGGCTTCGTCGGTACCCGACCTGCTGGTTGCCGAGGGTCGGTTGGGCGTTGCGCTCGACGAGCCCGTCGAGCAGGCACGAGCGCAGTTGGAGGCCGCGGTGGCCGCCGCGTGTCAAACCGATGATTGGCTCCGCGATCATCCCGTCGAGGTCGAGTGGTGGGGCGGACAGTTCGCTGCCGGCCGGCTGCCAGCCGACAGTGACCTGGTTGAGAGGATGAGTCGCGCCCACGCTGCAGCCAGCGGCCAGCGACCGCACGAAGTGTGGGCAGCCCCGTACGGCAGCGACCTGCGGCTGCTGGTCGGTCACGGAGGGATTCCCACTGTGCAGTACGGCCCGGGTGACGTTGCACTCGCCCACGGCCCGAACGAGATGGTGCCCGTCGAGGACATTGCGATCACAGCCCGGGCGCTCGCCCTCCTGGCCCTCGACGTCTGCGGCGTCACCAGCTGAGAACTGCCAACGCGAACGACAGTTCATGCGCAACGAGTGCCCGGCCGGTACCGGGCTCAAACGCCACCCAGACGCGGTCCGACCCCGCCGGCTCGGCGGGATCGGACCTGTCCGTGCGGCGGGGCTAGGCGTGTGCGTTACGCAGTTCGCGCACCCAATCGTGGGCTGCGGTGACCTCGCCGTACTGGCGTTGCACCACGGCGCGCAGACCCTCGGACAGCTCCAGTTCGAGCGCGCGTTCGAACTCGGCCACGGCGTGGTCCTCGCCCTGCTCGGCTGCGTCGAGCACGCCATCGGCCTGCGACCCCGAGAACACGTCCTTGACCGCCATCCATCCGCGGTGCGCTGCGCCGGCCAAGGAGCCCGACTCTCCGATGCTGTCGCCGTATGCAGCCGCGAGGCCGCGCAGCTCTTGGGCCATCGTGTCGCGTTGAACGGAGAGTTCGCGGAACTGGTTGCAGAGGTCGGCCCGGTCGGTGTCGACGAGCCGTTCGGCTGCCTTCGCAAAGCCTTCCTTGCCGTCCTCCAGCGTCTCGATCAGATTCTTGGTCACTCGCTCGTCGGTTGACATCATGTGCTTCTCATTTCTGTAGGTGGGGCGTGATGGGTCTGGGTCAACTCGCTCGGCGGTGGCCTGCCGTTCGGTAGATCAGCAGTGCAACGATTGCGCCGACGATGGACCCGATCAGTCCGGAGGCCTGAAGCGCACCCTCGGAGAAGTCCTTGCCGAACAGCGCCCAACCGAGGAACCCCCCGATGAATGATCCGACAATGCCGAGCAGCATCGTCCCTCCGATCGACATGGGGTCTGGGCCGGGCACGAGCAGCCGTGCGAGGAAGCCGGCGATGATGCCGACAACAATCAGGAAAATAATGAATCCGAACATTGGTCTGTCTCCTTGGGGTGTCGAGGTGATGCGACGTGGGTGGGTACCCGATCCCGTCTGGCTCAAACGCGCTCGGCCGAATCGCGAGCTGAAGGCGGTCTTGCAGCTCCGCGGTGGTCGACGGCTACGCGATCGAACGACACGTACCCGCCGAAGCGATCCGCCGACTTCTCGTCCTGACGCGCGTCTCGGGCCTCAGCCCAACATCGCCCCGAGCTTGCCGGTTGCTGCTGCCTTCACGCGGTCGACTCGGCTCTGCCGCACCAGCCGGGTCACTTCGGCGCCGTCTCCACTGGCGAGTGCTGCGCTCCAACCTTCGATGGAGGTTCGGCGCGAATCACCCGACTCGGGGCCCAACTCGTCGGGTTCCGCCCCGGAGGATGCGGGAGGTGGAGTGACAGCGGCGACCATGGCCGCTCGGTACCCACTGCGCTCGCGTCTCAGACCGACTTCGATGCGATGGCGCGGTCATTCGCGCCCCGTCGTGTCGTCAGGGTCAGGATCACCGCCGCGGTACTCGATGAGGAGCATCGTGGCGTCATCATTGAGGCCTTGGCCCACGTGCGCGCCGACCGCTGCCGACAGCCGGCGCACCGTCTCTGCGCCGGGCAGGCCATCGAGGGTGGCGCGGATGAGGAAGTCGGCCAGCCGATCGGTTCCGAAGCGGCCACCGTCGGGAGAGCGCGACTCGGAGATGCCATCGGTGTGGAACAGCACACGGTCGCCGCGTTGGAGCGTTTCTTGCGCCACCTGCACGACAGGGCCACCGAGCCCCATCGGCATCGATGGCTTGCATTGCAGTTCGCCCGCGTAGGTGCCGTTGCGTACGAGGAGAGGCAGCAAGTGGCCGGCGTTGATCCAGGTGAGCTCGCCGGTGGCCAGGTCGAGCGATGCCAGTTGACCGGTGACGTAGTTGAAGTTGCCGAAGTGCTTCTCGACCAGCTCGTCCGCCTGCCGGTAGGCGTCAGTCACGCTGCGGTGCTCGCGCCGGCTGTTGCGCAGACTGTTGATGACTGCCGTGGACATCAGCACCGCCGACATGCCGTGACCGACAGCGTCGATGATGGCCAGGTCGAGGCGTTCGGGGTTGATGGCGTAATCGAACGAGTCGCCACCGATGTCGTAGGCAGGCTCGAGGATGCCGCTGACCTCCACTTGCGGGCTGGCCGACGCCAATGGCGGAAGGAGGTCCCACTGCACCTCCGCAGCCGCCGACATGGGCAGCGCCCGTCGAGCTCGTAACCAGACATCGGTGTACCGCCGCATCGCGATGATCAGCAGGACCACCACGGCGGACAGGTCGGTCTGCAGCCATGGTTGTTGGGCGTGTGGGTCGGCGATCTCCAGTTCGAGCACACCGAGACGTTCACAGCCGTCCACCAGAGGGACCCACAAGGCGGTATCGGTGGCGACGGTCTCACCGGTGGAGAAGGCGCGTCCGGCCATTGTGCCCTCGAGGATGTACGGCTCGCCAACGGCCCCGGCCGAGCTGACGATGCGCATGCTGTTCAGGGCGTAATCGGCGACGTGAACCCGCGCTTGCTCGGCACCGAGCAGGACCCTGGCCGCGTCGATCACCCGGATGATGCCCGATGGGCCGTGGTGTCGGCTCGACTCCAACAGGACGCGGACCGCCCGCCCGAGCCACTCGTCGTTTGGCATCTGTGCTGACTCGTTCACGTCGACCCTCCGCGCGCGAATGCCGAGCCTACCGACAGGCCGCGACCATCCGCCGGTGCGACTGTCGGGGCCCCTAGCGGCCCTCGTCGGCAATCAGGGGTGTGAGGAGGTCGGCGAGCGCGTCGGCGATGTCGGGGTCGAGCGTGCCATCGTCCACCCACTTCACAAGCTGGTCCTGTAGCGCGGCCGCTCGTTCTCGTTGCCTCTTGCCCGCCTTCTCGTCCAGCACCCTCTCCAGAGTCTTGGCCAGGTCGCGCCCAGCAGTACCGACGAGCATCGGGTCTGCCTGCAGTTGGCGGAGGAACACCCGCAGGTCGTCGGTCTCGGGAAAGCCCGCAATGATGTCGGTAGCGGGCGTAGCAGTCGTCGCCGTGGGTGGCTCGAAGGACGGTGGCGCGTCGTCGGGCAGCGTGTCCGTCGCGCTCGTCTCGACCCCTGCCAGCCCACCTGGCTCGTCCAGTGCAGCTTGCACGGCGAGACCGATGGCGATCAGCACTACCAGCGCGGCAAATGCCGAAGGGACGGGGCGCAACCTGCGCCAACGTGGTCGCCCGATGCGTGGCGCAACGGTGGTGTCGGGCTCAGCGAACCACACGGCGGTTGGGTCGCCGATCAACTGCGTCTGCAACGCCGACTGCGGCAATGGCCCGCACGGGGCCGACCACGCAGGGGAGAGCGCCGCAGCCATCTCAGCGGCGGCGGCGAAGCGATCGGCTGGATCTTTCTCCAATGAACGTGCCAGTGCAGCTGCAATCGACGGTGGAACCTCGGCTCGGAAGTCGCGTACGTCGGGTGCCGGGCGCGACTGTTGCGCGAGCGCGACGGTTACCGGAGAATCGACAGTGAATGGGGTTCGGCCGGTGAGCATCTCGAACAGCACGACTCCCATGGCGTACACGTCCGTGGCGGGCGAGAGGGGGGCTCCCTGCGCCTGTTCGGGCGTGAGGTATCGAGGAGTGCCGATGGTGATGCCGGAGCGGGTGACGGAGTCCTCCAACTCCTCGAAGCGCTTGGAGATGCCGAAGTCGGCGAGCTTCGCATCGCCGCCGGGTGACAACAAGATGTTGGCCGGCTTCACGTCGCGGTGCACGATGCCTGCAGCGTGCGCTGCGCCGAGTGCCCCGAGCACTTGGGTGGCGATTCGGACAGCATCCACAACATCGAGGGAACCGTTCGCCGTGAGGTGCTGAGCGAGCGATGGGCCGTCGATGAGCTCCATGACGATGAACAGCTCGCCGGAATCCTCCCCCGCGTCGAACACTGTGACCGCGTGGCGATGCAGGAATGCCGCGGACGTCGGCCCCTCGCGAAGGAATCGCTTGCGGCCAGCCGGATCGGCCAGCCCCGCATTCAGCAACTTGACGGCAACTCGTCGACGCAGCAGGAGGTCGACGGCCGAGTAGACGCGCGCAGAGCCTCCCTCGCCGATCTGCTCCTCGAGCTCGTAGCGCCCTGCAACCACGCGTGTCATCTGCACAGCTCTACCCGGCGATGGACCACATGAGACCTCGCCGCATGCTGTTCCTCGGGTCGTTTGGGGAGGCGCTCGAGCGGGTACGTCGGAGTCATGGATCCCATCACACTTCTCAAGTCCGACCATCACACCGTCGAGACACTGTTCAAGCAGTTCGAACAAGCCGGCGAACGAGCACACGTGCAGAAGCGCAAGATCGTCGACCGGATCATCGAGGAGCTCTCGGTGCACACAGCGATCGAGGAGCAGGTGTTCTACCCGGTTGCGCGAGCGGCCGTTACCGAGATCGAGGACATCGCGCTCGAGAGCCTCGAGGAGCACCACATCGTCAAGTGGCTCCTGTCGGAGCTCGTGGACATGGACCCGATGCACGAGCGCTTCACCGCAAAGGTCACTGTGCTGATGGAGAACGTACGCCATCATGTGGAGGAGGAAGAGAGCAACTTCTTCCCGATGGTGCGCGCCCAGCTCGGACGCAACGAACTCGCCGATCTCGGTGAGACGCTGGCCAACGCCAAGAAGTCCGCCCCAACCAGGCCGCACCCCCGCATGCCGGACGCCGGGCCGACAAACGTGGTCGCCGGTGCGATCTCCGGTGTCGTCGACCGGGTCTCCAACAACATCAGCGGCCTCGCTCAGGGCAGCGTCACCGCCGTCCAGGACCTGATCGCGCGCATCACCGGATCGGAGCGACCGAAGGTCTCCCCGACCGGCTCCTCCAGCACCCGCAAGCGGGCCAGTGAGGTTCGTACGGCGGTGTCGACGGCGACCGATGGCGCGCAGCAAACAGCCCGTACCGTGAGGACCGGTGTCGCCTCGACCGCCGTCGCAGTGAAGGCCGGCGCCAAGGGAACGGTAACCTCGGCGAAGAAGTCGGCGACGGCAACAGCCACGACGGCCAAGCGCGCCGCAGAGACAACCGGTCGCACCGTGCGCACTGCAACGAAGAAGACCGCAGCCACCGCCAAGCGGTCTGTGTCGAAGACGACTGCAGCTGCCTCCGGCTCACGCTGATCCGAGGACGTGCGCTGGCCGGCCGGGACCGCAACGGCCGTCCAGCGCATGGGTCTGCTCTATCGGTGTCGTACGAGCAGTTTGTCGGTGGCCACGAGGATCTGCCCACTGGCGGCCAACAGTTTGTTCAAGGTGATGAACGCTCACAGTGGCGGATTCGAGGTACGGCTCAACTCTGGATCACCCGCATAGCCGGCGGTAGGGGGCAGCGCGGATGCGCCGATCGGAGCGGTCGAAGTGAGGCGAGCCCGTAGTCGTTCTGCGCTGCGCGTTCGGTGCGGCATACCGGCACTTCGGGGATGCTCAGCCCGGGCTCGAATCGTGACCCGAATCACGTACGCCATGTGTCGAGCTGTACTGGCACGACCCGAGTCGCAGGCACGTGTGCGGCATTCCAGAACGCTCATGCGCGACACAACGCTTGTCTGAACCGTCCGGGCCGGTCCCGGGTCCGCGGACTTCAGCTGTCTCAGACAACGTGCGCCGTGGGCGCGCACTTGTGGGCTGGATCCGAGGCGTGACCTCAACATGACGTCGGGGCGCCCGAGCGGCGGTACAAGATCACGTAGATGGCGCTGACTCATGGGTAGCCCGCCAGCCTGCGTGCGTTGCAGGGTCTACATTACACTTTATGAGATGTGAATCGACTTTCATACACGAGTGCGCGCGTCAGCGAGCGGCCGATGATTACACTTTGTGAAATGACGAGCCATTTGGGCACGCAAGGCGGTTCGGTGCGCCCAAAGGACCTGGGCGACCATCTGCTCGGGCACGGCATGTCGGTCGTGACGGTGGCGGAAGCGGCGAAGCTGCTCGGCCAGTCGGCTGGAAACGCAGCGACGACCCTGCACCGGCTCCAGCGTCGCGGGATCGTGTTCCGGCCTACTCGTGGCTTGTACGTGGTGATCCCGCCCGAGTACCGGACGTGGGGGGCGGTTCCGGCCCTGGACTTCATCGATCCGCTGATGAAGTTCTTGAAGCGGCGCTACTACGTCGGCCTGCTGTCGGCCGCGGAGCTGTGGGGCGCCTCACATCAGCGTCCCCAAGTGTTCCAAGTCATCGTCGACAGCACAGTCACAGACCGCGAGTTCGGACGCGTGCGGATGCGCTTTTACACGTCGACTCAGGCAAAGACGGCCGCGACGGTGACGAAGAACACGAGCACAGGGCAGGCTGTGTTGTCCTCGCCCGCTCGCACATGCCTTGATCTCTGCGACTGGGTGAACGAGTCCGGGGGCCTGTCGAACGTCGCCACCGTCGCGGCCGAGCTGGTCGAACAACACCACGTGCCAGCCGAAGAGTTCATCGACCTGGCGCACAGCTACCCGGCCGTCGTGCTTCGTCGGCTCGGCTACGCACTCGAGGTCGCTGAGGCGCAAGGAATGACCGTCAACCTCGATCTTGACACGCTCGCTGCGTGGGCGAATCCTGACCCTGATCGCCGGGTGCACGTGTTGCTCGACTCCAGCGGTCCCCGACGTGGGCCGGTCAACGACCGCTGGGGGCTCATCGTCAACGGCGACATCGAAGTCGACCTGTGATCCCCGCGAACGCGATCACGGCCTGGGGTGTCACCCGACCGTGGCCGACCCGCGCTGCGATCGAACAGGACCTGCTCCTCGCCCGCACCATCGTCGCGATCTACGACGACGCGTACCTTGCGAACGAGCTGTGTTTCGCGGTGGAACATGCCTCCACCAGCTCCACCTACCGACCCCGCTGCGCTACTCCGAAGACCTCGACTTCGTGCGACGGACCCACACCGGCATCGGCGAGATCTTCGATCACCTCCGCGATGTCGCCGCCAAACTCGGTCTCACCGTTCACAACGTCGTCATTGGTGAGCACCCCAAGATGCGGCTGCGCGCGTCCGCCGAAGACAACCCGGACCTGTTCCTGACGATAAAGGTCGAGATCAACACCCACGAGACGTCGCCCGCACTTCCGTTGATCACCATGCCGTTCGCCGTCGACAGCCCGTGGTTCACGGGGTCCGCCGACGTGCTCACCTTCCAGACAGCAGAACTCGTCGCGACGAAAATCCGCGCGTTGTACCAACGATCGAAGGGCCGCGACATCTTCGACCTGTGGCTCGCACTTGACAATATGAAGGTGCCGTCGGCAACCATTCGTCAGGCCTTCGCACCGTACCGACCGGACGGATGGACGCCGACCCTCGCGATCGCGAACCTGAACGCAAAACTCGCAAACCAGGGCTTCAGGCACGACCTCGACCCGCTCGTCACCGCGTGGCCGCCGGACTACGACATCGACGGCGCAGCTGACCTGATTCGCTCAGAGTTGATCGAACAGCTGTAGGCGCTCCCGGCGCAGGCCCGCGGCCACGGCGCGCACGCCGACGGCTGACATCCACGTGCCCCAACGGCGCGTCGAGCACTCGAGGCCGCCATGACGAACGTTGTCGTCGGCGCGTCTACCTAGTTCTGCCGCGCAGAAGTGGCTTGAACGTGGGTCATGCTGCGCGGGTGGCGTCGTAGACCCATTTGAACGGGGTGGCCGTCTGGTTGCGATGCTCGATGAAG
>JAYSPV010000149.1:0-42750 GCA_043721915.1 Ilumatobacteraceae bacterium | reverse complement strand
GCTCCCCACCGTCGCCTGGATCAACGACCCCTCAAGACAAGCAAACATCCAAAGCAAATAATCCCGCTCGTGTCTCAAACCCCTTGACAGGTTCCGCACTCCCCGCCGTCGCCCAACTGCTGCAGTCCTGCGGCGACGACTCCGTCACCACCGAGGCAAGCACGCCCGGCAACGGCGTGCAGCCGGCCAGCCTGAAGGGTGAGGCTGCTCGCGTTGCGGCCACCGGCGCTGATGCGGCCGATGCGTCGGCCGCGATCAACGCGTTCTCGGCCGACCTGTTCGCCCGGCTCGTCGCCGCTGATCCGGCAGCAAACCTGGTGTTCTCGCCCGCCAGCATCGCACTCGCGCTGGCGATGACCTCGGCCGGGGCCAAGGGCCAGACGCTCACCGAGATGGATGCCGTGCTGCACATCACCGACCCGGCAACGATCCACCGCTCGATGAACGGGCTCAGCGCCGGCCTCGCAGGGCTCGACAAGGAGAAGGACAACACGACCGACGGCGGCACGGGCACCAGCCAGGTGCAGCTCTCCATCGCCAATTCACTGTGGGGCCAAGCGGGCTACTCGTTCGAGCAGGCCTTCCTCGATCTGCTCTCCAGCGAGTACGGCGCCGGTATGGAGCTGGTCGACTACGCGGCCGACCCGGAAGCGGCTCGCGTAGCGATCAACGCCTGGGTCGACGAGCAGACCGAACAGCGCATCCCCGAGCTGCTGGCGAAGGGCAGCATCACCAACGACGCGCGCCTGACGCTCGTCAACGCGATCTACCTGAAGGCCAACTGGGCGAGCAGGTTCAACGAAGCGCTCACCACCGACGAACCCTTTGCCGCCCCGGGCGGCGAGGTGACGGCACCGATGATGCACACCACCGCAGAGCTCGCCTACGGCGAGGGCGAGGGCTGGCAGGCCGCCGAGATTCCCTACGTGTTCGACGACCTGTCGTTCCTGGTCGCAATGGGCGAGACCGCCGACACGCTGATGCCGACCGCTGACGAGGCAGCCGGCGTGGTCATCGCACGACTGGTCGAGCTCGGTCTGCCGAAGTTCGACATCGAGACCGCCACCAGCCTCAAAGAGGTGCTCGGGTCGATGGGAATGGCCGACGCGTTCACGGACGGCGCCGACTTCACCGGGATCAGCACCGAGAAGCCGGGCCTCGCCATCGGCGACGTGATCCACCAGGCGAACATCACCGTCGACGAGGAGGGCACCGAGGCCGCCGCTGCCACGGCAGTCATCATGGTGGCCACGGCCGCACCGACGGACCCACCCGAGCCGGTGGTGTTCACGGTCGATCGGCCGTTCACGTTCTGGCTGCGCGACCGAGCGACGGGCGCGATCATCTTCGCCGGCCGGATCAACGACCCGAGCCAGACACGCGGCTGACCTCAGGCGCGAGCGGGAACGTTCGCGATCAGGCGAGCGACGAACTCTTCGCTGTGCGCCTCGATCTTCGCGCGATGCAGCGCAACGCCGCCGATCACTTCTGCCCCCAGGTAGCTGACGGCCTTCTCCAGCTTGTCGAGCGTCTTGGCCGGGTTGAGGGCATACGTGCAGTACGTCGCCGCCAGCTTGCCGCGCATCGCCGGCAGCGCGTTGATCGCGCCGATGCCCCACGGCGCCTGACCGATCACGAACAGGCCGTGCACCCAGGTGCCGATGATCACGACGTCCGCGTCCTGGATGGAGGCCATCTCCGGCTTGCGCACCGGCGAGACACCGGTGATGCCCCACCCCACCTGTTGCAGGTTGGCGGCGATCAGCTCACCCGCCGTGCGGGTGGTGCCGGTGAGCGACTCGTAGAGGATGGCTGCCTTCATGCCCACCATTCAAACACGTCGGCGACACCTCGCTCACGTTTGTGCGGCTGCCGCAGCTGCCAGCAAGCGCTCGGCGCGTCCCTTCTTGATCTTGCGTACCACACCGACCACAGCGATCGTCAAGGTCGCGCCGATGATCAGGCAGAGGACCACGATCACGGTCTTGGGCAGCGTGCGCGTGCCGAAGAAGATGTAGAGGTCGGGGACGATGAACACGCCGAGGGAGATCGCCGCCCACTTGACTGCTCGCTTGTACTGGTCGTCGATGAAGCTGAGCACCATCCGCGGCGTGCTCATCGCGTCGACGATCGCGGCGCCGAGATCCAGCGAGAGATAGACCCAGGGGTTGAGGCCGTAGTCGCCCACCGCCGCCCACACGATGACCGTGCGAATGATCGACCATGCCACCACGATGCCCGCCCAGGTTCGGCTGAGCCGTTTGCGACGCTGCAGAGTTTCCGCGTCGTGGATCGGCTGGATGGGCATCGGAGATGATTCAATCAGTTCCGCATGGCGAACCGTGCTCGCCTACAGCTTCTTGAGCGGAGCCCACGCCAGCGACAGGTGTTTGGTACCCGCCTCGCGGAACCTGATGGTGGCCTCGGCCCGATCACCCTGGCCCCGGATCTCGAGGATCACACCCTCCCCGAACGCCGGGTGTTCCACATCGTCGCCGACCCGGAGGCCCAGTTCCTGTGAGTTGGCCTTCGCCGGCTCGTGGCGACGACCGGCGGCGAGCGCGGCGTCCACCACCCGCTCACGATGCCACTCGACATCCTCGTCGGGGTCGAAGCTGCTCACCGGCGACCGACCTGCGGCGCTGCGCTGATCACGCTCGGATTCGTCGTCGCGTCGGCGGTACGCAGGCGGTGCGCTGAAGTCGCCGCCGCTGCGAGCGCGATCGCGATAGCTCTGGCGGCCGTAGCCACTGCGGCCACCCACTGAGCCACTGCTCTCCACCAACTCCGCTGGAATCTCGTCGAGGAAGCGAGAGGGCGGGTTGTAGTTGGTGGTGCCGAACAGCTGACGGCTCCACGCGTGGCTGACGAACAGCTTCTGCTGCGCGCGGGTGATACCCACGTAGGCCAGGCGTCGCTCCTCCTCCATCTGGGTGGGCTCGGTGAGCGAACGGCTGTTGGGGAACAGGCCGTCCTCCATGCCCACGAGGAAGACCACCGGGTACTCGAGGCCCTTGGCGCTGTGCAACGTCATCAGCACGACCTTGTCGTCGTCGTCGAGCTCGTCGGTGTCGGCCACCAATGCCACCTGCTCCAGGAACTCGTCGATGCGGGTGAACTCGCGAGCAGACCCGATCATCTCGCCGATGTTCTCCAGCCGGCCGGCAGCCTCGACCGAACCTTCCATCTCGGCCTCCAGCTCGGCGAGGTAGCCGCTGCCGTCCATCACGGCCTGCAACAGATCACCTGGCCCGATGCCGTCATCCGCGGCGACGAGCGCTGCCATCTCATCGAGCAGCCGCACGAAGCTGTCGACCCCTCGCGCCGCCGGGCCCGTGAGACCTGCCTCCTGCGTGTGGCGCATGGCCTCCGCGAACGTGATGCCGTCGGCGCGAGCGAACGCGTCGAGCTTGGCGACGCTGCCCTCGCCCACACCCCGCTTGGGCACGTTGAGCACGCGCTTGATGCTGACCTCGTCGGCCGGGTTCACGACCGCCCGCAGGTAGGCCATCGCGTCCTTGATCTCACGCCGGTCGTAGAAGCGGGTGCCTCCCACCACCTTGTACGGGATGCCGAAGCGCATGAAGGCTTCCTCCAGCACCCGGCTCTGCGCATTGGTGCGGTAGAGCGCGGCCATCTCCTTCCACATCAGGTGCGCGTCGCGCTGCAGGTTCTGCATCGAGCGTGCAACGAATGTGGCCTCGTCCCCTTCGTCCTCGGCGTGGTACCGAACGATGCGATCGCCACTGCCCTTCTCGCTCCAGAGGTGCTTCTCCTTGCGATCGGGGTTGTTGCGAATCACCGCGTTGGCGGCGTCGAGGATGGTTTGCGTGCTCCGATAGTTCTGGTCGAGCACGATCGTGGTGACGTCGTCGAACGCCTCCTCGAACTGCAGGATGTTGCGTACGTCGGCGCCGCGCCACCCGTAGACCGACTGGTCACCGTCGCCGACGATGGTGACTTGGCCGCTCTGCGCCGCCAGACCGAGTGCCAGCTCGTTCTGCGCCATGTTGGTGTCCTGGTACTCGTCGACGAGCACGTGACGGAACCGCTGCTGGTAGTGGGCCAGCACGTCGGGGTGCTCGCGGAACAGCTGCACGGTCTTCATCAGCAGGTCGTCGAAGTCCATCGCGCCTGCCTTCGCCAGGCGGGCCTGGTAGTCGGCGTAGACCTCGGCGTGCTTACGGGTGAACGGGTTGTCGGCCTTCGCAGCTGCCTCGGCCGGAGTGACCAGCTCGTTCTTCCACAGGCTGATCTGGCCGTGCACGGCACGGGGAGGAAACCGCTTCGCGTCGAGCTGCAGGTCACGGATGCAGTACCCGGCGAGGCGTTGGGCGTCGGCCTGGTCGTAGATGCTGAACGTGCGCGGGTAGCCGAGCGCTTGCGCGTTGGCGCGCAGGATGCGCACACACGCCGAGTGGAACGTGCACACCCACATCGCTTTCACCATCGGCCCGACCAGCGCCGCAACACGGTGCTTCATCTCGTCGGCAGCCTTGTTGGTGAAGGTGATCGCCAGGATCGACGACGGCGGCACGCCCTCCTGGATCAGGTGGGCGATGCGATGAGTGAGCACCCGCGTCTTGCCCGAGCCGGCGCCCGCCACGACGAGCAGCGGCCCTCCGCGATGCACGACCGCGTCGAGCTGATCGGGGTTCAGCGACGCCAGATCCAGCGGGTCGACATCGAACAGCGACGGTTCACTCATGGTGCACCCATCCTACGGAGGGACCGCCCGGTCGATCGAACAGGTGCGCGGGCCGACCACGCACCAGAACTGCGGCAGTCACGCCGCCTTTCGGGCGGGTGGACCGGTGTTGTGGATGGAGCCGTCGGGCAGGGTCAACGTCAGCTGCCGGTTCGGGCCGAGGGTGATCACCCAGCCGGCAGCGTGCACCATCGAGTGATGATGCGGACACAGGGGCAGCAGATTCTCCAGATCCGTTCGTCCGCCGTGACGCCACCAGACGAGGTGATGGATCTTGCAGCGATCGAACCGCACAGCACACCCCGGCACGCCACAGCTGCGGTACAACGCCCGCAACGCACGGCGTTGGGCACGGTTCGCCAGCCGGGTGGTGCGCCCGAGGTTCAGTTCGCCCGGCGCGTGCAGCACGACCCCGTTGCGCATGATCACCGTGAGCACGTCGGCCTGACCGAACAGATCCACCAGCACGCGGTACGGCACCTCGACCGGCAACCCCCAATCCACCCACGGCCCGCCCGCCGACTCCGACCCGCCCGCCGACTTGCCAGAGGCAGGCGGCCCGGCACCTGAACCGTCGGCACCTGCGTCGCCCGTGCCGTCACCCGCACCCGCGCCGCTGTCGGCCTCGATCACCACCACGAACTCCGGCCGACCTGCCCGTTGCGCCACCCCACCACTGTCGAAGATCTGCGTCAACGCCAACGCCGCCAGGAACTCCTGCTTCGCTACTGGATCCGACGGACAATCCTCAGGAACCGACTCGGCGAACAGGGCCTCCACCTCAGCATCCACACGGGCTGAGAGACGCACCCCGGTGAGCGGATCGAACCGGCCGAACAGACACCACATCCCGTCGCCGTCGACCCAGCGTCGCACCCGCGACGCACGCCGCTGCCGCTGCAACCGATCCATCCCGTCACCGGTCTGTACCGAGCGGACCTCACCCTCGATCTTGCGACGGAACTCCGCCACCGTCGCACCCGCAGCGAACCGCGCCAGGCCATCCGCCCGACGCAGCAGCTCCGCCCGCTGCGCACCCTCCAAGCCCTTCGCCGCCTTCGTCACTGCATCCACATGCGCGGCCGTGACCTCACCCGCCCCGAGTGCACCAGCCAGCTTCGGAGTCGCACCCAACGTGCGACCACGGTCCAACACCCGCGCTGCCTCGGACTGCGACTCGCGCGACGCATCGGCGATTGCCCCCTCCGGGAACGACACCAGACCTGCCAACGCCGCCGCTAGATCGACCTCCGCCGCAGCCAACCAAGCCCGCACCATCGACACCGACCGCAGCCCAACCTCGAGCTCAGCCCGCTCTGCAGTGCCCGCAATGCCAGCAGCACGCGCAGCCGCGATGCCCGCCACTCGCTCGCACGCCGCCGTCGCATCCATACGAACAATCGTACGAAATGGGTGTGACACAGTTACCCGAGCCGCGGCCCCGACACCCGCCGGCCGCGCACCACACCGCTAGTCCACGAGGAAGGCAGTCACACTCCCGTCGAAGTTGCGGATCTTGCCGCTGGCACCATCGCGCGCGACCTGCGGGAAGGCACCGACATTCAGCTCCACGACCGCTGCGTCGCCGGTTCGCACCAGCACGCTGGCCTGGTTCGCGGGCACGGTGCACACGGCAACCAACGCGCCCTGCTTGCCCCCGCTCGCAGCGGCACGCACGCCCTTGCCGGCGCGACCCTGGATAGCGAACTCCTCCGCCGTCACCCGCCGGCCAGCGCCCTTCGCCGCCGCAGCCAGCAGCACGTGCTCGTCGGGTGCCCAACCGGCGCCGACCACACGGTCGCCGGGGCCGACCTTGATGCCCCGCACACCCGACGCCGAGCGCCCCATCGGGCGCACGTCGTCCGGCAGGAACCGGATGCCCTGGCCGGCGGCGGTGACGATCAGCAGCGGCGTGTCCGCCACGAACGGCAGCACCGCCACGACTTCCACACCCGCCGCGCACTTGACCGTCGCGATGCCACCCTTGCGGTCGCCACCGACCAGATCGTCGCCGCTGGTTCGCTTGACCTGCCCGTCGGAGAGCACGTACAGCAGGTCGTCGGGGAAGGTCTCGTCGATCCACCAGCCCATCACCTTCGCTGCCGGATCGAGCCCCGCGAACAGGCTGGCCGCTGCGGTCGGCTTGTCGGTGGGCACGGCCGCGACGAGGGCACGGTGCAATTGGCCGGCGTTGGTGAGCACCACCATTGAGGAGGCCGTCGACGTGTCGAAGGTGAACAGCGGCTCGAGTTTCAACTTCGCCTTCGCGCCGGCCCGCGACGCCTGCGCCCAGCCGTTGGCGTCGACTGCGACCGTCGCCGGCGTGTCGAGCACCATCGCGGCCTTCGAGACGCGCGGCTGGGCCTCGGTGACGATGTCGGTGACCCGCAGTGCGACCCCGTCGAACGCGGGCACGACCTCGTCGAGCTCGAGGCCCACCTGACGGCGCAGCTTCGTCGGCGAGCCGAGCAGGATGCGCAGACGATCTGCCTCTTTGCGGAGTTCGTCGGCTTCCTTGCGGAACTCGATGACCGCGTCCTCGGTGAGCTGACCGAGGTTGAGATCGAGCACCGCAGTCGCTTGCGACTCGTCGATCCCCCAGCGTGCGCACAACCGCTCGCGAGCGATGGTGCGGGTCTTCGACGTACGCACGATCGCGATCGTCTCGTCGATGTCGATCAGCACGGCCAGATAGCCCGCCAACCGGTGCAACCGCTCGGCAATGCGATCGAGCCGGTTCTCGGACCGCGTGACGACCACCCGCACGCGATGGTCGATCCAGGCGCGCAGCACCGTGCGGAGGTTGTACAGGCGAACGATGCCGTGCTCGTCCAGGAAGTGCATCTGCACCTTGTTGGTGACCTGCAGGTTCGTGTACTTCAACAGGGCGGGGATCAGTTGCTCGCCGGCCACGCCTGCCGCGAGGCCGATGGTGATGCGCACCCGCCCGTCGGAGGACTCGTCGTTGAAGCTGGTGACGCCACCGACATCGCCGGCATCGACCGCGTCGGCGAGCAAACCGACGAACTTCTCCGTCGACCCCAGCATCGTGTCGGCGTAGGGCAGCGAGGTGATCACCAACTGTTGGCGACCGCGACCGAGCTCCTCCACCGTCCACGCACCACGCACCGTCACACGGCCCTGGCCGGAGCGGTAGATGTCGATCAGTTCGTCACCGTTCGTGACGGTGCACGGCGACGGGAACGACGGCCCGGGCAGCACCCTCATCAGTTCCTCGACCGTCGCCTTCGGGTTCTCGATCAGCTGCTTCGCTGCCGCACACACCTCACGCGGGTCGTGCGGCGGCAGGTACGACGAGAGGCCGACGGCGATGCCGTTGGCACCGTTGACCAGCAGGTTGGGGAACGCCGCCGGCAGCACCACCGGCTCCTCGGTGGAACCTTCGTAGTTGGCCACCATCGGCACGATGCCCTGATCGATGCCGTCGAGCAGCAGCACACCGAATCGGCCGAGCCGGGTCTCCGTGTAGCGCTCGGCGGCGGCAGAGAAATCCGGTGACCCCATGTTGCCGTGGAAGTCGAGCAGGGGCACGAGGTTGGAGAACGGTTGCGCCAACCGCACCAACGCATCGGCGATGGACTGGTTGCCGTGCGGGTGGTAGAGCGCCATCGTGTCGCCGGTGACGCGGGCCGTCTTCACGAACGGCCGATCGGGCAGCAGGCGCTGCGTCCACATGTCCCACAGGATGCGCCGGTGCACCGGCTTGAGCCCGTCGAGCGCCGACGGCACGGCACGGTCCTGGATCACCTGCTCGGCGTAGCTGTAGTAGTCGCGATCGAGTTGTTCGGCCGCCGGCAACGCGACGACGTTCTCGGTGAACTCGAACAGGTTGGTGCCCCCGGCGGGCTTCTTGGTGCGTGCCATCAGCGACTGCTCTCCTTCAGGCTCAGGGTTTCGCCGGATCGCTCGAGGAACCACTGCTTACGCGGCTCGCTCTTACGCCCGAACAGCCGGTCGGCCATGCGGGCGAGGCCGGCGGGGTCGTCGACGGCGACCTGGCCGATCGTGCGACCGGGCCCGATCACCAGCTTCAGTTCGTGGCTGTCCATCTCGCCGAGGCCCTTCATCCGATTGAGGTGCCCCCGGTGGTCCGGATGTTCGGCGCGCCAGGCGGCCAGCGCAGCATCGTCAGCCAAGTAGATGCGATCCCCGCGGTACACGGTGGACCACAGCGGCGGCATCGCGTACCAGAGCCGACCGGATTCGATGAACCCCGGGCACCAGCGATAGAGGAAAACGGTGATCAGCGTGCGGATGTGCATGCCGTCGTTGTCGGCGTCAGCCACCACCAGCACTCGGTCGTAGCGGAACTTGTCGAGGTCGAAGTCCTCGCCGATCCCGCAGCCCATCGACAGGATCAGGTCGGCCGACGACTTCACCACTCGCTCGAGGTCTTCCTCGTACGCGTTCAGCGGCTTCCCGCGCAACGGCAGGATCGCCTGAAAGCTGGGGTCGCGCGCGTCGACCGCGGTGCCGCCCGCTGAATCGCCCTCCACCAGCATCACCTCGGTGGGGCGTTCGGTCTTGAACGTGCAGTCGCGCAACTTGGCCGGCAGGCCGTTGCGCGACTTCGAGCCCTTCGACAGCAGGGCGCGCACCGCCGCCTGCTCGGCGTTGCTCTTCGTGCGCGACCGCATCGCCGAGATCGACAGATCAGCGACCTTCTTCGCCTCGGCAGGGTTCTCCTCCAACCAGCGGCTCATGATCGGCAGCACCACCTGGCGAGCGCGAGCCGTGCCCTCCGGGTTCATCAGCTTCGACTTCGAGTTCCCCGCGAACTGCGGCCCGGGCAACATGATCGAGACAACGCCGGTGGCCGCCGCGAAGATGTCGCGCGTGTTGGGCGACTGCTCCTTGTCCCGCAACATGCCACGGTCGACGACGTACTTCTGCACGGCCTCGGTGATCGCGTTGCGGAAGCCGTTGATGTGCGTACCACCCTCGGGTGTCGCGACGCCGTTGGCGAAGCCGAGCACCGTGTCGCGCCCGTCGGCCGTCCAGCGCACGGCCGCCTGCACCGTCGTGTCGCCGTCGGCGTCACCGACGAAGTCGACCACGGGCGAGACGGCATCCGAGTCGGCGGTGAGCTCGGCGACGAGATCGGCGACGCCACCGGTGGAGCACCACTCGGACACCGTCTCGTTGGCCGGGTCGCGCCGGTCGCGCAGCTCGAAGGTCAGCCCGGGATGGACGAAACTCTTGTGGCGGAAGCGCTCACCGATCAGGCGCAGCGACCACTGCGGCCGGGTGAAGGCGGCGCCGTTCTCGTCGTGGAACAGCGACAGGTCCGGCCAGAAGCGGATGGTGGTACCTGTGGTGGACTTGTTGGCCGCGGGGCCAATGTCGCGGATCGGGCCGGCAGGCACCCCCGGCTCGACCTCGCCCTTGCGGCCCCTCTGGGCTTCCAGGGTGAGCCCCCAACGACGGCCACCGCGCCACACCTCCGCGTCGAGCTTGGTACACAGCGCGGTGACCACACTGGCGCCCACACCGTGCAGACCGCCCGACACCTTGTAGCTGCCGGCGTCGAACTTGCCGCCGGCGTTGGTCTCGCACAGCACCACCTCGAGTGCCGAACGACCCCTGTGGTTGCCCGACGACATCGCATCGACCGGGATGCCGCGACCGAAGTCCTGCACGGACACCGAACCGTCCTTGTAGAGGGTGATGATGATGCGGTCGCCGTTGCCGGCCATCGCTTCGTCGACGGAGTTGTCGACGATCTCCCAGATCAGGTGGTGTAGGCCACCGATACCCACCCCGGCCGAGCCGAGGTACATCAGCGGCCGCTGCCGGACGTGCTGCAGCCCGGAGAGGGCTTGGATGGCCGAGGCGTCGTACGTGGTGGTCACTCTGACAGCTGCTCCGGGTGAGGTGAGGAAGGGGGACGGTTGCGCGCGCTCACCGCCGACGAGCGCGCCGAGGAAAGCGAACAAGTGTACGCCGAGGATACCTCGCGGGCGCGGATCGCTGGACGACCCTCACCGCCCCGGTCGAGTCGGATCGCGGCGGGGCGGGGACGGCCCTCACCCGCCGGGTAGGGTCGAGCGCCGATGAGTTGTTCGCTCCGCAGTGCCGTCCACTGGGCACGCCTGCTGCTGTTCGCCGGCATCGGCGGGGCGCTCACCGGCGTCGTCTCGTACGCGTTCTTGTGGTCGCTCGACTGGGCGACGCGCACCCGCATCGCCCACGGGTGGATCGTCTGGTTGCTGCCAGTCGTCGGCATCGCGGTCGGTGCGACCCACCACTACCTGGGCGGCCGGGCCAAGGGCGGTACTCCGGCGGTCATCGAGCAGGGGCACCTGTTCACCCATGGCGTGCCGGCACGGATGGCGCCGATGATCTTCGCCGGCTCGGTAGCCGGTCACCTCGCCGGTGCGTCGGTGGGCCGCGAAGGTGCCGCGCTGCAGATGGCCGCCTCGGTCACCGATACAGCCGCGCGTGCGGCGCGGCTCTCCACCGATGACCGTCGCACCCTGATCGCCGCATCGCTGGCCGGCGGCTGGGGCGCCGTGTTCGGCGTGCCGTTCACCGGCATCGCGTTCATGCTGCAGGTCACCCGCCGCCACCGGTGGCACGCGCTGGCGCCGGCCGTCGTGTCGGCCTTCGCCGGCAAACTCGTGGTCGACGCGTTCGGCTATGAGATGACCGGCAGGCCGCACATGCCAGCGCCGTCGTGGACGATCGGCCTGCCGATCAGGCTGCTGGTCGCCGGTGTCACCTGCGGCTTGCTCGCGCGCGCGTTCGTCGGCCTTTTGCACCTGGTGCGAGCAAAGGTCGCCCACCACATCACGTGGCCTCCCGCGCGGCCGATCCTCGGCGCCGTTGCCACGCTCGGGCTGATGGGGCTGGTCGGCCGCGACTACCTCGGCCTCTCCACCCACCTGCTCGACCCTGCGTTCGCGGGCGATCACGTGGACTGGTGGGTACCTCTGCTCAAGCTGCTTTTCACCGTGATCGCCTTGGGCACCGGGTTCGTCGGCGGCGAGGTGCTGCCGCTGTTCGTGATGGGCGGCACCCTCGGAGCAGTCATCGCCCCAGGGTTGGGCGCACCTGGGTCACTGCTCGCGACCACCGGCTCGGTGGCGGCATTCACCTCCGCTGCCAGTGTCATGCTGACGGGCGTTGTGCTGACGGTCGAGCAGTTCGGCTGGAACACGCTGATCCCCGCGCTGCTGGTCGGCGCCACTGCCCGCCTCGCCGCCGGCACACCCGGCCTCTACATCGCCCACCACTGACCGGGCGCCGCGGGCACCCCGTCCACCCCACACGATCCTTGCGCGCGCAATCGGGGCGCCCCAGAACGCTACGTAACGAACTGGGCGTCCCCAGTTGCGCCCGCAACTATCGCAGCGCGCGCCCGGGCACGGTGCCGGCGCAAGCAGTGATCTCCGCAGTTAGGGTCGGCGGCATGGGGACGATGTCGGCGGCAGACCGCGAACGCAAGGCCTCGATGCGTCGCATGCAGCGCATCGCGCTGGCGATGCTGATCGCAGCTGCCGTCATCTTCGTCGTCGCACGCGCCCAGGAGGACGCCCGCCCCTGGGTCGGTTACGTGCGGGCTTTCGCCGAGGCGGCGATGGTCGGGGCCCTCGCCGATTGGTTCGCCGTCACCGCGCTCTTCCGTCATCCCCTCGGCATACCCATCCCCCACACCGCGATCATCCCGCACCGCAAGGATCAGATCGGCGAGTCGTTGGGCGCGTTCGTACAGGACAACTTCCTCACCCGCGAAGTACTCGATGAACGACTCGCCGATGCGCACATCGGGCAGCGGCTCGGCGCCTGGCTGAGCGTCCCGGCAAACGCCACAAAGGCGGGTGAGGCAGTCGCCGACACCCTCCGCGGCAGCCTGGAGGTGATCGACGATCGTGATGTCGGCAGCGCACTGGAGAGCGCCATCGAGCGCAAGATCCGCACGACACCGGTCGCCCCTCTCGTCGGCCGCGCGATCGACGTCGCGATGGAGGGCGGCCATCATCAGCGGCTCCTCGACGCGGTGCTCATCGGGCTGGCCGGGTTCCTCGACGACAACCGCAGCACGTTCCGGTCGCGCCTGGAGCAGGAGTCACCGTGGTGGGTCCCCGAGCCGATCGACGACAAGATCTTCGAGAAGATCTTCACCGCCGTACACCGTTTCCTCGCCGATGTGGGCAGCGACAGCCAGCACGAGATGCGCCGGGCGATCGACCAGAGGGTGCTGCAGTTCGCCGACCGTCTGGCCGCCGATCCGTCGCTGTTGGAGAAGGGTGAGGCGCTCAAACAGGAGCTGCTCGCGCACCAGGACGTCCGAGCCTGGTTGCAGTCGCTGTGGGGCGAGGTCAAGCGCACAGCGCTCGCGGCGACCGACGACCCGAACAGCGACCTGCGCCGACGCATCGATCTCTCGTTGGTGCGCATCGGTGGCCGGTTGCGTGATGAGCCGGCGTTGCAGGCGAAGGTCGACGATTGGGCTCAACGGGCGGCCGGCTACGTGATCGACCACTACCGCGGCGAGGTGGCTGAGCTGATCAGCGGCACCGTGCAGAAGTGGGACGGCAAGTCCACCTCCGAGCGACTGGAGCTGCAGGTCGGCCGCGACCTGCAGTTCATCAGGATCAACGGAACGCTCGTCGGGGGCCTTGCCGGCGTGGTCATCCACACCGTCGGCCAATTGCTGTTCTGACGTTCACAGTTCCCTCACAGTTGCGCGGTTCACTCGCGCCATGACACACCATCGGATCCGCTCATTCGCCACGGTCGTCGCCGTCGGCCTCACTGCGGCGCTGGTGCTGAACAGCGCCCAACCCGCCAGCGCCCAACCCTCCGCCTCGGCTCGCGCGGCCGGTGTGCGCTACGTCGACCTCGTCTTCACGAACACGACGTTGCAGAGCAACGTCAGTTACGCAACGGCGCCGGATCTCGTGAGCGGCACCGCGACCAACCTGCTGCTGGACGTGTACCAACCTCGTCCGGGGACCGGCTCGCTGCCCGTCCGGTGATCGTCATGGTCCACGGCGGCGGTTTCAAGAGCGGTTCGAAGTCGTCGCTCGCCGAAGTGGCGGCGCAGTGGGCCCGACGCGGCTACGTGGTGTTCAACATCGACTATCGGCTCGACCGCGGCAACCAGTGCCAAGCGGTGCAGGACGGCAGGATCGCACCCGCCGACATAGCAGCCGAGACCGCCCGCTGCCAGCGCGCGGTGGAGGCAGCCCAGTTCGATGCAAGCGCAGCGATCCGCTGGGTGCGTGGCCACGCTGCCAAGTACCGGATCGACCCCACTCGCATCGCCGCGATGGGTTCATCGGCCGGCGCAGTCACCGCACTGCACCTCGCGTACCGCAGCGACACGCCTGGCGACATCGGCAACTACGACAGTTACTCGTCGAAGGTCGGCGCCGCGCTGGCCATCTCCGGATGCAACTACGACCCTGCGTCGATCGGGGCCGGCGACGCGCCCGTGGCGATGATCCACGCCGAGAACGACGGAGCGGTGCCTTTCCGATGCGCGATCGGGACCGCAGTTCTCGCTCGGTTGAAGGGTCTCACCGCCGACACGATGCTGTGGTACGGCGAGGGCACCCATGCGAAGGGGCTCTACACCAAGTACCAGGCCACCATCGACCCAGTGTGGGCGGAGTTCCTGGTCACCAACCCCGACCTGTGAGGTGCGACGAGCCGAGCGGCGGCGGGCTCAGCGCGCGGCTGCGCGCAACTGGGCGACAGCATCGGCGGCCATCACGTCGACAACCACGGCCACTGCCTTCTTCGGGCCGGTCACCGCTTTGAGGGCGCTGCCCCCCGACGCCGAAGCCGGCATGCCGGTGGTGAGCACACCGAAGCGAGCCTTGGGGTCGGCCTCGTGCACCACGGCACCCTTCGCTATCGCGCGCCACAACAGTTCGATCCGCTGAGCACCCGGCCGGTTGGTGGTCCGGCCGCCGACCACCTCGAACCACCAGCGGCAGCCCTTTGCATCGACCGCGGCGAGGGTCGGTTCCACGCCAGGCAGCACCTTGCCCTCGTCGGTGATGCTGGTGAATCCGGCATCGGCCAACACCGACTTGGCGAGGTCCTTGGCGGCCCATCCCCCAACCACAGGATCGGTGACCCGGCCGTCGGAAGGCGCGAGCCGCACCTGCGCAACGGCACTCTCCTTGCCAGCCCTGGTCGTCGCCGCCGCGGCATACCCCGCATCGGTTTCGTAGCCAAGGAAGTGGCGACCGGTGCGAACTGCCGCCACGGCAGTCGTACCCGACCCCATGAACGGATCGAGCACGAGCTCACCCTCGTAGGTGTTCATGTGGATCAGCCGCTCCGGCAATGCGATCGGGAACGGCGCGGGATGGCCGACGCGAGCCGCGCTCTCCGGTGGAATCTCCCACACGTCGACCGTCGCTTCCATGAACTCGTCGCGGCTCAACGTGCTCACCGAGGGCAAGCCCCGCTTGGCTCGGTCGCGCACGTCGACCGCTCTGTCGAAGCGACCCTTGGAGGCAAGGATCACCCGCTCGCTGAGATCGCGCAGCACCGGGTTTCCAGGCCGCTGAAAGCTTCCCCACGCGCAGTTGCCCGCAGCGCCGCGCTGTTTCACCCAGACGATCTCGCCGCGCAGCAGCAGCCGCAGTTCGTCCTGCAGGATCGTGGTCACATCGGCGGCCAGCGAGCGATAGGGGCGACGGCCGAGATTGGCGACATTCACCGCAATGCGCCCACCAGGCTGCACGACACGCACGCACTCGGCGAACACGTCGCGCAGCATGACCAGGTACTCGACGTAGTTGGCTGGGATGTGGCCTTCGCCGAGGGCTTCCTCGTACGCCTTGCCGGCGAAGTACGGCGGCGAGGTGACCACCAGCGCGACCGAGTTGTCGGCGATCTCGCTCATGTTGCGTGCGTCACCGACGATGACTCGATCGACGTTCGCTGTGACGCCGATGGTCTCGTCGGCGGAGATTTCGGGCGGGTGGAAGCGCTCGTAGAACGGTGACGAATCGTGCCCCTCACGTTTGCCGACACCGAACGCAGACGTGCGTGTGCCGCCCTTGCGCTGCGCTCTTCCCTTCGGCGGGCCCGTCGATGTCACGCAGGGTTCTCCTGCGCGGCAGCGCGCCGCATCCGCTCGACGGGCGCTTGGCGCATCTCCGGATGGGTGAGGATCCAGAAGCGGTCGGTGCGGATCGCGTCGACCACCTCCGCAGCGATGCCTGCCGGGTCCACGCCGTTCTCGACACCCTGGGTGAGCAGCGTCTCGATCCGCTGGCCGATCTCGTTGACTGGCGCGGTGGGTTCGGGGCCGAGACGATCCTGCCACTGCTGGCCAGCAACCAGGTTGGTCTTCACGAAGCCTGGGCAGAGCACGCTGACGCCCACATGGGAACCCGTGGCGCGCATCTCGAGGAACAACCCTTCGGTGAGTGCGACGACCGCGGTCTTGGTGGCGTTGTACGCGGCCGCGCCCGGGAACGCGATCAGGCCGGCCATCGATGCCGTGTTGACGATGTGGCCCTCCCCCTGATCCTGCATGATCGGCAGGAAGGCGCGAATGCCGTGCACGACGCCGTACAGATTGATCCCGACCACCCATTCCCAGCTGCTCATCGGGCCGCTCCACGGGTCGGCCTTGCCGGCAACGCCCGCGTTGTTGCACAGCACGTGTGCCGCGCCGAACCGGTCGAGCGTTGCCTGCGCGAGCGCGTGCACCTCGGCCTCCAGGGAGGTGTCGCAGAGCACGGGCAGCACCTCGGTGCCGCCCTCGGCGAGCTCGGCCTCGACGGCGCGCATGGCGACCTCGTTGACGTCGGCGAGCACGACCTTCATGCCCTGCGCGGCGAACGCATGGGCAAGGGCACGGCCGATGCCGCTTCCCCCGCCGGTGACGACCGCGACCTTGCCGTTGAGTTCCTTCACGCGGCCACGTTACGCGAGCGGAGCGCGCGGGCGCGCGATACGCGAGGTTGCTCCGCGAATGCGGTTACATGCCCTTGCCGAAGTCGCACGTGCGCCACTTCTCGGGGCTGAGGCGCACGAGCACGGTGTCGGCGGTGCTCGGGTTGTTGTCGGCGTACCACTGGCCGAGCTCGGGCCCGAGATAGCGGGTGGCCATGGCCAGGTTGTCGCGTGACTCCGCCGTCACTGTCACCGGGCCTTCCACGCTCACGTACTGATACGGCGCCGCCTCGGTCTGCACGGTCATCGTCGCTCGGCCAGCGGCACGTAGCAGGCGCGCTTTCAACGACGTGCCGTCCATGCCGATCAGCACCTGTCCGGCCTCCCACTGGTACCAGATCGGCAGCGCGAGCGGGCCGTGGCCCGGGTGGTCGATCGCGAGCACACCCACTCGCACTGCGGCGAGAAAGTCGCTCCGTTCCGAGTCGGTCATCGTCATGTCAGCCATGTGCGAAGTCTTGCAGGAAACGCTCCCCCTCGAATCGCGCGATCATGTGCCGTGGACTTCGACAAGCAACTCGGCAAGTTCTTCGATCCTGATGCACCCGGCAACGGCTGGAGCATCGTGCTGCGCCATGTGGAGGACACCACGCAGGACTGCTGGTACATGGAGCAACGGCTCGGGTACCGCGACCAAGAGCTCGGCGAGATTGTCGTGCCCCGCGACAAACGGACCTTCACGACCGACCTCACCTCCGTACCCCAGCTGTTCACCTGGCTCGTCCCGCGCACAGGTACACACCTCGCGGCCGCGCTGGTGCACGACGCGCTCACTCCACCCTTCAGTAAGCCGGGCACCCCCGACTGGGAACTGCCCGACGCCCCTGTCTCGCAACCGCAAGCGGATCGTGTGTTCCGTTCCGCGATGGCCGACCTGGGCACGCCCTTCCTGCGGCGGTGGATGGTGTGGGCGGCAGTCAGCGTGCCAACCGCATGGAAGGTGTCCAAACCGCGGGCGTTGGCCGGCTACGTATCGCTGGCGCTGATCGCCGTCCTCGGCTGGTTCGCCACGCTCGACCTATTCGACCAAGGCGAGTGGCTGCCATGGATGCGCAGCGAGGAGTGGACCAGGGAGCTCGCGCTGGGAGGCCTGTTCGCCCTGATCATCCCTCTGCCACTTGCGCTGCTGTGGCCGAAGGGCACGCGCACAGCGGGCGGCATCGTCGGCATCGCGCTCGCGGCACTTCTGCACGTCACCATCGCGGTCGGCGCGGTCACCTTCGCCTACCAATTCGCGGAGTACCGCTTCAAGCTGTGGGCCGACCCCAAGCGTGGCTGGAAATTCCTCGCCACCATCGGCGCTGCGGGCGCCGTGGTGCTCACGTACTGGATGTTCCGTCGCTACGACGCACACTGATCAGTGGCGCTCCGCAGGCCGCCCGCTGTGCCGGTCCGGCCTGTCCGCGGCTAGGCTCGGCCGCTGAAGGGGAGTATCCCCGGTCGTCGGCCAGCCACATCGGTCGCCACCGACTCACCGCCGTCATCACGGTAGGCCCGCTGCCTACCCGGTTGTGAGCGCCTCGCAATGCGGAGCGGGAGAGACCTTTGGCCGAACCATCGTTCGTCGAAGGGTCCTCATGGCACTCGATCTGCATTCCCCAGCCGAATTGATCCGCTGGTTCGCCCGCAACGGCAAGCGAGCCTTCATCCTTCTGGCGGGCCTTGCGGTCCTCGGGGCCGGCGTCACCATGCTGGTGCTGCCTGGGCCTGGCGTGATCGTCATCATCCTCGGGTTGGCGATCCTGGCAACCGAATTCGTGTGGGCCGAACGCGCGCTCGACCGCACGACTGCGAAGGCGGCGACGGCCGCCACGGCGATGTCAGGCAACATCTCGGGCCGCATCGCGCTGGCAGTTTCGGGCCTCGCGATGATCGTCGGTGGTGCGCTCGTCGTCGCGCTGTCCGGCGGCCGCACGGTCCTGGGTGTATCGGTCGCTCTCGGTGGCGCGATTGGTCTCGCCACCCTCCTGCCTCAGGTGCAGCGTTGGTTGAACCGCAAGGCTGACCCCGGCCAACGGCCGACGCAACGCTGAACCGCCGTACGGTTTCCCGCCGAGCGGCCCGCTTCGTAGAGTGTGCCCATGTCGTACCGGTACCTGTGGACGCCCTTGCAGCTGGGGCCGGTCAGCACACGGAACCGCATCGTGTTCAGCGCGCACCTCACCAACTACGCGCGAGACGGCAAGCCCACCGCGCAGCACGCCGCGTACTACGCCGCGCGAGCCGCCGGTGGCGCCGGGCTGATCATCACCGAGGAACACAGCACGCACCCCACCGATTGGCCCTACGAGAAGCTGATCCACGGCTTCCACCGCGACGTGATCCCGGGCTACACAGCGATCACCGAGGCCGTCCATCGCCACCGTGTGCCGATCTTCGCGCAGATCAATCACAACGGCGGCCAAGCCAGCAGCATGTATTCGCGCATGCCGGTGTGGGCACCCTCGGCGGTCGCCGACCCCCTGTTCCGCGAGGTACCCAAAGCTGTCACCCCCGCCGAGATCGAGGAGATCGTCGCTGGCTACGCACTCGTCGCCGAACACTGCGCGGAAGGTGGCTTCGATGGCATCGAGCTGCAGTGCTCACACAGCTCGATCGTGCGTGGTTTCCTCAGCCAGGCCACCAATCAGCGCACCGACGAGTACGGCGGCAGCATCGAGAACCGGGCACGTCTGCTCACCGAGATCGTCGCGGCCGTCCGCAAGGTGATCGGCAATCGGCTGGCGCTCGGGGTGCGCCTGTGTGGCGACGAGCTGATCGAAGGCGGCACCACCATCGACGACGCCGTGCAGTTCGCCCGCATCGCTGAAGCAACTGGCCAGGTCGACTACATCAACACCTCGATCGGGGTCGCCACTGCGAGCCTGTTCATGATCGAGGCGAGCATGCACATCCCGCCCGGCTACTCACTGTTCATCCCCTCTGCGTTCCGCAAGGCGGTCGACCTTCCGGTGATCGGCGTCGGCCGCTTCAAGGATCCGCTGCAGGCCGAACGAGCGATCGCGGACGGCCACTGCGATCTCGTCGGCGTGGTGCGCGGCCAGATCGCCGATCCCGACTTTGCGGCGAAAGCCCGTGCCGGCGCCGCTGACGACATCCGGCTGTGCCTTTCGTGTAACCAGGAGTGCGTCGGTCGCATGGGCCTCAACCGCTGGCTGGGATGCATCGAGAACCCGCGCACCGGCCGCGAGGCGGAACCGCTGCTGGGTATCACCGCCAAGCCGAAACAGGTGATGGTCGTCGGCGCCGGACCCGCAGGTTTGCAGGCAGCCATTTCCGCGGCCCGCGCCGGCCATCAGGTGACCGTGTACGAGAAGGAACCCGTCGCGGGCGGCCAAGTGCGCCTCGCCGCCAGCGTGCCCAATCGCGCCGAGTTCGGCGACATGATCCGCAATCAACTCAACGAGTGCGCCCGTCTGGGCGTGACCATCGAATACGGCGTCGGCGTGTGGCCCGGCCTGGTGGCGGAACACAAGCCCGATCACGTGATCGTTGCGATGGGCGCCGAGCCCAGCCGCCCGTGGTGGGTGGCCGGCGAGGCAACCCGAATTGCGGATGTGCGCGAGGTGCTCGACGGCAGCGCCGAGCCCGCCGGCACAGTGGTGGTCATCGACGAGATTGGGTTCCACCACGCCACCTCGGTCGCCGAACTGCTCGCCGACCGTGGCTGCCAAGTGGAGATCGTCACCCCGGGCATGGTCGTCGGGCAGGACCTCGGCATCACGCTCGACATGGAGAACTGGTGGATGCGCGCCGGCGCCAAGGGCATCGTCCAGTCCACCGACCTCGTCCCGATGGGGCTGACCGGCGAGGGCGAACTGACGCTGCTGCATCACCCCACCGGCGCCAACCAGACGCGCCACCCCGACTGGGTCGTCTTGGCCGTGCCGCCGAACCCGGTGGAGTGGCTGTACAACGACCTGAAGGCCGCAGGGGTCAGCGTGCAGCGCGTCGGTGATTGCGTGGCGCCGCGGCGTGCACACGCCGCCGTGGTCGACGGCGAGCGCGCCGCCGCACTGATCCCTGCCTGAGCCTGATGTCGTCTTCGCGGCGCGGCGGAGGCGGCCGAACCACTTTCGGACGTGGTCTCGTCATTTCGAATTCGACTCGAGACCGAGCGCAGCCAAACGCTGGTCCTAGCCGTCGCGGGTTCGACTGGCCCCCGTACTGGGCGTGTCACCTCGCACATCACCAATCGGAATCGAAACAACGAGACCGTGCACACGTGGCACCGGCCCGCAGCACCCAGCCGCCCAGCACCCAGCCGCCCAGCACCCTGCTGCCCAGCACCCGTAGACTGCCGCCGTGGACACCGCACTCGTCGCCGTCGTGATGGGCTCGGCCAGTGACTGGCCGACCATGAGCAAGGCAGTCGAGGTGCTCGCCGAGTTCGGCATCGCCCACGAGATGCAGGTGCTGTCGGCGCACCGCATGCCCGACGAGATGTTCGCCTTCGCCGAAACCGCCGCTGGCGGCGGCCTGCGGGCCATCATCGCCGGCGCCGGTGGCGCCGCCCACCTGCCCGGCATGCTCGCCGCGAAGACCACTGTGCCGGTGCTCGGTGTGCCGGTACCCAGCCGCCACCTAGGCGGTCAGGACAGCCTCTACTCGATCGTGCAGATGCCCGCCGGTATCCCTGTCGCCACGTTCGCCATCGGGGAAGCCGGCGCCACCAACGCGGCACTGTTCGCAGTGGCGATGTTGGCGGCCACCGACCACGTGCTCGCGGAGCGCCTCGTCGAGTACCGCAGCCGTCGCCACCACGACGCGGCCACCAGCACGCTCCCGCCGGCATGAGCGCCACCGCGGAGGCCGAACCCGCCACGCCGATCACGCCGCCGGCGATGCTGGGCATCCTCGGTGGCGGGCAACTGGGCCGTTACTTCGTGATGGCCGCCCGTACGATGGGCTACCGCACCACCGTGTTGGAACCCGACCCACACGCACCAGCCGGCCTCATTGCCGACGTGCACCTCGTTGCGGCGTACGACGACTCCGAGGCGCTGGCGCAACTCGCCGACACATGCGCAGTCGTCACCACCGAGTTCGAGAACGCTCCGGCAGCGGCAATGGCCCAGCTCGCGCTGCGGGTCGCCGTCCACCCGTCACCTTCGGCCATCGCGATCACACAGGATCGCATCGCCGAGAAGCAGTTCCTCGACGAGATCGGTGTAGGCGTTGCCCCCTACCGGGTCATCACCACGGATGACGACATCGCTGAAGCCAACACCTTCTCGTTCCCCGCGATACTCAAGACGGCCCGCCTCGGCTACGACGGCAAGGGCCAGGTGCGCTGTGCGTCGCACGACGATCTTGCACCGGCGTGGGAGCAGCTCGGGCGCGTGGCGTGCGTGCTGGAGCAGCGGCTGCCGCTCGATCGCGAGCTCTCAGTGGTACTTGCCCGCACCGCCGACGGCCGGGTGGCCTGCTACCCCGTCTCGCAGAACCAGCACGTGCACGGCATCCTCGACGTCAGCTACACACCCGCCAATCTGCCCGGCACCGGGCACGAAGATGCCGCCGCGCTGTGCACCTACATCGCCGAGGAACTCGGATTCGTCGGCGTGATGGCGGTGGAGATGTTCGTGGTCGGCCGCGACGTGCTGGTCAACGAACTTGCGCCGCGCCCGCACAACAGCGGCCACTACACGCTCGATGCGTGCCTGTGCAGCCAGTTCGAGCAACAGGTCAGGGCGATCTGTGGGTTGGCGCTGGGCGACACCAAGCTGGTCGTGCCAGGCGTGGCGATGATCAACCTGATGGGTGACCTGTGGGCGAACGGCGAGCCGAAGTGGGGCAAAGCGCTTGCCCAGTCGTCCGCGCACCTTCACCTCTACGGCAAGGCCGAGCCGCGCCCGGGCCGCAAGATGGGCCACCTCACGGTCACCACCGGCACCGCAATGGGTGCTACGAGCCTGGCCCGTCGCCTCCGCAAGTATCTGACCGCCGGTTAGCCTGCGCGGGATGCACGCTCAGACCGCCCTGATCGGCGGCGCCCTTACCTGGATCAGCGAGCTGACCGACAAGCTGGCCGACTGGGCGGGCAACTGGTGGTTCCTCGGGGTGATCTTCATTATCGCCCTACTCGACTCGGTGGTGCCGATCGTGCCCAGCGAGACAACTGTCATCATCGGCGGCGTTGCCGTCGCCGTCGGCGAAGCCCCCTATCCTCTGCTGGCGGTCATCGCTGCCGGCGCGACCGGCGCCTTCATCGGCGACAATATGGCGTACACGATCGGCCACCACTGGTCCGCCGCGTTCGAACGCCGCGCTCAGCGCAAGCACAAGTTCGCCGCCAAGCTCACGTGGGCGCGCACTCAGATCCGTGAGCGGGGCGGGTTGCTATTGATCACCGCCCGCTTCATCCCCGGCGGTCGCACAGCGCTCACGTTGTCCAGCGGTATCACCCGTCAACCGCGGCCGTGGTTCGTCGGGTGGATCGCGATCGCCACCATCATCTGGGCCACGTACGCGGCCGGTCTCGCGCGCTTGGTCGGCGAGCCGTTCAAGGACGACCACACCAAGGCTTTCTGGATCGCGTTCGGCACGGCGGTGGGCATCAACGTGGTGATCGAGGTGGCGCGCCACTTCTGGGCGAAGAAGGCGAACGACGCGTCGACGACACCAGCGGAGTAAGAAGGTAAGTAGGGAGGCGACGTTGTGTGCCACGTAGGCCGCCGAACGCATCTTCGCCGAGGCGCCCGCCTAGCTTGGGAGACGTGGAGCTCCACATCGCCCAGTTCAACACGGCCACGTTGCGCCACCCGATGGATCACCCCGAGACAGCGAGCTTCGTGGCGCTGCTCGACGAGGTGAACGCGCTCGCCGAAGCCAGCCCGGGTTTCGTGTGGCGCCACGGAATCGACTCGCGCAACACCGACGATCCACCGGTGTACGACGATCCGCTGCGGCTCGTCAACGCATCCGTGTGGCAGTCGCTCACCCAGATGCGCGAGTACGTGTACAAGGGGCTGCACCGCGACGTCTTTCGCCAGCGCAGCGACTGGTTCGTCGGCTCCGAGGCCGTGATGTGGTGGGTCCCTGCAGGCACCATCCCCACGCTTGCCGAGTGCACGGCCCGGCTCGAGTTCCTGTTGCGCCACGGCCCCTCCCCGTTTGCGTTCGAGACCGGCCAGCGCTTCGCCACGCTCGTAATCGTGCCCCGTCCGCTCGTCCACCGCGACGTGGCACCGATGCTGGCCGAGCTCGATCGCGAGCTGCTCGCCGGCACGCCCGACGGCGGCAGCAACTTCCTGCACATCGCTGCGGAGGAGGTGGAGGATGGCAATGGCGCGTTCTACATCGCCTACCTCGATGGGGTGCCGGCAGCCTGTGGCGCCTATCGCCGAATCGCGGGTGTCGCGAGTGCAGCCGAAGTGAAGCGGATGTGGGCCGACCCGGCGCAGCGCGGCACCAAGTTGGGCGCGGCAGTATTGGCTACCATCGAGAGCGCGGCCAGCGCCGACGGCATCGGTGAGCTCCGCCTCGAGACAGGCGAACACCTCACCGCGGCGGTCGGGCTCTATCGGCGCGCCGGCTTCGCTGCCTGCGATCCATGGGGCGAGTACGTGGGCGTACCGTGCAGCTACACGATGAGCAAGCCACTGGTCTGACGCCAGGGCGCTCGCCTTCGCTCGTTACTTCCGCTTCATGGTCTGAAGGCTGAGCAGGTTGAACGGCTCGGTGTCGATCTCGGCAAGCTCCAACTCCCCGGCGAGCACCGAGCGCTTCCACTCCTGGTGGTCGGGTTCCATTGCGTGGAACTCGGGCATCACCTGCTCGGCGAACATTTCCAGCGCCTCGCAGATGTGCACGTGACGGTTGCGCCCCGCCTGGTTGAGCAGGATCACCTGGTCGACGCCTGATTCGGCGAAACGGCGGAGCCGCTCGCGGATGGTGTCCGGTGAACCGATCAGCCCACCGCTTTGTGCCTTCTGGCCGGCCGCCGACGCCTTCCACCCGAGGTACTCGTCCCACAGGCTGGTGGTGCCGGGCACCACCGGCCCGTGGTCGTTGTAGAACCGGAGCGCGAACTGGAAGAACGTGCTGCCATCGGCGCGAGCCTGCGCCTCTTCGTCGGTGTCGGCGCACATGAACTGGCTGACCACCGCGATGTTCGGGTTGGTGACGTACGGGCCGAGCGGGTCGAGGCGCTTGGTGTAGGCGTTGTAGTAAGCGTGCACCCAGGCCTGTGCGGCATCGGCACTGACGAACTGGAAGCCCAATGCGCCGAGACCGCGCCGACCCGCCATCTCGATGGTCTCCAGTTGGCTGCACGCGACCCACAACGGTGGGTGCGGTCGCTGGCGGGGCTTGGGGATCACGTTGCGCAACGGGAAGTCGAAGTACTTGCCGTGGTACTCCCAGCCCTCCTCCCAGAACATCGGCAGCAGGCAGCGCATTGCGTCTTCCCACACCTCACGCTTCTCACGGAAGCGCCGATCGAACGGATGCAGCTCGGTGACGCTGCTGCCTTCACCGACGCCCAACTCGACTCGGCCATGGCTGAGCAGATCGAGCGTGCTCACCCGCTCGGCCACGCGAGCCGGGGCATTCGTCGTCAGCTGCACGATCCCGTGACCGAGCCGGATGTTCTTCGTGCGCTGGCTGGCGGCGGCGAGGAACACTTCGGGCGCCGAGGAGTGGCTGTACTCCTCGAGGAAGTGATGCTCGACCTCCCACGCGTAGTCGTAGCCCAGGCGGTCTGCCAGCTCTACCTGATCGAGCGCGTTGTTGAGCAGGTGGTACTCGTCGTCGGGGCCCCACGGCTTGGGCAGCTGCAACTCGTAGAAGACTCCGAACTTCACGTCGACGACCCCCATCGCAGCGGAACTGCCGCTGAACCTACCAAGCCGGCCCCGCCCCGACGAAGCGAACAGCTGGCTCGGCTTCGAAGCCCGGCACGGCACCCTCGTAGTGTCGGCGTTGTTCACGAACGAAGGGGATTCGGCATGCTGGACTACATCATCAAGGGCGCAACGATCGTCGACGGCACCGGCGGTACGCCGCGCGTGGGCGACGTGTCGGTTGCGGGCGGCGTCATCGTCCAGGTCGGCGGCACGGTCACCGATCCAGCGAGTGAGACGATCGACGCGGACGGAGCAATCGTCACCCCGGGCTGGGTCGACGTCCACACCCACTACGACGGTCAGGTCAGCTGGGACCAGGTGATGGACCCGTCGGCGGGCAACGGCGCGACGACGATCGTGATGGGCAACTGCGGTGTGGGATTCGCGCCCGTTCGCCCCGGTGGCGAGAAGTCACTGATCGAACTGATGGAGGGTGTCGAGGACATCCCCGGTACCGCGCTCTACGAGGGAATCGAATGGGGTCGGTGGGAGACGTTCCCCGACTACCTCGACTACATCGCGAGTCGCGAGTACTCGCTCGACATCGGCGCCCAGATCGCTCACGGCGCCGTTCGCTACTACGTGATGGGCGAGCGTGGCTCGGCCAACGAGGACGCGACGGCTGCCGACATCGCGGAGATGTCGGCACTGGTCGCCGAGGCGATCACCGCCGGCGCACTCGGGTTCAGCACGTCACGCACGATCGGCCACCGTTCGCTGTGGGGTTCACCCGTTCCTGGGACGTTTGCACCCGACGAGGAGCTCTTCGCCATCGCCTCCGCAATGGGTGCGACCGGGAAGGGCGTGTTCGAGATGATCCCGGCCGGCACCGTCGGCAAGTTGGAGGCGCTCGGCGGCGAACGCACCACCCCCGAGGCCGAGTTCGAGCTGATGGACCGCTTCTCGCGGATCAGCGGACGACCCGTCACCTTCACGCTGGTCCAGTCGCCCGATTACCCGCCCGACACCTGGCGCCACCTGCTGCAGATGACCACTGCGGCGAACGCCACCGGCTCGCAACTCTTCCCGCAAGTGTCCTCACGCCCGATCGGCCTCGCCACTGGGCTCTCCGGGTACCACGCCTTCCAGCGGCGGCCCACGTACATGCGGATCTCGTGCCTCGCTCTCGCGGAACGGGTGAAGGAGATGTCGAAGCCGGAGATCAAGTCCGCGATCCTGTCCGAGACCGACGTCGCCGTCGCCGAGCCGGGCTCGATGGCAAACATCTTCAACCTGTTCCTGATGGCAGCGCCGGTCATCTACCCGCTCGCCGATCCCGTCGACTACGAACCGGACATGTCGATGTGCCTCGGCGCGCGGGCCGCTGCAACCGGTGACGACATCCTCAGCGTGATGTACGACTTCCTGCTCGAGCGCGACGGCACCTCGATGGGAGCAATCATGGGTGGCGTCGATGTCCACGCGAGCCAGGAAGTGATCCGTGAGATGCTCGTCCATCCGGCCACCGTGACGGGGCTCAGCGACGCTGGGGCGCACGTCACGCTGATCTGCGATGCGTCGATGCCGACGACCCAGCTCACCTACTGGGCGCGCGACCGTCACCGAGGCGAGCAGATCCCGCTCGAGTTCCTCGTCCACAAGCAGACCGCGCGCAACGCAGCGTTGTACGGCCTGCGCGACCGCGGCACGTTGGCCCCCGGGCTGCGCGCCGACATCAACGTGATCGACCTCGACAACCTGTCGGTGTCACCGCCAAAGGCGTTCCACGACCTCCCGGCTGGCGGGACCCGGCTGATCCAGCCCGTCGTCGGCTACCTCGCGACGATGGTCAACGGCGTGGTCACCCGCCGTCACGACGCGGACACCGGCGCTCGCCCCGGTCGGCTCGTCCGCAGCAGCTGAGAACGAGCGAACCCGCCCCACTGGGGCGGGTTCGGACTCAGTTCGTAGTGCACCAGCGCCAACGTTGGGCGCCGAGAATCACCAGCGGTAGTGAGCGAAGGCCTTGTTGCTCTCGGCCATCTTCTGCATGTCGTCGCGCTTCTTGATGCTGGCGCCGAGGCCGTTACCGGCATCGAGCAGCTCGCCGGCCAGGCACTCGGCCATGGTCTTCTCACGACGCTTGCGGCTGAAATCGACGAGCCAACGCACCGACAGGGTGCTGGCACGGCGGGGGCGAACCTCGACGGGCACCTGGTAGGTGGCGCCACCGACGCGGCGGCTGCGGACTTCGAGCGGGGGCTTGATGTTGTCGATCGCACGCTTGAGCGTGGCGACGGGCTCGGCGCCCGACTTCTCTTCGACCATCTTCAACGCGTCGTACACGATCTTCTCGGCGACCGAACGCTTGCCGTGCAGCATGACCTTGTTCACCAGCTGGGTGACGAGGAGCGAACGGTAGATCGGGTCGGGCATGAGCTCGCGACGCTGGGCAGGACCTTTACGGGGCATGTTGTTTCGATTCCTTACTTAGCCATCTTGGCGCCGTAGCGGCTGCGGGACTGCTTGCGGTTCTTCACGCCGGCGGCATCGAGCGCGCCGCGGATGATCTTGTAGCGCACACCGGGAAGGTCGCGCACACGGCCACCGCGCACGAGCACGATGCTGTGCTCCTGCAGGTTGTGACCCTCGCCGGGGATGTAGGCGGTGACTTCGACGCCGCTGGTGAGGCGCACGCGGGCCACCTTGCGAAGGGCCGAGTTCGGCTTCTTCGGGGTGTTGGTGTACACACGGGTGCACACACCGCGACGCTGCGGCGAGCCCTTGAGGGCCGGCGTCTTCGTCTTCGAGAACTTGGTGCTACGCCCTTGGCGGACGAGCTGCTGAATTGTGGGCACGCGTTTACCTCATGCTTGATAGGACCCGGCAATGCTATGGGCACGCGCTCAGGGGCAACAACACGCGTGGGCGCATTTGACCACTACATCGGAACAAATGTACGACCATAGTCATCGGTCTATGGTCACCCGCATATAGGCTGAGCTGCATGTCCGAACCCACGGTACCCGCCAGCGTGTTCAAGGCGCGGTGCCTCGCCTTGCTGGATGAGGTAGCCACCACCCATCGCTCGTTGGTGATCACCAAGCACGGAGTGCCCGTTGCTCGCGTGGTGCCGATCGAGGCCGCTGCGCTCGGCGCCGGCTCGGTAACTCTGCTCGCCAACGACGACGAGGCGTACTTCGCAGTCGGCGAGCAAGAGGCGTGGGATGGCAACTGAGTCACTACTGCTCGACACCCACACGCTGCTGTGGTGGCAGGCAGGTTCGGACCGTCTGTCGGGCCGCGCCCGACGACTGATCGACGGAGCCCCGCGCCTGTTCGTATCGGCGATCTCCGTATGGGAGTTGGCGATGCTGGTGGATCGGGGCACTGTCGCGCTGGACCGCCCGACGCAGATCTGGGTGCACGACCTGCTGACCGACGGCATCGCCACCCTTGCCGAGCTCACCCCGGCGATTGCGGTCGCTGCCGCTCATCTCGACGAGTTCACCGGCGATCACGCCGACCGCATCATCTATGCCACCGCCGTGCAGAACCAGTTGACGTTGGTGACCAAGGACGAACGCCTTTCCGACTACGCACGAGCGAACGGTGACGTCACGATCGAGTGGTGAGGGTCGACGCGTCCGCGAACGCATACAGAAGCCGACCGCCGGATGCCCGGACATGCGCGGTGCCCGTCCGGTCCACTCATTTCGATTCCGATTCTGGGAGCGCCGCTCAGTCGGCGGTGAGCGAGCTCATCCGCACCGGGCGGAGCCGCTGCGCCACCGCGCTGCTGCCCCACGCCCCGACACCGACTACCAACGGCACGGCGAACAGCAGCAGCGAAGCCATCAGCCATGGCATCGAGATCTGCCCGGTGGCGGCACGTGCAAACATCCATGCAGTTGCCAGCCCGGCCGGCACGGCGACGATCATCGCTGCCAATGTCAGCCCGCCTGCACGCCAGCCCGCCACCTTCGCCATCGTCCGCGGTGAGGCACCGACAGCGACGAGCACGTCGCGCTCATCGCGCCCCTCGACCGCCCACAGCGCCATCCCGAACGCAACGATCAAGGTCACGATCAACAACGTGATCCCGGCCGAGATGACTCGCCACTGCAGCGGGCTGATCTCGCCAACGTTGTCGTCGGGCCACTGCGACAGGTCCCACATCGTGGATACGGCCGCCTCGTCGATGTCGTAGTACATCGCATCGACACTCCACCTTGCATTGGCGGCAGCGATCCGGTTCGCCTCGTCGAGGGTGATCGAGTGGCCGGTCCTGCCGAACAGATAGGCGTTCCTCACCAGGGTGAGCCCCATCGACTCGGCCGCGGTCGAGCTGATGAACGGCAGTCGCGCGTACATCCGCAGCTCCGGCGCATCGACAACCGGAACGAACGACGCGGCCCATCGGGAGTCGCCGTTGCGCGACAGCTGAACACCTCCGGTCGCCTCCCCGATCACGCGTCTGTGCGCAACGGAGACGCCGAACAGATCGAGCACGGCGTCGTCGACCACAAGCTACGAGACAAGGCCCATCTGCGGGTTCGACACGTCGCGGTCGAAGGCCACTGTCGCCGGGGACCACTGGATCGAGCCGAGTATGTCCTCCGCCTGCGACCGAACTGCTTGCGGCACCGGGGTCGGCGATTCAACCGGCAGCGGGTCACTCCCACTGAACGATGTTCGTACGGACTGCACCAACACCACGTCGTTGCGCTGCTCAGCGAGCGCCGCCCCACGGTCGGACTTGTCGAGGTTGTGTTCGACGAACGCGGACGCCCCGGACGCCGTCATGCCCACCAGCAGCAGGCTCGCCAGTACTGCCGCTGCCCGTGGACGGTGGCGGGTGAGGCTACGCGCCGCGATGCGCAACGCACCGCCAGCGCTGCCGACGAGCCCTGCCACGCGGTCCACCATCACCGGCGACAGTGCGCACACACCCAGCACCGCAGCGATCATGCCCAACACCACCAGCATTCCTGTCTCCTTGCCGCCACCGTTGGCACCGGCGCGGACCGCGACGACGGTGACCAGCAGGCCGCCGCCGAGGAGCGCGGCACCCGACTTCACGATGCCAGCGGGCACCTCACCGACGGGACGACGATGAACAACACGTCACCGAACACGAACCGGTCGTCGCGGTTGCCGAACAGCGTGTTCGACCATTGGGCCCGCACGAGTGGGGCGACGAGCACCCCGAGCACGGCGCCCAGCGCGCCACTGATCGTGCCCAGCAGCCCGAGGCTGCGCGCCACGGTCGTCCGGTCCGCGCCGCTCGCACTCAACTGACCCAACATCACGAGCTGCCGTCTGCCCGAGATCGCGAAGGCGGATGCGACGATCACACCCATCACCGACATGCCGAGCACCCCAGCAAGCCAGCCGAGCGTGAGCATTCGATTGATGTCGCTCTGCTCGGACACGTACCGCTCGGGACCCACGGTGAGTTGCAAGCCGAAGGGTGACGCATCCCTCCATGCAGCAGCATCGAAACCGTCCGGGAGGTCGATGAACCCGATCGACGACGTGCTCCCTGGCCGCACGACACTGATGTCGAAGCCCGGAGCGATCGCGAGGTCGTATTCGAATCGTCGAGCAGGCCGACCAGCGTGAAACTGCGCGATTGGTAGGCGAGTTCGAAGGTGCTTCCCAACTCCAGCTCGAGTGTGCGGGCGGCCGAAACGTCCATCGCCACCTCATTGTCGGCGGATGGCCAACGACCGGAGCGGGGTGCTGTCGTCGCCGTCAGCGATTCATTGCGATCCATCACCACCACGGTGACGAAAGCCGGACCCGCCGCATCGGTGCGAATCGGCACTGACGCGGTGTCTGCCCAGCCGATCCGACTGCCCGCTGGTAGGACGGCATCGACCTGCGCCCGTGAGCAGAACGACTCGCAGTAGTCGCCGCTCACCTGCACCCGCGCATCGGCCTCGATGTAGGAGTACGCCGTGTCCTCGTAGACCTCGACGGAGCGGAATCTCATGTCGGCGAGGGTCATCACCGCGACCGGCAAAGCCATCAGCAGCACCACCAGCAGGGTACGGCCAGGGCGCCGGGCGATGTCGCGACGGGCGAGGCGCAAGGGCACTCGCCAGCCCTGCCACCGCCGCCGCGGCCCCCGAGTGCGTGGAGCGGGCGCTTCCGGCTCGGGGGTCGCGACGGGGGGTTCTGCCAGCAGCGTCACGGCTGCACCGCCGCGGTCGCTGTCGCCACCAACGACACGGTTTGATCGACCACCACGCCGTCGCGCATGAACACGACTCGGTCGGCCCAGCTGGAGAATCGTGGCTCGTGGGTCACCAACACGACCGCGGTGCCCAACCGTGCCGGCAGGCCGGCGAGCAGCTCGATCACCGCATCGCTCGTTGCCGTGTCGAGTGCGCCAGTCGGCTCGTCGGCGAGCAGCAGCTTGCGTTCCCCCACCACTGCTCGGGCGATGGCCATGCGCTGTTGCTGGCCGCCGCTGAAGTCGTCGGGGAACCGGTCGAGCTGCTGCTCCAGCCCGACCGCCGCCAGCGCCTCGCGCGCCGCGGCACGAGCCGCTCGGCCGCCGACACCATCCAGTTCCAGCGGGAGCATCACGTTCTCCAGCGCCGTCAACGACGCGAGCAGGTTGAGCCGCTGGAAGACGTAGCCGACGTCGCCACGACGCAACGCAGCGCGAGCCGTCAGGTCCATGTCGCCCACCTCGCGGCCGCCGACGCGCACACGACCCGCGCTCGGTTCTTCCAGTCCGCCAGCAAGGTGCAGCAGCGTGCTCTTGCCGCATCCGCTCGGGCCCATCAGCGCTACGAACTCGGCCGGGGCGACCCGCAGGCTGACTCCGCCGAGCGCCTTCACTTCCGTCGAACCGTTTCCGAACGTCTTGACGACATCGATGAACTCCAGTGCCGGATCGCTCATGTCAGTTCCCCTTCCGGGAGAGAGTTGCTTCCACCGTGTCGAGCCAGCGCAGATCCGCTTCTGCCCGCACCATCAATGCTTCCGTCACCAGGCGAGCAGCCAACGACGGCGCGCCGTCGCTCGCCGCCGCACTTCGCTCCCGCCGCTTCACTTGCAGCAACTGGAGCAGCACCGTGCGTTGGCGGGTGACCACCTTCAACGCATGCGGGCGCCCGTGCTCGATCGCCATCAGCACCTTGAGCATCAGCTCGTCCCGCGGCGGCGGCTCGTCGGCGGGCACCGCCTGCCACCACGCACCGAGCGCATCCTTGCCCTCGATCGTGATCGCATAGATCTTCTGGCCGGGTGCTGGCTCGGTGCCCGGCGCGGCGCCCCCGACCGTCACCAACCCGTCCCGCTCCAACCGGTCCAGTGTGGTGTACACCTGCCCCACATTGAGGGGCCACACACCGCCCGTCGCCTGCTCGAACTCGGTCTTCAACTGATACCCGTAGCGCGGCCCATCTTCCAGCAGCGACAACAAACCCTCACGAACAGCCATACATACCGAGTATGTACCATACCGAGTATGTAGTCAACCCTTCCGCAGTGTGGCACCTTCCGGCGCCCATGGGTGGCCCCACACCACCAATGTGACCGGTTTACCTGCCCTTGGGTTGCGGAGGGCGCCAAGGCTTTGGAGGGGCAGTGGGGCGGGAGCGCGCAGTGGGGCGGGAGCGCGCAACGGCCCGGGGCGAACCCCGGGCCGTCACTCGTTCACTTCACCTGCAGGCGTTCAGCCTTCGGCGGCCGGCTCCGGCTCGTCGCTGCTGTACGTGCCGTGGATGTTGCTCAACCAGGCAGCCGGATCTTCGGCGGCCTCGCTGCTGAAGTAGGCCATCGGCTGGTACTCCGGCGCCTCGACGGCGAACTCGCGGTAGCGCATCATGCCGGTACCGGCAGGGATCAGCTTGCCGATGATGATGTTCTCCTTGAGGCCGAGCAGGCTGTCGCCCTTGCCGTCGATCGCGGCCTCGGTGAGGACACGCGTGGTCTCCTGGAACGAAGCTGCGGACAGCCAGCTCTCGGTGGCCAACGACGCCTTGGTGATGCCCATGATCTCCGGACGGCCTTCGGCGGGCTTCTTGCCCTCCTCGACCATGCGACGGTTGGTGTCACGGAACACCTTCGCGTCGGCACGCTCGCCGGGCAGGAAGCCGGTGTCGCCGGGCTCCTGCACGCCGATGCGGCGGGTCATCTGGCGAACGATCAGCTCGATGTGCTTGTCGCTGATGCTCACACCCTGGTCGCGGTAGACCTTCTGGACCTCTTCGACGAGGTACATCTGGGTCTCGCGGATGCCCTTGATCTCCATGATCTCCTTCGGGTCGAAGGGACCGTCGGTGATCGGATCGCCAGCCTTGACGTCCTGACCGTCGGTGACGATCGGGCGGCTTCCGGTGGGGAGGATGATCTGGTGCTCTTCGCCCTGATCGTCGATGACCGAGATCGGGATGCCCTTGCCCTCGTCGTCGCCGATGTGGATGACACCGCTGGCACGAGCCAGACGGGCCGAACCACGAGGGGTGCGGCTCTCGAACAACTCGACCACGCGAGGCAGACCGCCGGCGATGTCCTTACCCGCCACACCACCGGTGTGGAAGGTACGCATCGTCAGCTGGGTACCGGGCTCACCGATCGACTGTGCGGCGATGACGCCGACAGCCTCGCCGAGCTCGATGCTCTTGCCGGTGGCCAACGAACGGCCGTAGCACAGTGCGCAGACACCGATCTCGGCGTCACAGGTGACCACCGACCGGATGCGAACGCGATTGACCTTCGGATCATCGCGCAGGATGGCCATCTCGATGTCGCCCACGAGCATGTTGCGCGGGTACACCGTGCCGTCCGACAAGGCGACATCGGCCGACAGCGCCCGGCCGAACAGCTTGGTCTCGAGGTGGCTACGACGGTTGGCCGTGTCGGGCTCGACGTTCTCGATCCAGAGACCGAGGTTGCTGCCGCAGTCGACCTCGCGCACGATCAGTTCCTGCGCCACGTCGACGAGGCGACGGGTGAGGTAGCCCGAGTCGGCGGTACGCAGTGCGGTGTCGACGAGGCCTTTTCGGGCACCCGGGGTGGCGATGAAGTACTCGAGGGTTTCGAGGCCCTCACGGAAGTTCTTCTTGATCGGGCGAGGGATCATGTCACCGCGAGGGTTGGCCACGAGGCCGCGCATGCCGGCGATCTGACGCATCTGGGTCATGTTGCCGCGAGCACCCGAGCCGACCATCATGTCGATCGGGTTGAACTTGGCAGCCTTGAACTCAGCCTCCATCGCGGCCTGCACGGCTGCGGTGGCGTCGGTCCAGATGCGCACTTCCTGCTGACGACGCTCGCCGTCGGTGATGATGCCACGACGGTACTGGTTCTCGACCTTGTCGGCCTTCGCCTCGTTCTCGTCGAGGATCTGGCGCTTCATCTTCGGCGTCTTCACGTCGTCGATGCTGACGGTGAGGCCACTCTGCGACGCATAGCGGTAGCAAAGGTTCTTCATCGCGTCGAGTGCGGTCGCCACTTCACCCTTGGGGTAGTGATCCGACAGGCGTTCCACGATGACGCCCATCTCCTTCTTCTTGATCACGCTGTTGATGTGACCGAAGCGGGCGGTGTAATCCGCAGGCAGTGCCTCTTCGAACAGCAGGCGGCCGGCGGTGGTCTCGAACGTGTCGGCCTCGCGGCCGTCGATCGCCGGGCGACGCAGGGTGATCAGCGCGTGCAGCTGCAGCGCGCCCTCGTCGAGTGCACGCAGCACTTCCCACATCTGACGGAAGACGCGGCCGGAACCGGCCACCTCCAACCGGCTCTCGGTGAGGTAGTAGCCACCGATGATCAGGTCCTGCGACGGCGTCACGATCGGGCGACCCGACGCGGGCGAGAGGATGTTGTTCGAGCTGAGCATCAGCACGCGAGCCTCGGCCTGCGCTTCTGCGGACAGCGGCACGTGGATGGCCATCTGGTCGCCGTCGAAGTCGGCGTTGAAGGCGGTGCACACGAGCGGGTGCAGCTGCAAGGCCTTGCCCTCCACGAGCACCGGCTCGAAGGCCTGGATGCCGAGGCGGTGCAGGGTTGGTGCACGGTTCAGCATTACCGGGTGTTCCTTGATGACGTCCTCGAGGACGTCCCACACCTGGGCGCGGCGACGCTCGACCATGCGCTTGGCGCTCTTGATGTTCTGCGCCAGTTCGAGATCGACGAGGCGCTTCATCACGAACGGCTTGAACAGCTCGAGTGCCATCAGCTTGGGCAGGCCGCACTGGTGCAACCGCAGCGTCGGGCCACAGACGATGACCGAACGGCCCGAGTAGTCGACGCGCTTGCCAAGCAGGTTCTGACGGAAGCGACCCTGCTTGCCCTTGAGCATGTCGGAGAGCGACTTCAGCGGGCGGTTGCCCGGCCCGGTGACGGGTCGGCCACGGCGACCGTTGTCGAACAACGCGTCGACGGCCTCCTGCAGCATGCGCTTCTCGTTGTTGACGATGATCTCGGGTGCGCCGAGATCGAGCAGGCGCTTCAACCGGTTGTTGCGGTTGATCACGCGGCGGTACAGGTCGTTGAGGTCGCTCGTCGCGAAACGGCCACCGTCGAGCTGCACCATCGGGCGCAGTTCGGGCGGGATCACGGGCACGACGTCGAGGATCATTGCCTTCGGGTCGTTCAGGCGGCGACCGTGCTCGTCTCGCTGGTTGAACGACGCGACGATCTTCAGGCGCTTGATGGCCTTCTGACGGCGCTGGGCCGACAGCGGCTTGCGACCACTGGCGTTGTGGTCGATGGCGCCGCGCAGCTTGACTTCTTCCACATCGAAGTCGATGCGGTCGATGAGCGACTTGATCGCATCGGCGCCGGTGCCGCCCTCGAAGTAATCGCCGTAACGGTCGCGCAGCTCACGCCACAGCAGTTCGTCGTCGATGATCAGACGCGAGTGCAGGCTGCGGAACTCGTCCCACGTGCGCGCCAGGAGATCGAGCTCCAGGTCGTAACGCTCGCGGATGCTGGCCATTTCCTTCTCGGCAGCGGTCTTGATCTTGCGCGCGTCGGCGGAACCGGCGCCATCGGCCTCGCTCTTGGCAGCGTCGTCCTCGAGCTCCTTGAACCGGCGATCGATCGCGATTTCCAGTTCCTTGCGGATGGCATCGCGCTCTTCCAGGTACTCGGCCTCGAGGTTGCTGAGCTCTTCGTGACGCTTGTCCTCGTCGACCCAGGTGACCAGGTTGGCAGCGAAGTAGATGACCTTCTCCAGCTGCTTGGCCTTCAACTCTTCCTTCGGCTCGAGGCCGGCGAGCAGGTACGCCAGCCAGCTACGGGTGCCGCGCAAGTACCAGATGTGCACGACGGGCGCGCTCAGCTCGACGTGGCCCATCCGCTCGCGGCGAACCTTGCTGCGGGTGACTTCCACACCGCAGCGCTCGCAGACGATGCCCTTGAAGCGCACGCGCTTGTACTTGCCGCAGTAGCACTCCCAGTCGCGGGTTGGCCCGAAGATCTTCTCGCAGAACAGGCCGTCCTTCTCAGGACGCAGTGTGCGGTAGTTGATCGTCTCGGGCTTCTTCACTTCACCGTGGGACCACAGGCGGATCTGGTCGGCCGTGGCCAACCCGATCTTCAACTGGTCGAACATGTTCACATCAAGCATCGCGCGTTGCCTCTCGTACAGTCAGTCAGTCTCAGTAGCCGCTGGTGCGTGCGGCACGACGTGCCTCGCGCTCGCGGTCGTCTTCGTCGGTGCCGCGCTCGTTGCGGCTGATATCGATGCCCAGTTCCTCAGCGGTACGGAACACGTCTTCGTCCATCTCACGCATCTCGATCTCGCTGCCATCGCTGGCAAGGACCTCGACGTTGAGGCAGAGCGCCTGCATCTCCTTCATGAGCACCTTGAAGCTCTCGGGGATGCCCGGCTCGGGGATGTTCTCGCCCTTGACGATGGCTTCGTACACCTTCACGCGGCCCAACACGTCGTCGGACTTGATGGTGAGCAGCTCCTGCAAGCAGTACGCCGCACCGTAGGCCTCGAGGGCCCACACTTCCATCTCACCGAAGCGCTGGCCACCGAACTGCGCCTTACCACCCAGCGGCTGCTGGGTGATCATGCTGTACGGGCCGGTGGACCGGGCGTGGATCTTGTCGTCCACCATGTGGGCGAGTTTGATGATGTACATGTAGCCAACGGTGACCGGGTTGTCGTACACCAAGCCTGTGCGGCCGTTGTACAGCGGAGTCTTGCCGTCGAGCTGGATCAAGCGATCGCCGTCGACCGACTCGGGGTTGAGGTTGGCGAAGATCTGCTGGATCGTCGGGTGCTTGCCGGCGGCCTCTTCCTCATCCCAGTGAGCGCCGTCGAACACCGGGGTGGCGATGAACGTGCTCGGCTTGGTGACGGCGCGGGTCTTGTACTCCGTGCCACGGATGGGGGCGTCGCCGACGTCCTTGTTGTTCTTCGGATCGTGCCAGCCCCAACGAGCGGCGTAACCCAGGTGCGCTTCGAGCACCTGGCCGACGTTCATACGGCTGGGAACGCCCAACGGGTTGAGGATGATGTCGACCGCAGTGCCGTCGGACATGTACGGCATGTCCTCGATCGGGAGGATCTTGGAGATGACACCCTTGTTGCCGTGGCGGCCGGCCAACTTGTCGCCGACGCTGATCTTGCGCTTCTGCGCGACGTAGACCCGCACCAGCTGGTTGACGCCGGGCGGCAGCTCATGGCCCTCTTCACGAGAGAACACCTTCACGTCGATGACCTTGCCGGACTCTCCGTGGGGCACCTTGAGGCTGGTGTCGCGCACTTCGCGGGCCTTCTCGCCGAAGATCGCGCGCAGCAGGCGCTCTTCGGGGGTGAGCTCGGTCTCGCCCTTGGGCGTCACCTTGCCGACCAGGACGTCGCCGGGGCCGACCTCGGCGCCGACGCGGATGATGCCACGGTCGTCGAGGTCGCGCAGGATGTCATCGCTGAGGTTCGGGATGTCGCGGGAGATCTCTTCCGGCCCGAGCTTGGTGTCGCGTGCATCGACCTCGTGCTCGTGGATGTGGATCGACGTGAGCACGTCGTCCTTCACCAGGCGCTCGCTGAGGATGATTGCGTCCTCGAAGTTGTAGCCCTCCCACGGCATCAGCGCGACGAGCAGGTTCTTGCCCAGGGCAAGCTCACCATGATCGGTGCTGGGGCCATCGGCGAGGATGGTTCCCTTGACGACCTTCTCGCCTTCGACCACCAACACGCGGTGGTTGATGCACGTGTCCTGGTTGCTGCGACGGAACTTGCTGAGTGCGTAGACCCGCTTGCCGCCTTCCTTGTAGTTCACCGTGATGCTGGAACCGCTGACCTCGGTGACTTCACCGTCGCCGGTGGCCTGGATGAGATCGGCGGCGTCACGCGCAGCACGATCCTCGATGCCGGTACCGATGTACGGCGCCTCGGCGCGCACCAACGGCACGGCCTGGCGCTGCATGTTGGCGCCCATCAGTGCGCGGTTGGCGTCGTCGTGCTCGAGGAAGGGGATCAAGGCGGTGGCGACCGACACGATCTGCTTCGGGCTGACGTCCATCAGCTGCACTTCCTCGGGCGGCACCGATGCAATGTCGGTGGTGGCGCCGAAGAAGCTCTCTGCTTCGAGCATCTTGCGCAGGTCTTCGAGGCTGGCGGCCTGTGGGCTGCGTCGCACGAGGATGCGGGCATCCTTGAACGTGCCATCGGCGTTGATCGGCGTGTTGGCCTGGGCGACGACGTAGTTCTCTTCCTCGTCGGCAGCCATGTAGCGGATCTCGCTGGAGACCTTGCCGTTCTTGACGACGCGGTACGGCGTCTCGATGAAGCCGTAGGGGTTGACCCGGGCGAACGTGCTGAGTGCACCGATCAGGCCGATGTTCGGGCCCTCCGGCGTCTCGATCGGGCACATCCGGCCGTAGTGGCTGAAGTGCACGTCGCGGACTTCGAAGCCTGCACGCTCACGGCTGAGGCCGCCAGGCCCGAGGGCCGACAGGCGACGACGGTGGGTGAGGCCCGACAACGGGTTCACCTGGTCCATGAACTGCGACAGCTGCGAGGTCCCGAAGAACTCCTTGATCGCAGCAACCACCGGGCGGATGTTCACCAGCGTGGTGGGCGTGATCGCCTCCACGTCCTGAGTGGTCATGCGCTCGCGGACGACGCGCTCCATGCGGCTGAGGCCGATGCGCACCTGGTTCTGGATCAGCTCGCCCACGCTACGGATGCGGCGGTTGGCGAAGTGGTCCTGGTCGTCGAGTCGGTAGCCGGGCTCCTGCTTGACGAGGTGGAGCATGTAGCTGATGACAGCGAGCACCTCGTTGGGGCGCAGCACGTGATCGTCGTCGGGGTCCGAGAAGATGCCCTTGCGGTTCGGGTCATCCTGCTCGGTGGTGAAGAACGAGCCGAGCTCGATGGTGCCCCGGCCGAACAGCTCGTCGAGCTTGGCGATCTCGGTGCCGAGCTTACGGTCGAGCTTGTAACGGCCCACGCGGGAGAGGTCGTAACGGCGGTTCTCGAAGAACGCGTTGCGGAAGTAGGCCTTGGCCGACTCGACCGTGGGCGGCTCGCCCGGGCGGGCGCGCTTGTAGATTTCGACGAGTGCTTCGTTCTGGGTGGGAGCGATGTGACGCTCCTTCTCCCACTGGCCTTCGAGGAAGTCGAAGTGCGACACGAAGCGCTCGATGAAACCGGGGGCGTGCTCCTCGTCGTAGCCGAGCGCACGCAGGATGGTGAACACGCCCATCCGGCGCTTGCGGGCGACGCGGGTGCCGGCGGTGACGTCCTTACCGGGCTTCTGCTCGACGTCGAACTCCAGCCACTCTCCGCGGTAGGGGTGGATGGTGCCCTTGACGAGCTGGTGCTTGCTGAGGTTACGGAGGCGGAAACGCTCACCGGGCTCGAAGATGACACCGGGCGAACGCACGAGCTGCGACACGACGACGCGCTCGGTGCCGTTGATGATGAAGGTGCCCTTCTCGGTCATCATCGGGAAGTCACCCATGAAGACCGTCTGTTCCTTGATCTCACCGGTGTTGCGGTTCATGAACCGGGCGCGCACGAAGATCGGCGCGCTGTACGTCATGTCCTTTTCCTTGCACTCCTCCACAGTGAACTTGGGCGGCGGGCGCAGGTCTTCGTCGTCGGGATCGAACTCCAGCTCGAGCTGCAGGGCCTCGCTGAAGTCCTTGATCGGGGAGATGTCGCGGAAGGTCTCCGCAAGACCCTCGTTGAGGAACCATTCGAAGCTTTCCCGCTGCACTGCAATGAGGTCGGGGAGCTCCAACGGCTCGGCCAGGTTTGCGAACGAATAACGCTCGCGGGACACGGAACGAGAGGCCACGTGTTACTCCTCAATCTTGATTGGCAGGGGGGCGCGCAGGGTCACTGAGACATGGCAGAAGCAGGACACAGATCGCACGGCAACGGTCGATCCTATCCGCGCCAGACGCGGTCGTCAACCGGCACAGGCAGAAGCCTGGCGGCAATTCCGTTGGGGCAAACGGTAAGCCTCTCCGCCCGGCGATGTCAAGGGTTTCCGGGGCCTTGTAACTCCTCGATTTCGCCACCGTCGCCCTACCAAGGACTGCAGCGCGACTGCGAGGCGAACGCCTCGGCGAGCGAAAGGTTGGAGGTGACCACGGCGTGAAGGCGCGAGCGGTTCAGCGAGTCTGCCTGGACCACCGGCTGTCGCCGATGGCCGCTTGTTGAGCGGCGGTGAATACCGGGGCGAGCTGCGACGGTTGATCTGCGTACACCGCATCGAAGCCGGCAGTGACTCGTCGAAGCTGCAGTCGCCGGAGGTTTGCCGTCGCAGACAGATCGTTGCGCACTCAACTGGGGTTGCACGAATGCCGACGTAGCCAACTGGGGAGCCCCAGTTGCGCCCGCAACCTTCTCCTAGCAACGCACGAACGGCCCGAGAGGTCGCACGTCGTCACGCGGTGTCCCAAGACGCGGAGAGGCCCGGGGCGAACCCCGGGCCTCTCACACAGCTGTACCCACGGCCATGCGGCCGCAGCGATTACTTGATTTCGACGCCGGCGCCGGCTTCGACGAGCTTGGCCTTGGCGGCCTCGGCGGCCTCCTTGGTGGCGCGCTCGAGGACGGGCTTGGGGGCCGCATCGACGAGGTCCTTAGCTTCCTTCAGGCCCAGGCTGGTCAGCTCGCGCACGACCTTGATGACCTGGATCTTGGCGGCACCGGCGTCGGTGAGGATGACGTCGAACTCGTCCTTCTCCTCCTCGGCGGGGGCAGCGGCTGCGCCGCCACCGGCGGCGGCTACGGCCACCGGGGCAGCAGCGGTGACGCCGAACTTCTCTTCGAACGCGTCGAGGAGCTCCTTGAGCTCGATGACGGTCAGGCTGCTGATGGAATCGAGGATGCTCTCGATTGACATGATGTTTCTCCTAGTGAAATTGGTGTTGTGATACGTGCGTGGGGTGCGGCGGCGAAGCCACCGCGGAACGGTTGATCAGGCGGCTTCGCGCTGATCGATGAGCGCCTTGAGGCCGTACGCCATGTTGCGCGGCAGTGCCTGCAACAGACCTGCGGTCTTGACCAGGGGTGCCTTGAGCGCACCGGCGAACATTGCCAGCAACACTTCGCGGCTGGGCAGTTCGGCGAGCGCCTCGACGTCTTTCGCGGACAGCAAGGTGCCGCCCATGACGCCACCCTTGATGACGAGCAACGGGTTGGCCTTGGCTGCGTCACGCAGCGCCTTGGCGACGCCTGCGACATCGCCATCGACGAACGTGATGCCGGACGGGCCGAGCAACATGTCGTCGAGACCTTCCACACCAGCCTTGGCGGCACCGAGGCGGGCCAGTGTGTTCTTGTACACCTTGTACTCACCGCCGACACCACGAAGCTGACGACGAAGGCCTGCCAACTGGCTGACCTTCAAGCCGCGGTACTCGGTGATGATCACCGCATCAGCTGCAGTGAGCTTGGCGGCGACTTCGTCGACAACCGCGACCTTCTCTGCACGGGGATTCTCTGTAGTCATGTATTCCTCCTCTCGCTACGACTCGGGGTGCTCGCTTTGCAGCGAACACCGCGAGGAGCGATCGGCAGGAAGACCTGCAAAACGTTCCGGCGAGATTCACCTCGGCTGGTGGGAGTGTTCCCATTAATCCTCTTGCGAGGGCCAGCGGTCTTTGGCGAGCGACCGGTTTAGTTGTCGTAGGAAGGCTAACGGGATCTACGGGGAGACAAAACGTAGGAGAATAGCCAGCGCCCAGTCGGACCCATCAGCCACGACTTGCAAATTATCGGTCGACCGGTCTCGCCATCGACGGTTACGATCCGCAGGTGCCACGCACTGGGGTGAAGGGCAAACCCGCGTCAGGGGTCAAACTATC
>JAYSPV010000148.1:0-45491 GCA_043721915.1 Ilumatobacteraceae bacterium | reverse complement strand
GCGCTGAGGTGCGGTACTACCGCACCTCAGCGCCAAACCTACGTCTGGGCCGAACCATGGCAGGGCAGACTGGAGCGATGCGTATCGACATCGACCTCGTTCGGCGGGTCGAGCACAGTTCTGCCGAGTTCGCCCGGCGCCAGGTGATGGCGTTTCTCGTGCTCGCTCCCTCGGCCGAGGCGGCATCCGAAGCGTGCGACGGCGGTTCGCTGGTCAGCTTCGGGCACAGCCGCTACCTGAACCGCGGCATGGGTCTCGGCCTCGGTGGCACTGCGGCCGGCGACATCATCAGCGCCCTCGACCGCTTCTACGGCGCGCTCGGGCTGCCGCCTTCACTCGAGCTCTCACCGTGGGCCGACGAGCATCTGGCAGCGGCGCTCGCTGAGGCCGGGTATCGATTCGAACGATTCCGGAACGTCTACGCACATGACCTTGCCTCGATTCCGCCGGCGGCCGCTGTCGAGATCATCGCGGTCGACGCAGCAACGGCAATGCGTCGCGAGGAGATCCTTTCCGGCGAGGCCGAACTGGGGAGCACCGCGCGGCTGATCTCCGACGAGGCCTGCAGAACGGCGTCACATGTGAGCGGAGTCCACGACTTCGTCGCGCTCGTCGACGGCGAGGCAGCGGCCTGCGGCTCGCTGAACGTCGTCGGCAGCATCGGCTGGCTGGGCGGCGCGGCAACGGTCGCCGCCCAGCGCGGCAAGGGGCTGCAGACCGCGCTCGTGCACCATCGGCTCCGGCTGGCGTCCGCGGTCGGTTGCAGTGTCGCCGCCGCCACCGCGCTGCCCGCCGGACAGTCCGCACGCAACCTCGAGCGCCTCGGCTTTCGTCTCCTCTACACCCAAGCCGTGCTCACCAAACCCCTGTGAACCCCGTCCGTGTCGCGGGTCTGACGACGGCAAGTGGTGGCCAGGCCCGCGACATGAACGGGGAAGGGGCCGACGCGCGGCAGGTGCCAGGGTCGGCGGGTCAGACGTGGAAGTCGGGGAGGTGCTTCAGCCGGAGATCGTTGCTGAACACCTCGATCGGCGGCTGCGGATCCAGCCGCATGCCGCGCTGCAGGATGCGGACCTGCGTGTGCTGGTTGTACTCAGCGAGCGTGACGGCCCAGCCGTCGCGACCGGCACGGGCGGTGCGGCCGCTGCGATGGAGGTAGTCCTTCACGTCGCCAGCAGGTTCGTAGTGGATCACAGAGCCGATGTCGTCGACGTCGATGCCGCGAGCAGCGACATCGGTGGCAACGAGCACCGCGAGCTCGCCATCGGTGAACCGCTTCAGCGCACGCTCGCGCTGCGACTGTGCGAGATCGCCGTGAATGGCCAGCGCCTTCACGCCCAGCTCCTGCAGGTTGCGCTCGACACGATCGCAGGTGCGCTTGGTCTGGCAGAAGACGATCGTCTTGGCCATGCCGCCGGAGATCGCAGCGACCACCTTGTCCTTGTCCATGTGGTGCACCGCGAGGAACAGGTGGTGCATCGTGCCCACCGTGTCGGTGGCGGCGTCGATCGCCACTTCCTCCGGGTCCTTCATGTAGCGGGCGACCAGGTGGCCGACATCGCCGTCGAGCGTGGCGGAGAACAGCATCGTCTGGTGCGCCAAGGTGACCTTGCGCATGATCCATTCGACCTGCGGGGTGAACCCGTCGTCGGCCATGCGATCGGCCTCGTCGAGCACCAGGATCTCGACCGCATCGAGCTGCAGTTCGTTCTCCTTGAGCAGGTCGATGAGGCGCAACGGGGTGGCGACGACGACATCGACGCCGGCCTGAAGGGCCTCGATCTGCTGCTGGCGGGAAGCGCCGCCATACACCGCGAGGACGGTGCGACCACATGCGATGGCGACCGGCGCGAGCACCTCGGCGACCTGCAGCGCGAGCTCGCGTGTGGGCACCAGCACCAGCGCCGCGGGGCGGCGAGGCTCGCCGTCCTTGGTGAGACGGGCCAGCAACGGCACGCCGAACGCCAGCGTCTTGCCGGAGCCGGTCTTCGCGCGGCCGCACACGTCGCGGCCGGTGAGCGCCACGGGAATGGCCTTGGTCTGGATGGCGAACGGTGTGGTGAAACCGGCGGCGGCGAGGCCGAAATCGACATCCTCGGGCACACCGAGCTCGATGAAACCGGTTGGCACGTAATCTTCTCTGGAAAGGGTGAGCACCGGCGCAACGGCTGCGTTTCGGTACTCGGCGGGCCGAGTGGCAGGGCGAGAGCCCCGCTGTGCCCGCTGAGGGCGGTTGTGGTCAGACATGTCAGCGATCAGGGTACCGCTCAGTCAGCGCTGCGCAGCGGGACCGACGAGCTCGGCGCACAGGTCGAGTACGACGGGCTGATGGGGCGATCGGCCGCGGGATGCCGCGCCGTCGTACGTTGCGAGGTGGGTGCGCACTTCGGCAACAATGATGAGATGAAGGTTGCACTCACTGTCAACGACTTCCTCCGCCGTGCGGAGGAGGTCTACCCCAATCGCCTTGCCGTCGTCGACGAACCCGATCAGCCTGCCGAGTCGTGGGGCTCGTTCACCTACGCGGACATGGCCGCCAAGGCACGCGCACAGGCCGCTGCGCTCGATGCCCTCGGCATCGCCCATGGTGAGCGGGTGGCGATCGTCAGCCAGAACTCCGCGCGGTTGCTCACGGCACTGTTCGGCGTCAGCGGGTCCGGCAGGGTGTTGGTGCCGATCAACTTCCGCTTGGTGGCCGAGGAGGTGAAGTACATCGTCGCCCACAGCGGCGCGCGCGTACTGATGGTCGACCCTGAGTTGGAAGAGGCGCTCGCCGATGTCGAGTGCGAGCACAAGTTCGTCATCGGTAGCGGAAGCGACGCGCCTGCCACACACGCCGAACCGCTGCCATGGGTCTACGACGAAGACGCCACCGCCACCATCAACTACACGAGTGGCACCACGGCGCGCCCCAAAGGCGTGCAGTTGACGCATCGCAACATCTGGCTCAACGCCACCACCTTCGGCTGGCAGTTGGGCATCAACGACCGCGATGTGTACCTGCACACGCTCCCCCAGTTCCACTGCAACGGGTGGGGTGTGCTCTACGCGGTCACCGGGATGGGCGCACAGCACGTCATCATCCGCAAGATCGACGGCACCGAGATCCTTCGCCGCGTGCAAGAGCACGGCGTCACCGTGATGTGCGCAGCACCGGCAGTCGCCAACGCGGTCCTCGACGCCGCCGGCCACTGGGAGGGCGAGATCCCCGGTCGCGGCCGGGTGCGGATCGTGTGCGCCGGTGCACCTCCGCCCACCAAGACGATCGAACGGATCGAGACCGAACTGGGATGGGAGTTCATCCAGATCTACGGCCTCACCGAGACCACGCCGCTGCTCACCATGAACCGTTCGCGCGCCGAGTACGACCAACTCTCGCCTGGCGACCGTGCCGCCAAGTTCAGCCGGGCTGGTGCTCCCGCTATCGGCGTGCAGGTGCGCATCTCGCCCGACGGCGAGATACTCGCCCGTGGCAACCACATCATGGGCGGCTATTGGGCGCAGCCGGAGGCCACGGCCGACGCGATCCATGCGGCCAGTGATGCACCCGACGGGCCGCAGTGGTTCCACACCGGCGACGGCGGGATCATCGACGACGACCACTACGTGACGATCAGCGACCGCAAGAAGGACGTGATCATCACCGGCGGCGAGAACGTGAGCAGCATCGAGGTGGAGGACGCCGTGTTCAGCCATCCCGAGGTCGCCGAAGTCGCGGTGATCGGTGTGCCCGACGAGAAGTGGGGCGAGATGGTGCTCGCGCTGGTGGTCACGACGCCGGGTTCCACCGTCACCGAGGCCGAGGTGATCGCCCACACGCGCGCCAAGCTGGCGCACTACAAGTGCCCGAAGGTGGTCGAGTTCCGCGACAGCCTGGCCCGCACGGCCACCGGCAAGCTGCAGAAGTTCAAACTGCGCGAGCCGTACTGGGCCGACATGGACCGCAAGGTGCACTGACGCGTCGCAGGGTCGACGGTGTTGGGTCGTGGGTGTGCAGCAGCGAGACTGCGTTGATGACCGACGACACCACTCAGGCCGCCTACGCGCGGGCGCGCCGGGTGCTGTGGCGGCAAGGCCCCGACCGGGTGCTGGTGCGCCGGGTCGGTGGCGAGGCGTTCGATCTGCTCGGCGCGGCGGCCGTGCTGTGGGTGGCGCTCGACGTGCCGCGCTCGCTCGCCGAGTTGACCGACGAGCTCGCCGAGCTCGTGCCCAACGTGTCCGGATTGGAGGCGACTCTGCACGACCTGGTCGTGCGTGGCTTGGTGGAGGTGACGCCTTGAGTTCGATGCTGTTGCAGGCACTCGACGCCAGAGTGCGGGTCACCGCGCCCGAGCCCCTCCATGCGCTGTTCGCCGACCTGTTCGCTGACCTCGCCGTACCCGACGACCGCAGTGACGCTACGGACATCGTGTGGTCCGACGAAGGATGCGGATTGTGGAAGGTCGCCCTCGGGCCCGGTGGCTCGACGAGCGGTGACGTCGCTGGTGGGCTGACCGAGTCGATCATCGAGATCAACCGGCTGGCGGCGGCATCGGTCGCGGCCACCTGCACCGTGCTGCACGCCGGCGCGTTCGAGGTCGCCGGCAGTGCCGTCGCGGTCACTGGCGTCAGCGGTGCCGGCAAGTCCACGCTGGTCGCCGCGGCCCTGCTGCGTGGGCACGGTCACCTGGCCGACGAAGTGTGCGCGGTCGACCCGACCGACCACTCGGTGCGACCGTACTATCGGCCGATCGGGCTGCGCTCGAAGGGTGCCGGAGCGATCGGCGTACAGATTCCGGCCCACCCGCCCGACGCGTTCACCGAGGTCTACCCGTGGCGTGCCGGTGTGCACGGACGCCTCGCCGGCGCGGTCCCGCTGCGGCTGCTGGCGTTCGTGCACCGTCGCCCCGGCCCCGTGGAAATCACCACGGTGGGGCCGGCCGATGCGCTGGTGCAGCTCACCTTGTTGAGCCTGGGCACGGACGGGGTCGAACGGGCGATGTTCCGCCGGCTCGACCGGCTGGTGCGCGAGGTCCGCGTGGTCACCGTCGGCTACGAGGAGTCGTTCGCCGCCGTCGATGCGCTGTCGGAGCTGGTCCGATGAGTGACGCGCTCGACGTGCTCCGTGTCGCCGTCGCCCACGGCTTGCCAGGGGTCTCACCCCGTCCCGGCGAGGAACCGAGGCTGTCGGCCGAGGTGATCACACTCGCCGCCCAGCACCGGGTGCAAGGCCTGCTGTGGGCGGCCATCCAGGCCGGCGCCGTGGTCGGCGAGCCCCAGCAGGTGGAGGACGCCCGCGAGGCGTTGAACGCCGCGCTGCGCACCTGCCTGTTGGCGGAGGAGACCGCGGTGCTGGCGCTCGAAGCACTCGGTGGTGCCCGCGTGGAGGCACGTGTGCTGAAGGGCGTCGCCATCGCCCATCTCGACCACGCCGACCCTACCGAACGTGTCTTCGGCGACGTCGACATCCTGATCCGTCGCAACGACTACCGCCGGGCGTTGCAGGCCCTCGCCGCCGCCGGCTTCCTGCGGGCCGAACCACCCGTGCGCGGCTGGTGGGAGAAGCGCTTCGGCAAGGCCATCGTGCTGCACGCGCCGTCGGGCGGCGAGCTCGACCTGCACCTGGCGGTCACCGGCGGCTACTTCGGCGAGAAGATCAACCACGAGCGGCTGTGGTCGTCGGCCAGCCCTCCATTCGAGCTTGCCGGTGTGATGGCACGGGGACTGGACACCGAGGGCCGGCTGTTGCAGGCGTGCTGCCACGCGGTCTTGGGCGGCGGATCCGGCATGCGCGCTCGTCGGGACATCGCGCAACTGGTGCTGATCAGCGGCGCTGATTGGCGGGTTGTGCTGAACTCTGCGCGCCTCGATGGCGTGGAGCTGGTCCAGGCGGCTGCAGTTCGAACTACGTGGGACGAGTTGCGGTTGGACGCTGCTCACCCGTTCGCGCAGTGGGCGGCGGCGTTCGTGCCCGACACAATGCAGCAGCAGGCACTGGACAGCTACACGGCAGCGTTCAACGTGGGCTGGGCGTCAGAGGGCCGCGGAATGCTGCGAGCACTCAATACGAGCGATCGGATCCGATTCCTTGGCGGCCTCGCCGTGCCGTCGCGAGCGAGCATGCGATTCCGTGGCCGCTACTGGCGCCTACACCTACCGCTCGGTGCCGCGAGCCTGCGACGCACGAGGTAGTCGCATGGCGGCGCTGGCTTCCAAGGAAGCGACACACCGCGGTGCGCCGTCCGCGACGCTCGAGGGTCGCTCCCCTTGCAGGAGCAGCCAACGCGCTATCATGAAACCGTGGAACTCAATAACACCTCTCCCACCAGAACTCGACGTGATCTGCTTCAACGCATGGCGGCGGTGGGCGCGGTGGCAACAGTGTTGCCCACCATTGCCAGCAGCCCAGCCTTCGCCGACTCGGGGTCCCCTGGCTGTCTCTACACCTACACCACCGATGCGACGCGAACCATCACACTGTCGCGCCCAAGCAACGGCAACGGGCGCTTCCAGATCGCTACCACAGCGCCGGGCGGCAGCTGCCTGTGCACGGGCATCGGCACGCTGACAACCTCCTACTCGTACTTCGGCAGCCTGACGGGCAACAGCACGGTGACCGCCTCCAGCAGCGGATGGGTCGTAGCAACCAGCTTCGACAGCGGAACGCTGGCCATCGGCGGCGGCAATTCGGCCTTCAGCTACTCGATCGAAGTCGGCGTCAGAATCCAATGCCCAGGCAGGCGAGCAGCAACTTACCTCTGCCGCTTCGTCTCCGTCGCTGCGATAACCACCAGCGATCCCCAGATCGTGGGTCCCACCACTCTCGCGGCAACATCGGCGACGAATCTCCCAACCTGCTGAAGCAATCGGGGCCTTCTCAGCGATCGCTCGCAGATGGAGTTGTAGCCAGCAACACCCGAATCCGATCGCGAACGACCGATCGCTCGGCACCCGATACCAACGAGCCGGCATCTGCCATTGCGACCGCGCGAGCGAACCAATCGGAGTTGAAACTGTGGCGTGCAACCTCCGCGACCAACTCAGCGGGCGTGCCGCGCCCCTCCGTGTGAAGGGCCACTCCAGCTAGACGGAAACGTCGCCAACCGGCGGCAGGAGGCTCGACCCCCACCGACCCCCAGGCCAGGCCGGGCAAGGGGGGCGGGACCAACATGGACCCGTCGGGCTCGACGACGGTCGACCACACCGCTAGCTCCTCCACCCCGGACTGGGCCAGTTGGCGGTCGTTGACCATCGCCGGGCGGTCGACGTCGACCAGCACCATCGCGTCGCCGCGCACGAACGGACGCATGCCCATCCACGTGCGACCGTCGTTGCGGCGGTACAGGTGTGCGCCGCCGAGAACCTGCGCCAACGCGCGCAGCACGGCGTCGGGCTGGCGAGAGCGCACCATCACCGTCGAGCCGAAGCGCAACTGGGGCACGGGTTGCAGGCCCGCACCACGTCCACGAACGCGGCCGTCGATCGGTTCCAGCCGCACGCTGAACGCCGGCTCGATCGTCAGCGCTTCATCGACCGGGTCGAGATCCAACCACGGTTCGAACAGGGTGCGCAGGCGGTCGAGCGAGAACTCGGTATCGGCCCGCACGGCCACCAGCAGGTCGCGCTGTTCACCGATGCGCAGCAGGAGGGAGCCCGCCCACACGGAACGGTCATCGGGCGTGCCTCAAGGGTCGGGTGGAGCAGCCAAGATGCGACTACCGTCGGGCGCCTGTTCCTCGACGGGTTCGAGGTGCAGGCGTTGCGGCTGGTCGCTGCCGACCAACAACCCCTCGTCGGCAAGCTGCTGCAGGGCTTGGTGGATGCCGTCGGTGAGCTCGGTCGCCGGCACGCCGAACACCTCACCCAGCTCAGCGGCCATGGAGCCGACCGGTGTGGCGCCGTCGCACAGCAACCAGACGGAACCCGCAACCGCGTTGAGGCGGTGCACCATGCGAGTGGACTCGCGGAACAGCACCGCCTCACCGTCGAACACCGCGGTCTCGACCCCGTCGACACCCAGGGGCATGTCAGTGTCGGCGAACCGAGCGCTAGTCACGAGCCGCGATTGTACGGGGCAGCGTGCACACTCGACACATGCACGCCCGAGTGGGACTTCATCGGCCGGACACGGCGGTGTAGAGGGCAAGGTGCGCATCGACCACGTCGTCGAGCGTCCACGCGTGGCCGGCGTGGCCGGAGGCGGCTCTCATGCGCGCCCGCAAGGCCGCGTCGCCGGCCACCTCGGCCAGCGCTGCGCCCAGGGCCTGCGCATCGCCCGGCGCAACCACGCGGCCAACCGCCGGGCTCACCAGCTCGGGCACCCGCCCCACGGCGGTGGCCACCACGGGCAGGCCCAGCGCCAGCGCTTCGAGCACCACCAGCGGTTGGCCCTCGTAGTCGCTGGCCACCACGAGCAGGTCGGCGGCGGCCATCACCCCGAGCACCTCGCGCATCGGCGCCACGAACGTGACGACCTCGGCGAGGCCCAGTTGCGCAGCCAGCGCGCGGTGGCGCTCCAGGTCGGGTCCGGTTCCCAGGGCCAGCAGCCGCAACGGGGCACCCAGGTCGCGCGCCACCTTCACCGCGCGCAGCAGGTTGGGGTAGTTCTTCGCGTGGCGGTGACTGGCCACGGTGATTGCGGTGACGTGTACGTCGGCTGCCCGGTCGGATGATGGCGGTGTGACTCCGGCGAGGGCACGCTCGATTGCCGCTCCATCCACCCCGTGCGGGATCACCACGGCGCGGGCCGCAGCACGCGGCGGCATAGACGCCGAGACGACGGCCGAGACGGCGATCGTGGCAGCGTCGCGCGCGGCAGTGAGGCGCCACGCGACCCGGGTAGGGCGGCGCAGCGCGCCGAATGGTGTGTGCGACGTGGTGACCACCGGGCGGCGACCCGGCACGACCCTGGCCAGCACCGCGGGCAGCGGCCCATGCACGTGCACCACGTGGAAGCGGGGGTCGGCCACCAACCCGGCCAGTCGGCGTGCCGCGGCCAAGCCGATGCGGTCGCTGCCCCCGAGCCGGTGCAGGACTACCCCGGCATCGGTGAGCACCCCGACGAGTTGGTCGCGCCGGTCGTTGACCACCGCTACCTCCACCTGAACACCCCGGCGGCCGAGGGCGACGGCGAGCTCGACGACGATGCGCTCTATGCCGCCGATGTCGAGACCCTTGGTGACCAGCAAAATTCGAACGGGTCCCCCAGGCACGCCGCGAGGATACTGCGTCTCGGACGGGCCATGCTCGTTGACGCAACCCCGTGCGCGGTATGCTCCTCGAGTTCACCGTGTTGACGAGGAGGAGATGTGCCCATGAAGCGACTACTGATGTTGGTAGCAGTTGCGCTGTCGACCTTTACGCTCACCGCTGCGCCGGTAAGCGCCTCGCCATACCCGCCCCAGGGGCCCACCGTCACCACCGACTCCGGCAGCTACGCACCGGGCAAACCGATCATCGTCACAGCAACCGGCTTCGCCGAATGCAAGTCGGGCGTGGTCACGTTCACGATCACGCCTCCCGGCGGAGGCGCCCCTATCGTTCTCACGGCACCGCTGGTGGCGGGGCCCTCTGGCACAAGTGACACGGCCACGGTCACGGTCACCGATCCGGGGGGTCTTGGCACGTACACCGTCGTGGCGACGTGCGGCAACGAGACCGCCGCCACCAGTTTCGCAATCGCCATCGTCCCCAAGACTGGCTCCGACATCGGCATGCCGCTCACGACGGGCGCCGTGCTCGTGCTCGTCGGTGGCGGCCTGTTCGTGGTCGCTCGCCGTCGCCGACAGCCAGCGGCCACACGCGCCGCCTGATCCGCTCTCTGCGCTCCTCCGACCCCGCCGTCACCGGCGGGGTCGTTGCGTTTCTGGTCTGTAGTCGATCGTCGTCCGCTGTGTGATTAGTCGGACGAACTGACCGACTGATCAGCGCCACTGTCTGCTGCATCAGTGAGTAGCGAGAGGTTGCACGGGTGGCTAACGTGCCCCCCGCTGCGTCGGACTGGCCGACCAGGAAGGACCCGAGATCACTCTCAGAATTCGTCTCGAAAGGGCGGCAGTCATGGACAATTTCGACGGCACCATCACCCAAGGCCGCAAGGGCATCGCCTACGACTGGCAGAGCCTGTATGCAGCCGCTGAGGCCGCAACCATCGACTGCGAGCACGCCGCGCTCGCTTCCGTGCTGGCAGAGTGACGCGGGTTCCTTCCCGAGTCCTGGTTCTCGGCTGCGGGTCGGTTGCCCAGTGCACCGTCCCGCTGCTGATTCGTGACCTGGAGATCTCACCGTCCCAGGTCACAGTTGTCGATTTCGTCGACAACCGCAGTCGGCTGGCGTCGTCGATCGCCGCAGGTGTGACGTACGAGCAGGATCGGCTCACGCCCGACAACCTCGATGCGTTCCTGTCCGCCCGTGTCGGCGATGGCGATCTGCTATTGGATCTGGCGTGGAACATCGACAACCCCACGATCCTGCAGTGGTGCCGTGATCATGGGGTGCGCTACCTCAACACCAGCGTCGAGGTGTGGGACCCGTACGACGATCTCGCGGCAACCTCACCGCTGGATCGCACGTTGTACGTGCGCCACATGCAGTTGCGCCGGATGAGGGCCGGCTGGCCCGACAACAAGGGCGCCACAGCGGTATTGGAGCACGGCGCCAACCCCGGGCTGGTCAGCCACTTCGCCAAGCAGGCGTTGGGCGAGATCGCCGAACGGATGCTCTCCGATGGCCTCACCGGCTCCAGCGCCGCCGCGTTCGAGGCCGCTCTGAGCGAGGGCCGCTACAACTCGCTGGCGATGCTCACCGGCACGAAGGTGATCCACATCGCCGAGCGCGACACGCAGATCTCCTCGGTGCCCAAGCGGCCCGACGAGTTCGTCAACACGTGGTCGGTCGACGGGCTGTACGAGGAGGGCATCGCGCCGGCCGAGATGGGCTGGGGCACCCACGAGCGGCGCCTGCCCGCCAACGCGTTCGTGCACACCGGCGAGGGCCCGTGCAACCAGATCTGCATCGCCCGCCCGGGCATCGAGACGTGGGTGCGCAGCTGGGTACCCAGCGGCGAGATCCGTGGCATGGTCGTGCGCCACGGCGAGAGCTTCACGATGAGCGAGCATCTCACCGTGGCCGACGAGTTCGGCAACGCTGTCTACCGCCCGACCGTGCACTACGCCTACCACCCCTCCGACTCTGCTGTGAACAGCGTGCTCGAACTGCGCATGCGCGGGTGGGAGATGCAGCCCGAACAGCGCATCCTCAACGACGAGATCATCAGCGGTCGCGACGAGCTGGGTGTGCTGCTGATGGGCCACCCGTACAAGAGCTGGTGGACGGGTTCGCTGCTCGACATCCACGCTGCGCGGGCGATCCTCCCCCACCAGAGCGCCACCACCATGCAGGTGGCCGGCAGCATCGTCGGTGCGGTTGCGTGGATGATCGCCAACCCGAACGAAGGCGTGTGCGTGCCCGACGACCTGCCGTGGGAAGCCGTGCTCGGCGTCGCCCGTCGGTATCTGGGCGAGCTGCACTCCGGTCCGTCGGACTGGGACCCTGTCTCCAGCCGGCGTGATCTGTTCGCGAACTTCAGCAGCGAAGCCGACGAGGTCGACCACAGCGACCCGTGGCAGTTCACCAACTTCCTCATCCAGTCGTAGCTCTCTGCTTGCACGAGCCTCGCGGTGGCGTGCGCCGAGGCCGCCGCACCAGCGCGTACAACGAGAGTGTTGGGTCACCTCCTTTGGACGCGTCGGGCCGCGTCCGAAAGAGGAGAAACCGAGGTGTGTGACGTTTGGAGCACGGTGTGGATGTGGTGGTCGGTTCGGCCGACCCAACGCGATCTCACGCCGGGGTGACCGCTGCCCGGTCGGCATCCACCATCATCCGCACGAGTTGGGTGAAGCGAGTCTCGGGTTTCCAGCCGAGGTGCTCAGCGGCCTTGCTGGCGTCGCCCAACAGGTAGTCGACCTCGCTTGGGCGCAGGAGGCGCTGATCGGTGACCACATGCTCGCGGTAATCCAGGTCGGCGTATGAGAACGCCTCTTCGCAGAATTCGCGAACGCTGTGCGCCTCACCGGTGGCGATCACGAAGTCGTCGGGCTGCTCGTGCTGCAGCATTCGCCACATCGCGTCCACGTAGTCGCCGGCGAAACCCCAATCGCGACGTGCGTCGAGGTTGCCGAGATGCAGCGTGTCCTGCTGGCCGGCGGCGATGGCAGCGACCGCCTTGGTGATCTTGCGAGTGACGAAGTTCTCGCCGCGGCGCGGGCTCTCGTGGTTGAAGAGGATGCCGTTGCAGGCGAACATGCCGTACGCCTCGCGGTAGTTGATGGTGGCCCAGTACGCGTAGACCTTGGCGATGGCGTACGGGCTGCGCGGGTGGAACGGCGTCAGCTCGTTCTGTGGCGGGGCTGCCGAGCCGAACATCTCCGACGATGACGCCTGGTAGAAGCGCGCCGGCACGCCCGAGATGCGCAACGCCTCGAGTAGTCGCAGGGTGCCCAGGCCGGTGACCGAGCCCGTGTAGTCGGGAACGTCGAAGCTCACCTGCACGTGGCTCTGCGCTGCAAGGTGATACACCTCGTCTGGCCGCACGGCGCCAATGATGCGCACCAGGCCAAGTGGGTCGTCGAGGTCCGCGTAGTGCAGCGTGACCTTGTCGCCATCGGCTCCTTGGTGGAGCTTCTGCAGGCGAGTCCTCGAGATGGAACTGGAGCGTCGCACGAGGCCATGCACGTCGTACCCGTTGGAGAGCAGCAGCTCCGCGAGGTACGAGCCGTCCTGCCCGGTGATGCCGGTGATGAGTGCAGTAGCCAATGTCAGCCCGCAGCTGCGGCTGGCACACCGTCGATGCCGCGCATGGCGGCATGGGACGCTTGCTGATCGAGGAACCACTGGTAGGTGGTGCGGATGCCGGCATCGAGGCCGATCTTCGCCGACCAGCCCGTGTTGTTCAGCCGGGTGACATCGAGCACCTTGCGGGGGGTGCCGTCAGGCTTGGTGTGGTCGAAGTGCAGTTCGGCATCGGGGTAGACCGTGTCGCGGATCTGTTCCGCCAGCTCGCGAATGCTCAGGTCGAGGCCGGTGCCGACGTTGATGTGCATGTCGTCGCTGTAGTGCAGCATCAGGTGCAGGCAGGCATCGGCAAGGTCGTCGACGTGCAGGAACTCGCGCATCGGGCTGCCGGTACCCCAGATCTCCACGCCCGTCGCGCCGGCGATCTTGGCCTCGTGGAACTTGCGGATCAGCGCCGGCAGCACATGGCTGGAGGTGAGGTCGAAGTTGTCGTTGGGCCCGTAGAGGTTGGTGGGCATGGCCGAGATGAAGTCGCTTCCGTACTGGCGACGGTAGGCCTGACACAGCTTGATGCCCGAGATCTTGGCCATGGCATACCACTCGTTGGTGGGTTCGAGAGGGCCGGTGAGCAACTGTTCCTCGGTGATCGGCTGGGTGGCCTGGCGCGGGTAGATACACGACGAGCCGAGGTACAGCAGCTTGGTGGCGCCGTACTCGTGCGAGGCCTGCACGACAGTGCCATGGATCATCAAGTTGTCGTAGATGAACTCCGCCGGCCGGGTGCTGTTGGCCATGATGCCACCGACGGTGCCCGCAACCAGGAACACGTACTCGGGCCGGTTGGCCTTGAACCAGTGCGAAACCTCACTCTGGCTGCGCAAGTCGAGCTGCTGGCGGGTGGCGGTGAGGATGTTGGTGTGACCGGCGGCTTCCAGCCGCCGAACCACCGCCGAGCCGACCAACCCCGCGTGGCCCGCGACATAGATTCTGGCGTCTGACTTCATGTCCGTCTCCTGCGTCGCTACGGTGGCACCGCAGCCGAGGCTAGCCGTCACTGGTCGATCACCCAATGCAGGTTGCCGTTGGCGGTGTTGGTCGGCGCCGACTTCGGAAACTGACACGCCCCCACCGCCCGGGGGCTGACGTTGACATCCACCGGTTGTGCGGGCAGACTGGCACCCGTGACTCGCACCCGTGGCCTCCTTCTGCTTATGTAGGGCAAGCGCCGCATACTTCGCGCTTGCCCGCACGCCCCAGCCGAATCGGCCGGGGCTTCTTGCTTTTTCGGCCACCACTCCCTCTCTCCCTCGCTCAAGGAACCCACATGTCACCGCAACCGATCACCCCCAACCCGATGCCGTTCCACAAGTACCAACGCTTCGTGCCCGTCGTGCTTCACGACCGCACGTGGCCCAACAATGTGCACGAAGCGGCGCCACTGTGGTGCAGCGTCGATCTGCGCGACGGCAACCAGGCCCTCATCGACCCGATGGACCCTCAGCGCAAACGGCGGATGTTCGACACGCTGGTGAAGATGGGCTTCAAGGAGATCGAGATCGGGTTCCCCTCGGCCAGTCAGCCCGACTTCGATTTCTGCCGCCAGCTGATCGACGACGACCTGATCCCCGACGACGTCACCATCCAGGTGCTCACCCAGTGCCGCCAGGAACTGATCGAGCGCACGTACGAGGCCATCGCCGGCGCCAAGCAGGCCATCGTGCACTTCTACAACTCCACCAACCCGTTGCAGCGTGAGGTGGTGTTCGGGCTGGACAAGGCCGGCATCACCGACATCGCGGTCAACGGCGCCAAGCTGTGCAAGAAGCTGGAGCAGACGATCCCCCAGACCGCCGTGCGCTACGAGTACTCGCCCGAGAGCTTCACGCTCACCGAGCCCGAGTATGCGATCGAGGTCTGCCACGCCGTGATGGACGTCATCGAGCCGACACCCGAGAAGCCGCTGATCCTCAACCTGCCGGCCACCGTCGAGTGCTACACACCCAACGTCTACGCAGACGTCATCGAGTGGTTCGGCCGCCACATCCGCAGCCGCAGCAGCGTGGTCATCAGCCTGCACCCGCACAACGACCGCGGCACCGCCACCGCCGCCGCCGAACTGGCCATGCTGGCCGGCGCCGACCGAGTGGAGGGCACGCTGTTCGGCAACGGCGAGCGCACCGGCAACGTCGATGTCGTCAACCTGGCGATCAACCTGATGGTCAACGGCGTCGACCCACAACTCGACCTCAGCGACATCGACGCGCTGCGCCGGGTTGCCGAGTACTGCAACCGGCTGCCTGTCGCACCCCGCCACCCGTGGGTGGGCGACCTGGTGTACACGGCGTTCAGCGGTAGCCACCAGGACGCGATCAAGAAGGGCTTCGACGCCCTCGACGACAAGGCGGCCGCCAATGGCGGCGAGTACCCGGTGTGGGGCGTGCCCTACCTGCCGCTCGACCCCAAGCACCTCGGGCGCAGCTACGAAGCCGTCATCCGCGTCAACAGCCAGAGCGGCAAGGGCGGCGTCGCCTACGTGATGAAGACCGAGCACGGCTTCGATCTGCCCCGGCGCCTGCAGGTCGAGTTCTCCAAGACCATTCAGCACATCACCGAGGACAGCGGCACCGAGATCAGCCCGGTCGTGATGTGGGACGCGTTCCAGGCGGCGTACCTCCCGCAGGCACCACGCATGCGCCTCAACAGCCACGAACTGCGCAGCGACAGCGCCACCGGCACCACGACGATCACCGCGCAGTTGGTGATCGACGACACCCCGATCACCGTCTCGGGCGAGGGGAACGGCCCGATTGATGCCTTCGTACGTGCGCTGCGCGATGGCGTGGGCGCCACTCTCGATGTCGTCGACTACGCGGAGCACGCACTCGGCCAGGGCAGCGAGGCCACCGCCGTCGCCTACATCGAGACCAAGAACGGCGACGGCCGCGTGCTGTGGGGCGTGGGCACCGACCCATCCACCATCACCGCTGCGCTGCGCGCCGTGCTGCAGGCCCACGAGCGACACCAGGCCTGATGGCTCGCTACACGCCGGTCACCGCCGCTGAGTTCGCCGCGCTCGAACTCAGTGACTGGCGCTACGTGCTGGGTGCGATCGAAGGTCACTTCCGGGCGCCGACGTTCAGCGCCGCGGGCGCGCTAACGGCACTCATCGCCGCCACTGCCGATGCCGTCGACCATCACCCCGACATCGACCTGCGCTACCCCGGCGTGGTGCGCGTGCGGGTCTCCACGCACGCCATCGACGGGCTGTCCAACGAGGACGTCGAGTTCGCCCACCGCGTGTCGCAGTTGGCCGTGGCTTCCGGCGCCGTCGCCTCGACGGCCGCTGTGTCGGCGTTGGAGATCGCAATCGACACGATGGACGCCGATCGCATCCGCCCGTTCTGGGCCGCCGTGCTGGGGTACCGCGAGGTCGACGGCACCCTCGTCGACCGATTGCACCTCGGCCCGCCGATGTGGTTCCAGCAGATGGACGCACCGCGCACCGGGCGAGGGCGGTTCCACCTCGACGTCTCGGTGCCGCACGACATCGCCGAGCAACGGGTGACGGCTGCAGTTGCCGCCGGAGGCCGCCTCGTCGACGGTAGCCACGCTCGCTCGTGGTGGGTGCTCGCCGATGCAGACGGCAACGTGGCCTGCATCAGCACCTGGCAGGACCGCTAGCGCAACGATACCCCGCTCGAGGCTCGGCCGCTGGACGTGCGGCCGACTCAGCGGTCCGGCCTCTGGCATGGTTCGGCGCCCATGGGCGTCGAACGGCCACGAAACCGGCCTGGTTACCCGCCCATGGGTGGAGAACCGTGCCGCGCGTCGTTGTGGGTGCACCGCATGGCGATGTCGCACCATGTACGTGTGCACAGCGGGCTCGTCCGCGACCTGCCACGCATCCCTTCAGCGACACAGGGCTAGCGCAACGACGAGTACGCTTCGTCCATGATCGGACGACGCACTCGACAGGTCACCCTGCTCCTGATCCTGCTTGCAGTCGGCGCTGCGGTTGCCGCCCGCCTGCGGGCGGCGAAGCCCACGGATGCTCCCAGCCCCTCGTGGCCACCGTTCGAACCGGCACGCAGGTCACCCACGGCAGCCGAGCCTGCCGCCCGACCGTTCGTTGCCACCACCCCAGCGCCGGCGCAAGCCGAACAGGCGCGCTGGGTCGCACCGGTCGACGGGGCGTGCCCGGACGGCTACCCGATCAAGGCCAACGACAACTCGGGCATCTTCCACGTGCCCAGCGGCCGGTTCTACGCCCGCACCGTGCCCGAGCGGTGCTACGCCGTTGCAGCCGAGGCCCTCGCCGACGGCTACCGTCAGGCCAAGGCCTAGTTCGATGGTCTACGGCCACATCGGCCCGAGCAAGGAGAGCCACCATGAAAGTGACGGTCGACTACGACATGTGCGCGAGTACCGGCGCCTGCATGCAGTTGTGCCCTGAGGTCTTCGAGGTCCGTAAGGACGGCTACCTGTACGTGCTGCAGGACGAGCCCGGCGAAGAGCTGCACGAGAAGGTGCGCATGGCCGCCGACATGTGCCCGACCGCGGCCATCAGCCTCGCCGACTGAGCCGCCACCGCACACGAACCCCCCGGAAGATCCGGGCTCGGGGTCGCTCCTCACCCGGAAGTGACGCGGTGTTGCTCGCAGGACCAGGGGCTGTGAGCCAAAAGCGCGTCACTTCGCGCCGGGACACGTGGTCAGCCAGCAGCCGGTGTTCAGCCGCAGCCGCAGCTTCGGCCTCAGCCGGTGTTCAGCCGCAGCCGCAGCCGCAGCTTCGGCCTCAGCCGACCTGGCCCGGGTTGTTCGAGCGCCACGCACGTTCGAACGGCAATCGCCACGCCCAGGGCGCGATCAGCTGATGGATCGCGTTCGGGCCCCATGAGCCGGCCGGGTACGCACGCACCGGCGGCGGAGCGTCGAGCAACGGCTGTGACAGCTCCCACAGCCGTTCGATACCTTCCGCGGCGGTGAACAGCGTGTGGTCGCCACTGAGGGCGTCGTGGATCAGCCGTTCGTACGCCTCCAGCACATCGTTGGCCCGATCGGTCTCGTGGAGTGCGAACTGCAGGCTCAGCTTGTCCAGCTTCATGCCCGGCCCGGGCCGCTTGCCGTAGAAGCTCAGCGACAGCTTCGAGGCGTCGGCCAGATCGAAGGTGAGGTGGTCGGGGCCGTGAGCGCCGATCCCCGAGCCGGGAGGGAACATGCTCTTGGGCGGCTCGCGAAACGCGATCGAGATGATGCGCGCGCCCTCAGCCATGCGCTTGCCGGTGCGCAGGAAGAATGGAACACCCGCCCACCGCCAGTTGTCGATCTCGCACTTCAACGCGATGAACGTGTCGGTCTCGGAGTCGTGCGCGACGCCGGCCTCCTCGCGGTAGCCGATGTACTGCCCGCGCACCACGTTGGCGGGCACGATCGGCAGCATCGAACGGAAGACCTTGTTCTTCTCCTCGCTGATCGCGCGCGGGTCGAGAGCAGTCGGCGGCTCCATCGCCATGAAGGCCAGGACCTGGAAGAGATGGGTGACCACCATGTCGCGATAGGCGCCGGTCCTCTCGTAGAACCCGATCCGGTCCTCGAGGCCGAGCGTCTCGGGGACGTCGATCTGCACGTGATCGATGTGGTCGCGATTCCAGATCGGCTCGAACAGGCCGTTGGCGAACCGGAAGGCGAGGATGTTCTGCGCCGCCTCCTTGCCGAGGAAATGGTCGATGCGATAGATCTGATCTTCGTTGAACGTCTCGTGCAGGGATGCGTTGAGTGTGCGCGCCGACGCGAGATCGGTGCCGAACGGCTTCTCCATGATGATCCGTGACCGGTCGACCAACTGCGCCTCGCGCAACGTGTCGACCACCACGCGGGCGGCCGCCGGCGGGACACTGAGGTAATGCAAGCGCCGCGGCTCGCCACCGAGCGCCCGCTCGGCCTCGCCGACCACATCCGCCAAACCAGCCGGGCCAATGCTCTGCGGTGCGTAGGTGAGGCGACGAGCGAATTGCTCCCACGCCTCGTCGGAGATCGCGCGTGTGGAGAACTGGTCGCATGCCGTGCGTGCGAAGTGCCGAAAGCCCTCGTCGTCGAGATCGTCGAGTGAGGTGCCCACGATGCGGCACTCGCTCACCAGACCGGCGAGCGACAGGTGCAGCAGCCCCGGCAGCAGCTTGCGCCGCGACAGGTCGCCCGTGGCCCCGAAGAGCACGATCACGTGCGGCTGCACCGGGCTCATCAACGACGGCTTGATGTCGCTGGGATCCGTGTGGGTCATCGCGCTCTCCGACATCGGCGCATGATAAGCCGATCCCCTGCATCGGCGCGCCAGAGGGAAGTAGATTTGCGGCGATGGCCTTCCATGAACAGCTGCACCGATCGTGGGCGACATCGCACTCGATGCTGTGCATCGGGCTCGACCCGGACCCCACCCGTTTCCCCGACGTCGTGAACGGGTCGGTGTTCGACTTCTGCATGGCCATCGTCGACGCCACCGCCGACCTCGCCTGCGCCTTCAAGCCACAGATCGCCTACTTCGCCGCCGCCGGCGCAGAGCGCGAGCTGGAACAGATCTGCGCCGCCATCCGCGACCGCCACCCCGAGGTGCTGTTGGTGTTGGACGCCAAGCGTGGCGACATCGGCAGCACCGCCGAGCAGTACGCGCGCGAGGCATTCGACCGCTACGGGGCCCACGTCGTGACGGTCAACCCGTACCTGGGCACCGACTCCGTCGAACCCTTCCTTCGTCATCCCGACGGCGGCGTGTTCGTGCTGTGTCGCACCAGCAACCCAGGCAGTGGCGACTTCCAGAACCTGATGGTGGATGGCGAGCCGCTCTACTCCCACGTGGCCCGGCGGGTTGCCACCGAGTGGAACGAGATCGGCGATTGCGGGCTCGTGGTGGGCGCCACCTACCCCGCCGAGCTGGCTACTGTGCGGGCGATCGTGGGCGACCTGCCCTTGCTGGTGCCCGGGGTCGGCGCGCAGGGAGGCGACGTGCAGGCAACAGTGCAGGCCGGCTGCGACTCGCAGGGCATGGGCATGGTGATCAACTCGTCGCGCGCCGTGCTGTACGCGTCACGAGGTGCCGACTTCGCCGACGCGGCCCGCACGGTGGCCACCGCCACTCGCGACGAGATCCGCACCCACTCGCCTCGCTAGCGCAGCGTCGGATCCTGTCACCAAGTGCGGCCGTCTCGGTCGAACCGTGAATTCACAGAATGCGACGTCGGCTTCATTGAATTCACAGTTGCGCGGACAAGCAAATTTGAGAGATCGCGGCCGCCAGGTTCAGCCGGCGAGGGGGGTGACGCTGATGATGCCCGGCGCCTGGCGCAGGAGCGCGACGACGTCGTCGGGCACTTCCATCGTGGGCGCGATCAACATGACAGCGGTGCCCGGCGTGGCGGCACGACCCACATCCATGTCGGCGATGTTGACGCCGGCATCGCCCAACAGCGTGCCGACGGTGCCGATCACGCCCGGACGATCGTCGTTCTTGACGACCAGCATGTGCTGCGCCGGCGGCACGTCGAAGTGATGATCGTCGATCATCACGATCCGCTGCTCGCTGCGCCGGCCCACCAGTGTGCCCGAGATGCTGTGCCCACTGCTGCGCAGCGTGACGAGGTTGACGAAGTCGGCGGAGGTGGCGCAATGCGTCTCGCGTAGCTCGATGCCCTTCTCCTTGGCCAACTGCGGTGCATTGACGTATGTGACTGCCTCGTCGGCGACCGAGCCGAAGAAGCCCTTCAGTACCGCAAGGCTGAGGATGCGGGTGTCGTAGCCGGCGATGTCGCCTTCGGTGCACACCTCGAACTCGGCGGGCGCGGCAGCGGACGCTGAGCCGACCAGCGAGGCGAAGAGGCGACCGAGACCTTCGGCCAGTGGGAGGAACGGGCGCAGCGTCTCGTTCGCCTCGGCAGCGTCGACATTGACCGCGAACGGCACGAACTCACCGGCGAGGGCCAGCAGCACCATGTCGGCGATCGTGTCACCGGCCTTGTCCTGTGCTTCGCGTGTGCTGGCGCCGAGGTGAGGAGTGACGACGATCGACGGCTGTTCGAACAGCGGCGACGCGGTAGTGGGCTCGGTGACGAACACATCGATCGCTGCGCCGGCGATGATGCCATCGCGCACGCAATCGGCGAGCGCCTGCTCATCGACGATGCCACCGCGGGCGACGTTGATCACACGCAACGACGGCTTCGCCTTGAGCAACAGATCGCGGTTGATGAGACCGGTGGTCTCCTTGGTCTTGGGCAGGTGGATGGTGAGGAAGTCGGCCTCGGCCACCGCCTGATCCAACGGCATCAGCTCGACGCCCATCTGGCGGGCACGATCGGCCGACACGAACGGGTCGTAAGCAACGAGACGCATGCCGAACGCCTTCGCCCGGTCGGCGACGAGCTTGCCGATGCGGCCGAGCCCGATGATGGCGAGCGTCTTGTCGGCCAGCTCGACACCCTCCCAGCGGCTGCGCTCCCACCGGCCGGCGATCAGCGCGGCGTGGGCCTGAGGCACGTTGCGAGCTTGGGCCAGCAGCAACGCCATCGTGTGTTCGGCAGCCGAGATGATGTTGCTCTGCGGGGCATTGACGACCATCACGCCGCGCTTGGTTGCCTCGGGCACATCGACGTTGTCGAGGCCGATGCCGGCGCGACCGACCACCACCAGCTCGCTACCGGCTTCCAGCACCTCGGCCGTGACCTGGGTGGCGCTGCGGATGATCAGTGCATGCGCACCCCGCACAGATGCAAGCAACTGGGCGAGATCGAGTTGCACGACCACTTCATGGCCGGCCGCGCGGAGCCGATCAAGGCCACCCTCGGCGATCTCTTCGGTGACCAGGATTCGTGCCATCCGCCCATCGTTACCGGGGCGCGAGGCAGATGCGAACCGGATTGAACGTTCTGTTCAACTCGGTGGACAGACGTCACGCGCTGGCGCCACCGGTTTCGTACACTCCCCACGATGCACACGCGCCGCAATGAGATGGAAGTGTGGTTCCTCCGGCGCGGCCTGCCGCACTTCATCGAGCCGTACGGCACCGGGCCGGATGTGTGGAGCCGGGCAGCGCCCGTGCTCCTCGTCGCCTACGTCGCCGGCGGGCTCCACGCGCTCGACATCGCGAACTGGTCGCTGGCGCGCAACCTCGGCGCCGCAGCAGTCATCCTCGTGCTCCTGGTCGGCACGTGGGTGCTCACCAACCGTCTGCGCCACCGGCCGGCGCTGTCACGTCCACGGGCACTCGGCGCGCCCGAGCTGGCCGCCTTCCTGATCGGCCCGGCGATTCCTGCGGCACTGTTCGATCAGCCGGGCGACGCAGTGCAGGCCCTCATCGAGGGCGCTGTCGTGCTGGTCACCATCTACCTGGTCACCAGCTACGGCGTCCTCCCGCTGATGCGGTGGGCGGCCTCGCAGACGTTCTCTCGGCTGGGCTCGGTGGGGAGGATGCTCACTCGCGCCCTCCCCCTGCTGTTGTTGTTCACGACGTTCCTGTTCATCAACGCCGAGGTGTGGCAGGTGGCAGGCACGCTGGAGGGTCCGGTATACACCGTGACGATCGCGTTGTTCTTCGTGTTGGGCAGCGCCTTCGTCCTGTCGCGTATCCCCGAGTCGATCCGGGCAGTGCACGCCTTCGACGAGTGGGACGAGGTCGCCAGGCTGGTGGTCGGCACCCCTGCCGAGGGGTTGACACTGCCCACCACGGGCGACCCGGACGAGGTGCCACTGTCCATTCGCCAGCGCGTCAACATCGGGTTGGTCAGCGTGTTCAGCCAGGCGATCCTGATCACCTTCGTCGCGGTCATCCTCGCCGCGTTCTTCATGTTCTTCGGGTTCCTCGCCATCCCGGAGGCCACCGCTGCCTCATGGACGCAACTGCCCGACGTCAAGGTGTTCGCAGACTGGCACATCGGTGGGCGAACCCTGGTCCTGAGTGAGCCGCTCGTGCGGGTCTCGGGCTTTCTCGGGGCCTTCGCCGGGATGTACTTCACCGTCGTGCTCGGCACCGATGCCACCTATCGTGGCGAGTTCGCCGAGGATGCCGGCCCACAGATCCGTCAGGCTCTCGCCGTGCGGCTCGCCTACCGCCACGCTGCACAGACCGAGTAAGTTCCCGCCCATCACGTTCAGCTGATCTGTTCATCAAGGAGCCACCTCGACATGTCCCACCCCTTCCTCTCCGACGACTGGATGGCCGCCGCGACAGCCATCCGCGAGAAGTACGCCGACCAGGCGGCCAAGGTGACCACCAGCATCCGCATGAACCAGGTCATCACCGACGTTCCGTTCGGTGACGGAACGGTCAACCTGTTCATGGACACGTCATCGGGCGATGTCGTGATGGCCACCGGCGCGCTCGACGCGCCAGACCTCACCATGACCACCGATTGGGACACCGCCCGCAAGATCTTCGTCGAACAGGATCAGGCGGCCGGTATGCAAGCCTTCATGTCCGGCAAGATCAAGGTGCAGGGCGACATGATGAAGATGATGGCGATGCAGACATCGATGCCCAACGACGAGATCGCCAAGCAGATCGCCACGGAGATCAAGGACATCACCGCCTGAGCCCCGCTCGCCAAGGTTCACCGTGCTCTGGGCGCACGCCGTCTCGCTGGCCGAGATGTGTTGCGCCCAGAGCCGCGTCCGGGCACGGGCGTGTTCAACGAGGCGTGCTGCGCACGTTGGCGGCCGCCCAGCAGCCCAGCCCAGCAACCACCGCACCGACCACGAAGGCGACGTGAAACGGTCCGAACTGCCCAGGGGCCGCGCTGACACTGACGGTGGCAAGCACGGCACTGCCCATCACGGCGCCCATCTGCGACATGAGTTGCTGCATCGCCCCGGCCACCCCGAGATCCGCCTCGTCGACTGCGTTGGCGAGCAGCGACGTGAGCGCCGGAGAGGCGATCCCCAGCCCGATTCCCGAGAACGCCGTCGCCGCGACGATGTAGATGTACGAGGAATCCATGCCGACGGTGGCCCACATCAGCATCGACAGCACGACGCCGAGCGCACCCACGACACCCGCCACGCGCTCGCCCACACGCAGTGTGACCAGCGCGGCGAGCGGAGCGATCAGCGAGAACGCCAGCGGGCGTGAGATGACCAGGTAGCCCTTGGTGGAATCGCCCAGCCCGAGCCCGCGGTCGCCCAGCACCTGCGGGATGAGGATGAAGCCGCCCATGTACGCGAAGTTGGTGAGCATCTGGCTGAGCACCGGCAGCGCGAAGTTGCGAGTGCGGAACCACTGCAGCACGACCAGCGGAGCGCTCGCGCGTTGTTCGATCGTGACGAACCCTCGAAGGGCCACTACCGCCAGTGCGAAGCAGCCGAGCGTGGGCGCCGACGTCCACCCCCACGAACGCCCCTGGCTGATGCCCGCCAACAGCGACGACGCACCCAGCCCGAGCGTCAGCGAGCCCCACACATCGAACTTGACGTTGGCGAGGCGATCGGTGGGCGGGAGCAGCCACAGCGCCACCAGGAAGCCGGCACAGCACATCGGTGCCTGCACCGCGAAGATCGCACGCCATCCGACGGCCTCCACCAGAGGGCCGCCGATGACGACTCCGATCACCGGGCCGCCGGCCGTGACGAAGCTCCAGTAGCTGAGTGGCTTGACCCGTTCGCCAGGGCCGAACATCCGATTGATGTAGGCCATCGCCGACGGACCACACGCGGAGCCGGCGGTGGCGGACAGCGTGCGGAACAGGATCAGGGTGGGCGCGCTCCATGCCAGCGCGGATGCAACCGCGAACACCCCGGCGAAGAACAGCCCACCGACGAACACTCGCTTGTGACCCCACAGGTCACCGGCCTTCCCAAAGGCAGGCCCGACGACCCCGAACGCGAGCATCGGGCCGGTGATCGCCCACGTGAGCACAGCGGGAGTGCTGTCCAGTTCACCGGAGATGCGATCGAGCGAGACCACCAGCAGCGTGATCGTGAAACCTGTGGTGAACAGCCCACCGAGCACCACCCACAGCACCGCCCACCGGTGGGGTATGCCCACCCGCTCGGCGAGACGCCGCCGAAGGAGGATCGGCCACGGGATGATGCCGAGCTCGTCGACACCACCGCTGTCGAACGAGAGAGTTCGATCCGCGCGCTCGTGAATGTTCTCGCGGTGCGGTAGCCGCAGTCTCACGAACCGGCGAGCGGAGCCAGCGCCTCGGCCAGTTCGTCCACCGTCCACTTTGCATCGCGCCCGACGCCTGCACCGCGCTTCCACGACTCGACCATGGTCACGCTGCCACCCTGCACCAGGAAAGTCTCCCCGGTGAACACGCACTGCTCGCTGGCCAAATAGGCAACGAGCGGCGAAATGTTGGCCGGGTCCCACGGATCGAAGGCGCCTTCCTTCGGCTGCATGATGTTTTCCAAGCCCGGGGTGGCCAACGTCAGCCGCGTCCGCGCACCGGGGGCGATCGTGTTGCTCTTCACGTTGTAGCGGGAGAGCTCTTTGGCGATGATCTGGCTGAACGTGGCGATACCGGTCTTGGCAGCGCCGTAGTTGGCCTGCCCGGGGTTGCTGAACAACCCCGACGTGCTCGACGTGTGCACGATGTGTCGTTGCTTCGACACACCCGACTTGTGCTGTTCCCGCCAGTAGGTGGCGGCCCACCGACTGGGCGCGAAGTGGCCCTTGAGGTGCACGGCGATCACGTCGTCCCACTCTTGTTCCGTCATGTTGACCAGCACACGGTCGCGCAGGATGCCCGCGTTGTTGACCAGGATGTCGAGATCCCCGAAGGCCTCGATGGCCTGGTTGACCATCCGCTGAGCGCCTTCCCAGTCGGCGACGTTGTCGCCGTTGACGACGGCCTCGCCGCCCAGTGCTTGGATCTCCTCGACCACCTGCTGGGCGGGCGTCATGTCGGCGCCGCTGCCGTCGTTCGCGCCACCGAGATCGTTGACGACCACCTTCGCGCCTTCGGCCGCGAAGTAGAGCGCGTGCTCACGGCCGATGCCGCGTCCCGCGCCCGTGATGATGGCGACGCGCCCTTCGAGAGAACCCATGACATGAACCTCCTGAGGTCGCCCCGCACGTTAGTGAGCGAGCTGCGCTGGCGCAGAACCGACCGACGCAGCGCCGGGTGCCAAACTCGATGGGCTCAGGGCGCGGGTGGCGGCAACGGCGTGGCCTGGAAGAACAGATCGACCTTGGTGGCCCGAGGGAACAGCTGACCGGCGCTGACGGGAGCGCCGGCGACCTCGACACCGGTGAACTGAAGTTGGGTATCGCCGTTGGTCGTGCCGATGGTGAAGCCGGCGTTCTGCAACGACGCCACGATGCCGTTGTAATCGAGCCCCGCCAGCGCCGGCATGGCAACAAGATCAAGGCCCTTTGACAACACGACTGTGATGGTGGCGCCGATCTGGAGCGCTGTCTCGGGGCCGGGGTCCTGGCGCATCACCTGGCCGGCGGGGATGGTGTCGCTGAACTCGTCGGGAGCCTGCGCGATGACGAGATCGAGGGCTGCGACGGCTGCGGTGGCATCTGCGAGGGAGAACCCGGTCAGGTCCGGCACCGTCCGCGGCGCGGGCCCCGCCGATGCGATGACCTGCACCGTGGTGCCCTTCACAACGGTGGCGCCCGCCGCCAGCGTGGGCGCCGCCGGCACCGTCCAGGAGACGACCACGCCGACGGGCACCGCCTCGTCGAATACTCGGTCGCCCTCCACCAGCACCAAGCCGACAGCTGTGAGCGCCGCCTCGGCGTCGGCGACCGTCATGCCCACCAACTCCGGCAACGCCCGTGGTGCTGGGCCAGTGCTCACGAAGATCGTGACGGTCTTGTCGTGCTCAAGCATCGTGCCGGCGGCAGGCTCCGTGCGAATGACCTCGCCGGCAGGGACGTCCTCACTGGGCTCTTCGAGGATCACCGGCTCGAACGGGCCGAGCATGTTGAGCGCTTCACCCTGACGAAGACCGGCGAGCGAGGGCACTGCACTGGTCTCGGGCCGCGAGTTGTACCACGCGAGCACACCGCCCCCGAGCGCCAGTACGACCAGGGCCGCGAGGAACCACCGGCGGCCGCCCGATGACGGCAGCGGGCGTTCAGGGAACTCGTCGTCGGGGTCGTACTCGTAGTCGTCGGGGTTGCCGCCCTCACCGCTGGCGACATCAGCGCCGCCCTCTGCGGCGACGGCCTCGGCCACTGCCGTGTCATCCGAGTCGGTGTCATCCGAGTCGGTGTCGACGTCGACAGCGGCGGGTGGCTCGACGGGGCCGGGCGAAGGCCACAGCGGCGGCGGAACAACGGCGCGAGCCGGCGCGGGCGGCGGTGGCTCGGCGATGGGCGACATCTCGGCGAGCGCCGGTGTGGATGGCCCGAAGTCGGCCACGGGCGCCGCAGCGACCTCTTCGTCGATGACGAGTGCAAGTTCTTCGGGCTCCGGCACGGCGACGACAACCGGCTCTTCGGGCTCCGGCACCGGCGACTCGGGCTGCAGCATCGGGCCGGTCGGCTCCGTCGATCGGTCGTCGCTCTCGCGGCCTGCGAACAGCGAGTTGGCGAGAATCGGCACCGGCGCAGGGCGAGGCATCAGCTCTGCGGCCTGCACGAGCGCACGGCCGAACTCCGCGGCCGAGCTTCGATCCGATGCGTCCGGGCGGCCGGCGCGCCCGAAAACAGCAGCCAGTGCACCGAGGTCGGCAGACACCGGTAGCAGCTTGCCGACCCGATTGGCCAACGTCGCGACGGTCGAGTCGCCCACGAAGGGGACAGACCCGGTGACCGCCTCGAGCAGGGCCAGGCACAGCGAGTAGACGTCGCTCCTGGGCTGCATCGGCAGACCCTGGGCTTCCTCGGGTGACGCGTACTTGGCACGATCCATGCTGCGTCCGGTGACATCACCCGCAAGATCGTGCAACACCTGGGCCAGCCCGACGTCGATGATGTGGAGTCGACGATCGTCGCCGAACACCAGCGTGGCCGGCCGGATGTCGGTGTGCAACAACCCGTGTCGATGCATCGCATCGAGCGCTTTGCACGCGTCGAGACCGACCACGAGCGCCTGCGAAGGCGACAGCAGCCGACCGCGGTCGAGCAGATCGCGCAGGCTGCCACCGGTGAAGTGCTCGGTGACGACGTACAACACCTCGCGGTCGTTCCAGGTTGCGGTTCCGAAGTCGTGGACAGCAGCAACGTTGGGATGATGCAACCCGGCCGCTGACGTCATCACCGAACGAAAGGTGCGCTGCACGAGCGGGTCGTCGCCCAGATCCGGGTGCACCATCTTGAGCACGACGGCGCGCTGCTGCAGTTGATCGAACGCATCGAACACCGCTGCTTCGAGGCCGCTGCCCAAGCGTGAGCCGAGTCGGTAGCGCCCTGCGATCACGCGGGTCGGAGAAGTCGGGTCGTTGACCACCATGGCTCCACTGAACCTAGCTGGGGCAGGCCGTGACCGCAGCGCGCGTGTGGGCGAATTCGGCCGCTGCAGGCACAATGGGCGGGTGAGATTCACCTCCCGCCGGCCCCAACTACCCGTACTGCTCGCGAGCTTCGGCATCGCCGTCTGCCTGGTCGCCATCGGCCTCGCCGTGTCACTGGCGGTCACGGGCGACGAGCGGCTCGCCCTGCCCGCCGCTATCGAGAAGATCGACCCAGTTCGCGGCGCACCCCAGGTGCCGGCCCAGACCCAGGTGTTCGTCGACCTACAGGCGGGCTACGAGGGCGTCCTGGTGGTGGACGGTCTCGAGCTGGTCACCGTCAACCTCGAAGACCTCACAACTCAACCAGGCCGTGAGCTGGTGCTCCCGCCCACGACGATCTACGAGCGGGGGAACGCAACCCTCACGTTCGACCCGTCCCCCGAATCGGAGATCAGCGAGTTCAGCGAGGGCGAGCACCTCGTCAAGGTCATCTACTGGAAGGTGACCGAGGGCCGTAGCCAGGCCCGTTCGTTCACTTGGAGCTTCACCGTCTTCTGAGGCGCGCTCAGCGACATTGGCAGCCATGTCGTTGTCAGCCATATGGCGTGATACGGTCTGCCATATGGCGCTTACGGGTCCTGCGACGGCGCCCCTCACCGAGCACGACGTGCGACGCGGTGTCCCGGTGACGATGGTGGCCGACGCAGCTGATGCCCTTCAACTCCCGGTGGGTACCGTGCTCGAGTGGTTGAGCATCTCACCACGCACCTGGGCCCGCCGCAAGCAACTGGGCGTGCTCGACACGCTCGAAGGCGACCGAGTCGCGCGATTGCATCGGCTGGTGTCGCGTGCGTCGCTCGTGCTGGGCGGCGCCGAAGAAGGACGCATGTGGCTCACCACAGCGCAGCGAGCACTCGGGCACCGAATGCCCTTCGACGTCGCCGCCACCGAGGTGGGGGCCGAGGCAGTGTTCCAGCTGCTCGGCCGCATCGAGCACGGCGTGTTCAGCTGACGCATGAAGGTATGGCGGTTGGTGGCGGGCCGGCACGCGGCGACTGCGATGACCGGTGAAGGCGCTGCCGCGTTCGGAGGTCGCTGGAACCCGCCCGGGCGGCGAATGGTCTACACAGCCGACTCGCTGGCGTTGGCCACTCTGGAGATGTCGGCGCACATCACAGGCGGCAGAGTGAAGTACGTCGCACTGCAGCTCGAAGTGCCCGATGCGCTCCTCGACACACTCGACCCCGTCGGCTTGAAGCGAGCCTGGGCCACGACCGAGCTCACCACCCGCCGAGTCGGCGAAGCGTGGCTGGATGCCCGCCGGGCCGTCGCGCTGCTGGTGCCATCAGCGCTCGTGGATGCTCGCAGCGGCGAACGCAACGTCTTGGTCAATCCGCTGCACCCGTCGGCAACCGAGCTGCGCGAACTACAACGGTTCGAGGTCGTGCTCGACGAACGGCTCTGAGGTGGCCGCTCCACCGGTTCAGTGATCGGCAGGTAGCTCACCGGTGGCGAGCAGGTGCTCGAAGCCGGCGAGATCAAGCGTGGGAACACCTACGTCGAGTGCCTTGGCGAGCTTGCTGGCGCCCGCGTCGGCGCCGACAACGACGGCGAAGGTCTTCGCGCTGACGCTCCCCGGGCTCTTGCCACCGCGGTCCTTGATCGCCGCTTCCGCCGACTCGCGCGTGTAGCCCTCCAACGTGCCGGTGACCACGATCGCCTTTCCGGCCAGGTTTTGTTGGAGGCGGCTAACTTCGACGAGCCCGAACTCGACACCGGCACGTTCCAGCTTGTCCACGAACGTGTTGTTCTCGGGCTTCGCGAACCACCGGACGATGGCGGCGGCGATCGTCGGGCCCACGCCATCGGTGGTGGCGAGATCAGCCTCCGACGCCTCACGGATGGCGCCGAGCGTGCCGAACGCCCGTGCCAGCGCATCGCTGGCGGACGGGCCGAGACCTTTGCACCCCAGTGCGGTGAGCACCTTGGGCAGCGGGCGCTGCTTGGACCCTTCGATCGCTGCGAGCAGGTTGTCGGCCTTCGTCTCGCCCCACTTGTCGAGGGTGAGCAGATCCTCGCGTGTGAGTGAGTAGAGATCACCGGGATCCGCCACCAAGCCTGCCTCGCTGAGCTGCAGCACCGTGCTGTCCCCGAGACCCTCGATGTCCATCGCCCCGCGCGAGGCGAAGTAGATGATCCGCTGATCACGCTGGAAGGGGCACTCGGGTTCCACACAGCGCGTGTCGGCTTCCCCCTCGGGCCGCACCAGTTCCGTCTGCAGCGGGCAGGGACACGTGCGGGGGAACTCCCACGGGGCCAGCCCCTCGGGCCGCAGCGAGAGCACCGGCCCGACGACTTCGGGGATCACGTCGCCCGCCTTGCGCACCACCACTGTGTCACCTGGCCGAACGTCCTTCGCAGCCACCTGATCCTGGTTGTGCAGAGTGGCCATGGCCACAGTCGAGCCACCGACGAACACCGGCTCGAGCACGGCGAAGGGAGTTGCCCGCCCGGTGCGACCGACCGAGATCTGGATGCCACGCAGCAACGTGGTGCGTTCCTCAGGCGGGAACTTGAAGGCGATCGCCCACCGTGGAGCACGCGACGTGAAGCCGAGCGCCTCTCGCTGCTCGAGCGAATCGACCTTGACGACGACGCCGTCGATCTCGTAGCCGAGCGTGTGGCGATGTGCCTGCCAGTGACGACAGATGTCGATCACGCCCTCCATGCCGTCAACCACGCGAATCTCGGGGTTCACGGGAAGGCCGAGGATGCGGATGTGTTCCAGCGACCCCGAGTGGGTGGTGAACTCGGGCCCACCCTGCACCTCGCCCAACTGGTAGCTCCAGAACGCCAAGCCGCGACCGGCGGTGATCGACGCGTCCTTCTGGCGCAGGCTGCCCGCCCCCGCGTTGCGCGGGTTGACGGGCACCGGCTCCGGCTTGCGGCCGGCCGCCGCGCGGCGAACGTTCTCGGCCTCCTTCTCCGCCTTCAACCGCTCGAACGCGGCCAGCGGCAGGTACACCTCACCACGCACTTCCAACACTTCGGGTGGGCCGGCTGCGGTGTCCCCAAGCACCTTCGGTATCGCGGCAATGGTGGCGACATTGGCCGTCACGTCCTCCCCCACCCGACCGTCGCCACGAGTGGCGGCTTGCACCAACGCTCCCTGCACGTAGCGCAGGCTCACCGCCAACCCGTCGATCTTCAGCTCGCACACGAACCGCGCCGCGTCGCCCGCGAGCCCCTTGGTGATGCGCTCACCCCAGGCCTCCAGTTCGGCAACGTCCATTGCGTTGTCGAGACTCGTCATCGGCACCTGATGGACCACCGGCGCGAACGCGACGTTCAGCGCACCGGCACCCACCTGCCGGGTAGGTGAACTCTCGATGGCCAGCTCCGGACGCTCCTCTTCCAGGCGGGCGAGCTCGCGGACCAGCACGTCGTACTCGGCGTCGGTGACCTCCGGCGCGTCGTCGGCGTAGTACCGCTCGTTGTGATGGGCGATCAGCGCCCGCAGTTCAAGGATGCGTTCAGCTGGTGTCATGCGACGCTCAGTGTCTCCGATCGGACGTGACGACAAAACCCCACGACGCCACACTCACAGCGACGCTAGTGGAGCGCCGGACTCCCGACACAGGCTCAGGCGCCGAGCACCCAGCGCGACGCAAGAGCCTGATCACGGACACGGCTGCCGACCTCGGAGGCGAAGCGGTGGACTTGATCTGCGACGGCTGGTGTGTGCGCCGAGAGGCCGCACTCGGGCGTGATGATCGCCTGCTGGCGCAACATCACAGGGTCGGCCCCGCGCTGCACCAGCTCGCACCACAAAGCGCACAACTGACGCCACGGCCGCTCGGCAGAGGTGACGATCGGGCCCGACGTGGGCACCACACCCCAGGCGATGTAGCCACCGTCTTGCATGAAACGGATCAGGTAACCGGCCGACTCGGCGACTTCCTGGCGAACCGGCAGCGAGAGGATCTTGGGCCCCGCAGCCAGCTGCGACGGTATGTCGGCAAGCCCGCACACATGGAGACCGGACACAGCGGACGTCTCGACCGCCGCGAGCGCGCCGGAGACGAGATCGATGGCTGTGTCGGGAGCGATCGGAAAGCCTGGCTTCATCAGCTCGACGAGTGCCGGCTCCTCGATGATCACCAACTGTTGGCTCGCCGGGAGCGCCGCCGAGACGGCATCGAGCATGTGCTGCAGGCGGGTGCGCACGCAACGCACCGAGGACTCGAATGCCTCGCTCATCGGGACGCCGGCGCGCATCAGCGCGATTCCGAACGTGACCGGGCCGACGAACTGCCACTTCACCGGGCCCGTCATACCGACAGCTCGAGCCTGTTCCAGGAACGTGCGGAAACCAACGAATGCATCGTTGTCGAGATCGGTGACCACCGGCGCGAGCGGATCAACCATGTTGGCGTCGACGCCGATGCTCCCGTACTGACCGACGGTGACGCCCTGCATGCCGACCATCGCCTGCGCAATGGCGCCTTCGGCCGGAGAACGCCTGGGAAGCGTGGGGATGGCGGGCAGCTCCATGTGATCCAAGACGAACGCTGCCGCTTCGCCCGCGTCGCGATGCGGGAGGCCGCCGATGCCGGTGACGATGCCACTGGGAAGTCGTGCTCGATGCATGTGCCTCCTTCCGGCGCGTTGGTCTGCCCACATCGTTCCACGGCGCCTTCGCGCCTGGCGAAGCGAGGCTCCGCAGCCGATACGTTGGCCTGATGCGGTCCGGTTCGACAAATCTGATGCAATGCACATGAACGCGCCGGCCATCACCCCCCGTTCCTTCCTCTGGGCCTTGCGTCTCGTCATGGTGCTGCTCGCACCGACGATGGCACTGGGAGTCGGCGCTGCCACCGACGTCAGGGCGACTGCTGCCGGGGCCGTCGGCACGGCCGCATGGGGCGTCGCGATCGCAGCCTTGGTGCTCGCGCTGGTGGTGCCCAGCCCGGTGGGGCTCACGATGGTCCGCCTCGTGCTGCCGGCAGTGGTTCCTGCGGCCGTGTTGTCGCTCGCGTTCGGTGGTGGCGCCTGGGGTGTCTCCGCGTTGGCCGTCAGTGTGCTGGGCGCATCCATCGCGTTCTCCCCGGAGTTCGCCGAGGCATGCGTGCAGGCATCCGCCTACGGGCACGAACGGCGCCTTCCGCTGCGCGCCCCGGCCGCCGTGCTGCTGCCGATGGGCCTGTCATGGTCCATGTGGTGCACTGTCACGCTCGCAGCCACTGTGTCGTTGGCCGCGCAACAATGGTTGCTCGCCGGCCTGCTGCTCGCCGCCTGCGCCGCGCTCAGCTGGTTGCTCGCTCGCCGATTCCACCGGTTCTCGCGCCGATGGCTGGTGCTGGTGCCGGCCGGCATCGTCGTGCACGACCATCTGGTGCTCGGCGAGACCCTGATGTTGCAGCGCCCCAACGTCGCACTGGCCCGGCTGGCGCCCGCAGACACGCAGGCCGCCGACTTCACCGGCCCGGCCGCGGGCCATGTGATCGAGCTGACGGTGCGCGAAATGGTGCTGGCACTGCTCGCCCCCACCCCCGCCGAACCCAAGGGCAAGGCACTTCACGTGCAGTCGCTGCTGGTGGCGCCGTCGCGGCCCGGGCGCGCGCTCCACGCGATCGCAGAGGCGAAGCTGCCCGTCGGCTGAGTCGGCGCCGACGTGCTCAGCCAGCGATGCCGCCACCCAGCACATAGGTGTTCGAAGGGTCGTAGAACACGACGCTCTGCCCCGGCGAGACCCGCCGCTGAGGCTGCTCCCAGCGCACGGCGACGCTCGCCGACATCGGGGTGATGGCCTCGATCGAGGCCGCGTAGGGCGTGCCGTGAGCGCTGCACTGCACGAGCACGGCGCCACTGACAGGTTCGTGAGCCCACGCCATCGTGTGGACCTCCAGCGCGCTCACATCGAGCAGCGAATCGTCGCCGACCGTGACGGTTGCGGTGGCGTGATCGATACCCACCACGTATCGCTTCGGCCCACCGCCGGGCAGGCCGATACCGCGACGCTGGCCGAGCGTGACCATCTCCAGCGCATCGATCTCACCGAGCGTCGTACCGTCCACCGCATCGACGACGCGCGCCGACCGGAACGGGATGCGACTGCCGAGGAACGCCGTGCGCCCACCGCCATGGGTGATGAAGCAGACATCCTGGCTGTCGGGCTTTGCCGCCGTGCGTAGCCCCAACGCGGCCGCCCGCTCGCGCACCTGGGTCTTGGTCAGGCCACCGATGGGGAACAACGTGCGAGCCAGTTCGCGCTGGGGCAACATGTGCACGACGTAGCTCTGGTCCTTGGCGGCGTCCTCACCGCGGGCAACGTAGCGGGCACCCGCCCGCTCGACGATGCGAGCGTGATGGCCGGTGGCGACGGCATCGAAGCCGAGCAAGTCGGCGCGCTCGCTGAGGCGATGGAACTTGAGGTGCCGATTGCACTCGATGCACGGATTGGGGGTGAGCCCGTCCTGGTGCGCCTTCACGTACGGCGCGACCACGTGCGTGTCGAAGTCCTCGGTGAAGTTGAACACGAGATGGTCGATCCCCAACTGCTGGGCGACCCGGCGGGCATCATCGACGTCGGCGATCGAGCAGCAACCGGTGTCGCTCTCACCACCCCAGAGCCGCATGGTGATACCCACCACCTCGTGGCCGTCGTGCAACAGTTCGGCAGCGGCCACCGACGAATCGACACCTCCGCTGAGGGCCATCAGCACCTTCATGACGCCAATCCTTCCGCCGGCTCGCGGCGCAACTGGCGAACCGCCCGAACGATCACGTCGGCACCACGCTCGACGTCGGCTTCGGTGCTGGCGGCGCCGAGGGTGAGGCGCAGCGCGCCCAAACCGAGATGGCGCGGCACGCCCATTGCCGCAAGCACGTGCGACGGTTCCATCGCTCCGGCCGCGCACGCCGATGCAGCGCTCGCGCAGACACCTGCCTCGTCGAGCAGGAACAGCAGTGCCTCGTTCTCGATGCCTTCGATGCACACGTGCGCGGAGCCGGCCACCTTCGCAGCGCTGGGCACCGTCTCGTGGACGCCGGCGACCTCGGCGCGCAGGCGACCAACGAGACGGTCGCGCAAGGCTGCGATGCGTGGCTGTTCGGTGGATCGCTCGGCATCGGTGAGGCGCAACGCTTCGGCCATCGCAACGATGCCGGCGACGTTGTGCGTCCCGCTGCGCCGTTCGCGCTCCTGGCCCCCACCGATGATCAACGGTTGGAAGGCGGCACCCCGGCGCGCCACGAGAACACCGACGCCCTTGGGGCCACCGAACTTGTGTGCGGAGAGCGCGAGGTAGTCGACATGGGGAGTGATGGTGCGCAGATCCAGCCAGCACGGGGCCTGCACGGCGTCGGTGTGCAACAGCGCCGTGGGCGCCAGACGGCTGACCACCTGCGCGACGACCGCAAGGTCGTTGATCGTGCCGACCTCGTTGTTGACGGCCATCACGCTCACCACCGACACATCGTCGGTTGCGGCGAGCGCCGCTGCGAGCGCGTCGAGATCCACAGCGCCGGTGGAGGTGGCGGCGACGACGACGCCATGGGCGCGATGCACGGCTTCGAGCACTGCGTGGTGCTCGGCGCCCGAGCACACGGCTGTGCCGCCCCGGGCGGCGACTGTGCCGAGGATGGCGGTGTTGTCCGCCTCCGTGCCGCCGCCGGTGAAGATCACGTCGCCTGGCTTGCAACCGATCGTTGCAGCAACGACTTCGCGAGCGTCGTCGACGGCCTTGCGCGCCTCACGCGCGAAGCGGTGCGAACCCGACGGGTTGGCGAACTGCTCGGAGAAGAACGGCAGCATGGCGGCCACCGCCTCGGGGCGCATGGGCGTGGTGGCCGCATGGTCGAGGTACGTGTAGGCGCTCACGTCCTACAGGCTACGAACCCGGGCGGCAGATGCGGGACGAATCAGGGCTGGTTGAGTGGCGCTCACCATCATCGCTCACCATCATCGTCGCGGAGGGCGAACGCGACGGCCGCATCGGCGTGAAGACGCGTGGTCGCGAAGAATGGCACGCTGACGTCCTCGGCCACCACCAGCAGTTCGATCTCCGTGCAACCTGCGATCACTCCCTGCGCCCCGGCCGCCAGCAGGCGATCGATCACCGCCAGATAGGCCACACGCGACGCCGGGCTCACCACACCACGAACCAGTTCCTGGTAGATCACGTCGTGCACCAGCGTGCGGTCCGGCTCGTCGGGCACCAGCACGCGAAGACCGCTCGCCTCCAGCCGTTCACGGTAGAAGCGTTCCTCCATCGTGTACCGCGTACCGAGCAGGGCCACGGTCTCGATCCGGGCTGCGACCACTGCCGCCGCGGTGGCGTCGGCCAGATGCAGGAATGGCACACCGATAGCGGCTTCGATCGCTGGCGCGACCACGTGCATCGTGTTGGTGCACAGCACCATGCATTGCGCGCCTGCCGCTTCGAGCCGCTGGGCATCGCCAGCCAGCAGCGAACCGGCTGCTTCCCAGGCGCCAGCCACTTGCAGCGCCTCGATGGCGGCGAAGTCGTAGCTCCGGATGATCAGATCGGCGGAGTGAGTACCGCCCAGTATCGCCCTCACACCCTGGTTGATGAGCCGCTCGTAGTGGATCGAGCTCTCCCAACTCATCCCACCGAGCAGGCCGATGCGTTTCACCGGGTCAGCGCCTGAGCTCAGCGACGGCCGGCGGCCTGCCACGCCGCCGGCTGGTAGTTGGGGAAGTTGCGGCGTTGGTAGCGACTGATGACGCACAGCAGGTACGCCTCGGGGTGAACCCGAAAGTACCCCTCGTGGTGCAGCGTGCGCGCTGCACGAGCCGCGAGATCCGCCGCCAGTGCGAAGCGGGCGTCGGCCGACAGTTCGCGGTTGCGCATCAGGAACGAACGAATGACGGTGTACTGCTCGTCGGTCATCGCGGTGGGGTCGATCGTGGCAGCGAACGCCTCCTGACCTGGTGGCACCGGGAACCAGACGGCCGGTGGGAGCAGCGTGCGGTCAGGGTCGCGGATGACCATCGTGCCGGCGAGGAGATCGCCCACACGCTGGTGCCGCGACGACCCGAGCACGAACAGCAAACCGGTGACACCGAGCGGCGGCAGATAGCGATCGACGAGGCCACCCATCATCCGCAGCAGCGTGTGACGCAGCCGCACCGGCGCGCCCTCCAGCGTGACAGCGCGCAGGCCCATTGCCTTCTTGCCGATCGTTCGCCCACGCATCAAGGACTCCGATAGCACCGGATAACCCATCGTCACGAAGGCGAGCAGCAGCACGACACCCAGGTTCAACGACGACGGCGCCAACACACCGAGGATGCTCAACAGCAGCACGCTCACGAAGTAGATGCCGATCTGGATCACGAAGTCGATCAGGCCGGCGAACACCCTCGCTGCCACGCCGGCGGTCTCGACGTCGAGCACGACCGCTTCGGGAGTGACTATGCCGTCCATCGGCCCACTACCCTACGCACCCAGTGGACATCGATGCGTTCGTGGCGGCACATCAGGGAGCGTGGTGGCGCCTGCAGCAGCTCACCGAACGAGCGCGCAAGCTCAGCCAGATGTCGCCCGACGAACTCGACGAGATGGTGCACCTGTATCAACGCTGCGGCGCCAACCTGGCCAACGCGCGTGTGGAGTACGCGGCCGATTCGGCGCTCGTCAACCGTCTGACGCTGCTGGTCAGTGACGCTCACGGCGTGTTGTACGGCCAGCGCGACACCGAGGTGCGGCGAGGTCTCATCCAGTTCGCGACCCTCACCTTCCCTGCGGCGATCTACTCCCTGCGCCGCTACATCCTCGTCGCCGCGCTGCTCACGATCGTTCCGTGGGCCGTCTTCCAGATCTGGCTGGCGGTGTCACCCGCCGCATTCGACGTCTCGGCCCCCGATGGTGCCGCCGAGCAGTACATCAACCAGGACTTCGAGGACTATTACTCGAACCAGCCGTCGCAGAACTTCGCGTCACAGGTGTTCCTGAACAACATCCGCGTCGGCTTCCTCGCCTTCGCCGCCGGCGCGCTGTTGTGCGTCGTCACCGCAGCCCTGCTGGCGTACAACGGCGCCAATGTGGGCATGGCCGGCGGCCTCTTCACCCATGTCGGGCAGGCCGACAAGTTCTGGGGGCTGATACTCCCGCACGGAATGCTCGAGCTGTCCGCCGTGATCGTTGCCGGCGCGGCAGGTCTGCGCATCGGCTGGTCGATCATCGACCCCGGCGACCGGCCGCGCTTCAACGCGATCACCGATGAGGCGCGCCGATCGGGCAGCGTGCTCGTCGGGCTCGTGATGGCGTTCCTGCTCGCCGCGGTGGTGGAAGGTTTCGTCACCGGCAAGCCTTGGCCGACCAGTCTTCGCATCGGCATCGGCATCTTCGTGTTCGTGCTGTTCTGGGGCTGGACGATCGTGTTCGGGATCCGCGCCCACCGCGAAGGTCGAGAGGGCTTCAGCCCCGACGCAGCGCTCGCCTGACGCCTCCGACCCACCGCCAAGTCGGCGTTGATGTGCGGCAGAACCGCACCTCACCGCCAACTTGGGTTGGGGACGCTAAAGGCGACCGCTGGCCTTGAGCTCGAGGTAGGTGTCGACCAACTCGGTGGCGAGCCTGCCGGGGGCGGCATCCACGACGAGCGCGCCAGCCGCACGCAACCGGGCGGTGGCTCGTGCCCGCTGTTGCAGCACGTTCACTGCCGCCGCCTCGCGATACGCCTCGCTGGGCCACTGATGCGCAGCGCCGGCCGCCCATTGCTGCACGGCGGGATCCTGCACCGCAGCGATCACCACCAGGTGACGACGGGTGATGATCGGGATCGCTGGCAGCAGCGCCTGTTCCACCGCCGCCTCCACCAGATCGGTGAGCACGATGAACAGCGAACGCCGGCGAAAGCGTGCCGTGGCGTAGTTGAACGCGGCGAGGTAGGCGCTCTCGCTGTAGTCGGGCTCGAGCATGTACATCGCCTCGGCGGCCCGGCCCAACTGGCTCTTGCCGTTGGTCGGCACCAGGATGCTGCGGATCTGGCGATCGAACGCGAGCATGCCGACGCGGTCGCCCAGCTTGGTGGCGGTCTGCACCACGCCGAGCACTGCATCCATCGCGTGCTCCACGCGAGGCACGCCACCGACCGTGCCGGCCATGACTCGGCCGTTGTCGAGCAGCAGCACCACGTTCTGGTTCCGCTCCGCGCGGTACTGCTTCACGATCGGGCGCTGAAGCCGCACCGTCGCCGCCCAGTCGATACGGCGGAACTCGTCATCGGGGCGAAAGTCGCGTAATTGGTCGAACTCGGTGCCGCCGCCGGCGGTTCGGATGCTGCGCAACCCGACCTCCAACACGCGCGGCACCCGGATGCGGCGTTGCACTTCCTCACGGCTGGGGTACGCGGGCATCACTCGCAGCCCGCCGTCGAGCGCCCGGGTGGCCTGCCTGCTCACCAGCCGCAGTGGGCCTTCCACCCGCACTGTCACGTCGCGAAGCGGGAAGCGACCGCGACGGCTCGGGCGCATCGTCGCTTTCGCCCGCAGCCGCGCTCCGGCTCGCAACGAGGCGTGGATCCGACGCCGGTCGGGCTGAAGGCTCGGCCAAAGTGCATCGGTGACCGTCACGCGCGCCAACCGCGGTGCGCGGTTGGCGACAATCCACGTGAGTGTCGTCTCTTCGCCCAACGTCACCGACTCCTCCATCTCGCGCTGCACGTCGATACGTCGGGGCGCCACACACAGCAGCGCGTCGAGGACGAATACCGCCAGCAGCGCCAACTCGACGACCCACAACGCCCACCAGTCACTGCCCGGCCACGCGAACAGTGCAAGCCCCGTGGCAGCCACGAGCGCGGCGAACCACACGGTGGGCAGCGGGTAGGCGGGGCGGTGTTTCATCGGGGCGGGGTCGTCGCAGGGCTTCGGGGAGTCGGTGGTGGCGGCCGGATCAGCGTGGTGTGGGGACGGTGGCCAGGATGCCGTCGAGCACCGCGTCGGCGGACGTGCCCTCCAGCTCTAGTTCGGGTCGCACCATGATGCGGTGGCGCAGGCATGGCTTGGCAACTGCCTTGACCTCGTCGGGGGTGACGAAGTCGCGACCGCTCAGCCAGGCCCATGCCTTCGAGGCATGCAACAGCCAGGTGATGCCTCTGGGCGACACTCCCAGCTGCAACGACGGCGATTCACGGGTCGCGCGACACAGGGTGACCATGTACTGCAGCACCGCCGGCTCGACGCGGATGGCGTGAATCGCCGCCCGGCCCGCAGCCAGATCCGCTGCGCTCGCCACGGCCCGTACGCCCGAGCCGCGTACGTCGTGCGGGTTCATGCCGGCGTCGTGGCGGCCGACCATCTCCAGTTCCTGCTCCATCGTGGGGTACTTCATCTGCAACTTGAACAGGAAGCGATCCAGTTGTGCCTCGGGCAGCGGGTAGGTGCCCTCGTACTCGATCGGGTTCTGCGTCGCGATCACGAGGAAGGGGTTGGGGAGCGGGTAGGTGATGCCGTCGAAGCTGACTTGACGTTCTTCCATCGCCTCCAGCAGGGCCGCCTGCGTCTTGGGTGGCGTGCGGTTGATCTCGTCGGCGAGGAGCAGGTTGGTGAACACCGGCCCTTCGCGGAACTTGAACGTGATGCCGTCGGAGGTCTGCCCGACCAACTGCTGGCCGATCACATCGCTCGGCATCAGATCGGGGGTGAACTGCACGCGGGTGAACTTCATGTCGAACGCAGCTGCAAGGCTCTTCGCGAGCAGGGTCTTCGCCACGCCCGGTACGCCCTCCAACAGGATGTGGCCGTTCACCAGCAGCGCTGCAATCGCGCCGGTCAGCACGCCATCCTGGCCCACCACCACCTTCGCGACCTCGGCCCGCACTGCGAGCACCGCGTCCAGGGGTGACCTGTTGTCATCGTTCATCGTCGGCTCCTTCACCGTTGGCTGTTGCTCCGGGGCCGCCCACCAAGGCGACCCGGCGAATCTCCTGCAGGCTGTTGCTGAGGCGCAACAGCCCTTCGTTGTCGTGCACCTCACGGCCCAGCACAGCGGCCACATGGCCTGCCGGCACGGCCGTACGCGCCGCTACCGCAGCATCCAGTTGCTCTACCGAGATCGTCGGCGACACGTGGAAGCGACGGCACAGCGCCCGGTAGAGGTTGCCGCGCAGCAGCCAGCCGGCGCGCGTCGAGTGGTGAGCGCGTTGCATCAGGTTGCCGGTGGCGACCACCAGCTCACTGCCTGCGATCGGCACCTGCTCGGGCTCGCGCACCGGGCGGCCGGGCCGGATGGCGCGGGCGATCGCGAACACCACGAACCCGATGGCCAGCTGGGCGAGCGCCATCCACACACCCGGCCGCACCAGATCCGTGAGGCCATCCTCGCCACTGCCGAGGTCGGCGGTCGTCTTCGCCGCTTCGGCACCGAGCAGGATGCTGACCTGCGCGCCATCCGCCGGCGCCAGGAGTGCGGTGGCCAACGGCCCGTTGTCGGCGTAGCGGATCCGGGCGTTGGTGAACAGCACGTTGTCGCCCAGTTGCACGATCAACCCGTCGCCGCGGCGCTGGGTCACGAGGAAGGACCGGGTTGCATCACCGAAACAACGTTGCGATGGCGACCCGGCGAACGTGGAACCCTCCTCGACGAACACCCCGCGCAGGTGGGCGACCGACGGCACCGTGCACTCATGCAGAGGAACGTTGAGCTGGTCCTCCACGTCAGTGGAGTTGTCGGACGGCACCTCACCGACGATCGGCGTGGCGCGGGTGAGCGCGATCGCCTCGTCGTCGGTATCGGTGATCGTGCTGTCCGCGTCGGCCATCACCACGACACCGCCTGCCTCTACGAACGCGAGCAGCGCGGCGCGTTGCTGATCGTTGAGCCGATCCTGCAACACCAACACGCGACGGCCGGACCCCTCCGACGGCACTGACCGCTCGACCTGCACGTCCGCTCCCTGCCGTTCCAACAGCAGCACCAGGCCGCGGGTGCCGCTGTCGGCGCCACTGCGCGGGTCGAACGGCTCAGGATCCGGGCGGGCACGAACGAGCAGCAGCATGCCAACGGCGGCCACCACGAGCAGCAGCGCGGTGACCCCTACCTTGCCACCGCCACCCCCACTGTCAGCCGTACGCCGCGGGCTCATCGCTTGGCCTGCACAGCGCTCGCCAGCACATCGCGTTCGAGCGACTGGAACCTGTCATCGGCGGCCGCGTCCACGTCGCGATGGCCGTACCACGCGCCGTCGAACAGATCTGCGGCTGCATTGAACGGTCGGCTTGCATCGGGGGTGACGCGGCGCAGTTGTGCGCGTTCCTCACCCGTGGTGCGGCCGGGGATCTCATCGATCAGGCCGCGGCGGGCAAGATCGCCCACCAACGCGCGGTAGCGGCAGCGCAGCGCGTCACGAAAGCGACCGGCGCGGCGATGCTCCTCCGCCTCCGAACGCCAGTTCAGCGGCTCACGCGAACGATCGACGGCGACCGCATCCCGCTCGATCAAGTCGTCATCGTCATCGTCGTCATCGGCCTTCGCCGGCGTGTTGCGGCCTCCGCCGGTGCGCTCCAACACGAACCGCACCAGCAGGAACAGCAACCCGACGACGGCAGCGATCAGCAGTAGCCACAACAGCGCCGAGAGCCAATTGAGATCGAAATCGCCGCCGCCGCGGTCGCTGCGGACCGGCTTGGGCGGCGAACACACCGAGGTGTCGGGGCTGACCAGCTTGCAGGCCTCCTCGCGAACAGCATCGGGATCCTGCGCCACCGGCCCGCCCAGGGGATCCACCGGAGGCGCCACGGTGGACGACAACCGCACCCACAACCGCACCCACAACCGCAGCGAGAACCCCACCATCAGCGCGCCCCGAACGCGCGGTCGGCGGCCATGGTCAGATCGAGACCCTCGGCGTGCACCCTGATCTGCAGGTACAGCTGGGCGGTGGCGACCGCCGAGAAGGGGATCACGATCAGTGCCGCCAGTTGCGCGGCGACGCCCTGCACCAGCCAGGTGTAGGACCCGAAGGTCACCAATCCGGTGGTCTCGGCCAGCGACGGCAGGAATGCGATGAAGAGGAACATCAGCGAACCCAGTACCCCACACGCGAGCACGAAGCCCCAGGCTGCGCCGAAGCGTGTGCGAGTCAGCCGCCACGACCGCCCGATCGCCTTCAGGCCCAGCCGCTCGCCCATCATCACCGGCGTGACCAGCAACACGCATGTCGCGGCCAACGACGTCACCAGCGGCAGGAACCACGCCAACGCCACGACTGACGAACGTTCCGAGCCGAACACCCACAACGCGAACAGCGGCGTCCACCAGTGGGTGATCATCCAGGTCAGCAACAGCAGCGGCAGGCGACGCAGCACGGCCCATCCACACTCACGGATGGTCGGGTCGCCGCCCATCTGGTAGCGCACGAGGTAAACCGCGGTGTACGCGCCGATCAAGTGTGCGCTGAACGACTGCGTCAGCACGGCCAACATGCTGAAACCCGACTCGACCCCGAGATAGCCGCGCTCGCCGAACACACCGTCGATCGCATCGAACCGATCGAAGGCAAGGATGGACAGCACGACGTTGAGCGCGACCATCGGCACGAGGAACAGCGCGGAGCCGACGATGATGTCGCGGGCCTTGCGCTGCAGGACGTGTGCAGCGCCGTCGATCGAGCCGATCACCAACCGCTCGGTGCGGCGAAGGCGTACTGCCGGCCGCGCCTGGGCGAGAGGTCGGGCAGCCCGAGCCGTCGCAGGCACAGCGGCCCCCGACTCGATCCCCGCCCACTGACTCACGCTCGACAGTCTGGCCCAAACTGCCGCCCAACGCGATGCGCCGGGTGCTTCCTCTGGAACGAAGTCAGCACGGCACTGGCAACATCAGCCCCCGATGCCGCAAGATGGAACGATGCAGGGCTACCACGGGGCGAGTTACGGCGACGGCTTCGCCGATGTCTACGACGACTGGTACCAGGACATCAGCGACGTCGATGCCACGGTTCGGACGCTGCTCGCGCTCGCCGACGGCGGCCGGGTGCTGGAACTGGGCGTCGGGACCGGACGGCTGGCCATTCCCCTGGCCGCCGCCGGCGCCGAGGTGCACGGCTTGGACAGCAGCGAGCAGATGCTGGCCCGGATGGCGGCGAAGACGGGCGGGTCCGGCGTGCACAGTCACCTCGGCGACATGGTGCGCGACCTGCCGCCAGGCCCGTTCACCCTTGCATTCGTCGCCTACAACACGTTCTTCAACCTGTTGACGGCCGCGGATCAAGCGGCATGCTTCGCAGCGGTGGCCGAACGGCTCACCGACGGCGGCTGCTTCGTGATCGAGGCATTCGTGCCCGACACCGAGAGCGAGTCGGCCTCGGCGGTGACCGTTCGCTCGCTCACCGCCGATCGGGTGGTGCTCAGTGTCAGCACGTCGGACCCCGTCGCCCAGCGTGCCGAGGGCCAGTACATCGACATCACCGAGGCCGGCGGGGTGCGCCTGCGACCGTGGAGCATCCGTTGGGTCACCCCCGCCCAACTCGACGAACTGGCGGCGAGCGCAGGGTTGCGCCTGGCGCAGCGGTGGGATGGCTTCGGGCAGGCGCCGTTCGGCCCCGACAGCCCCCGTCACGTCAGCGTCTTTTGCAAGGGGACCGCGCAAATTCGAGCTCGGTCCGCCCTTCGCCTCTTGACAGGTCGTAAGCTGCAAGGGCTGTGAGCCAACTCCGTCTGAACCCGCTGACCGGGCGATGGGTCACGATCGTGGCAGATCGGGCCGAACGTCCCACCGACTTCGCACCGCGCAGCGCGCAGGTGGAAGCGGAACCCGGTCGTCCCTGCCCGTTCTGCCCCGGCAACGAGGAAGCAACGCTGCCGGCGCTGGAGACGCTCGACGAGGGCGGCCGCTGGCGGATGCGTGTCATCCCCAACCTCTACCCCGCGTTCGATGGCGACGAGCCGTTCGCCGTGCACCACCTCGGCCCCGTGCACGTGGAAGCAGAGGCCAGCGGCATCCACGAGGTGTTCGTGTTCTCACCCGTCCACGATGGTGGCGCCCACCAGATCTCCGACGACGACGCCGCCGACATGATGCTGATGCTCAAGCGGCGCCTGCAGGAGCACGCCGCCACCAGCCACGTGCGCTACACGCAGGCGATCATCAACCACGGTCGTGAGGCTGGCGCATCGCTCGCGCACCCGCACGGCCAGCTGTTGGGCCTGCCGTTCGTACCCGGCGAGATCCTCGAGGAGCAGCGTGCGTTCAGCCGCTTCGAGGGTGGCTGCATCCTCTGCGCCACGATCGAGGCCGAACTGGTCGATGGCAAGCGCGTCCTGTTCGCCAACGACGATGTCATGTGCGTCAGCCCGTTCTG
>JAYSPV010000147.1:0-23511 GCA_043721915.1 Ilumatobacteraceae bacterium | reverse complement strand
TTGCTGGCGATGATCCTCGTTCTACTCTTCCGCCCGCAGGGCATTCTCGGCAAGAAGGAGCGTGTCGGATGAGCCAGACCATTTCCAACGGTCTCTACGGCGCAATCGGCGTCACCGCCATCGCCTACTGCTTGGCGGCCATCGGTCTCAACATCCACTTCGGGTACACGGGCCTGCTCAACTTCGGCCAAGCAGGCTTCGCGCTAGTCGGCGGGTACGCGGTGGCGATGCCGGTGATGAACTGGCAGTGGAGCATTTGGTGGACGATTCCCGTGGTCATTGCGGCTTCCACCGCCTTCGCGCTCCTACTGGGCATTCCAACGCTGAGGTTGCGCAGCGACTACTTGGCGATCGTCACCATTGCTGCGGCCGAGATCCTGCGGCTGCTGGTCTCGACTCCCAAGGCTGTGCACGTCACCGGCGCCACCGACGGCATCAACTCGTTCACCAACGACATCCAGAACACCATTCCGGGGTTCTTGAAGGGTGAATCGGTGTCGCTGTGGAAGAAGCAGATCAGCGACTACGAGATGTGGGTGATCATGCTCGGCTGGTTCCTCGTCGTGCTGTTCTCCCTGGGTGTGTGGGCACTGATGCGCAGCCCGTGGGGCCGCGTATTGCGCTCGATCCGTGAGGACGAGGATGCGGCTCGCAGCCTCGGCAAGAACGTGTTCGTGTACAAGATGACCAGCCTCGTGCTCGGTGGCGTCGTCGGTGGATTCGGTGGGGCGATCCTGGTCATCGGCCAGCGCAACGCCAGCCCCGGCAGCTTCCAGACCCAGTTCACGTTCCTCACGTATGCAATCGTCGTCCTCGGCGGCGTGGGCAAGGTGAAGGGTCCGATCATCGGGGCGATGATCTTCTGGTTCATCATCAGTTTCAGCGACAGTCTGCTGGCCGACTGGACCGACCGGAGCGGCTTCCAGCTGCCGACGTGGATCATGGACTCTTCGAACTTCAGCTTCTTCCGCTGGATCCTGGTCGGGGGTGGTCTGGCGCTCCTTGTGATCTTCCGACCGCAGGGAATCTTCGGCAACAAGAAAGAGCAGGCGTTCGATGTCCGCTGACGTGTTTGCCGATGTCGCCCGCGAGCCTGGTGCTGCCAAGCCCGACCCGATCCTCGTCGCCGACTCGGTCCGTCGTTCGTTCGGTGGCCTTGTTGCGGTCGACGTCGAGCATGTCGAGGTCCAGCGCAACACGATCACCGCTCTGATCGGACCGAACGGCGCCGGCAAGACGACGTTCTTCAACCTGCTCACCGGTTTCGACGAGCCCGACACGGGCACCTGGCACTTCAACGGTCAGTCGATGAGCGGCGTCAGCCCCTACAAGGCCGCTCGTCGCGGGATGGTCCGCACGTTCCAGCTGACCAAGAGCCTGAACCGAATGTCGGTGCTGGAGAACATGCGTCTCGGCGCAGCCAGTCAGTCCGGCGAGCGCTTGTGGGCGGCGCCGTTCAAGTTCCTGTGGCGCGATGAGGAAGCCAAGGTCACCGTCCGGGCCGAGGAGTTGCTGGCGCGCTTCAAGCTCGATCACATGCGCGACGAGTTCGGTGGTTCGCTCTCGGGCGGACAACGCAAGCTGCTGGAGATGGCTCGAGCGCTGATGGTGGAGCCCGAGATGGTGATGCTCGACGAGCCGATGGCCGGCGTCAACCCGGCGCTGAAGCAGAGCCTGCTGGAACACGTCAAGGGGCTCAAGGACGAGGGTCGCACGGTACTGTTCGTCGAACACGACATGGACATGGTGCACGAGATCGCGGACTGGGTGGTGGTGATGGCCGAAGGTCAGATCATCGCCGAGGGCCCTCCGTCGTTCGTCGGTGCCAATCAAGCAGTGATCGACGCCTACCTCGGCGCCCATCAGAACACCGATCTGGGGGTAGGCGCATGAGCATCGCCGATGCAGCCGTGGAGACACGACCGAACGTCATCGATGTCAAAGAGCTCGTCGGTGGCTACACCTCCGACGTCAACATCCTCAACGGTTGCGACCTGACCGTGGCACCTGGCGAGTTCGTCGGCATCATCGGCCCCAACGGCGCTGGTAAGTCGACGTTGCTGAAGGCCGTGCTCGGTCTGCTGAAGGTTCGTTCGGGTTCCGTGTGGCTGCATGGTGAGGAGATCACCGGCACCAAGGCACACGAGCTCGTCGGTCGCGGCGTCGGGTTCGTGCCGCAGACCCGGAACGTCTTCCCCAGCCTCACCGTTCGTGAAAACCTCGAAATGGGCTGCTACCTGAAGCCGTCGCTGTTCCGCGAGCGTTACGAAGTCGTCGGCGAGATGTTCCCGAAGCTGAAGACACGCGCCTCGCAGCCGGCGTCCGCCCTCTCGGGTGGCGAGCGCCAGATGGTGGCGATGGGGCGGGCGCTGATGCTCAATCCATCGGTGCTGCTGCTCGACGAGCCCTCGGCGGGCCTGTCGCCGATGTTGCAGGACGAGGTGTTCATCAACTGCAGGCAGATCAACGCCAGCGGTGTGGCGATCTTGATGGTGGAGCAGAACGCTCGCCGCTGCCTGCAGGTTGTCGATCGCGGTTACGTGCTCGACCAGGGTCGTAATGCGTACACGGGCACCGGCCGCGAGCTGCTCGCCGACCCGAACGTCATCGGGTTGTACCTGGGCACGTTGGCCCGAGCGACCGGCGGCTGAGCGCGTCGAGTCTGCTCTTCAGTCACCGGGCTGCAGCGTGCCGTCCAGGCCGAGTGCAGCGCAGCCTTCGGCGACCGTCGCCAACATCTGTGGACGGAGCATCGCATCGGGCTCCACCACCAGCGGCCGGATGACGCCGTCGCCCAGATCGAGCTGCACCACGAAACGGAAAGGTTGCTTTGCTTCGGCCACGGCGTGCGCATCGCAACGACCCTCGATGAATTGCACGGTCAGCTCGATCGCGATTTGGTCGCGTGCGAGAACGACCAGGGGGCTCGCGTCGGGTGCGTCAGGAAACCGCAGGTTGAAGGGGATCGTTCCGCCGGCCGACACGAGGCTGACTGTGTCGCCGGCGAGGCCGCGTTCGATGCGAAGCAGGCCGACCGTGATCGGCCGCCCGTCGATCGTCTCACGGTGCAGGTTCGCGAGCTCGATCGTGGCCTGTTGGAGGATCATCTGGCGCTCGCAGCCGGCCGTGTGGATGCCGACCAGCGTCGCGTCCGTGTCGGTGACGGCAGCGGTTCTGGTCGTGCCGTCGGAGAGAGTCAGCACCACGCTGGCCGCCGTCGTCGGTGGTGCCGGCGCCACCGTGGTGCCTGCGATCGTGCAATTGGCCACGTTCATCTGAACCGGCAGGTCGACGCGCTGGCCGGCGCCGATGGTGAGCTGCTTGGGGGTGATCGGCGAACTGAATCCTGCCCACACGAAGTGGATGGCGCGCACCGCCAACGGCTGGTCGAGCCCGTTGGTGAGCTGTAGTTGCAGGCGGTCGACGGCGATGTCGTCGCGGTACTGCAGCGGCTCGGCGATGAGAGGGTTGGCCGGAACCGTCGCCGCTGTGGGCGCCGCACTGGCGCACGAGGCGATGACAAGCACCGCGGCGAGGCCTCGCACGACGATTCGGCGGTTGGCGTTGCCCATGGCGCGCACGCTACATGTCCAGTGGCGCGGAACGACCCCGGGCAACTGCCCGGGGTCGCTCCAAGGTGTGTTCACTCAGTTGAGCCAGATGGCTCGAGTGGATCAGCCTTCTGCGTCGTAGCTCTCGCCAAGACCGTTACCGATGTTGCCATCGCAGCCGTACACGGCGAGGTCCTTGGGACCTGCACCGTTCTCCACCATGGTGCGGAGGATCTTCGACGACTCTTCGAAACCGATGACGACCACGGCATCGGGGCCAGCGGCCACGATCTCGTTGACTTCGGCATCGAACGTACCTGCATCGGGCTCGTAGATCTTGACGACCGAGACGGTGATACCGGCGGCCTCCAAGGTCGACTGGACAACGCCGGCGAGGCCGGTGCCGTAGGCATCGTTGCGGGCGATGATGGCCACGTTGGTGGCGCCATCGTCAGCGACGAGCTTGGCGATTGCGGCGCCCTGCAGAAGGTCCGGCGGGGCGACACGGAAGTACAGGCCCTTGTCGGCGTAGGTGGTGAGCTTGTCCGACGTGTTGGCCGGGCTGAACTGCACGATGCCTGCACCGGTGAGCTTGTCGATGACCGACAACGAGATACCCGAAGCGGCAGCACCGACGACAGCGTCGACGGTCTCGCCGAGCAGACGGTCGACCGTGGCGTTTGCGAATTCAGGCGTATCGCCCGAGTCGCCCTCGACCAGTTCGACCGGCTTGCCCAGAACGCCGCCACCGTCGTTGATCTCCGCGATGGCCAGGTTCACGCCGGCGATCTCGGGCGGCCCGAGGAATGCAAGCGAGCCCGTCACCGGGAGGAGGGTACCGATACGCAGGACGCCGTCACCGGCGCGTGTGCCTTCGACCGGAACGGCCGGGACATCGGCCGAGTCGGCGCCCTTGGCGGGCAGGTACACGGTCTGCTCGTCATCGATGCGGTTGTCCGCACCCATGGTGAGCACGCCATAGCTGGCTTCCATCGGGTCGCCCACGCCGTTGAGCGTGATCGGGCCGCTGAGACCGTCATAGTCGGGGTCGCCACCGGCAGTGATGATCGCCATGCACGTCGCGAAGTCGGTGCACTTCTCACCGTCGCGGGTGATGCCCTGGATCTCGCTGGCGTAGGCAATGCCGTCGTCATCGGCTTTCGCTACGGCGAGAGCGATGATGAGCGTGAGGTCGTAGCCCTCTGCTGCGTAGTTGAAGTCGACCAACGCAGGATCGACCTCGAGCAGGCGAGCCTTGAAGTCTTCGCCCAGCGGGGTCAGGGGCGTGGTGCCCTTGAAGCCCTCGAGGTCGCCGCCGGCAACAGCTTCGGTGGTCTCCACGACAGCTTCCGTGGTCTCCACGACGGCTTCGGTGGTGGGAGCAGCGGTATCGGTGCTCTTCTTGTCGTCGCCGCAGGCCGCGGCCACAAGGGCCAGACCTACGAGCAGCGCGCCGAACCGGCGCACGCGGGTTTTCTGCATTTGGGTTTCTCCCCCTAGGAGCCGGAACGCGAAATGCGGTCCGGTTGTTTACGAGAGCGGCAGTTTAGGTCGGCTGAACACTCCGGGACAAGCACAGCACCGTCTTTTTGATAACGGGACGACTACGGTTTCGTGCATGTCGAACACCGTCGAGCCTGCACCCGAGGAAGTCCTCTACGAGGTGGCGGACCACATCGCCACGATCACGCTCAACGCCCCGGGGCGGATGAACACCATCTCGGGTGCGATGCTCGATCAGCTGTCGGAACGACTCTTGCAGGCCGACCGCGACCCGGATGTCCGCTGCATCGTGCTCACGGGCGCCGGCAAGGCGTTCTGTGCCGGGCTCGACATGGCGGCCCAGATGGGTTCGGCGAAGGGCGCGTTGGCCGGCATGGACAGTGGCGGCGGCATCCCGGGTGAGATCGATCTCCGCTTCACGCCGCCCACCGTGCTGCACAACCTCGATACCCCCACGATCTGCGCGCTCAACGGTGGGGCCGCCGGCTACGGCCTCGACATCGCCCTCGGATGCGACATGCGTGTCGCCACGCAGTCGGCGAAGCTCAACCCTGGGTTTGCCAAGCGTGGCATCGTGCCGGAGAGTGGCGGCACCTGGCTGTTGCCGCGAATGGTCGGTTATGCCAAGGCCGCAGAGATCGCGTTCACGGGTCGGCTGTTGAAGGCGGACGAGGCGCACGAACTGGGCCTGGTGAACCACGTGGTCGCCGACGAGCACTTCCACGAGGCGGTGCGTGAACTCGCCGGCGAGATCGCGGCGAACGCGCCGTTGGCGGTTCGAGCGATCAAGCGGATGATGCGTGCCGCCGAGACCGAGACGTTCGAGCAGAACGTGCACCACGTGTTCCTCCAGCTGTTGCCGTTGCTGCGCACGGACGACTTCCGTGAGGGCGTTGCGGCGTACATGGAGAAGCGACCGCCGAAGTTCAGCGGCAAGTGACCACATCGTCGCAACCATCGCTGTTGGAGGGTCTCGCCACTACGCGCACGATCCGCCGATACACCGCCGAACCGATCTCCGACGCGGACCTCGCCTCGATCCTGTGGCACGCAACTCGGGCGCCGAGTGGCAGCAATCGTCAGCCCGTGCGCTACCTCGTCCTGCGCGATGGCCCCTCGGCCACCGCCGCGCGAACCCTACTGGGGCAGTCGTTCCGTGCGTCGTGGGCGGCGAAGCGCGTGGCGGATGGGTATGACACGGGCAGTGCCGCCGACTCGAACGATTCGCCGAAGGGTCGTATGGCGGCGACGATGCAGCACTTCGTCGACCACCTCGAATCGGTACCCGTCATCGTCCTGATCTGCCTGAACCGCTATCGCCCCGCGAACCCGTACGAAGGCGCCTCGGTGTATCCAGCGGCGCAGAACCTGCTGCTCGCCGCCCGAGCGCTCGGGTATGGCGGAGCGCTCACGATGTGGCACCAGGCGGTCGAGCCGCAGCTACGCGCACTCCTGTCGGTTCCCGACGACGTCGCGCTGTCGGCATGCATCACGCTAGGGATGCCGGCGGGCCATCACGGCTCGGTACGGCGCCGCCCGCTGCACGACGTCGTGTTCGAGGACCGATGGGGTACGAGTGCCGTCTGGGCGCAGGATCCCGCGGCCGCGTCAGGGACAGGGACGGGGGCCTCGTGCGAGTCGTAGCGGGTGTCGACTCCTCGACGCAGAGCACGAAGGTCGAACTGCGCGACGTCGACACCGGCCGTGTGGTCGGCCGCGCCTCAGCACCGCATCCCACCACCACCCCGCCGCGGTCCGAACAGGATCCGGCCGCATGGTGGCAGGCGTTCGAGGCCGCATACGCTGGCGCCGTTGCCGCTGCAGGCGACATTGTGGTCGTCGGCCTGAGCGTTGCCGGTCAGCAGCACGGCATGGTGGTGCTCGACGCTGCCGGCGACGTGATTCGTCCGGCGAAGTTGTGGAATGACACCGAGTCAGCTCCCGACGCTGGATGGTTGTGCACGCAGTTGCCGGGCGGCGCGGCCGACTGGGCTGCCGCCGTGGGCAGCGTTCCGGTCGCAGCGTTCACGATCAGCAAGCTGTCGTGGCTGCATCGCAGTGAGCCCGAGGCCTGGAAGCGACTGGCACACGTGCTGTTGCCGCACGACTGGTTGACGTACCGGCTCACAGGTGCGTTCGTCACCGATCGCGGCGATGCCAGCGGCACCGGCTACTGGTCGCCGATCGCCGGCGACTACCGCTGGGACCTGCTGTCGGTGGTGGATCGCGAGCTCGACTGGAGCGCTGTCGTGCCGCGGGTCGCGGCGCCCACCGACGCTGTGGGGGAGTGGCGGGGCATCCCCGTCGCGTGCGGCACGGGCGACAACATGGGGGCGGCCCTTGGTCTTGGGCTGCACACCGGAACAGCAGTGGTGTCGATCGGCACCTCGGGCACGGCGTTCGCGGTTGCCTCGGCGCCCACTGCGGATCCGAGTGGCGCAGTCGCCGGCTTCGCCGATGCCAGCGGCGGTTTCCTGCCGCTGGCGTGCACGCTCAACGCAACGAAGGTCACCAATGCCGTGGCTCGCCTGCTGGGAGTGGATCACGCCGAGTTCGACGCGCTCGCTCTCGGTGCAACGGCCGGCGCCCGCGGTCTCACGATGCTGCCGTACTTCGATGGCGAACGGACCCCGAACCTGCCCACGGCCACCGGGTGGATGAGCGGTCTGCGCAGTGACGTCAGCCGCGAGCAGGTCGCGCGGGCCGCTGTCGAGGGCGTGTGCTGCTCCTTGCTCGATGCGCTCGATGCGATCCGTGCAGTTGCCCCCGTGCAACGGGTGGTGCTGGTCGGCGGCGGCAGTCGTTCGGCTGCCTATCGCGAGGTGTTCGCAAGTCTGTGCGAGCTCCCGGTCGCCACAGCCGACGCCGACGAAGCCGTTGCCACGGGCGCCTGCGTGCAGGCCGCAGCGGTGGCCTTGGGTCACACGCATGCCGAGGTCGCGCAACGGTGGGGGCTGGGTGAGGTCACTGCGCTGTCGGCTCAGCCGGCACACGCCGACGTGCGCATGCAGTACGGCGCGATGCGCGACACCGCCTATCCCGCATGAGTACCGACCCGTACCGTCTCCTCGGGGTGAGTGCCTCGGCGACGTCAGCCGAGTTGGCGGCGGCGCGGCGGCGTGGGGCGAAGCTGCTGCACCCGGATCACGGCGGCGATGAAGCGGCGATGCAGGCCCTCAACGCCGCATACGACGAAGCGGTGCGCCGTGTCGGCGAGTCGGCGGCAGCGCCGGTCGTCACCGCGCCGGACGTCACACGGCCGCCGGTCGAGGCACGTCGCCGAGTGCATCCTCCTGGTCGGCGCCCGCTTCGTGGGCTGCAGCAGGACTCTCCGTCGTTCACGATCGACGTGCTGCCCGCAGAAGCATTCGAGGCCTTGCTGATCGTCACGACCTGGATCGGCGAGGCGCTCGTCGATGACCCGCCCTATGTGTTGGAGGTGTTCCTGCACGACCCGTCGCCGTGCTGGTGCCGCCTCGACCTCGTGCCCGATGCCGGTGCGACGACCGTGAGTCTGACCGTTGCTGCCGTGGAGGGTGAGGAGCCGCCCGACATCGACGCAGTGCGCGACGTGTGGGTCGCGAACCTGAACACCCTCGGTACCGGCTGACGGCGGTCCCTCAACTCCACCCGTGTCATCGAATTGCGGCGCCACACGTCGTCAACGCATGACACAAACGGCGCCTTGGGGGCGAGCAGCGTCGGCGGCGCGTCGCAAGGTTGCGGCTATCGAATCGGCATCAGTGCGCTGCGGCCTTGATCAGACGGTCGCGGATCGCGTGGCCGAGCCCGGCGGGCTGCGGGAGAACGGCCACGATCGTGTGCACGCCGCGACGATCGGCGGCCCGCAGATCCTCGTAGAGATGGTGGGCGTAGGCCACGAGGTCGTCGGAACGGTCCAGCAGCCAGGTGTCATCGCGCCCGAGCGTCGCTGCCAGCCCCGCAGCCGCGTCCTCCACGAGCACCACTGTCGCCCGCGGCGAATAGTGCGATGCCAGCATCCCGGCCGCTCTGCTCTGGCCCGAGGCCGGGGCAACGCCGCCGCCGAGTAGTTCCGACACCTGCTCGGCGGTGACCGCCCCGGGCCGCAACAGCTGCGGAGGCGTGACGGCACAGTCGACGATGGTGCTCTCGACGCCCACCGGGCACTGGCCCCCGTCGAGGATGTAGTCGACGCGGAGGCCGAGATCGACGGCGACATGTGCTGCGGTTGTCGGGCTGACCTTGCCGAAACGGTTCGCCGACGGTGCTGCCAGGCCACCACCGAAGCGCGTGAGCAACTCGGTGGCCAGCGCATGTGCCGGAACCCGGATACCGACCGTGTCGCGGCCGCCCGTCACGATCGACAGCACATGAGCGGCCTTCGGAACGAGCAGTGTGAGCGGGCCAGGCCAGCAGGCGAAGGCGAGGATGGCGGCAGCAGCGGGAACCGTTGCGGCCCACTCGGGCAGTTGCTCGGGGGTGGCCACGTGCACGATGAGCGGGTGATCGGCCGGGCGGCCCTTGGCGGCGAACACTCGACGAACGGCTCGCTCGTTGCGCGCGTCGGCCGCCAGTCCGTACACCGTCTCAGTGGGGATCGCCACCAGGCCGCCGTTGCCGAGCACCTCCAGCGCCCGCTCGATGGATGTGCCGACGTTGCTGGTGATCATGCCGGGATGGCGTCGATGAACTCGAGCGTGGCATCGATGAACGAGAACGCCTCGGGCGTCGCGAAGTGGTCCACGTTGCGCAGCACCTTCAACGTCGAGCCGGTGATCGCGGCGGCCAGCGGATCGCCGGGCCCGGCAAAGTCCTTGTCGCCGATGACGATCAGCACCGGACAGGTGACTGCGGCGAGCAGCTCCGCCGAGAACGGAGACCGCGGACGCTGCATGATCGCGGCGAGCGCCACCGGGTCGTTGCCGGGTTGGTGCGCGTACTGCGCGAAGACGTTGGCGGCGGTGTCGCTCGCGTCGGCGCGGCCTTCGATCGCGGCGACGATGCGCGGGCCGGATTCCTCGTCGGGTTCGAGCACGTTGTTGCCGATACCTGCGAGCACGACCTTGCGAAACCGTCCCGGGTGTTGGGCGGCGAGCCGCAGCAACGTGATCGCACCGAGCGAGAAGCCGACCGCATCCACCGGATCGGCCGGCATTGCTTCCAACACCCGTGCGCCGAGGTCGGCGTACTCTGCAGGGTCGTGCGGCTTGGGAGCCGAACCGTGGCCGAGCAGATCGACGCCGATCACCGGCCGCCCGGCGTCGCGGAGGAGCTCGGTGAACCCGCTGCGTTGCCAGGTGCTCTCGAACGAGCCGCCCCAGCCATGTACAAGAACCACCGGTGTCGTCACAGCGCCACGGTAGCCTTGGGCGGCCCGTTTCGCCGGACCCCCCGCACCACCACGGCAACAGCAAAGGCATCACCATGCGATTTCTCGGTAGCACCCCGCCGTACGACCTGACGTACAGCGACGTCTTCATGGTGCCCAGCCTGAACGACGTCTCGTCGCGGTTCGCCGTCGATCTCACCACCCCCGACGGCCTGGGCACCACCATCCCAGTGGTCGTCTCCAACATGACTGCCGTGGCCGGTCGCCGTATGGCGGAGACCACGGCACGACGCGGTGGCATCACCGTGCTGCCACAGGACATCCCGCTCGAGGTGCTGCAGACGGTGATCGCCTACGTGAAGTCGCGTCACCTCGTGTACGACACCCCGATCACGCTCAGTGCCACGCACACGGTGGGTGACGCGCTCGGTCTGATCCACAAGCGCGCACATGGCGCTGTGGTGGTTGTCGACGAGGACGGCCGTCCCGAGGGCATTTTCACCGAACACGACGCGACAGGCTTCGACCGGTTCACCCAGCTGAAGAACGTGATGAGCCGCGACCTCGTGGTGCTGGAGGACGGCACCGCTCCCGCCGAGATCTACGACCGCCTCAGCGGCCATCGCCTGAGTGTCGCGCCGGTGGTGGATGGCGACGGCCGTCTGATCGGTTGCGCCACTCGCACGGGTGCCCTGCGCAGCACCATTTACACCCCTGCCGTCGACGGTCAGAACCGGTTGCTGATCGCGGCCGCCGTCGGCATCAATGGCGATCCGGCCGCCAAGGCGAAGGAGCTCGTGTCGTTCGGAGCCGACGTGCTCGTGATCGACACTGCGCACGGCCACCAGACCCGCACACTGCGAGCCATCGAGGAAGTGCGTGCCGTGGTGCCCGACGTGCCGATCGTCGCCGGGAACGTGGTCACTCCGGAGGGCACTCGCGACCTGATCGGCGCCGGTGCCGACATCGTCAAGGTCGGCGTCGGCCCGGGGGCGATGTGCACGACCCGCATGATGACCGGCGTCGGTCGCCCTCAGTTCAGCGCGGTGTACGAATGCGCCGGTGAGGCCGCCAAGCACGGCAAGGTGATCTGGGCCGACGGCGGGGTGCGTCACCCGCGCGATGTCGCCCTGGCGCTCGCCGCCGGCGCGGCCAACGTGATGTTCGGTTCGTGGCTGGCGGGGACGTACGAGAGTGCTGCCGACACCTTGCGCGACCCCGATGGGCGTCTCTACAAGGAGAGCTTCGGCATGGCGAGCAACCGCGCCGTCAAGAGCCGGAACCGCAGCGAGACAGCCTTCGATCGAGCCCGCAAGGAGCTGTTCGAGGAAGGCATCAGCACCTCTCGGATGTACCTCTCGCACGACCGCCCTGGCGTGGAGGACATCATCGACGACATCGTCGCCGGCGTCCGTTCGGCGTGCACCTACGCCGGCGCCGGCACGATCCCGCAGTTCGCCGAACGAGCCGTCGTGGGCGTGCAGAGCGCGGCCGGCTACAGCGAAGGCCTGCCACAGGGTACGAGCTGGTAATGCGGATCATCGCCATCGACGGGCCCGCCGGCGCGGGGAAGAGCACGATCGCGAAAGCGCTGGCTGCGAGTCTCGGGCTTCTGTACCTCGACACCGGGGCGATGTACCGCGCGGTGACCTATGCCGCGATGGTTCGGGGACTTGCACTCGATGACCAGGCAGCAGTCGGCGAGTTCTCTCGCCAGGTGCCGCTGGAAGTCGGCGACGCCGGTGTGTTCGTCGACGGTCTCGATGCGACCGCAGCGATCCGGACGCGGGAAGTGACGTCGCTGGTCAGCAAGGTCGCCGCGAACAGCGAAGTACGCGCAGAGATGCGGGCCCGCCAACAGGACTGGGCACTGGCACACGGTGGTGGGGTGATCGAGGGCCGCGACATCGGTTCGGTGGTCTTCCCGGCCGCGGAGCTCAAGCTGTACCTCACCGCCTCGCCGCGCATTCGCGCCCGGCGGCGCGTCGCCGAGGCGGGAGGCGATGTCGACGAGATCGAGGCTGCGATTGCCGCCCGCGATCACTACGACAGCACTCGCGCGGACAGCCCCCTCGCGCTCGCCGACGGGTCGATCGTGGTAGACACCTCGGGCTTGAGCATCGTCGAGGTGCTTGCGCACATCGAATCACTCATGTCCAACCGTTGATGGGGCACCCGTGACCAAAGTTTCCACAAAGTTCGCCGGCCAGTCGATCCCGGACAAGATCGCCTATCACACCGTCCGCACCATCGTCACCGTGTTCTGCCGTGTGTGGTGCCGCATGACGATCGAGGGTCGCGAGAACTTTCCCACCGGCGGCCCGTTCATCCTCGCCCCCACGCATCGCAGCATCATTGACACACCTGTGTCGTCGGGTGTGTACACGAAGCGGATGCGCTTCATGGGCGCGGACAAGTGGTGGAGCAACAACCACTTCGGCAGGCTCCTCTCCGCGCTGGGCGGCTTTCCGGTGAGCCGTGGCTCCGCAGACCGAGAAGCGCTGAAGCGCTGCATCGCAGTCATCGAAGGCGGTGAGCCGTTGGTGTTGTTCCCCGAGGGAGAACGCAAGAGCGGCCTCGTCGTACAACCGCTGTTCGAGGGCGCTGCGTACATCGCAATGAAGACGGGTGTGCCGATCATCCCGGTGGGCATCGGTGGCAGTGAGCGCGCGATGCCCAAGGGTGCGAAGTTCATCTACCCACGCAAGATGCACGTCATCGTTGGCAAGCCCATGCTCGTGCCCATTGCAGAGTCGTCGAAAGAGCAGCGCATCGCTGCCCGGCAGTTGACGACCGACCTCCACACGGAATTGCAGCGCCTGTTCGACGCGGCGCAGGCCCGCGCTACCCGCTGAGCTGGGTCCTCGTCGGAGAGATCGGCGCTGCTGCCGTTCGTCGCAGCCGTCGGCCGATGGTGCCGGTTCGTGCCGGGGGCGTCACCTTGTTTCGAATTCGAATTCGTTTCCTCGGCCGGCCGGTGCGGCGAGGTGGCGCTCGGTGGGGCCTGGAAATTCGAAATCGAAATGACGTGACGTGATGTGATGTGGCGTGGCATGACCGGGGGAGTGCCACGAAGTGGGTGGGCCGTGCAGCAAGCGGCTTCAGCTCTCGAAGTAGGTCTGCAGTCCCTGCGCAAGCCAGGCGGGATCTTTGGTGCCGCACAGTTCGCGGGCGCTGTGCATCGAGAGCTGCGGAATGCCGACGTCGACGGTGTCGATGCCGAGGCGGGTGGCAGTGATCGGGCCGATGGTGCTGCCGCAGGGCATGTTGTTGCGACTGACGAACACCTGCCACGGCACGCCGGCGGCTTCGAACACGCGCTGAGCCATCGCAGCGCTCGCGGCCGAAGTGGCGTAGCGCTGGTTGTGGTTCAACTTGATCGCCGGGCCTTGGTTGACGATCGGGCGGTGCCCGGTCTCGTGACGTTCCGGGTAGTTCGGGTGCACGCTGTGGGCGTTGTCGGCCGAGATGCACGAGCTGCCCGCCAGCTGGGCGAGGAACTCCGCACGGCTCGCTCCGTGCGCGATCGCCAGCCGCTCGAGCACGTGCTCCAGCAGTGGACCGGCGGCGCCGCTGATGCTTTCCGAGCCGACCTCTTCGTGGTCGAACAGCGCAATCACGGCTGTGGACTCGCCAGGGTCGCCTGCGGCACAGATCGCAGCGGTGGCCGCCCAGCACGAGGCTTGGTTGTCGAGCCGGCCTGAGGCGAGCAGGTCGCCGCCGACGCCGAGCACTGCTGCCTTGGTGATGTCGAACAGGCACAGATCCCAGCTGATGACGTCGCCGGAGGCGAGGCCGGCACTGGCGGCCAGCCACTCGCGGAACTCGCCGTCCCTGGAAGCGCCGACCCCCCAGACGGGGGAGAGATGGGCGTGCTTGTCGAGCAGCAGCCCGCGTTCCCCGATCTCGCGATCGAGATGGATGGCGAGCTGTGGCACACGCGCGACGGCCTCGTCGACCAGCACGGTGGTACTGCCGTCACGGTGCTCGATGCGCCCGGCTACGCCGAGGTCGCGATCGAGCCACGAGTTGAGCAGCGCGCCGCCGTAGACCTCCACCGAGAGCTGCTTCCAGCCGTACCCACCGGAGTCGGCCCGCGGCTTCACCTTCAGACACGGTGAGTCGGTGTGGGCGCCGACGACGTGCACCGGGGAGGTCGGGTTGGCGCGTGACCCTCGGTGCCACGCAATGACCGCTGCGCCGCGTTGCACGAAACCCTTCGCCGGCACGTCGACGAACGGATCGATGGGCGCCAGCTCGCTGAACCCCGCCGCAAGCAACGACGAAGCCGAGCGGGCCGCAGCGTGCCATGGCGACGGTGAGGCATCGAGATAGGCGATCAGGTCGGCGAGCTCGGCGTTCATGATGTCTGCATCAAGCCCATCGGCAGCCCTGTCCCGCGAAGGTGGCTGGTCTCGTTGATGGTGACGACGCTGCGATGGCCGCGCGTCGAGGCGGTGATGCGGTGGATGCTGGTGTAGTTCGGGTAGAAGAACCCCTGGCTGCCGGCAAGGCCCAGCACATGCGCGAGGTAGCCGTTGATCACGCCGCCATGGCAGACGATCGCGACTCGCTGGCTGGGGTGAGCATCGATGATCGCCTCGATCGCGCCGACGGTGCGGATGGCGAACTCCTCCGGGCTCTCGTCGTGGACGTTCCACTCGCCGCGGACCATCGCCTGCCAACGGGGGTCGTTCGCCGCCTTCAGCTCCTCCACGGGCACGTACTCGCTGGAGTTGCGGTCCCACTCGGCGACGTCGTCGATGATCGTGATCGACAGACCTCTGTCTGCTGCCATCGGTTCTGCCGTTTGGCGGGCGCGGTTGAGGGGGCTCGCGTAGATCGCATCGATCGCCTCACTGGCGAGGTAATCCGCCAAGTGGCGAGCCTGTGCGTGGCCCGCCTCGGCGAGCTCGGGATCGGCGATGCCCTCGGTGAGTTCGCGCCGAACTGGTAGACCATGACGTATCAACAACAACTCCATGGCGACTAGGTAAGCAGCTGATGACCCCTCTATCTGATACCAGAACGAAAATCGTCGCCACGCTGGGCCCGGCGAGCGAGTCGCCCGAGGTCCTCGACGCGATGCTCGCTGCCGGTGTCGACGTCGTTCGGCTGAACCTCAGCCATGGCACGCTCGAGTCGCATCTGCTCCGCATGCAGGCGGTCCGTGAGGCGGCCGAACGCACTGGTCGGGTGGTTGCCGTGCTGGCCGATCTTCCCGGCCCGAAGGTGCGGTCCGGGCAGTTCCCCGACGGCGGGGTGCTGCTGGTCGGTGGCGCTGCCGTCTCGCTCGCGCCAGCCGACGGGCCGTCCTCGGCCGATCTGATCACGGTCGATTACCCGACACTGCTCACCGACCTCCGGCCCGGCGACCGGGTGGTGCTCGGCGACGGCGCGATCTCGCTGAAGGTGATGGAGGTGGGTGACGCACAGGTCTCGTGCGTGGTGCTCACCGGCGGCCACGTGCAAGGGCGGCCGGGTGTGCACCTTCCGTCCGAGCGGTTGCGGCTCACGACTCCCACTGCTGATGACCTAGTGCTCGGCCTGGCAATGGCCGAAGCCGGGGCCGACTTCCTGGCGGTGTCGTTCGTGCGAGCCGCTCACGATCTGCGCGTCGTGCGCGAAGCGATCCTTCCCTTCACCACGCGCCTGGTTGCGAAGATCGAGACGATGCCGGCGGTGCTGGCACTGGAGGCCATCGCCGCCGAAGCCGACGCAGTGATGGTCGCTCGTGGGGACCTGGGCATCGAGTGCCCGTTGGAAGACGTCCCGCACCTTCAGAAACGGATCATCCGTCACTGCGTGGAGGTTGGTGTCCCTGTTATCACCGCGACCCAGATGATGGAGAGCATGATCACCTCACCGTCGCCCACGCGCGCGGAGGTGAGCGACATCGCCAACGCGGTGTTCGACGGCACGGATGCGCTGATGCTGTCGGGCGAGACCGCGATCGGCGCGGACCCAGCGGAAGTCGTCCGGACGATGAGCCGCATCGCGGGGCGCGCCGAGGCGGAGGCGAGCTACGCACAGTGGGCATCGCGTCTCGGCCGCTCGCAGCGTGTCGCTTGGCCTGACGGTCCGGATCGCATCACGATGGCCATCACTCACGCGGCTGGCATGGCCGCCGAAGATTCCGGGGCGCAGGCGATCCTCTGTTGCACCACCTCCGGCCGCACCGCTCGGGCGATGGCTCGCTTCCGGCCGTCGATCACGCTGCTCAGCCTTTCACCCGATCCGGCGACGGTGCGGGCGATGGCGTTGTCGTGGGGGGTGCGATCGCTTGCGGTGAACACGTACCAGACCACCGATGAGCTGGTCTGGTTCGCCGTCGAGCGAGCAGTGCAGAGCGGCTACGCCGAGCCGGGGCAGACGGTGCTGGTGCTCGCGGGCGCCCCCGACCGCCCCAGCGGCGCCAGCACCGACGTGCTGCGCATCGTGCGCGTCACGTGACTGCGGTCTGGGCCGAAGAGGCAGGTGACGCAAGGCGCCCGTTGCTCGTGCTCGTGCACGGAGCGATGGACCGGTCTGCGGGAATGCTCAGGCTCAGTCGCCGTCTCGACGAGCAGTTCCGGGTACTGCGCTACGACCGTCGCGGCTACGGACGCTCCCGGCCGCACGACGGCCCGTTCGACATGGCATCGCAAGTGGACGACCTCGTGCAAGTGCTGGCCGGGCGCAAGGCCGTGATCGTCGGTCACAGCTACGGCGGCAACGTCGCGCTGGCCGCTGCCGAACGACACCCCGAACTCGTCGCGGGTGTGGTGATCTACGAGACACCGTTGTCGTGGGAACCGTGGTGGCCGGGTACGACTGCCGGCGCCTCCGCGATCAAAGCTGCCGGCCGACCCGAGGAAGCCGCCGAGGCCTTCATGCGCAGGCTGCTCGGCGACGAACGATGGGAGGGCCTGCCCGAGCGAACCCGCGAGACCCGTCGGGCAGAGGGGAAGCCACTCGTCGACGAACTCGCTGACCTGCGCGAGCACCGTCCGTGGCACGCCGAGCGGATCCGTGTGCCGGTGATGCTCGGCTACGGCACCCGCGGCGCCGCGCACCACCAGCAGGGCATGACGCTGGCGGCCGGTGCGATTCCGGATGCCAGGCTGGGTGTGTTGGACGGTTGCGGTCACGGTGCGCCCAGTTCGGATGCCGAGCGCTTCCGCGACGAGCTGATCCTGCCGCTGCTGGCCGAAGTCGGCGGGCCCTGGGCGCACTGAGGCGCCAACGGTCAGTCGCCGCTGATCTCCACGTCGGTGCCGAAGAACGTGCAGGTCAACGCACCGGCGTTCGCCGACGTCGCCTTGTCCTTGGCCTTGCTCGCGCAGTCCTGCAGTGTGGTGCGCTGCGTCCAGACACCGAGCGCCAGGCCCGCCATCACGACGATGACGATGACCTTGGTGACGACGGTCTTGATCAGCCACGCGGAGAGCAGCGCGAACGCGACGAAGACGAGGGCGACGACGATGGCGATGGTCTTCGCCGATTCCAACGACAGAGCAGTCATGGCGCGAACCCTAGGCCGTAGGGTGACCCTGTGAGCGATCAACCGATTCTTCTGACACCGCAGGGGCCGCCGCGTACCGTGCTGCCCGCCGAAGCCGTTTCGATTCGTGAGGCAGCGGCCGAGGCCCTCGCCGCGCCTCCTGATCAGCAGCGTGGGTTGGCAGCGGCGATCGTCGCAGGGCATCCGCGCTCACTCGTTGCGTGGTGCACGCTCGGTGACTGCGCCACCGACACGATCGAGCGATACGCCGCGTACCGGGTCGGCTACCACCGCGGCCTCGATGCGCTGCGGGCGAACGGCTGGCGAGGATCGGGATATGTCCGCTGGGCCGACGAGACGAACCGCAGCTTTCTCGGCTGCCTGCGCGGCCTCGGGCAGATGGCTTCGGCGATCGGCGAAGACGACGAGGCCGAGCGGATCGCGCTCTTCCTGATGCAGCTCGACCCGTCGGTGCCCCATGGGCTCGGGGGCGGTGCCGCCTGAGCAGGACGTTACCCGGCGAGTCGTTACCCGGCGAGTCGTTACCCGGCGCAGTCGTCGGCGCCGTGTTGTGCGGTGGCGCCAGCCGGCGGATGGGGCGCGACAAGGCGTTGCTGTCGATCGATGGTGTCCCGATGGCGTTGGTGGTTGCCGGGGTGCTGCGAGCGGCCGGCTGCGCGTCGGTCGTCGCGATCGGTGGCGACCGCGACGCGCTAGCCGCAGTAGGGCTGACTGTCATCGCCGACGAGTTCCCCGGCGACGGGCCGCTCGGCGGGGTGATCACGGCGCTCGCCGCCCACCCCGAGGCAGCGGCCGTCGTGATCGTGGCCTGCGATCTCCCACGGTTGCAGCCACAGTCAGTTCGCGCCCTGCTCGCCGGTTTGGGAGACCACGAGGTGGCGGTTGCGGCTGCCGGGCGCGTGCAGCCGGTGTGCGCGGCGTGGCGCCCGGCGGCGGCTGTCACGCTGCGCGGCATGTTCGATGCCGGCGAGCGGCGGATGGTCGCCGCGCTCGGTGCGTTGTCGCAGGTGACGGTGCCCGTTGCGCCGCAAGATCTCACGAACGTCAACACGCTCGGTGACCTACCGGAGTAGCTTCCTTGCCATGTCAATTCCCGAAGTCAGCGTGGCCGAGCTGGAAGTAGCGCTTGCGGCCGGGGCACGCGTGATCGATGTCCGTGAAACCGACGAATACGAATCCGGGCACGTGCCCGGAGCCGTGCACATCGCGCTCGCCACTGTCCCCGAGCACATCGGCGCCTTCATGGGCGCCGGCGCCACCTACGTGATCTGCAAAGCCGGCGGCCGCAGCCTGAATGCCTGCCGATTCTTGGAGCAGCAGGGCGTCACGAACACCATCAACGTCACCGGCGGCACCATGGACTGGATCGCCGCCGGCCTCCCGGTGGTCGCCGGGAGCGCACCTCTGTGAGCTATCGCTGGATCGACACCGACCAGGCCGTTGCGGAGTACGTCGGCCGCCTCCTGTCGGAGCCCAGGTACGCGATGGACACAGAGTTCCATCGCGAGCGGACGTACTTCCCGAAACTGGCGCTGGTGCAGATCGCGGGGGCCGGAGAGATCGTGCTCATCGATCCGCTGGCATGCGACCTGTCGCCGCTCAAGGAGTTGTTCGCGAGCGAGTGCCTCGCGGTGCTGCACGCTGCGCAGCAGGATCTGGATGTGCTGACGCACGCGGTCGGCGCGGTGCCTGCGCACATGTTCGACACGCAGCTCGCGGCCGGCTTCCTGGGCTACAGCACACCGTCGCTGGTGTCGCTCCTCCAGGCAGAGCTGCGGGTCACCGCCGCGAAGGGTGATCGGCTCACCGACTGGCTGCGTCGCCCGTTGAGCGCGGATCAGCGCGACTACGCCGCGAGCGATGTGGCGTACTTGCTGCAGCTACACGATCAGTTGCTTGCGAAGTTGCAGGTCGACGGTCGGGTGGACTGGGCGGCCGATGCGTGCGAGGAGCTGCGGACGCGCCCGGTCAGCGGCACCGATCCGTACCAGGCATGGACGCGATTGAAAGATGTTCGGGTGCTCAAGCCGCGCGCTCGCGGCGTGGCCAGGGCGTTGGCGGCGTGGCGTGAGCGGCGGGCGATGTCGATCGATGCGCCCGTGCGCCAGGTGCTCCCGGATCTGGCGATCCTCGGCATCTCGCAGAAGCAGCCGCGCACGATCGACGAATTGTCCCAGTCGCGAGGCGTCGACGATCGCCACACGCGTGGTGTCATCGCCAAGGACATCCTCGCAGCGGTCGAGGAGGGCATTGCCAACGAGGTCGCACTCCCTGCCGCCGAAGGTGAGGAGCTGGAGCGCAGCCTGCGGCCTGCTGTGGCCCTCGTCTCGGCATGGGTGAGCGAAGTCGCTCGCCAGCAACGCATCGACACGTCGTTGCTCGCCACCCGTCACGACCTCGTGGCCTTCCTGCGCGGCGATGCCGATGCCCGGCTCGCCAGCGGTTGGCGCGGCGAGTTCTTGGGTGAGGGCATCAGGCGGCTGGTGGCCGGCAAGGCCGCGCTCACCTTCGACGGGCGCGGTGGCCTCAGCCTGATCGACGTGCCGGGCTGACAGTCGCCGCCGTCACCCGCACGCATTGAGCGATGTCAGGGTTTGGTGATCCGGCGCAGCTTCGCCCACAGCTTGTCGAAGACCTCCGACACTTCGCTGCTGCGCGCGCCGTAGCTGTGAATCGGGCGGCGCTCACCGATTGCCTGGTTGACGATCACCCGTTGGGGGATCACCGGTTGCCAGATCGCGCGCTTGCCGACGATGCGGGCCAACTCCTCGTAGCGACGGTCGGCCTCGCTGCTGACGGCAGGCACCTTGTTGACGATCACCCCGGTGAGCTCGAGACCAGGGTTGTGGGTGTCCCACACCTCGTCGACGAGATCGGCGACCGCCCCGATGCCACGCAGGCCGAGCGCTGACGGCTCGACCACGATGACGGCATGACTCGCCGCGCACAGGCCGCTTGCGCTGAGCGAACCGAGCGAGGGCGGGCAGTCGATGAGCACGGCGTGGAACTGGTCGGCGACCTCGGCCAACGCGTCGCGGAGCCGGTTGAGGTTGCCGCCGTGATCGCGTGCCAGCAGCCGAGGCGACGAAGGGATCACCCACACCTCGCCGCCCCACACCGACGGCATCATCGACTTGGTCGCGGGTGTGCGGCTGAGCACCTCTGCGCTCGAGATCTCGACGTCTGCAGGGTCGATGCCGAGCACCCAGCTGCTCGAACCCTGCGGGTCGAGATCCACCACGAGAACGCGGTGCCCGGCCGCTGCCGCTGCCGAGGCGAGGCCGAGGGCGACGGTGGTCTTGCCGACGCCGCCCTTCTGGTTGAGAACTGCGACGACTTTGCCCATGGCTCACATCGTGCCAGGTCGCTGCGCGACGAATGCGACGCGGGCTGGCAACTCAGTTCCGACCCGGCAGCCGACCAGCGATTCGTCGGTGCACGCCACGATGGTTGCACCTGTCATCGGGCCGTTGTGGTGCTGCACCTCGGCCGTGGGGTTGACGTAGCTGAACCACTGCTCGGTGCCGAGGGAGCGTTGCCAGGCGAACAACCCGGGGTTGCCGTCGAGTACGGCGATGTCCCCCGAGTGCAGGGCGGGGGTTGCCTTGCGCAATGCGAGCAACTCGCGGTACCAGTGAAGGATCGAGCGATCGTCGGCGACCTGAGCTGCCACGTTGCGCACGCTTGCGTCCGGTGGGAACGGCAACCACGGATCGGCGGGCCAGCCGTGCCCCTCGGTGCCGTCCCACGGGATCGGTGCCCGGCAGCCGTCGCGCCGGCCTGGGTCGACCACCCGATCCGCAGGGATGTCGGCGTCGACCAGGCCGAGCTCCTCTCCTTGGTACATGAACGGCGTGCCCGGCAGCGTCAGCAGCATGAGCGCTGCCATGCGCGCCTCCAGTTCTCCGCCGCCATAGCGCTGGCGGTGACGGGGGACGTCGTGGTTGGACAGCACCCATGTCGGCCAGGCGTCGCGGTCGGTGAGCAGCGCAATGGTGGTGGCCACCCGTTCGCGTAGCTCGGCCGGCGTGAACGGCGCCCACAGGAATCGGAAGTTGAACGAGAGGTGCAGCTCGGGTTCTGCCACCGTTCCGTAGTACGTGGCCATCGCTGCTTCGTCGAGCAGGTACACCTCGCCGACGCTGACGCGGTCACCCGGGTACTCCTCGAGCACCTCGCGGATGCGGCGGATGCGATCGTGGGTGATCGCCTCGTCGTTGTAGATGATGTGGCTCCACGCCTTGGCAGCGGCCTCGGCCGGGTCCTGCTTGGAGAGGTCCTTGCCGATCAGGTGCACGACATCCATGCGGAAACCGTCCACGCCGCGGTCGAGCCAGAACCGCAACGTGTCGTGCATCGCCGCCTCGACCTGTGGGTTGTCCCAGTTCAGATCCGGCTGCTCCTTGAGGAAGCAGCGCAGGTAGTACTGCCCGCGCACCTCGTCGAACTGCCAGGCGCGCTCGCCCTTCGGGAACGAGGCGTGCCAGTTGTTGGCCGGCTCGTCACGCCACACGTACCAGTCGGCTTTCGGGTTGACGCGATCGCGTCGGCTTTCCTGGAACCACGGGTGCTGGTCGCTGGTGTGGTTCGGCACCCAATCGAGAATGATCCGGATGTTGCGGGCGTGGGCCTCGGCGAGCAGGTGATCGAAGTCGGCGAGTGTGCCGAACGTGGGGTCGATCGCACAGAAATCGCTGATGTCGTACCCGAAATCCGCCATCGGGGAGCGAAAGATGGGGGAGAGCCAGAGCGCGTCGACCCCCAGCCACCGAAGGTGGTCGATCCGCTCGGTGAGGCCTGGCAGGGTTCCGACTCCCGGCGTCGAACTGGGCGAATCGGCTGACTCGGCGAACGAGCGTGGATAGACCTGGTACACCACCGCGGTCTTCCACCATTGCATCGGTGAGCTGGGCATCGTCATGATGTTAGGAGTCCCGCTCAATCGAACGTACAGCCGATAGAGTGATGCCCAATGTCAACTCTCTAGGTTCGGGAGCCCTACTGTGAAGAAGGGTCGTCACCGTCGCTTCGAAGAAGCACGGAAACTCAAGCAGGCTGGTCCCAGCGCATTCGATCTGGGGTTCGGCGGCAGCGATCAGCGTCCAAGCACTGAAGATGATGAGTACGCCGCGTTGGCGGAGAAGTACGGTGTCACCTTCGACGAAGACGACGACGAGTCCGACGACTGATTCTCACTGCGCGGCTGCCGAGCCTGGTCCTCATCAAGAACCCTGGCTCGTATGTCCTCGCTGAAAACCTCCCAAATTCGTAACGTCGCTCTGGTCGCTCACGTCGACCACGGCAAGACCACCCTGGTCGACGCACTGCTGCGTGCCACGGGCACCTTCGCTGCTCACCAGGCAGTTGTCGACCGAGTCATGGACTCCAACGACCAGGAGCGCGAGCGCGGCATCACCATTCTTGCCAAGGCCGCTTCCATCACCTGGAAGGGCGTCAAGATCAACTTGGTCGACACGCCCGGCCACGCCGACTTCGGTGGCGAGGTCGAGCGCGCCCTCACCATGGTCGACGGTGTGCTGCTCCTGGTCGATGCCGCCGAAGGCCCGCTGCCACAGACCCGCTACGTGCTGCAAAAGGCACTCGCCCGCAACCTGCCGGCCATCGTCATCATCAACAAGGTC
>JAYSPV010000146.1:0-4692 GCA_043721915.1 Ilumatobacteraceae bacterium | reverse complement strand
GAACGACAACCCGAAACCCTTCGTCTGGCACAAGACTGCCGATCAGATCCTCGACAGCCTCAAGAAATACTTGACGAACCTCTGACGCGGGACACTAGTCGCCGATGGATCTCGTTGCCGCCGACACCGCCGACCCCTGGCTGTGTGTGCGGGCGCGGATGCACAGGGTCGAGCCGTCGTAGGCGTAGCATTTGCCGCATGGAGCCTGCCGCGCTGCCGGTTGCCAGCGACTACATCGATCTCGACCGATATCCGGTCCACGAGCCCGGGCCGCTGCGCGATGCCGTGATCGCCACGGCGCGCGAGGCCATCGACAGCGTGGGCTGCGCCGTGCTGAAGGGCTTCGTGCGGGCGGAGCACCTGCCGGCCATCGTCGCCGAGTGCGATCGCACCGCCGAGTACGGCCACCGCAACTTCAACCGCACCAACCCTTACTTCACGGTCGACCGCGACGACCTGCCCCCCACGCACCCACTGCGCCGTTTCTTCGACCGTTCGAACGCGTTCGTGCCGGCCGACCACTTCGGGTCCGACAGCATCCTGCGGGCCATCTACGAGTGGCCGGCATTCGCCCCGTTCGTGCAGGCAGCTCTCGGCGAGGAACGGTTCTTCCCCTACGCCGACCCGTTGGCGGATGTCATCGTGAACCTGGCCGAGGAGGGCAACGGGTTCCCGTGGCACTTCGACACCAACAACTACACGGTCACGCTTGCCATCCAGAACGCGGAGCAGGGCGGCGATTTCGAGTACAGCCCGTACCTGCGCACGACGACCGAGGAGAACTACGAGGGTGTGGAACGGGTGCTCGATGGCGACCAGTCGCTGATCCGCACGCTGCGTCTCGAACCCGGCGACCTGCAGATCTTCAAGGGGCGCTACTCGCTGCACCGGGTGACGGCGTTGCGCGGGCCACGCCCGCGCTACGTGGCCATCTTCAGTTATGTCGAGGAACCGGGCATGGTGAGCCAGCCCGAGCGTGCCCGCCAGCTGTACGGCCGGGTGCTGCCCGTCCACCTCGAGCGGGCCGGGCTGCGCGCCGACTCGTTGGTCGACTGACGTGAAGGCCGTGGTCACCACCGGCAACGGTGGCTACGACCGGCTCGTGTGGCGCGACGTACCTGTTCCGGTGCCCGGCCCGGGCGAGGTGCTGCTGCGCGTGTTGGCTGCCGGGGTGAACAACACCGAGATCAACACCCGGCTCGGCTGGTACTCGTCATCGGTCACCACCGAGACGAACGCTGCGGCCGCCACCGAGGAGCAACGCCCCACGCAGAAGGCCGACGGTGGCTGGAACGCAGCCACACCATTCCCGTTCATCCAGGGCACCGACTGCTGCGGGCTCGTGGTCGAGGCCGGCCCGGAAGTCGACGATGCGCTGGTGGGCCGTCGGGTGCTGGTACGGGCCTGCATGAGGCCACACGGCTTCGGGTCGATGGACAACATCTGGATGGGCTCCGACTTCGACGGCGCGTTCGCCGAGTTCGTGAAGGTGCCGGCCGGCGAGGTGTTCGAGGTGCGCTCCGCCTGGTCCGACGTGGAGCTGGCCACCATCCCGTGCGCCTACGCCACGGCCGAGAACATGCTGCACCGGGCGCGAGCGGTCGCCGGCGAGCACGTACTTGTCGCCGGTGCCTCGGGCGGCGTCGGGTCCGCCGCAGTGCAGCTGGCCAAGCGCCGCGGCGCCACTGTCACAGCGGTCGTCGGTGGCGACAAGGCCCAACAATTGCTGGCCATCGGGGCCGACAGGGTCATCGCCCGCGACGAGGACGCAGCGGCCGTGCTGGGCGAGGAATCGGTCGACCTCGTCGTCGACAACGTGGCCGGGCCGGGGTTCGGGTCAATGCTGAAGGTGCTGCGGCGAGGTGGCCGCTACGTGTCGTCGGGGGCGATCGGCGGGCCGATGGTGCCGCTCGACATGCGCTCGATGTACCTGAAGGACATCACGCTGATCGGCTGCACCGCCTGGGACGAACCGGTCTTCCCGAACCTGGTGGGTTACATCGAGCGGGGCGAGATCACGCCGCTGGTCGCCGCCACCTTCCCGCTCGAACGCATCGCCGACGCGCAGCGCGAGTTCCTGCTGAAGCGGCACGTGGGCAAGTTCGTGCTGCTGCCCCCGTCACGATGAATCGCGAAGTGACATGGCAGGTGGCGTCCGATCAGCGAAAGCTCGGCAGGACCTCGAGCGACGTGCGCTCGAAGGCGGCCCGCTGTTCCGTTGGGGGCCAATAGAACACGACCTCGCCGAAGTTCATCTCGCGAAGCTCGTCCAACAGACCGGTGAGTGGGCCGGGTGGTCCCCAGGGATCGACGGCGCTCGGGTTCACCAGCAGCGAGCGCCCGATCGTGCTGGGGTCGCGGCCGATCGACTCACAGGCGGCATCCAGAACAGCTGCGCGCCGGCGAGTGATTGCCATCAACCCTTCAGATGTCTTCGTCTCGGCGCTGAGGCCGCCGTAGCTGCTCCACACGTCGCCGTGCCGAGCGGCGACTGCGAGTGCTTGTGGCCCGTGGGCCGCGACGATCAACGGAGGGCGAGGCCGCTGCACGCACCCTGGAGCCGTTTGCGCGGCGTCATAGTTCGTGAACTGGCCCGTGAATGGTTCGAGGTCGCCGCGCAACAACCGATCGAGCACGACAAGCCCTTCCTCGAGCCGCTGGATTCGTTCGTCGCCCGGCATGTCGAGCATCCCTGCCATTGCCTGATCGGCGAAACGCCCGGCACCCACGCCGAGGTCGAATCGCCCGCCGGAGAACTGGTCGAGAGCGATGGCGCTCCTGGCCGTCTGGACCGGGTCGCGCCACGCCAGGTTGGTAACGAGCGGGCCGAACCGGATCTTCGTGGTGAGCTGCGCCCAGCCGGCCAGCGTCACCCATCCATCGAGAAAGGGCGACGATGGTGCGAAGAACGCGAACAGGTGGTCCGGTGCGTACAGCGCCTCGTAGCCCATCTGTTCGCTCAGCGACGCCGTCTCGATCAGCTCGGCACGATCAGTGGGAAACGCGATCAATCCGAAGCGCATGAGCCACCATAGCTGTCACGTTTGGGGCTCGCGGCCGAGCTACTCGACCGTGAAGGTCATGTACATACCAGCTGAGAAGTGCACGTGGCCGTCGGTGTCGCCCCCCATCGGCATGTTGCTGGTGTCGCCCGCCGTCTCGCTGGCCATCCCCATGTCGTCGACGAGGTTGCAGAACGCGACGTAGGTGCCCGGTTCGAAGGTGAAGGTCGCAGTGGTGGAGGTTCTGCCTGCGATGTCGGCGCGCTCGCCGACCTTGTCCGCTTCGGCGATCGTCTCCTCGTCCACGGAGCCGTCGGAGTTTCTTGGAAGGGCTTCGACAGTGTCTGCCGCGACGATGACGAGTTCGTGCGTTTCGCCGCCCTGGTTGTCAATCGCAACGGTGACCTGGCCGGCTGGGATTGTGCCGTCGAGGGTGATCTTGAACTCGCTCAGGACGAAAGTGGCCGCAGAGTTGCCGGGCGGGGGTGCGGACGAACGCGACTCAGTCTTGTCAGTGCCACACCCCGAAACGAGCAGGAGTGCGATGGCGCAGAGCACCGGGGGTTGGTATCTCATGTGGTTCCGTTCTGGGGTCGACGACCTCTAGGCGCGAGTCGTACCCCATTTCGGTGTGTTGGAAACGCGGACCATCCCATGTGCTGGCTGTTGGCCAGCGATGGGAACTGTCGGAGGCGTACCGATGAACGATTGGTCGACGCCCTAGCGAGCCTTTGTTGCGGCAGCGGGATCGTCCCTCTTTTTGGGAAGACTTCAAAAAGTGGAGCTGGGGCGAATCGAACCCCTCGAAATCGTGTGGCTCGGTGTTGATCCGTGTTGTTCAGTAGTCGTGAGCTGCGACGATGCTGTTTGATCGTGGTGATCTGTGTTGGTCGTTGGTGGTCTGTGGTGCGAACTTCGGTAGAAGATCGGTAGAAGCGGACACGTGCACCCCCAATCGCGACGGCATATTCCTCATCGGGGTACCGGCGACCCCGGTGGGGAATGACGCCTGTTGTGTGGGGAGGTGCTGATGTGCGGCTCGGTGGTGAAGAAGAACGACCGCTGGTACCTCGTCATTGAGGACCGCGACCCAGCCACCGGCGCTCGCAAGCGCCGCTGGCACTCGGGCTTTCGGACCAAGCGGGAAGCTCAGGCGGCGTGCAACGAGCTGGTAGTGGCGATGCAACGCGGCGACTACCTTCAAGCCAACCGGCAGACGGTCGGCGAGTTCGCTATCGAGTGGTTGGCGACGATCGCGCCGACGGTAAGGCCGTCGACGTTGGACAAGTATCAGCGCGATCTGCGCGCCCATGTGATCCGCCACATCGGGTTCGTGCAACTCGCCAAGCTGGACGGCCCGGCGTTGAACCGGTTGTGGGCGCAGCTGGCGGTGTCAGGCCGAAAGCCGGCCAGCCCAGGCGGTCCCGCGTCAGGGTTATCGGCCAAGAGTGTGGAGAATGTGGCGATGACGGTGCATCGAATGTTGCGTGACGCGGTGAGGTGGGGGAGGATCCCCAAGAGTCCGGCAGAGATGGCTGATTCACCGAAACGGTCGGCGACGCATCGCCCGATCAAAGCGTGGACTGCGGATAGGCAACGCGCGACGACGAGTTGTCAGCGTTGTGGATGCTGATCGCGACGACCGGACTTCGCCGAGGTGAGGCGCTCGGATTGCGGTGGTCGGATGTCG
>JAYSPV010000145.1:0-25176 GCA_043721915.1 Ilumatobacteraceae bacterium | reverse complement strand
GCGCCGCCCGCCGCGCCTGCGCCGCCCGCCGCAGCCGAGGTCGCTGCTCGCGCTCCCGATGCGCACGCCGTCGACGCCCCTGCTGCGCCGGCCCCCACTCCGCCGCCGCCAGCTGCGCCGGCCCCCGCCACCGATCCTGCCGGCGACGGCGATCTTGTGGCGGCCACGGCCGCGCGTTGGGTGAGCGACATCAAGCCCAAGCTGAAGGGGTTGGCGCGCGCGATGTACTCCAGCACCACGGTGCTGGGGGACCGCAACGGGGCATTCGCGCTCGGCGTCGCCACCGAGATGCAGCGGACCAAGTGTGAGGATCACCGCAAGGATGTCGAGGCGGCGATCGCTGCCGTCGTCGGTGGAAAGGTCTCGGTGCAGCTCGTGCTGCAGAGCGGCCCGGCCGACGATCACTCGCTGTTGGCCGAGCCCGATGACGTGCCGGCACCGGATCAGGTTCCGCGTGGCGCGGGCAGCAACGTTGTGCCGTTGCAACGATCAGCTGCGCCCTCGCCGACCCCCGATGACGAGATCGATCTCGACGATCTGATCGATGCGCCTCCGGAGGCCGTGGTGTCGCCGATCGATCGGCTCGCGCAGGCCTTTCCCGGCTCGAAACTGGTCGACGAATAGCCGATGGCCGTCTACACGCCTCCCGTCCAAACGCTCATCGACGAGCTCGGCCGCCTCCCCGGGATCGGCCCCAAGTCGGCGCAGCGGATCGCGTTCCATCTGCTCAAGATCCCTGCGGAGGATGTCGCCCGACTGGCCATCGCGATCACCGACGCGAAGGCACGCGTGCGGTTCTGCGATCGCTGTTGGAACTTCGCCGAAGCCGAGCTGTGCCCCATCTGCCAGGACGACCGGCGCGACAGTTCCACCCTGTGCGTCGTCGAAGAGTCGCGCGACATCATCTCGATCGAGAAGACCGGTGAGTTCAAGGGTCGCTACCACGTCCTCCTGGGTGCGATGAGCCCGCTGGAAGGCATCGGCCCCGAGCAGTTGAAGATGAAGGAGCTGTTCGCGCGCATCGAGCCCGAAGGCGTGCAGGAACTGATCCTGTGCACCAACCCCAACACCGAAGGGGAGGTCACTGCGATGTACATCGCCCGGATGATGAAACCGTTCGGGGTGAAGGTGACCCGCATTGCCAGCGGCCTGCCGGTGGGCGGCGATCTGGAGTACGCCGACGAGCTGACGTTGGGCCGGGCGATCGAGGGCCGTCGCGAACTCACCGGCTGAGGCCGTGCGTCGCACCTGACGCCAAAAATGTTACTGGGGTACCACTCCTGGACCTGGTAGCGGGCGGACGGGCCAGCTCCAGAGGTGGTACCCCAGATCAATACCGCGGTGGCTGCTGCTGGCGGGAGGGGCCTGCGCAAATCACTGCGGTGTATGTTGCGGTTACATTACGACAACCGGTCGAATATGTCAACCCTGTCACAATCGAAGTGCCGAAATTCGATCCCACACGGCATCTGGCGGGACGATTTCAAACGGTGCGCACGATCAGGGCGTCGCCCTGGCCGCCGCCGCCGCACAGGGCTGCGGCGCCGGTGCCACCGCCGCGACGGCGCAGCTCGTGCAACAGCGTGAGTGCCAGGCGGTTGCCGCTCATGCCGATCGGGTGACCGAGGGCGATCGCGCCGCCGTTGACGTTGACGATCTCGTCGCTGATCCCGAGCTCCGCGATCGAGGCGATGCCGACAGCTGCGAACGCCTCGTTGATCTCGAACAGGTCGACGTCGGCCACTCTCTTCCCCGCCCGCTCGAGCGCGCGCATGATGGCCCGGCTCGGTTGGTGCAGCAGCGACGCGTTGTCCGGGCCGGCGACCATGCCGTACGAGACGAACTGGCCCAGCGGCGTGACACCGCGGGCGTTGACGGCCTTCTCGCTCATCATCACGATCGCCGAGCCGGCGTCGCTGATCTGCGACGCGTTGGCGGCGGTGATCGTGCCGTCCTTGTCGAATGCCGGCTTGAGGCCTGCCAGGGACTCCATCGTCGTGCTGGCGCGCACGCCTTCGTCGTTGGCGATGACGACCGGGTCACCCTTGCGTTGCGGGATCTCGACCGGCACGATCTCGTCGGTCAGGCGGCCCTCGGCGATGGCCGCGGCGGCGCGCACGTTGCTCTTCATCGCCATCTCGTCCTGCTGTTCGCGAGTGATGCCACCCGCCGCGTACCGCTCGGTGCCCAGGCCCATCAGGCAGGCGTCGAACGCGCACCACAGGCCGTCACGCACGATCGCATCCTGCAGTTCCACGTTGCCGTAGCGGAAGCCACCGCGAGCGCCGGGCGCGAGGTAGGGCGCGTTGGTCATGCTCTCCATGCCGCCGGCGATCACGATGTCGGCCTCACCCGCCATGATCATCTGGTTGGCGAGGTAGATCGAGTTGAGGCCGCTGAGGCACACCTTGTTGATGTTGATCGAGGGCACGTTCATCGGGACGCCGCCCTTCGAGGCAGCCTGGCGTGCGGGCACCTGGCCCTGGCCGGCCATCAGCACCTGGCCCATGATCACGTGCTCGACTTCTTCGGGCGCCACGCCGGCGCGGGTGAGTGCGGCCTTGATCGCGAATCCGCCGAGGTCGGCGGCGCTGAACGCGGCGAGCGCGCCGCTCATCTTGCCGATCGGCGTGCGAGCACCGGCGACGATGTACGAACCAGACATGACGGGACCTCCAGAGACGTGCGAGCAACGAGCGCTGCGGCGTGTGCTGCCAGCGTATTCGGCTCGGGTTACCCGCTGGTAATGCGGAGCAGCGGCTGGCTGACGATGCCGAACGGCTGACAACCCGTCGCAGCGATGACCGCGCCGCCCCAGCCGAGGACTTCGCCGCACACCGTGTAGCTGCCCGGCGTGAGGGTGAAGGTGTCGTCGATGCCGTGGAACGGGCCGAGGCCGGCCGGCATGCCGACCAGTTCTGCACGGGCCAACCGCGTGTGCACCGTGACACCGCCTCCGGTCTTGGTGACCGTCAGTCGCACAGGTACCGGTAGGTCGAACTCGGGGTGCAGCGCCTGCCCGGTGACGCGCACCGAGCCGCCGGTGACCACCGGCGCGGCGAGCGAACCGGATGGGGCGCCGCCCGGGCGTACCGGCGCGATGCCCGCCAACGACTGGTAGACCGCCGCGGTCTCGTAGCCGAACGCGAACAGTGCGATCCCGCTCCAGCCGGCGCCGAGCGCGGCGTCGGCGCGTTGGCGAACGCTCGTCGGGTCAGGCACGAACACCGTGTGCTGCACCGTGCAGGTGACCGGCGTCGACGGCGGCGCGAGGCGTTGCGCCGGCTGCAATCCGATGGTCCCGGCCGGAGTGTCGACCGCTCGTATGACGAGTGACGGGGGCGTCCACACCGGCGGCACGAGCGGCTTGGTGCGTGGCCCGGTGACCGCCTGCGTCCACCCGAAGGTGAGCTCGCCGTCAACGTGACGCACCGGCGTGGCGTTGTGCGCGGCCGCGAGCGCTGCCGTCTCCTTCATCAGCACGCTCTCGCGCCAGATGGCGCCGTCGGGGCAGACCTCCGTGATGTTCTTCTGCGTCGCCCAGTGGCGGCCGAAGGTGGGTACGCCCAGTTGCAGCTTGCTGACCGGCACGATCGTGCTGCTGTAGGCGATGATCGAGTTCACCCACCACATCGGCGCGATCGGGCCGGGTGTGGTGATGCTCCAGTCGTAGACCATGATCCGCAACCGATCGATGTGCGGCGCGATCTGCTCCTGTGCGTAGACGGTGTAGCCACGGGTGACGGTTTCGCTCTTCCACACCGGTGGCACCGTCACAGTGAGCAGCTTCCCGCGTGCGTGCAGTTCGGCGGCCAATGACGTGATGAATGCCACCCAGTCGGGGGTGATGTCGGGCCAGACGCTCTTGGCGTCACCGAAGGCGAACACTTCGTAGTCGAGATCGATGCCGTCGAAGCTGTTGGCCACCACGAGGTCGACGATCTTCTGGATGTGTGCTTCCCGCTTCGCCGTGTCGTCGAGGATGCCGCGCATCACACCGGTTGCGGTCGTGTCGAAAATGGTGGGGATGACGGGAAGGCCCTGCGCGCGAGCGCTGGCGACCGTCGAGTTGAGGCTGGTGGTGGACCCGAGCGTGGTGATCGTGCCGTTGGCGGCAGTGCCGTACCACATCATCGAGATGTCGCTGAGGAGGCTGGCGACGTCGTCGTTGTCGAGTGTGGCCCGCCCCGAGGCCCCACCCCAGTAGGGCACCCAGCCACTGACGAATCGGTTCGGTTGACATGCCGAGAGCACGAGCCCCGCGACCAGGGCCGCGGCGACCCACCGGGTTCGGCCTCGACGGCCGTGCGCAATGGCCACACGTGGAGGCTAGTTTGCGGCCTTCCGCGAGTGGCCGCGCCTGCTTCGTTGGATCGAGGGCGGGTTCAGAACCCGTCGTCGAATGACTCGTCGTCGACAGCTGAGCTGCCCGCGGCGTCGTGATCTGCGGTGTGGTTCCAGTCATCGACGGCGTCGTCGCCCTCGGTGCCCCATCCGAACTGCTGCGTTTGGTCGAATACGGAGATCTCGACCTGTTCGGTGCCGTCGAGTACCGCGATGTCCTCGATCGATTCCATCTCGTCACCGGGCGGATGTGGGTCGATCGTGGTGGTGGTGGCGAGCTCGAGCCCGAGTGCGTCATTGGTGTCGTCGTCCGCCTGGAACGACATCGACGAGTCGTCATCGTTGTGATCCATCAGGTCGGCGCTCGTCGGCGGACGTGTCATCGGATCGTCGGCGCTCGGCACGATCACGGCAATGACGCCGCGATCGACGGTGATGGCCTCGGCCTTCTTCAGCAGTAACTCGGCCTGATTTTCGAGGATTGTTCTGGCAATGACCCGCTGAGCGATGTCGCCGCCGGACACCGCCCCGGCCTCGATGAGCGTCGTCCGCGCCTGCTCGAGCAGGTCGGCCTGTTTCTCGATCTTGTCGATCTCGGCCTCTGCGGCAAGACCTGCTCTGCCCTTCTCGATGGAGGCCAGTTTTGCCTCGGTGGCTTGGCGATCTGCGCTGCTTGCCGCGTCGCGGAGATCCGCGACCTCGAGCTTGGCTGCGTGAATGCGTGCCTCAGCCTGTTCGGTCAGGTCGCGACCGATGACGTTCAATTCGCTGGCTTCGGTGGCTGCGTGCGTGTCGCCCTTGGCGATGGCGGCGGTGACGGTGGCCTCCGAGTTCGCGACGTTCGTCCGCATGTCGGCCGCGGATGCCTCCAGTGACTTGACTCTCGTCTCGGCGTCCTCGACAGCGTGGTCGGCGGTCATCTTCACCCGGTGCGCACGATCGGACGCGAGGCCCAGCTCTGTGGCAGCAGGGTTCAACTCCTCACGAAGTCCGGCGCGTAGGACCACTGCATCGGCGCGCACAGCCTGCGCGCGCTGTTGGAGAGCTGTTGATCGGTCGAGGGGGTCGTCGTCTGCCATGGGCCTGATGGTGACATGCCCCCGTGGTCCCGTGACCGGGAGAACTCCCAGTCAGAAGCCGTCGCTGTCGAACGACTCGTCGTCGACCGCGGAGATGTCCTCGGTGTCGTGGTCCACAGTGCCGTTCCACTCGTCGGTCGCAGCGTCGTCGCCGGAGCCCCATCCCAGTTCCTGCGTCTGGTCGGGCCCGGCGATCTCGAACTGGGCTCCGGCGTCGTCCAGAGCTGCGGTCGGCGCCGCGCCGTCAGCGACCAGTTCCGTCTCGGCAGCTTCGCCTGCCTCGGTGAGATCGAGCCCGAGCGAATCGACGTCGCCTGTTGCGATCAGGACCGGTTGGCCGTCGCCGTTATCCCGATCGTCGACGCCGTCATCCCGATCGTCGTCGTCTTCTCTGTCGTCGACGGATGGGACCTTGTCGGTTGCCGGAAGCGGCGTCGACGAGTCGTCGTTGGGATCCATCAAGTCGTCGTTCGGTTTGGTCGGGGCGACGGGATCATCGGCGTCAGGTGCGAACACAGCGATGGCACCGCGGTTCACCACGATGGCGTCGGCCTTCCAGAGCAGCGCCGCCGCCTCGCCTTCCAGCTCCGCTCTGCCGGCGAACCACCGATCGACGTCCTCACCTGCGGGTGGATCGTCGCCGTACATCACTTCGGCCTCGAAGAGCTTCAGCCGTGCCTGCTCGATCAGTTCGGCCTGGTTCTCCATCTTGTCGATCTCGGCCTCGCTGGCCGTGACGGTGGTGTACAACTCGTCGTAGGGCACGTTCGCCTTCGTCAGGGCTTCTGCCGCCTCGCCAGCCTCGTCTCGTGCCTCGCTGGCATCCTGCTGGGCGGCCTGCAGGCGCGCCTCGCGCTCGCCGATCATCCGGCGGTACCCGTCGGCACGCTCTTCGAGATTCTGTGCTGTGGCCGAGTCACCCTGGGTGGCAGCGACGGCGCGCAGCGCCTCGGTCTGGAGCAGGTTCGTTCGATTGTCGACAAGTTCGGTGTTCATCTCCGCCGCGCGAGCGTCGGCAACCTGCACCTTGTTGTCGGCCGCGAGATGCGCTGTCTTTGCGCGGTCGAGCGAGATGCCGAGCTCGGTGCCGCGCGCCTGAAACTCATCGCCCATCCGCTCTCGGAAGTCGGCGGATTCGGCGCGCACTGCGACAACCCGATCGCGAAGGACCTTCACTTGTTGCGAGAGAGTGTCGCCCATGCAGGCCATGTTGCCATCTGCCAGCGGTGTGTGCCACCGGGAGAACTACCGGTCTGCCCGATGGCTAGCGTGCAGGTGATGTTGGTGCTGTCATTCGCCCCCGCCTGGCGCGCCCCGTCGATGCACTCGTGACGGCTGTCGACAAACGCGTCGACCGGTCGCCCGACACCCGTGCCGCTGGAGTGATCGCGGTGCTCTGTGCATCGCTGCTCTGGTCGTTCGGTGGGGTGCTCGGCAAGTCTGCCGGCGCGCCCGGTGTCGTCCTGTCGTTCTGGCGGCTGATGATGTCTACGGCGGTACTGCTGGTCGCGTCGTATGCGCTGCGCAGATTGCCGTCGTGGGCGGATGTGAAGGCCAGCGCCGTGTCGGGTGTGCTCTTCGGTGTGAACCTGTGCGCGTTCTTCATCACGTTGCAATACACGACCATCGCCGTTGCGCTGATCATCGGTGCGCTCAGCCCGGTGATTGCGCTGCCGATCGCGGTGCGGTTCATGGGCGAGACGTGCACCCCGATCAAGGTCGGTTGCGCGCTACTGGCCGTTGGCGGTGTGACCGTCGCCGTCCTCACCGCTCCGGAGGCCGAGACGGGTGAGGCGACGAAGGCCGTGGGGTACGCGTGGGCGGTGGCGTCACTGTTGATCTGGGTGCTGTACCTCCTCCAGACCAAGCGCGTGCGGGCGTCGGTGGAGACCGTGCGTTACCTGACGTCGGTGTCTACGATCGCCGCACTCACCGTGTCGGTGATCGTGCTCGTCACCCGCGCCGACGTCGGCCAGATCCACGGCGCCGGCTGGCTCTGGACCGCGCTGCTGGCAATCGGCCCAGGCATCGGCGGCCACGGCCTGGTCGCGTGGGCGCAGCCGCGCATCGACGCCTCGGTGACGTCGGTGCTGATCCAGTTGGAGCCCGTTGGTGCGTCGATCGCCGCGTGGGTGTTCCTGCACGAACGCGTGTCGCTCGCGCAGATGTCGGCGATGGTGGCCGTGGTCGTCGCGCTCAGCGCGCTCGCCTTCAGCGAGTCCCGCCAACGCGTCGTGGTGGTCGACGAAGCACTCGGCTGATCCGGGCAGCTCGGCGCGGCGCTACTGCTCGGTGATCGTGATGCTGATGATGTCGATCGGTTGCAGCGGTGGGCCGTCGGCGGGGTTTGCCACCGAGTCGAGCGCGACGACGACGCCGAGGTCGTCGTCCTCCACCTGACCGAACAGCGTGTAGGCGGGCGGAAGGGCGGCCCCGGAGTCGCCGGTGATGATGAAGAACTGGCTGCCCTGCGTATTCGGGCCGCTGTTCGCCATCGCGACCGAGCCGATGCGGTACGGCTCGATCGCGCCCAGCTCGTCGTCGAACTCGTAGCCGGGACCACCCGTACCCGTGGCGGTCGGGTCACCGCACTGCACCACGAACCCCTGGATCGCCCGGTGGCAGGTGGTGTCGTCGAAGTAGTGGAAGCGGGCGAGGTTGACGAAGCTGTTGACCGTGTTGGGCGCGATGTCGGCGCGCAGCAGCACGTCGAGCGTGCCCTGCGTCGTCTCGATCGTTGCCTTGTAGGTCTTTCCTTCCTTCAGGCACAGCTGCGGCGGCTCGTCGAACGTCCGCTGCTGCGCCGCACTGCCGTCGGCGGGTGCGCACTCTCCGGCTCCTGCCTGATCGGCAGTCGAGGGTTTTGTGTCATCGCCGCAGGCGGTGACGAGGAGCGTGGTGCAGGCGGCTGCCAACAACAGCGGGCGAAGTGAGCGAATCATGGCGCAGACTGTGGCACGCGCGATGGGGTGCGGGCACGTCGGCCTCACCATTGCCACCGCCCCGCTGGGTTCGACTCGGCTACCTACCCGTCGGTAACATCGCCGGATGCAGCAGATCCTCGACGCCATCCTCGCCAATGCCAGCGCGGAGGAGTTCGCCGCCTTGGAGGTGCCCGCCAGCTACCGCGCGGTGCACGTTCTCAAGGCCGAGCAGGACATGTTCAGTGGAGTCGCCTCCAAGGACAAGGACCCGCGTAAGAGCCTGCACGTGGGCGAGGTGGCCACGCCCGAGCTGGCGCCCGACGAGGTGTACCTGGCCGTGATGGCCAGCAGCATCAACTTCAACACGGTGTGGTCGAGCCTCTTCGAACCGATCAGCACCTTCGGCTCGCTCACTCGCCTGGCCCGCGAGGGTGAGTGGGCCAAGCGCCACGATCTGCCCTACCACGTCGTCGGCAGCGACGCCTCGGGTGTCGTGCTGCGCGTGGGTTCGGCCGTGCGCAACTGGAAGCCCGGCGACCGGGTGACGGTGCACTGCAACCACGTCGACGACCAGGACCCCTCGGCGCACGACGACTCGATGATGGCCACCAACCAGCGCATCTGGGGTTACGAGACCAACTTCGGCGGCCTCGCCGACCTCGCCGTGGTGAAGGCCAATGCGCTGATGCCCAAGCCGGCGCACCTCACCTGGGAGGAAGCCGCCGTGAGCGCGCTGTGCAACAGCACCAGCTACCGCATGCTTGTCAGCCACAACGGTGCGCAGATGAAGCAGGGCGATGTCGTGCTGATCTGGGGTGCCACCGGCGGCATCGGCGCCTACGCCACGCAGTACGTGCTCAACGGCGGCGGCATCCCGGTGTGTGTGGTGTCATCGGCCGACAAGGCCGACATCCTGCGCAAGATGGGCGTGCAGCACATCATCGATCGCGCCGCGGCCGACTACCACTTCTTCGACGAGAACGGCGTGCACGACGAGAGCGAGTGGCGTCGCCTGGGCAAGGACATCCGTGCGCTGTGCGGTGAGGACCCCGACATCGTGTTCGAGCACCCCGGCCGCAGCACGTTCGGTGCGTCGATGTACGTGACCAAGCGCGGTGGCACCGTCGTTACCTGCGCGGCCACCAGCGGCTTCATGATGGAGTTCGACAACCGCCACTTCTGGATGCGGCTGAAGCGACTGATCGGCAGCCACTTCGCCAACTACAAGGAGGCGTGGGAGGCCAACCGCCTCATCGCCAAGGGCATGATCCACCCGGTGATGAGCCAGGTGTTCACGCTCGAGCAGAGTGGTGAGGCCGCCTACCAGATGCACCACAACATGCACGAGGGCAAGATCGCCGTGCTCGCCCTGGCCCCGCAAGAGGGTCTGGGCGTCACCGACCACGAGCTGCGCGCCAAGGTCGCCGACCAACTCACCTGGTTCCGCCGGTAGCCCGGGCGCCGCTCTGCCGCCGACTCGTGAATTCAATGGTCCCTACGTAGCGACCATTGAATTCACCGTTCGGCCCCGAAGCATCTCTGCTCGGCGACGCCTGGTGCAGGAGTCCGCGCAGGAAACGGTGAGTGCCCAGGTCAGCGGTCATGAGACTCGACGGGCGAAGACAAACAATGCTTCTTGGTCCGTGAACAGCGGGTCTGAGGTAGTCAGCAGCAGTGAGCCGGCGATTGTTGAGCAGGTCGTTGCGCCGGCGCACATGTCCGTCGACACCACCCTGAACGTGGCCGTGCCTGTTTCATCCGTCCAGGTGAACATGTCACCGACAACGAGTTGATCAAGCTTGAGGAACGGGGCTCCGTAGGTGGTGCGATTGCCCCAGATCATGGTGTAGCCATCGCCCTCTCCGCCATCGCCGATGGGTAGTTGAGTCGGAAACGTGTCGCCGAGGAACACCGGGCCGAAGCGTGCTGAGCCGGCGAGATTGAGCGAGTTGTCGACGACGAGCCAATCGACATCAATGGCGGGGATCTCGAGGCGTCCGAGCACCTGAGGCTCAGCGGGCAGGCCCGCCACCAACTGCTCCATGTCGGCGTTGGTGAGTTCGCCGATGGCTCGGGCGAGGACGGTTCCGTCAACGCCGATGACGACGAAAAATGGGTAGCCGCTGGCGCCGTATGCGACGCCGGCCGCCCCCGCGGCACCGTCGTCGTTGGGCGAGTCCCTCAGCACGCGACCGGTCCAGCCGAGCTCCTGCAGCCACTTGTCGGCTGGGTAGTTCGCGGCGCCCGGCGATTCGGCCGTCGAGACGAGGGTGACCGGTAGCCACGACGGGATGGTGCCATCTGCCATCCACTCCTCGACGTTGGGAAGGCTGGCCGCGCAATGGGGGCACCAGTGAGCCTGGAACATCACCAGGTGCGGCCCCTCGGCTGGGTCGATACGAACCTCGTTGCCCTCGTAGTCGAACCCGTCGACCGTCGGTGCCGGTAGGCCAACTGCAGGGTCAGTGCTGGCTGTGCCGTCGAACATCGGGAGCGAGTCACCGGCAAGTGCCAGTTCAGACACGGGCTCCGTGGGGACGGGCACGGTGTCGACGGTGGGGGTGTTGCCATCGATCTCTGCGACCGCGGCGATCAACCCGTCGACACGGTCGGCGAGCGCGGGCACGATCGCCATCGTGGCCCACTGGCCGCTGTCTGCCGCGGGCCACACGACGTACACGCCGTCGGCGTTGGTGGCCTTCCACCCGGCGCGGCCAGCGACCGTCACCGGCTCGACGGAGTCGGCGGCAGCGAGTGTGAAGAACTGGTCGATCAGCGGGCCGACCGTGATGGCGACGTGACCGGTCGCGTTCGAGTACATCTGCAACTGCGTGGGGCCGTCCGCCTGCACCCCCATGCTGAGCACGACCCAATCGCTCCCGACCGGCAGCACCCAGGGCAGGCCCGAGCCGGGCTGGATCTGCGCAGCGAGGTCGGCCCGCTGCTGCGGGGTCAGCCCGTACGAGGCGACCGCGACGGCCTGCTCGCCGATCATCTGGTACGTGGCCAGCGAGGTGTCGGCCGGACCGAGGGCCGGCGAGGAGGGTCCGCTGCGCAGGACCAGCAGACCGTCAGCGGGGTTACCGCCGAGCGCCCAGACCATGGTGAGCTCGCCGGCCGGGAGCTGGTTCTCGAGGCTGAAGACCTCTCCGGGAGCGAGATCTTGTGAGGCCAGCACGTACCACGGCACGACGCTGCGGATGAGCGTGGGCTCGGTGGGGGTGGGTGGTGTACTGTCCGCCGCCGGGGTGGAGCCATGATGGTTGCGGTTGGTCACCACTGCCGCCACACCACCGATGACCAGGACCGCGGCGGCGGCCACGGCCAGCCATCGGGCCGGGTTGCTGCTCGCGCGCCGTGGCGAGTCGGCGGACAGTAGGCCGGCGCGTTCCGCCGTGACCTCGTCCAAGGCGCTCCGCAGGCGGACGATCACGGCCGCTTCGTCGACGGTGCTGCCCGTGGTGTCGATGGACTCGTTCATTCGGCGATCTCCTTCTTGAGGGCGGCGAGGCCGCGGTGCAGCAGCACGCGCACGCTGGCTGGCGCGCACTCGAGCGCCTCGGCGATCTGCTCGTCGGTCCAGTCGGCCCAGTACCGCAGCGTGACCGCGGCTCGCTGCTTGTACGGCAGCGCGCCGAGCGCATCGAGCATCTCGTTGGTCGGCTGGGTGTACGAGCTCGGTTGCCCGGCCACGGACCGAACCTCGCGTCCCCGCGAGCGGATGTGCCAGCGGTGCCACGACGCGGCCCGGTTGACCACCGTGCGCCGTAGGTAGCCAGCGGGGTTGTCGAGCGAACCCAGCCGACGGCCGACGGCTGCCAGCGAGTCCTGCGCGATCTCCTCGCCGATCTCCGGCGAGCCGATGAGCGCGACTGCCCACCGCACGGCATCCGCACGATGTGTGCGATAGAAGTCGTCGAAACCGGTGCTGGTCATCGTTCCCACTCGCAGTCCCAGTGTGCCTGTCTGCATGTCCACCTTGACGCCACCGGGCGCGCATCTGTTTCACTGGTCGGATGCTGCTCACCGAAATCGACCATGTCGCCATCGCCGTCCGTGACCTTGAAGCCGCGATCGATTACTACCAGCGAGCCTTCGGCGCCACCGTCGACCACCGCGAGGTGGTAGAGAGCGACGGTGTCGAGGAAGCGCTGCTGAAGGTGGCCGACAGCTACATCCAGTTGCTGACGCCCACCCGCGACGACAGCCCGGTGGCCAAGGCGATCGAGAAGCGTGGTGAGGGCCTGCACCACATCGGCTACCGCGTCGCCGACTGCGGCGAGGCACTGGCGGCGATGATCGCGGCCGGCGCGACGCCGATCGACAAGGCGCCGCGCCCCGGCAGCCGTGGCACCACCGTTGCCTTCATCCATCCCAAGGGCAGCTTCGGCACCCTGATCGAGCTCGTCCAGGAGTAGACCGGCCGCGCACTCGGCGCTACTCGGCCTGCAGCACGAGGCCCTTCAGGTACTCCGCTTCGGGGAACGCCAACGGTACCGGGTGGTCACCGGGCTGGTGCAGGCGACCGATGATGCGCACGTCCTTGCGGGCATCGAGCGCCGCGCCGGCCACCACTTTCTGGAACAGATCCATGCTCATCGCACCGCTGCACGACCACGTGAGCAAGATGCCACCCGGCGCGAGCAGCTTCACCGCCAACAGGTTGAGGTCCTTGTAGGCCCGGGTGGCCTTGTCGAGCTGGCGTTCCGTGTTGGCCAGCTTCGGTGGGTCGAGCAGGATCAGGTCGTACTGCTGTGCCCGGTCGCGCAGCCCGCGCAACGCAGTGAATGCGTCGGCCTCCATCAGCTCACCGACATCGACACCGTTCAGCACGCCGTTGCGAGCAGCAGCGGCGAGCGCCGGCCCGGAGGAGTCGATCGACAGCAACGAGGAGGCGCCGCCCGCTGCGGCGATCACGCTGAAGGCCCCCGTGTAGCTGAACACGTTGAGCACCCGCCGCCCGGGGGACCACCCGGCCACTGCCGCCCGCCCGTCGCGCTGGTCGAGGTAGAAGCCGGTCTTGTGCCCACCCTCCACCTCGGCGGCGAAGCGGAAACCACCCTCGTTCGCAACCAGATCGGGTGACGGCGCGACCCCGCGCAGCAGCCCGACGCGCGGCCCGAGGCCCTCGCGTTCGCGCACGTCGGCGTCGCTGCGCTCGTAGACGCATGCCACGCCCGGGAGGGCGAACAGCGCGTCGGCGATGACGTCTCGCCAGGCGTCGGCGCCAGCTGTGGTCAGTTGGCACACGATCGTGTCGCCGTAGCGATCGGCGATCAGGCCCGGTACGCCGTCGGCTTCGCTGAACACCAGCCGTGCAGAATCGGTGGTGCCGTCGGACAACAGCGGCGCCCGGCGCGCCGCCGAGGCGACGATGCGGCCGGTGACAAAGGCCGAGTCGATCACCTCATCCGGCGCGAACGACCACATCCGCGCGCGGATCTGCGAGGCAGGGCTGTAGGCCGCCCATCCGAGATCGCCGCCGTCCGCTGCTCGCACGCGCACGGTGTCGCCCGGGGCCGGCGAACCGTCCACCCGGCCGACGCCGCCGCTGAAGATCCACGGATGACGGCGCGCCAGCGAACGCTCACGGCTCGGTTGCAACCACAGCGTGGCGGTGGAGGGGGAAGGACTCACCCCGTGCACGGTAACGACCGAGGCAGCACTGTGCGCGCTCCGCCCCGGCTCAGAGCAGCGACAGCTCCGACGGCCCGCCATTGCTGACCAGCCAGCCTTCACGCTGCATCTGCCGTTGAGTGAGCTCGTCGATCTGCGCGCGCAGCACCATGTTCTCGTGCACGCACCCTTCCAGCGCGTGCAGCACACCGTTCATTCGGTCTTCCATCGCTGCCAGTCGGCCGGCGGCGTCGGGCGGCAGTGCCGAGCCGCCCATCTGTGGGCGGGCGTCGAGGCCGTCGAGCCGGTTGCCGATCTCGGCTCGCAAGCGGTCGAGCAGGCCGATGATCGTGCTCTGCGAGCGGTCGAGGTCGGCGCGGGCCTCGGCGCGCACCTGCTCGGCACCCTGCTGAGCAAGGGTGGCGTAGGCGGCGGTGGCGGTGTACTGGGCGAGCACCTGCTGCTCCACCTTCACCATGCGGTCGCGCAGCTCCACGGTCATCGAGGTCGGGCTGTCCTCGGGCTCTGCGGGAAGGAACGGCTTGGTGGGCTCGTCGAAGTTCAACCAGCTCTTCTCACTTCGACGCATGGTGCCCACCTTCGCTCCGGCCGCTGTGCGGCCCACCTTCTCGACGTTGCGTACATCGGCACGATGGGTGGCGCCCTTGAGCGTGACGTCTTGAGCATCACTTGAGAAAGAAATTGCTCAAGCTGCGCCAGATACAGCCGAAATCTGTCTTGCGTCCGCACCGCCAGCGGCCCGGCGTTGTCAGTGTGAGTACTTAACGGGAGGAAACCCAAATGGAACAAGACATCATCGAAACCGAGCAGGACCGAGGCTTCACCCTCGTCGAGCTCCTCATTGTCATCGTCATCCTCGGCATCTTGGCCACCGTCACGGTGTTCGCCGTGCGTGGCATCGCCGACAAGGGCCAGGCCAGCGCCTGCGCAGCAGACCAGAAGGTGCTCGAAGTAGCCGTCGAGACGTTCTACGCCAACGGCGGCGCAGCCGGCTCGGCAACCGAAGCTGGTCTGGTAACCGCTCAGCTGATCCGCGGCCAGTCGACGACGTTCGACATCGGCAGCGACGGCATCAGCGTGTCCGCAACTGCGGGCGGCAAGTGCGTCGTTGTCCCCTGACCGGGCGGCCCGACCAGTTCGGGTAACACACAACTGAAGAGAGCGGCCGGTGCCTTCGGGCCCGGCCGCTCTCTGCGTTGTCGGGCTGAGGAACTCTTGAGGTCCGATCGCTCAAGTGCTCTCCCCAGGTTGTCGAGACCTCTTGCGACGAACGAGCTCTGTGCACCGGGATCGCCGTCGACGGCACTGGATGCCCAGCGACCTCGCATCCGCCGAGGATGTCGTGACCGCTCCGGCCGCCTCGCCGTGTGGACGCAGTGCCCTGCGGACATCGACCTGGGCGGGTCCAACACACTGATGCTGTCGTGGAGCGGTTCGATCCCTGGCGAGAACACGTCGATCCCGACCCGCACGACGGTGTGGGTCGTCCCCCAGGGATACATCAACATCAACGTCGCCTCACCCGCCGCAACGGTGGGGAAGAACGTGCAACTCGTGGGCGGGGTGCTCGCAGGCGCCATCACCCAGAGTACGTGATCAACTCGTGGGAAGTGGCGGTGTGCCGCGACGTGGTGGGTTCCGCCGGCGCCTGCGCGCCGGAAGCGCCGGTGTTCACCTCAGCGGACGAGTTCCATCCGCATGCCCGACGAATCCCAGCCGGGCTCTGCGGGCAGACGGTTCATCGCCCGGCCGGCGGCCCTGCGGGCGGTCCACAACAAGCCGGTGGCCTGCAGCATGTGCACCTGCGCGGCGCCGTTCGGTGGCGTGCGAGTGACGATCTCCTCGACCCCGGGCATCTTGTTGCGCATCAGCGCCATGCGCTCGAGTACGCCGTCCTGTTGGTAGGGCGAGGTGAGCAGCGGCTCATCGTCGTTCATCTGGACGAACGTGAGATCCGGATGGGCGGCGAAGAATGTGCGCTGGTGGAACGGCTGCAGCTCGCGCTCAGCCTCGCGCAGCTGCTTGAACCGGCGCAGGTCGTCGCGCGTGAGCCACGGTTCCAGTTCCAGAGCGGCTTCGCGGGTGGGTGCGTGCAGGGCAGCTCGCGACGGCGTGGGCCGGATCGCCAGCTGTCGCGGCCAGCCGATGAATGCCCGCGCCTCCTCGTCACACGGCCGGTAGGGCCCACTGGGTCCATCGGGGAACCCGATCGTGCAGTAGATCGCCGCGGCATCGAACCTGGGCTTGTACTCGAGCACGTCGATCAGCGTCTTGACGACCTCGGGATCCTCCGCGACCACCGTCACGCCCGCCAGGCGCGCCGGGGCGATCAGCCAACCGCCAGGGCATGGCACGATGCCGCCGAGCGTCTTGTACGGGAGTCTGGTTGCTGCCACGTGGATCGTGGGCCGTTCAGGCGTTCACGTAGGTGCCGGCGCCGGTGGTGGCGCCCTGGCCCGCCTGCAGCGTGGCCTGCGCCTGCATCTGCGAGCGGTAGGTAGCAGCCTGCGCCAGGATCTCTTTCGGGTACTGGCTGACTTCGGCGGCCGCCTCGAAGCTCAGGATGCCGCTGGACACCAGCCGTGCAAGATCCATCTCCATCGTCTGCATGCCCTCCTGCTGGCCGCTGATCATCGTGTTGCGCAGTTGTCGGGTCTTGCCTTCCCGTAGCAGGTTCTTGACGGCTTCGTTCGCCATCAGCACCTCGTAGGCGGCCACACGGCCACCACCTTCGGCGGGCAACAGGCGCTGACTGATGACCCCCTGGAGCGTGCCGGCGAGCATGATCTGGATCTGGTCACGGCGCTCTGCGGGGAACACGTCGACGATGCGGTCGAGCGCCTGCGAGGCGTCGTTGGTGTGCAGTGTGGCGAAGACCAGGTGCCCGGTCTCGGCGAGGGTGAGCGTGATCGCGATCGAGTCGAGGTCGCGCATCTCGCCCAGCAGGATGACGTCGGGGTCTTCACGCAGGGCGCTGCGCAGGCCGTCCGGAAAGTCGTTGACGTCGGTGCCGACCTCACGTTGGTTGACCATTGCCACCTTGTGGTTGTGGAGGTACTCGATCGGGTCTTCGATCGTGAGGATGTGACAGGGGCGGGTTTCGTTGATCCTGTCGATCATCGCTGCCAGCGTCGTGCTCTTGCCCGAACCCGTCGGGCCCACCACGAGCACGAGACCGTACGGCCGCGCGAGCAGCTCGGTGGCTGCCCACGGCGCACCCAGTTCCTCGAGCGAGCGGACACGGAAGGGGATGACACGCAGGGCCAACGCCAGGGTGTTGCGCTGCCGGAACGCGTTGGCGCGGAAGCGTCCGATCGATTCGAGGCCGAACGAGAAGTCGACCTGCGAGTTCTTCTCCAACTCCTCGACGTGATGCGGGTCGAGCAGCGACATCACCATTCGCTCGGTGTCATCGGGTTCCAGCAGTCCGACACCTTCGAACGGCACCAGGACGCCGTCGCGCCGGGCCGTCGCCGGCCGTCCGACGGTGAGGTGGAGGTCGGAGGCCCCTGCGGCGACGGTTGCCTGCAGCAGCGTCACCAACATCGGATCTGGATTGAACATGCGACTAGCCTCCGGTGTCTCCGCTCGCTGTACGAGTCGGGCCTTGCATATGACGATTGCTATCTCCGCCCTCTACGGGCTTCTCATTGGTTCGTTCCTCACCGTGGTGGTCGATCGCGTGCCGCGTGGCGCATCGATCGTCCAGCCCGGTTCGGCATGCGGGAACTGTGGCTTGCGCCTGGGCCCGCTCGATCTCGTTCCTGTGTTCAGTTGGTTGGCGCTGCGCGGCAGGTGCCGGAAGTGCCATACCAACATCGGCATGGAACCGCTGGTGCTTGAGTTGTCAACGGGTCTTCTTTTCGGTCTCATGGCGTGGCATTTCGGCCTGTCGTGGGAGATGCCTGCGTTCTGCGTGCTCGTCGGTGGTCTGGTCGGCCTGAGCTGGATCGATCTACGCACGCGGCGCCTGCCGCGCGAGATCATCTACGCCACGGCGGCTGTGGGGTTGCCGCTGCTCGTGGTGGCTGCACTGGTGGAGCGTGCGCCGCAGCGGCTGTGGATGATGCTCCTCGGTGCCGCCATCTCGCTGGCGATCATGGCCGCCGTGTACTGGATCAGCCGCGGTGGGTTGGGTGACGGCGACGTGCGCCTGGCGCCACTCCTCGGCGCCTATCTCGGGTGGCTGAACCCCGGGCTCGCGCCCGTGGGGCTGCTGTTCGGGTTCTGCAGCGGCGCAGTGATCGGTGTCGTGGTGCTCATCGTTCGCCGAGGCGGGCGCAAGACCGCAATCCCCTTCGGCCCGTTCCTGGCGCTGGGTACCGTGCTGGCGATCTTCTTCGGCCAGCGCTACATCGATCTCGTCCTCGTCCGCTGACGCCGGGCTGCTGGCTCTAGACCTGCTGCTTGACGCCGTCGAGGACGCCGTACATCGCCTGCACCAGCGCCACGGCGACGAAACCCACCAAGAGACCGACCATCACGATCATCAGCGGTTCGAACATGGTGGTGAAGCTCTTGATGCGGCCTTCGAGCTCGCGATCGAAGTACATGCCCGCCATCTCCAACTGCGCGTCGAGTGTGCCTGTCTCCTCGCCAACCTTGAACATCTGGCGGGCGGCCCCGGGGAACAGTTCGGTTCGCGCCAGCGGCTTGGCGAAGCCGCCGCCCTCCATCATCTCGGCCTGCGCCTCCGCGAGACGCTCGCGGAACACCGAGTTGTTGGTGGATTCGGTGGTCGTGTGCATCGCATCGGGCAACGGCACACCGGCCCTGACCATCGCACCCAGGATGCGGCAGAACCGCTCGAGGATCGCGTATTCGACGATGCCGCTGATGACGGGGATCTTGAGCATCAGCTTGTCCTTGATCACCTTTCCCTTGTCGGTCTTGCGCATCCAGACGACCGCACCGATCAGCGAGCAGACCACGGTGAACGGGAAGTACCAGTAGACGGTGAAGATGTCGGAGGAGAACAGCAGCGCCCGCGTCGCGAACGGCAACTCGGCGTTGAGTTCCTCGAACAGCGGCTTGAACTGGGGCAGCACGTAGCCGGCCAGCACTGCCACGGTGAACAGGGCCAACACCATCACGACGCCCGGGTAGGACAGCGCGGACACCACCTTCGCGCGGGTCTCCACCTCGCGCTCGAGGTAGCCGGCCAGGCTGTTGAGGGTGTCGTCGAGCTTGCCGGTGAGCTCCGCGGAACCGAGGATGCCGATGTAGTACATCGGGAAGGCTTCGGGGTGCTTCGCAGCCGCCCCCGAGAGCGTGCCGCCGTTGCGGAGGTCTTCGACGATGTCGGTGATGGTCCGCTGGAGGGCGACGTCGGTGGTCTCGTCGCCGATCACCTCCATCGCCTCGGTGATCGGGATGCCCGCCTTCACGAACACGGCGAGCTGGCGCGTGAAGTGCATCAGCTCCTTCTTCTTCACCTTCACCTTGGTGAGCTCGAACTGCAGCGCGCCGCGCTTCTCTTCGATCTTGACCGGATACAGGCTCTGGTCGAGAAGGATGGTGCGTGCTGCGCCGACGGTGGCGGCTTTGGTGACACCTTCGACCGCAGAACCGTTGGAGTCGATGGCTGCGTAGGCAAACCTGGGCATGGGAGCTCCTAGCTGGCGAAGAGGGTCTTGACGACTTCGGGAATGGTGGTGACGTCGTTCTCGACCAGGGCCATGCCCTCGCGCAGCATCGTGCGCATGCCCTGGGCGACGGCGAGACGCCGAAGCTCCTCGGTGGTCGCCCAGCCGACGATGAGACGACGAAGTTCGGGGGTGATGCGCAGCAGTTCGTAGACGCCGATGCGATCGCGATAGCCGGTGCCGGCGCAGAAGTTGCAGCCCGCCCCGCGGTAGAAGACGCTCTTCTCGCTGCCGCCGCTGTTCTGCCGGAACACGGCCAGCTCGTCGGCGCCGGGCGTGTAGGGCTCCTTGCAGCTGTCGCACACCCGGCGCAACAGACGCTGGCCGATGACACCGACCACCGACGATGCGATGAGGAAGGCCTCGATGCCCATGTCGAGGAAGCGGTGCAGCGCGGCGACGCTGTCGGTGCCGTGCAGCGACGACAGCACGAGGTGGCCGGTGAGTGCGGACTGCACAGCGATGCGAGCGGTGTCCGCGTCGCGGATCTCGCCCACGAGGATGACGTCGGGGTCCTGACGCAGGATGGCCTTGAGGCCGGTGGCGAACGTGAGCCCGGCCTGGTCGTTGGTCTGGATCTGGTTGATGCCGGGAAAGACGTACTCCACCGGGTCCTCGACCGTGGTGATGTTCTTGCCGGCGGAGTTCACTTCCAGCAACGACGCGTAGAGCGTGGTGGTCTTGCCGGCGCCGGTAGGCCCAGCGCAGATCACCATGCCGAACGGTGAGTGGATCATCTTCGAGTAGTGCAGGTAGGTCTCGCGCGGAAAGCCGAGCTCGGCGAGGCCGATCATCGAACGGCTCTTGTCCAGGATTCGCATGACGATCTTTTCGCCGAACACGGTGGCGACGGAGGCAACGCGGACGTCGACCTCCTTGCCATCGATCACCGTCGAGAACTGACCGTCCTGCGGGCGGCGCTTCTCCACGATGTTCATGCCACTCATGATCTTGAGCCGGCTGGTCAGTGCGGCGTGCGTGCCCATCGGCAGCGAAAAGGCTTCCACCAGGTGCCCGTCGATGCGGAACCGCACGCGCACGCTCTCGTCCTGCGGTTCGATGTGGATGTCCGAGGCGCGGTCGCGCATCGCCTGGCTGACGACGCGGTTCACGAGCTGGATGATCGGCGACTGATCGTCGAGATTGATCTCACCGGCCAGGGCGGCGATCTTGGTCAGATCGTCGCTGGTCTCGAGCGACTGCACGAGGCGCTGGATGTCGGCGTCGGCCCGGTACACCTGGTCGATGAACGTGCGGACAGTTGCCGGGTCGGAGATGAAGTACTTGACCGCGCGCTTGGCGCTCGCCTCGATCTCGGCACGGCGTTGCGGCGACGGGTCGCTACACAACACCACCAGCGTGGTGCCCTCCTCGGCCACCGCGACCGCGCAGTTGCGGCGAACGACGGCCTCCTCGAGGATGCCCTTGACCTCGTCGGTGATCACGATGCCCTTGGTGTCCACCGCCGCAACGTTCGTGGCATGCGAGATCGCAATGGCAATCTCCGTACGGCCCGCGCCGTAGCGCCCCAGGGCGATGTCGGCGAACTGCAGCAGGTCTCCGTTGGCCTGGGCCAGCGCCTGTGCCAGGTTCTCCGGTGTCAGTTGCCCAGATTCGACGAGCGTCTGCCCGACCTTCAGGCACTCGGCCGATGCCTCTCCCTCGGCCGTCGGAGGTGCTTCCTTGGATCCTTTGAAGAGTGCCATGTGCCCGTCTCGTCCGGCTTGGGTGTGTCGCTCGAACCGGTCGTCAGAACGACGACAGGCTCGGCTCCGATGTGGAGGTGCTGCTGGGCAGCGTGGGTTTGAGCGAAGTGCTTGGGATGCCTGCCACTGGCGTGAGCGTGACCGACGGCGCGGCCGGCCGGAAGGAGGTCGGTGGCGCACCACCGACTCCTGGATCGCTCCGGCGGACGAACTGTTCCGGGTCGAGCGCGGTGAGTGCGCGCTCCAGTTCGTCCAGGCGCTCCAACTGCACCGCCGCGTTGACGTCCATCTCGTCCGAGAGCAGTGCTTCGATCTCCGCCATCCGCAGCGAGGTCTTGCCGATCTTGTCGTCGGTGTTGGCAACCACACGATCGAGTTCGATACGGACGAGCATCGCCTCGCCAACTGCTGCCGACAGCTGTTCTCTCACCGCGGAGATCGCCTTGTTGTCGACCTGGCTGACCTGCTCGGTGAGCGCGTCGATCCGTTCGATGGATTCGTAGAGCCGGTTGTCGAGGTCGAGCATCCGCTGTGAGAGCGCAGCGATGGCCTCGTCGAAACCGGACCCGATGCGACCGATGGTCGCCTCCAGCCGTGCGATCTTGGAGCCGTTCTGTTCGTTGACCCGTTCCTCCATCGCCAGCATGCGGTCGGTGACCTTGTGCTCGACGAAATCCACCCGCTGGGCCATCACCACTGCATGCTCGGAGAGCTGACGCTGCACTTCCGGCCCGACGGCCTCCAGGGTGGTGCGAACGAAGCCCAGGCGTTCTTCGACGGCGCCGGCGAGTGCCTGGTTGCTCTCGTCGATCCGCTGCGTGAGAGCGACGGTGGTGTCGTTGACGTGTTGCACCATCGCCGCTGCCTGTTCGTCGAAACGACGAGTGGCCTTGTGGAGCTCATCGATGCGTGAGTGCGCGCCGGCGCTCTGGGCGTCGATGTGCTCGCGCAGGGCGATCAGCTCGCCACTGTCGACTGCGCTGCCGCCGAACTGCCCCGAGGGCATCTCGAAGAGCCGGTTCTCGACTTCGTTGAGCCGGGCCTGCTGGTGTGAGGAGAAGTCGGAGAGGCGTGCTTCGAGTGCCGTCTGCAGCGCCTGCTGCTGGCCCTCAGCGCCGGTCTGAGCGGCTGCAAACTGTGCCAACACGTCCTTGATCTGCTGTTGGAACTCGGCGCGCAGTTCGGCGCGACTGGACTCCACAGCCTGTCGCGCGGCCTCCACCTGCTTGGCCATCGCGCCGACGTACTGGGTCAGCTGGCGCTCCACCGCACCGGCGATGGTGGCGGCGAGCACCTCCGTGCTGCTGTGAGAAAGGCCTGGTGAGGGCGTTGACGCACTCATGATCCAGTCTCCTTTTCCGTCTGATTCCCCAGCGCGGGGTAGAGCTCCGTCGCCACGGAATGGTTATCGGACCCTCTTGCCCAACTCTTGAGAGATTGCTGGCGCGATACGGTGGCCGGATGAAGGTTCACCTCATCGATGGCACCTACGAGCTGTTCCGACAGCATTTCGGTCAGGTGTCGCGCCACGGCGATGCCGGGCCGTACGACGCAGCCATCGGGGTGGTGTCCAGCACACTGGCGCTAGTCGCCGCCGGCGCCACGCATGTCGCAGTGGCCAGTGACCACGTGATCGAGAGCTTTCGCAACGATCTGTATGCCGGCTACAAGACCGGCGAGGGCATGGATCCAGTGCTCCTGGATCAGATTCCCATCATGGAGGAAGCGCTGGTGGCATGCGGCTTCATCACGTGGCCGATGGTGGAATGGGAAGCCGACGATGCGTTGGGCGCGGCTGCGGCCGTCGCCGGTGCCGACCCGCGTGTGGAACAGGTGCTGATCGTCACGCCCGACAAGGATCTCGGCCAGTGCGTTCGTGGCACGCGCGTGGTGCAGTACGACCGGCGCAAGGACGAGATCGTCGATGAAGCCGCAGTCACGGTGAAGTTCGGCGTCGGCCCGGACTCGATCGCGGACTACCTGGCCCTGGTCGGCGACGCCGCTGACGGCTTCCCGGGCCTGCCCGGCTGGGGCGCGAAGAGCGCGTCGACGGTGTTGGCCAAGTTCGAGTCGATCGAGGCGATCCCGGCCTCGTCGGGCGACTGGGGGCTGCCCGGGTTGCGCGGCGCCGAGAAGCTGGCCCGCACGCTGCAGGACCAGATGGCCGATGCCCTGCTGTTCAAGGTGATCGCCACGCTCGCGCTCGACGTACCGGTCGGCGTGGTCGACGACTGGCAGTGGCGTGGGCCGACGCCCGAGTTCGCCACAGTCGCCGCCCGCCTCGGCGCGCCCGACGTGGCCGATCGCGCCCAACGAGTGTGGGAACGAGTACAGGCCCGCAGCTGAGTCGCGGGCGCGGCTGCACCCGCTGGCTGTGGTGATGGCCAGGTGGCCTGCGGCACACGAGCGGCACCGTTGAAGGCTGCTACCTCCCGGTCCTGACCTGATTCCCGGACGCCCGTCGCACAGGGCCCGACCATCACCACACCCAGCGGGTGCGTAGCGAAGCTTAGCGACATTCGCCCGGCTTGCCGCTAGCCTGCCTCGCCACCCGGGAGGGGTGCGAGAGCGGCCGAATCGGCACGCTTGGAAAGCGTGTGAGGGGCAACCCTCCGTGGGTTCGAATCCCACCCCCTCCGCTCAAACAGGCGTCGTAGTGCCGTGCCCGCCGCACTGCCGGGCTACTTGCGCAGCACCACCAGCTGGCTGCGTGACATCGCCATCGGCGCCGTCCGACCGATCCAGCGCCTGGCGGCGCCGACGATCGCGCTCGGGCGGGACCATCGTCCGGTGGAGATCAGTGGAGGGTCGACCGGGCGCTCGTGTACTGCGTGGCTGGCGAACCCGACAGCCTGCGCAGCCGCAATGATCGTCCTCGGTGGCATGTCGCGTTCGGTGGTGCCGAACAGCTGCATCGTGCGGATGGAATCGGCGCTGTCGCGGTGGCCGCGGCCGGGCTCGAGCGTGATGCACACGCCTCCGGCGCGCAGCGCGCGATGCGCGTTGCGAAGTGCGGCGACTTCGTCGTGCGCGTGGTGCAGGCAGTCGAAGAACACGACGACGTCGAACTCCTCGGCGAATGGCACCGACTCGAAATCGCAGACCACGGATGCCAGCTCGACGCCGTAACGAGCAGCATTCTGCGCGTGCAACGCCACCATGTCGGGGGCGATGTCGGCGGCGGTCACCGAGTAGCCGCCGAGCGCGAACAGGCAGCTCGTCCAGCCGGTGCCGGCGCCCATGTCGAGCAGGCGGGCGGGGGGTTGTGGCATCAATGTCATCATCGAACCCACCTCCTGCAGGTACCGCCCGCGTGCAGGATCCGACCACGGCTTGCCGATCGCATGGTTGCGGCCGGCTTGGGTCATCCGCGACATGTAGTCGATCTCGTCGTCCTTGGCCACGTCTGCGACCTTACCGGCCTTCGGCTACTGGTGCCCGCGCCGCACTCGACGGCCACCCGTAGAGTGCGGGCCATGACTGCGGTGTTGTCGGACAGTGAGGCGATGGGACTGGCGCTCATCGAAGCGCAGGCCGCCGTTGCGCACGACGACGTGCCGGTCGGGGCGGTAGTGGTGCGCTCCGGTGTGGTCATCGCTTCGCGCCACAACGAACGCGAGCTCACCGGCGATCCCACCGCTCATGCCGAGGTGTTGGCGTTGCGCGATGCCGCGTCGGTGGTGGGCCACTGGCGGCTGCTCGACTGCACGTTGTACGTCACGCTGGAGCCCTGCGTGATGTGCGCCGGCGCGTTGGTCAACAGCCGCATCGGTCGCGTGGTCTACGGCGCTATCGACCCGAAGGCCGGTGGTGTCGCCAGCCTGTACCAGGTGTGTGCCGA
>JAYSPV010000144.1:0-32634 GCA_043721915.1 Ilumatobacteraceae bacterium | reverse complement strand
ACCAACCGAACTCGCTTGTTGCCCTTGCCCTTGTTCTCCAGCTTGGTCACGCGGATGCGGCCAACCTCGTTCGTGCTGCGGACGTGGGTGCCGCCGTCTGCCTGCTTGTCGAGGCCGACGATGTCGAGCACGCGGATCTCGGTGACGCTGTCCGGGATCAGCGAGACCTTGGTGCGGATCAGGTCGTCATCCTGCACGGCCGTGTCGCGCGGCAGGAAGTGCACCTCGATCGGGTAGTCCTGCGCAAGCGCGTCGTTCACCAGTTCCTCGATGCGCTGAGCGAAACCCTCCGGCACAGGGTCGAACTCGAAGTCCATGCGGGCCGACAGCGGCTCCATGTTCCCGCCCGTGACGGGCACCTTCCACTCGTTCCAGATCACGCCGCACAGCACGTGCAGCGCAGTGTGCGTGCGCATCAGCTGGTGGCGACGGTCCCAGTCGATCGTGCCACTGACGGCATCGCCGACAGCCGGTAGCGGACCGCCCTCCACCGTGTGCCACACGTCGTCGCCCTCCTTGCGCACCTCGGTGACGAGCAACCCTGCGAGCATTCCTGTGTCACAGGCCTGCCCGCCGCCGGTCGGGTAGAACGCGGTGCGGTCGAGCGAGATCGCGCCATCGCGAACACCCGTCACCGTGGCATCGAAGTCGGTCAGGTACGCGTCGCGGAGGTACAGCAGCTCGGTCACAGTCGCAGAGTCTGCCGCCTGTGTCATCGATTTCTGACGTTTCACGATGTCGATCGATGACATGAACGCAACGTGGGCGGCGCGAAGAGGGGTGCCTCGGCTGGGGCAGCGAGCGGGGCGCAGTTAGCGTGGGACCGTGAAGCACGAACCAGGTTCCGACGCTGCATCCATCAACCTCGCACGCCGAGCCATCGCATTGCTCGATCTCACCGAGCTCGGCGACCACGCAACGGAGGCCGACGTCACGGCGCTGTGCTCGCGTGCGGTTGGCCGCCACGGCACGGTGGCTGCGGTGTGCGTGTGGCCACGCCATGTCGCACTCGCGGCCGCCCAGCTCGCGGGCAGCGGTGTTCGTGTCGCCACCGTCGTGAACTTCCCCGGCGGCGACGACGCCATCGACGACGTGGTCGAACTGGCCCGCACGGCCATGGCCAACGGTGCCGACGAGATCGACCTCGTGCTGCCCTATCGGGCTCTCCTCGCTGGGGACAGCAGCCGCCCCGCCAACATGGTCGCTGCGTTGCGAGGCACGGTGGATGCAGGCGACCGAAAGACCCTCAAGGTGATCCTCGAAACCGGCGAACTGGTCGACCTCGAGATCATCCGCGCTGCGGCCGAACTGGCGATCCGCAATGGCGCCGACTTCATCAAGACGTCCACCGGTAAGACGCCCGTGAGCGCCAGCCTCGCCGCCACCGGCGTGATGCTCACCACCATCCGCGACCTGGATCCGGCCGTCGGCCTCAAGCCGAGCGGCGGCATCCGCACCCTGGCCGACGCCGCTGCGTACATCGCGCAGGCCGACAAGATCCTCAGCCCGACGTGGGCAACGGCCGCGACGTTTCGATTCGGTGCCAGCGGCCTGCTGACGTCCCTGGAGGCCGCGTGCGACGGTGACACCAGCGCCACGAGCGCGGCGGCGTACTGATGATCCCGCAGGAGATCATCCGGGCGAAGCGCGACGGCAGGGTGCTGGCCGACGCCGACATTGCGACGTTCATCGCCGGCCTCGTCGACGGTGCCGTCACGGAAGGACAGGCCGCCGCGTTCGCGATGGCGGTCTACTTCCAGGGGATGAACATTGGCGAGAGGGTCGCACTCACCAAAGCGATGCGCGACAGCGGCACCGTGTTGCACTGGGACCTTGCCGGCCCGGTGCTCGACAAGCACTCCACCGGCGGCGTCGGCGACACGGTCAGCCTGATGTTGGCACCGATGGTCGCGGCGTGCGGGGGCTTCGTACCGATGATCTCGGGCCGTGGGCTCGGCCACACGGGCGGCACCTACGACAAGATGGAGTCGATCCCCGGCTACGCCGCCACGCCGACGATGGCCAAGTTCCGCGCCGTCACCACCAAGGTCGGCTGTGCGATCATCGGCCAGACGCCCGATCTCGCCCCGGCCGACAAGCGCCTGTACGGCATCCGCGACGTGACCGCGACCGTCGAGAGCATCGGCCTGATCACAGCGTCGATCCTGTCCAAGAAGCTCGCCGCCGGCCTGCAGGGCCTGGCGATGGACGTAAAGTGCGGCAACGGTGCGTTCATGGCCACGCTGCCGCAGGCGAAGGAACTGGCCCGCAGCATCGCCGAGGTGGCAACCGGCGCCGGCCTGCCCACCACTGCGCTGATCACCGACATGGACCGCCCGCTCGCCGATGCCGCGGGCAACGCGGTGGAAGTCGCGTATGCGATCGACTTTCTGACCGGCGCACGTCGCGAGCCTCGAATGCACGAGATCACGATGGCCCTGTGTACCGAGATGCTGCTGCACGGCAAGCTCGCACGCACCCCGACGGCCGCCCGGAAGCTGCTGCAGGCCGCTCTCGACAGTGGCGCCGCGGCCGAGAAGTTCGGCCAGATGGTCGCCGCGCTGGGTGGCCCGAAGAAGCTGGTCGATCAGCCACGCACGCACCTCGAGGCCGCACCACTGCAGGTCGCGATCGGGCCGTCGAAGGCCGGCGCGGTGACTCGTATCGACACCCGCGCCGTCGGCATGGTGGTGGTCGCCCTCGGTGGAGGCCGCACACGGCCGCAGGACCCCGTGGACCATGCGGTCGGCCTGACATCGCTCGCCGGCGTGGGTGACGCCGTCGGCCCCGATCGACCGCTCGCGATCGTGCACGCCCGCAGCCAGGCCCAGGTCGAGCAGGCCACCGCGCTGCTGCGCGCTGCGTACCGCGTCGGCGGCAGGGCCGCGGCCGGCGCGGAGCCCGTGCTCGCCCGCATCACCGCCTGAGATTGTTGGCGCGAGAACTGAGTAATGATTACTCAGTCCCGACGCTCGTCGCAGGAGCAGCATGACGACATGAGAAATCTCCGCATCCTTGGTCTCGCACTTTTTGTCTACGGTGCCGTCACTGCATCCGGATCCGCCGAGCAGCAGTGTTCACTGCGCAGCTTGGGGCTCCTTCGGCAGGCCGAGGGCGCGCTCGCCGACGATGTTGCGCTGGATCTGGCTCGTGCCGCCCCAGATCGTCTCGCTGCGGCTGAAGAAGAATGCACTCATCATCGGGCTGACGGGATAGCCCTCGCAGCGAGCTTCGCGGGCGGTGCCGGGCCAGGAACCCGCTGACGAACCGGTATCGACCAGCATCGACGACGCGCCGTTGATGTCGAGCGCGAGCTCCATCGCGGCTTTGTGCATCTCGGTCCAGAACATCTTGTTGGTGGCGCCGAGGTACGCCATCGACGGGTCCTTGACGCCGGCGAGCGTGCTGGACAGCGACCGCAGGCCGTTGATCCGCAGGATCTGAATCTTCGTGTGGAACTCCATCAGCCGCTGGCGGATGCCGGCCTCGTGGATCGCACCGGTTTCGCGGGCGGCAGCGAGCATCAGCTTGAACTCCTCCTCGAATCGGCGGTAGCCGGTGGTGGCGCTCATCCCGCGCTCGAACGCGAGCGTGCTGTTGGTGACCTTCCAGCCGTTGTTGACGCCACCCACGACGTTGTCCTTCGGGCAGCGGGCGTCGGTGAAGAACACCTCGCAGAACTCGGCGGTGCCGTCGGGCTGCGTGATGCCGCGCACCTCCACCCCCGGCTGGTGCATCGGCACCAGCAGGTAGCTGATGCCCTTATGCTTCGGGCTGTCGGGGTCGGTGCGAGTGAGCAGGAAGCAGTAGTCGGCGTGATGCCCACCGGTGGTCCACACCTTCTGGCCGTTGATGATCCACTCATCACCGTCGAGCACCGCCGACGTCTTCAAGGAGGCGAGATCGCTGCCGCTGTTGGGTTCGCTGAAGCCCTGGCACCAACGCATCGAACCGTTGAGGATGCGTGGCAGGAACTCCTTCTTCTGTTCCTCGGTGCCCCACTCCAGCAACGTCGGGCCGACGAGTGTGTCGCCGAAGAAGTCGGCCCGCAGCGGTGCCTTCGCGCGGGCGAACTCCTCGGTGAGCACAACGCCATCGAGCGTCGAGAGACCTTTGCCGCCGTACTCCTTCGGCCACGTGGCGCAGATCCAGCCGCCCTCGAACAACTTCGCGGGCCAGCCGGCGTTGAACGCCTTGCGATCCTCCGGACTCATCTGGAAGTCGTCGTCGAACCAGCCCGCCGGCAGGTTGTCGACCAACCAGCCGCAGATCTCCACGCGGAACGCTTCAGCTTCGGGGGTGTAGGTCAGCTCCATCCCACAAGTATTGACCCGCGGGTCAAGTTCGTGCCAGTCGCGTGCAGATACAAGCCAGCTATGGCATTCAGTCCCTACTCAGCCCGAGCGCGTCCACGTACGGTCAGGGCGATGGATACGACACCCGACACCGCCGGATCTCAGGTTCTCGACGCGCTACTCCCGGCCGACATGGCCGCCAAGGCCGAGCAGGTGGGCGTCCTCAAGGCACACCTCCCGATGCGCCGGCTGGTGCCGCTGGGGGTGCTGGCAGGAGCGTTCATCGGGCTCGGGGCGAACTTCTCGACCGTGGTCACCGCAGGGTCGTTGGACCCGGGCGTGGCCAAACTTCTCGGCGGCATCGTGTTCTCCCTCGGCCTCATCCTGGTGGTCGTCAGTGGTGCCGAGTTGTTCACCGGCAACACGTTGATCGTCATCGCCGCCGCCGGCCGCCGGGTGACCGTGCGCGCACTGTTGCGCAACTGGGTGGTCGTCTACGTCGCCAACTTCTTCGGTGCTGCCGCAACGGCGCTGTTGGTGTTCGCGTCGGGCCGGATGTCGGTCGCCGACGGGGCCGTGGGCCAACGAGCGTTGCGAATCGCCGAGGGGAAGGGCAGCGTCGCATTCGGTGAAGCGATCATCAGCGCCATCCTGGCCAACTCGCTCGTCTGCCTTGCCGTCTGGATGACGATGTCGGCGCGGACGCTGATGGACAAGGTGCTCGTCATCGTCCCCCCGATCACCGCGTTCGTTGCAGCCGGGTACGAGCACAGCGTCGCCAACATGTACTTTTTCCCGGTTGCGATCTTCCAGAAGTCGTGGGCGCCGGACCGATTCTGGGAGGCCACAGGGGCCACCAGCGGCGAGTTCACACACGTGGATTGGCAGCACTTCCTGATCGACAACCTGCTGCCGGTCACGATCGGCAACATCATCGGTGGCGCCGTGCTCGTCGGTCTCGTGTACTGGTTCGTCTACCTTCGCCCGGCTCGGCGGTCCGCCGGCTGAACCGGTTCATACGCCGTTCACACTCGGCGAACAGTCGTGAAACCATCGACTCGTAGGTTCGCGCCATGGCCAGTCCCGCTCCTGCTCAAAGCCTCGATGCTCACCCCCTCGCGTATCAGGGCCGACAGGAGCGGGCTGTGCTGGCCGTGTTGCTGGCGAACCGTCAACGGGTGATCGGGCGGCGAGAGCTGGCACGCCTGGCCGGCCTCGCCGAGCTCAACCAGCGGCGTTGTGACAGCGTGCTCGTGGGCGTACGACGCCAGCTGGGCGCCGACTCGATCGTCACGGTACGTAGCCGCGGGTGGATGTTGGCGGAGGACGCCGTGCCGGCAGCGGAGGCGCTGCTCGCCAGTGATCTGACGTGATCGCCGCCAGCGAAGGCGTCGATCTCGCCCGTCTGCTCCTCGATCTGCTCATCGTCCTCGCGGCAGCGAAAGTCGCCGCCGAACTGGCCGAGAAGCTGCACCTGCCCGCGGTACTGGGAGAGATCCTCGCCGGCGTCGCGATCGGCCCGTCCGGGTTCGATCTCATACAGCTCACCGACGCCCGGGGTGTGTCGCTCGCGATGCTCGCCGAGATCGGGGTGCTGCTGCTGCTCTTACAAGTGGGCATGGAAATGGATCTCGCGGAACTCAGCAAGGTCGGCAAGGCCTCCTTCCTGGTCGCGATCATCGGCGTCGCCGCGCCCTTTGCGAGTGGCATCGGAGTTGGCCTGTTGTTCGGGCAGAGCACGAACACCGCCGTGTTCATCGGAGCGGCGCTCACCGCCACCAGCGTCGGCATCACGGCTCGTGTCTTCGGTGACCTGCGCGCACTCGCCACCACCGAAGCTCGCATCGTGCTCGGCGCCGCCGTCGCGGACGATGTGATGGGCCTGGTGATCCTCACCGTCGTGGTCAAGGTGGTCACCGGCGGATCGGTGGATGTCGCCACCATCGGATCCACCCTCGGGCTTGCGATCGGCTTCCTCATCATCACCGGCATCATCGGCCTCACAGTCGTGCCACGAGTGCTCGACGCCATCCACCGCCGTGCCAGTTCCGGCGCCACCGTCACAGTCGCCGCTGTGGTGGTCACGATCGGGTTCGCCGAACTGGCCGACGCCGCCAAATTGGCGTTCATCATCGGTGCTTTCATGGCCGGCCTGGGCCTGGCGAAGAGCCGCCAGCACGACCGCATCGCTCGCGACCTCGGTTCGGTGGGCAACCTGTTCATTCCCGTGTTCTTCGCCCAGATCGGCATCAACGCCGACCTGGCAGCAATGGCCAAGCCATCGGTGATCGGCCTCGCTGCGGTGCTCACGGTGGTCGCCGTCGCGGGCAAGATGATCAGCGCTGCGGGCGCCAGCGGCACGCGCGCCGACAAGGTGCTGATCGGATTGGGCATGATCCCGCGCGGCGAGGTCGGCCTGATCTTCGCATCGATCGGACTCGCCAATGGTGTGCTCGACGGCGACCAGTACGGGGCGCTGCTGATCGTGGTGCTGCTGACCACCGTCATCGCGCCGCCGCTGCTGCGCATGCGACTCGGCAAGGCCGCCGCCCCAGCCGAACTCGCCGTCACCGACGAGCCCGCCGAGGGTTGGCTGACGACCGCCGACGGGGAGATCCGCCTCAACGGCACACCCCCTGTCGCGCTGACGGTGCCGCTGGCATTGAGTATCGCCGCGCTCACCCGCAACGCCCGCCCGGCCGCCGGACTCCTGGACTGGTTCGGCGTCAACCGCACTTCGCACCTTGCGTGGGACCCGAGCGACACAAAGGCTCTCGTGCGGCTGCTGCGCTCCGATAACCCGCGGGCGTGGCGGTTCCTCGATGTCACGGGCGTGCTCGAGCGCGCCCTTCCCGAGATTGCCGCGGCGATGGGCCACCGTCGGGCCGACCTCGGTGACCTCGACCCGATGGGCGCGTTGCGATTCCCCGTCGTGGACCGCCTCGACGATCTCGCACCGGTGCTCGGCATGGCGACGGACGAACTGATGATCGCTGCGCTCGCCGCCGATGTGTGCGTCGAGGCCGACGACGCAACCCAGTGCTCGCTGTCGCTGGCGCGTCGGCTGGTCCCTGAGGCCGAAGCCGACCGCATTGCCTCGATCGTCGCCGACGCACAACTGCTGCGGGCCGGTGTGCACGACCCCGACAGCTTCGACGAGCGCGAGGTCCTGCAGCTCGCCACCCATCTGGCCAGCCCAGCCCACGCCCGCGATGCGTACGAACTTGCACTTGCCGTGGGTCAGTTACCCAAGTGGCAACGTGAAGCCCTCGACGAGCGGTTGGCCCTCGTGGTGCAAGCATTGGAGCATCCCGAGCTCACCGGCAGCGAGGCCAACAACCTGGCAGCCGGTCGACGAATGGCCGCCGAGCACCTGCTCGACGACGACGCTCCCATCGAGCGGCTGCGGTTCGCGTCGAACAGCTACCTGCTCTCCCATGAGCCCGAGGAACTGGCCCGTCAGGCGCGCCTGATGGAGCCACTGCCACGCCGCGGCAGTGTGCGTGTCGCCGTCGCGCCCGAGCCGGAGCCCGATCACTGGAAGATCGACATCGCCTGCCGCGACACCGATGGCCTGCTCGCGCGGCTCACCGACGTGCTCACCGAATACGGCGTGGACATCAGTGGCGCCTCGATCGCCACCTGGCCCGATGGCGCCGTGCTCGACAGCTTCATCGTGCGCACCACGATGAGGCCCGCCTCCAAGGCACTCGCGATAGCGTTCGAGGCCCGGCTGCACAAGCCACTGAAGACGACGCCGATGCCCGACCTCGCGCTGGCGTTCGACAACGCCGCCCTGCCCTGGCACACGTCCGTCGTGGTGACCGGGCCGGATCAACCCGGGGCTCTGCTGGCCGTCAGCACCGCGTTCGCCGCAGCAAAGGTGATGGTCCACACGGCCCGTGTCTCCACGGATGCGTCGCGCGTGAACGACCGCTTCGCGGTGACCGACCGCGTCGGCCGGAAGCTAGATGCCGCCGCCATGGAGCGGGTGCGCCGCGCGCTGCTCGGCGAGCGGGCAAAGCGCACTCTGTTCAGCACCTCGCGCTGAACAGCCGCGTCGAACGCGAACGCCACACAGCGGAAACACTCGGGCGACCACCCCGAAATCTCTCCGCCGTACCGTGCGCAGCGACAACAGCCAGTGCCGCCTGTCGTCCCGAATCCACATCCACTGCCCCTAGTTGAGTTCCCGGGAGGACACCAGTGCGCAAAGCACTCAAGTACATCGGAGGTGGCGTGACCGGCGCCGCCCTCGTTTCAATATTCATCGGCACCACTGCGTTCGCCGAAGGCGAGGAAGCCATGGATGCGGTCACCACGCTCGCTCAGGCCACCAACATGCTGTGGGTGGTCATCGGCGCAGTCCTGGTGATCTTCATGCAGGCAGGCTTCGCACTCGTCGAGACCGGCTTCACGCAGAAGAAGAACGCCGCCCACGTGATGACGTCGAATTTCGCGATCTTCGGCCTCGGCTTCGTCGGCTTCCTGTTTGTCGGCTTTCCGCTGGCGTTCGGCGGCTTCAGCACGACCGGCTACTTCGGTGCCGGCGGCGCGGCCATGGACCCGAACCCGTTGATCGGCTCAGGCGACTGGGCCTTCCTCTGGCAAGGTTGGGATCACCTCTCGAACGGCGCGACACCGGCAATGCTCGCCTTCTTCCTCTACATGGTGGCCTTCATGGACACCGTCGCCACGATCCCCACCGGCTCGATGGCAGAGCGTTGGAAGTGGAAGAGCTTCGTGATCTGGGGCCTGTTCTGCGGTGCGCTCTACTACCCGATCTTCGCTTCCTGGACATGGGGCGGCGGTTGGCTGGCATCGGTCGGCCGCAGCATGAACCTCGGTAACGGGTACGTCGACTTCGCCGGCTCCGGCGTCGTGCACGCCGTCGGTGGTGCTGCGGCGCTCGCTGGTGCCATCGTCCTCGGGCCTCGCATCGGCAAGTACGGTCCCGACGGCAAGCCGAAGACGATCGCTGCGCACAGCATCCCGCTGGCCATCACCGGTTGCTTCATCCTGCTGTTCGGCTGGTTCGGCTTCAACGCAGCATCCACCCTCTCTGCATCGGACATTCAGTTCGCCACCGTCGCCACCAACACTGCCATCGCCGGCGCTGTCGCTGCCGTCGTCGGCATGTTCTGGATCACCAAGCGTTGGGGCAAGCCCGACCCGGGCATGCAGGTCAACGCGATGCTCGCCGGTCTTGTCGCGATCACCGCTCCCTGCGCCTTCGTGGCACCTTGGGCGGCCGTAGTCATCGGCGCAGTGGCTGCGGTGCTCGTCATCGAAGCTGCGATCTTCATCGAGAAGAAGGGCATCGATGATCCGGTGGGAGCAATCGCTGTCCACGGCGTCGGTGGCACCTTCGGTGTGCTCGCAGTTGGCATCTTCGCCAACGGTAAGTACGGCGCCGGCTGGAACGCAACTGCCGACGGTGGCGTACTGCTGACGAGCGACAACACGCCCAAGAAGATCGAAGGCATCATCACCGGCGAGTTCGGCCAGTTCGGTGCACAGCTCCTCGGTGTCGTCGTGATCTGGACCATCATCTTCGGGTTCGCCTACGCCTTCTTCAAGATCCAGAACAAGCTCACCAAGGGCGGAATCCGGGTCAGCGAGCAGGAAGAGATCGACGGCGTCGACATCGCCGAGATGGGCGTCAAGGCCTACGCCGACTGACACACGAAATCGCCTGCGACGGGAGCGGGCACCTGATGCTGGACGTGCGCATCCCGCACGTCCAGCACACGAGGCGCTGCATCTTCCGGTGCGGCTGCCTCGGTAGGGGCAAGTCCCCGGGCAGGTCTTCGGACCGGCCCGGGGACACTGCCGCTTTTGGGGGAAGTGACGCTGTGCGGCCTCGCTGATCAGCCGGCGTCCGCACACAACGCGTCAGTTCGAGAGAGCCGACAGCAACTGCGCACGCAACCCGTCGTGTTCGGCCACCGGCAGCTTGCCGGCATCGCGCTGCACGTAGAACACGTCGACCACTTCGTGGCCGAGCGTGGCGACTTTCGCCGATCGGATGTCGAGACCGGCGGCGGAGAGTGCATGCGACAACCGGTACAGGACCGCCAACCCGTCGGGGGCGCGCACGTCGATCATCGTCGCCGCATGGCTGGCCTCGTTGCTGACGATCACTTCCAGCCGCGCAGGGGCCGCCGCCACGCTGCGCTGTGAGCGCTCGTAGGTGCGGATGCGTTGCTCCAGCCGCGCCGCGAGATCGAGCGTGCCCTCGATCGCCGCCCGAAGATCAGCCTCCACCTTCGTCCAGTTGGGGCTACCCCCGCGCAGACGAACGATGAGGAACTGATCCACGGCCACGCCATCGGCGCTCGTGTAGGCGTCGGCGCCGACCACATCGAGGCCGTGTACCGCGAGCACGCCGGCGATGATCGAAAACAGGCCTTGGCGGTCACGGCTGGCAATGCGGAGGGCATCCACATCGCCGACCGGTTCGTGCTCGACGTGCAATGCGCCATCGGCGCGGACGGCAACGACGAGAGAGGCGAAGCGTTGTTCGGCATCGCTGACGACGGGCGGAATGCTGCCACCGAGCACGTGGCCGACGGCGTGCACCAGCTGATCCATCAACGATGCCTTCCACGCGCTCCAGGCCGATGGCCCGGTGGCCTTGCTGTCGGCCTCGGTGAGCGCGTGCAGCAGTTCCAGCGTGAGCGGCGAGCCGACGGCCTCTGCGACGTTCGCCGCTGTACGTGGGTCCGACAGATCCCTACGTGTCGCCGTCTCGGGGAGCAACAGGTGGTGCTGCACCAGCGCCACCAGCACCGCGACGTCGTCGGCCGGGAAGCCCATCCGTGCGGCAATCGTCGCCACCAGCTCCACGCCGGCGTCGGTGTGATCACCCGGGTAGCCCTTCCCGATGTCGTGGAGCAAAGCACCGACCAGCAGGAGGTCGGGGCGGGCCACATCGCGCACCAGCTCGTTCGCGTTGGCCACGGTTCGCAGCAGGTGACGGTCGACGGTGTAGCGGTGGAACGCGTTGCGTTGCGGCAGGCTGCGCACCGTGCGCCACTCCGGCACGAAGCGGCTGAACAGCTCGTACTGTTCCAACGTCTCGACCGCCGTCACCACAGCCTCGCCGCTGCCCAGCAGGCTGAGGAAGTGACGGCGGGTGCGATCGGTCCATCGGTCGGCCGGGCGCGCCGCGCGGGCGCTGAGCGTGCGCAGCGCCGTTGCACTCAGCGGAACACCAGCGTGGGCAGCGGCCGCAGCAATCCGGAAGATCAGCGCCGGGTCGTCGAATTCTGCCTCCGGCCCGACGTGCACTTCGTCACCGACGATCGCGACACCCTGGATCGGGGAAGCGAGCGAACTCGTCGCAGGGTTACGGCGCGTACGACCCATCCGATCCACCCGGCGCCAGAACCGCGCCCCGGCCCATTCGATCGCGTGTGCCGCGGAGGACAGCTGCAGCATCAGGGCATCCGCGTCGACGACACCGAGTGCCTCGGCGACGTGATCCTGGTCCTGCAACAACAACACGTTCGATGTGCGACCTGTCACCCGATGCAACTCGCAGCGCACGGCCAGCAGCACGTCGGCGGCGCCGGCCATATCCTCGAGCGGGCCTTCCAGCGCTGCCGTCACCTCGTCGCGGTCGGCCATCAGCGCCCACCGGATCATGTCGAAGTCACGGAGGCCACCGCGGCCATCCTTCACGTCGGGCTCGAGCAGCGACGCAACATCGCCGAACCGCGCCCACCGCTGCTCACCGTCGTCGCGGAGCTCGCCGAGCCACTGTCCGCTCTTTCGGCGCCATTGCTCGAGCGCCACGCTCTGCGCAGCGAGCACCACGGCCGCATCGCCGGCCACGCGTCGCATTCGCAACGTGGAGGTGGCGGTGGCGAGGTCGGCCGACGCCAACTGCCGCAGCGAGTGCTGCGAGTGCACCGAAGGGCTGAGCTTGGCACCGGCGTCCCACAGCGGATACCACAGGCTGTTGGCCACCTCACCCACCCGCGCATCGGAGATCTTGTGCGGGTGAAGGAGCACGACGTCGATGTCGCTACCCGGGCACAGCACGCCGCCGCCGTAGCCGCCGGTGGCTGCCAGCGCCCAGCCGTCGGGTAGATGAATTCCCAACCCCTCGAACCACGAATCCGTCAGCTGCGACAGGCGTCGCGCAAGCGTCCGCCCGATCAGCGCTCGGTCACCAATGAGGTCGCCGCGGCTGCGGCGGATCACGTCGCTGTCGATTGCGTTCACGAGCACCCTGCGATGTCGTCAGCCAAAGTGCTCGCCCCTTCACACACCGGAAACATGCCCGAAATGATCGCCTTCTATGGTGCCACTGCTTCTACCAGCCCTCCCGAACAGATGATCGAAGGGAACAACTCCAATGTCCATTGACTCCGGTGCTACCGCGTGGGTGATCGTGGCGACTGCGCTCGTCATGTTCATGACCCCCGGTCTTGCGTTCTTCTACGGCGGCATGGTCCGCAGCAAGAACGTACTCGGCATGCTGCTGCAGAACGTGTTCGCGATGGGCCTGATCAGCGTCATCTGGGTGACGGTCGGTTTCTCGCTCGCATTCGGCGGCACGAACGGCTGGATCGGCAACCTCGACTTCGCGTTCCTCAAGGGCGTCGCGAGCGTGACCGAGCTTCCCGGGTACACCGGCGACTTCGCACTGATCATCCCCCCGATCCTGTTCATGGCGTACCAGATGATGTTCGCCGTGATCACGCCGGCGCTCATCACGGGCGCCACCGCCGACCGGCTGAAGTTCAGCGCATACGCGGTGCTGATCGGCGTGTGGGCGATCATCGTGTATCCGACCGTCGCCCACTGGGTGTTCAGCCCCAACGGCTGGCTGTTCAAGCTGGGCGCGCTCGACTTCGCCGGCGGCGCCGTGGTGCACATCAACGCCGGCGCCGCTGCGCTCGCCGTGATCATCGTGCTCGGCGCCCGGCGCGGCTGGAACCGTGACGCGATGCCGCCGCACAACCTTCCGTTCACCGTGCTCGGCACCGGCATCCTGTGGTTCGGTTGGATCGGCTTCAACGCCGGCTCCGCGCTGGCAGCAAATGGCCTCGCTGCCCAGGCCGTCGTCAACACGCACCTCGCTGCCGCCGCTGCCATGCTCAGCTGGATGTTGGTGGAGAAGCTGATCGCCGGCCACGCCACCGCGTTGGGCGCAGCCTCCGGCGCGGTGGCCGGCCTCGTTGCGATCACACCCTGCGCCGGTTTCGTCGGTGGGATGGCCCCGGTACTCATCGGCTTCGCCGCTGGCGCCGTCTGCTACCTGGCCCTGAAGTTGAAGGCCAAGCTCCGGCTCGACGACAGTCTCGACGTCATCGCTGTGCACCTCGTGGGCGGCGTCCTCGGTGCGCTACTGCTCGGCGTGTTCTCCGACACCAGCATCAACTCGCTGGGAGCAGACGGCCTGTTCTTCGGTGGCGGCCTGAGCCTCCTCGGCAAGCAGGCCGCAGCCGTTGGGGTGACGTTCGCGTTCAGCTTCGTCGTCACCTACGTGGTCGCCAAGATCATCGATCGTACGATGGGCCTGCGGGTCAGCGACGAGGACGAACTGATCGGTCTCGACCAGAGCCAGCACGCCGAAACGGCGTACCAGTGACCCATCCCCGATCAAGGAGAATGCGACCATGAAGCTGATCACCGCCATCGTCAAGCCGTTCAAGATCGACGACGTCAAGGATGCATTGAAGGCTGTCGGCGTGCAGGGCATGACCGTCAGCGAAGTCCGCGGTTTCGGCCGTCAGGGCGGCCATGCCGAGACGTACCGCGGCGCCGAGTACAAGATCGACTTCGTGCCCAAGGTGCGCATCGAGATCGTGGTCGATGCGGCGATCGCCGACCAGATCGTCGGCGTCATCCAACAGGCGGCCGCCACCGGCAAGATCGGCGACGGCAAGATCTGGGTCACCGAAGTCGAGCGGCTGATCCGCATCCGCACCGGCGAAGAGGGCGCTGACGCTGTCTGAGCGCCGGCGCGCTGGACAGAGAGCACTTCGTTCGAGCTGTCACCCACGACACCGGGTGTGGCGCGGGTGACAGGCTCGCGTCGTCAGGCGACGGACATGCGGCCCTTGAAGAACACGACCCACGGCGCCTTGTAGCCGACGTCGACCGTCTGGCCCGGGGCCACGGTCACGGTGACAGTGCCTTTGCCCGCCTGCTTCGGAATGAAGTACGGGAAGTACACCGAGACCGTGTGCTGACCCGGGGCGACCGGAAAGTACTGCGGCGTCTTCCATGCGCCCTGCACGTCGGCGCCATCGAGCTGGATGTGCGGCTTGATGAAGAACAGGATCCACATCAGTGGGAAGAACTTGGCCGTAACGCGGATTCCGGATTGCGTGGTGTCAGTCATGGAAGTGACAGTAGCCCGCGCCTGACTACCCCTCGCGCGCACAGCTTTCCTCGCTCGTTGCTGACCACGCTGGGTCAACGTCGCGCTCCCACGCTCGTTTGCGGCCTCGGGCTGATGCGCGCCGCCCGCCGCCGCTCGCTCTGAACTGAACACCGGCCGGGCTGGGCGTCGTAGAGTCGGAGGTATGACAGTTGTCGATGCTGCAGGCACACTCCAGACCCCGGCCGAGGCCGGCCGCTGGACCTCCCAGTGGAAAGAGCTCTACGCCGAGGTGATCACCACCGGGTTGTGCACCGGCTGCGCGGGTTGTGTCGTCACCTGCCCGCACGACGTGATCGGCTACGAGCACGAGGAAGGCAAGTACATCCCCTTTCACCTCGAGGAGGAACTCGGGCTCGACAACTGCGTTCACGGCTTCGGCGCAGGCGGCGGCTGCACCACCTGCACTCGAGCATGCCCCCGGTTCCGGGCATGGGAGCCGGCAGCCGACATGCACCTGTTCGGTCGCCTACGCGAGCCCAACGAGATGTCGGGCATCTGGCGCCAACTGCTGCTCACCCGTGCGGCGAACGACGAGGAGCACACCAAGGGCCAGGATGGCGGCTTCGTCTCGGCGATGCTCAACTGGCTGCTCGAGCACGACTACATCGACGCAGCACTGGTGAGTGGCGTCGAGGCCGACGATGCATGGAAGGCCAAGCCCGTCGTCGTCACCAACCGCGAAGAAGTGCTGGCCACAGCGGGCAGCCGCTACACATACTGCGCCAACCCGCTGGCGTTGCCCGAGGCCAAGGCACGCGGATTCGACCGCCTGGCCCTCGTCGGCATGGGTTGCCAGACGTCGTCGCCGCCGGTGATGTGGGACCGCAAGGCCGGCAAGGTCAGCAAGCCGTTCCTGTTCAACATCGGCCTGCTGTGCAGCAAGACGTTCGACGATGCGATCTTCCCCGAGCTGTTCGAGGCGAAGTACGGCCTGGCGAAGCAGGACATGGTCAAGATGAACATCAAGGGCGTCTTCCAGATCTGGATGAAGGACGGCTCGTACCACGAGATCGACCTCAAGGAATGCCACAAGTGGACGCGTCAGGGCTGCAAGAACTGCCCCGACTTCGCTGCCGAGCACTCCGACATCGCCACCGGTGGCATCGGCAAGGACAACGACTGGACGCTCACGATCGTGCGCACCGAGCTCGGCGAAGAGGTGATCAACCGGATGATCAAGGACGGCACGATCATCGCCCGCCCGGCCCAGGAGGACGAGGTCGCGATGAAGCTGCTGCGCACGCTGTCGATCGTCAGTCGCCGCCGCTGGCCGGAGTGGGCCGATGGCGCTCCTGCCGTGGGAGTGCCGCCGCCCAAGGTCAAGGCGCCAGCCGCGCCGGCCGAGGCCGCCCCTGCTGATGCCGCCCCCGCTGCCCCCGCCGCCGAGGGTCCGCCGGCCTGATCGCACGCGACGTCAGCCGGCGCACTGCTGGCCGAGGCGGGCGAACTCGTCCCGCTCGGCGTCGGTGAGTACCGCGCGCTCGAAGAACTCGCGCAGCTCGTCGGTGGTGCGGTCCTCGAAGAAGCCGTCCACCACGCATTCAGCGACCGAACGGCTGAGCCCGCCTTCGTCCACCAACTGACTCACCAGCCCGTCGCGAGCCGTGTCGCGGGCCGATGCACACGCAACGACGGCCACGAGGAGGAGCAGTAGCACGCGGCGCATCGAGGACGACCGTAGCCCCGCAGGCTGTCGGCGGCGCGGCGGTGTTTTCCGTTGCGACCCGAGGCCGACCGTCGTCGTCGACAGCGTGGTAGTGGTGGCCCAGGAGAGCGGCGTGACAAACTCGCCCGATGCCATTGCACCCGCAAGCCGTCGCACTGTTGGACCTGATGGCCCAGATCGGCGACCCCCCGCTGGAGGAATCGACTCCCGAGCAGGCCCGACAGTCACGCAAGGCTCGTCAGCTGCCGTCCACCGAGCCGATCCACGAGGTCCGCGACCTCGACGCAGGCGGTATCGCCACCCGCCTGTACCGGCCCAACGACCGCACCGACGCCGGTCTGCTCGTCTACTTCCACGGCGGCGGCTGGGTGATGGGCGACCTCGACAGCCACGACGCCGTCTGCCGCGCGCTCGCCAACGGCAGCGGGCATGCGGTACTCAGCGTGGACTATCGCCTCGCGCCGGAGCACCCGTTCCCCGCCGCTCTGGAAGACGCACTCAACGCGACTCGCTGGGCGCATGCGCACGCCGCCGAGCTGGGCTGCCGCGCCGACCGACTCGCCGTCGGAGGTGACTCCGCGGGCGGCAACCTTGCCGCCGTCGTCGCACAGTTGGCGCCGGCGCCGTTGGTCTACCAACTGCTGGTGTACCCGGTCACCGACTGCACCCGCTCGCACGCCAGCTACGAAGAGAACGGCGAGGGCAACTTCCTCACCAAGGCCTCGATGGGCTGGTTCATCGACCACTACCTCAGCGGACCGGCCGGCAGCGCCGCCGATCCGCGTGTGTCACCCCACTTCGCCGCCGACCACGTGCTTGGCGCCACTCCCCCAGCGCTCGTGATCACCGCCGAGTTCGACCCGCTGCGCGACGAGGGCGACGCCTACGCCGCACGCCTCGCTGCACTCGGGGTGCCCACCAGCCACGTTCGTTTCGGCGGCATGTTCCACGCGTTCTTCTCGCTGGGCGCGTTCGTCGATGACGGCCGAGCCGCAAATGCGCTGGCCGCAACCGCGCTCGGTGCGGCGTTGGACCGCTGAGATGACCGACGAGCCCGTCTCCATGGACTACGGCGACTACCTGCACCTCGACGAGGTGCTGGGCGCCCAACACCCGCTCTCACCCGACCACAACGAGCTGCTGTTCATCGTCCAGCACCAGACCAGCGAATTGTGGATGAAGCTGATGCTGCACGAGCTGCGTGGTGCGGTGGCCAGCCTTGCGGCCGACGAGCTGCAACCCGCGTTCAAGATGCTCAGTCGAGTCAGCAAGATCATGGAGCAGCTGGTGCACGCGTGGGACGTGCTGGCCACGATGACCCCGCCCGAATACAGCGCCATCCGCCCCTACCTCGGCCGGAGCAGTGGCTTCCAGAGCTGGCAGTACCGCTGCATCGAGTTCGCGTGCGGCAACAAGAAGGCCGCGATGCTCGAACCGCATCGTCATCGCGCCGGCCGCTTCGACGAGGTGGAGGCCGCGCTGCACGTGCCGTCGCTCTACGACGAGGCGCTGCGCCTCCTGGCCCGCCGCGGCATCGCCGTGCCCACCCACGTCCTCGAACGCGACGTCACCCAGCCGTGGGCCGCCGACCCTGGCGTGGAGGCCGCATGGTTCGAGGTGTACTCGAACCCGAGCGCTCACTGGGACTTGTACCAGCTCGGCGAGGAACTGGTGGATCTGGAGGACGCGTTCCGCCTGTGGCGCTTCCGCCACCTCACCACCGTGCAGCGCGTGATCGGCTTCAAGCAGGGCACCGGCGGCACCGACGGGGTCGGCTATCTGCGAGCGATGCTCGGCACCGAACTGTTCCCCGAGCTGTGGAGCATCCGCACCACCCTCTGACCCTCCGAGGCTCACCTGCAGCTCGGTACTTCTGGGTCCGCTACTTCGAACGGCGCGGTGGCCTGCCGCTCTTGCTGGTACCCGGTCGTGGCGGCGCGAACCCCGACTCGAGGTCGCGTGACGTCCGGCCTGCCGTGCGGCCATCGCGTTCGGGGCGGACGGCACCCCTGGGCGGGGTGTTGCCGCGTCGCTTGGCAACGTTGGCGGCGACGCCGCGCCTGGCCCGCATCGTGAGCGAGACCGGCAACGGCTTGCCCGCCCTCAGCGCCCGCGCGCCCAGCAGGTAGCTGACGGCAGCGAAACCGCCGATGGCGCCGACGACCACGAAGCCCAGCTGGCCGGGCAACGTGAAGAAGACCGGCGGCAGGCAACCCAGCACCCAGGCCAGTTGGAAGCGCGTCTCGAAGCGGGCGAACGCGCGACCCTGGTTCGCATCCGGCGCGTCGCGCTGCACGATCGAATCGAACGCGAGCCGCCCGATCGACGACGAGAAGTTGACGACGAATGCCAGTGCGATGGCCGTGCCCAGCCCGCCGACGAGCGCCGCCGCCAGACCTGCCCCGGCGATCACCGAAAGAGCGATCGACAGCATCAGCATCTCGCTCATCGCCCGCCGCAGGCGCGGCGCGCTGATGTTGCCCACCATCGAACCCGCGGTGCTTGCTGCGGCGGCCAGGCCGAACTGTGCCAAGCCATAGTCCTCCTTCAACCAGAAGAACAGGTGAAACGTGAGGAACCCGATGCAAGCACGGATCAGTGCCATTGCCGCGGAGGCGAGCACGATGCCACCCGAGCGGAGTTCGACGCGTTCCTCGCGCGATGGCGTCGCGGTAGCGATGGCGTCGCGGGGCAACGTGCGGGCCACGATCGTCGCGACCACGAAGATCACCGAACCGACGACGAGTGCAGCTGCGGGGCTGATCCTGCCGAGGCCCGCCAGCGGCACTATCGCCATCGCGCCCATCACGCCGGAGATCAGGCCCAGCTTCGAGTTGGCTTCCACCAGTTCGTCGTCGCTGCGCACCACCATCGGCACCAACGCGGATCGCGACACGGCATACATCTTCTGCATCACCAACGCGACGAACATCAACGGATACAGCGCGATGTCGTTGGTGTGGAAGGCCATCACGATGTAGAGCACGGCTCGAGCGACGGTGGTGATCTGCACCACCGCTCGCCGCCCGCCGGGCACACGATCGATCACCGGGCCGATGAACGGCGCAACCACGACGAACGGCGCGAAGCTGACCACGAGATACTGCAGCACGGCCGAGCGTTGGCCGTTCGGGTCGAGGCTGAGCACCGACCCCGCCAGCGCGCCGTACATCGCGGCATCGCCCATTGCGGAGAAGGCATGGGTACGAGCCAGCCGGCGGAACGGCGACTGTGATTGCACCGGCCCGCGTGGTCCCGCACCAGGCCGGCGGGAGCCCGGCCCGCTACCACCGGCGGCCGAGCGCGCCCGCGGGCGGACCCCGTCGGGATACACCGCGTCGGCTCGCACACGCTCACTGCTCACGGACGCATCGTAGGTGGCCGCACCGGGCCCGACCCGCCGTTCAGAGCTTCGTGCGCTCGTACTTGTACCCGAGTCCGCGGATGGTGACGATACGCAGAGGGTTCGCCGAGTCAGCTTCCAGCTTCCCGCGCAGGCGCTTCACGTGCACATCGAGGGTCTTGGTGTCGCCGACGTAGTCGGCGCCCCACACCCGATCGATCAGCACGTCGCGAGACAGAACCCGGCCCGCGTTTGCCAGCAGCAGGTGCAGCAGCTCGAACTCCTTCAGCGGCATCTGCACTTCCGTACCGTCGATCACCACTCGATGCGCCTCAGGATCGAGGCTGACACCGCCAACGGTGACGGCACCTTCCGACACCTCCGGCCCGATCGGAGCAGCAGTCCCGTTGCGACGCATCACCGCATGCATCCGGGCCACCAACTCACGCATGCGATAGGGCTTCGTGACGTAGTCGTCAGCGCCCACCTCCAGGCCGACGACGGCGTCGATCTCGGCGCCCCTCGCGGTGACCATGATGATCGGCACCTGACTGCGCTTGCGCAGCTGGCGGCAGACGTCGATGCCACTGATCTTGGGCAACATCACGTCGAGCAGGACGACGTCGGGCCGCACGACGTCGAAGCGTGCGAGCGCCTCGACACCGTCACGGGCCACCTCCACACGGAAACCCTCGCGGGTGAGCCCGATCGTGAGTGCGTCGACGTAGCTCGGCTCGTCTTCGACGATCAGCACTGTCTGGGTCTGCGTACTCGGCATCAGCCGTGCTCCTGTTCGAGAGGTATCCGAAGGGTGAAGACCGACCCTTCGCCTTCACGTGATCGCACCGACACATCGCCGCCATGGTTCGCCGCAACGTGGCGAACGATGGCCAGACCCAGTCCGGTGCCGCCCGTGTCGCGGCTGCGGGCGCGATCGACGCGGTAGAAACGTTCGAAGACGCGATCGATGTCGCGGGCGGGAATGCCGATCCCTTCGTCCTCGACAGCAATCACCGCATAGCCGCAATCGACCTCGGACGAGACCGTCACGTTGCCGCCGGCATTGCTGTACTTGACGGCGTTGTCGATGAGGTTGCTCACTGCCGACACCAGTTGGCGCCGATCACCGTCCACCGCTGTCGTGTTGCCCTTGGCGACTCGCACACAGACGGCGGCGGTCTCGGCGGTGAGCCGATGACGCGCAACCGCTTCCCCGATCACCTCCGAGAGTTGGACCGGTTCGCGATCGCCGGGCCCGCCCAGCTCGATGCGCGAGAGCTCCAGCAGATCGTCGATGGTGCCCGAGGCGCGATGCGCTTCCTCGACCATCCTCAACGCCAGATGTCGGTTGACGGCCGAGTCGTCGCTGTCGGACATCGCCTCCGCGAGGATCGCCAGAGCACCGACCGGCGTCTTGAGCTCATGGCTGATGTTCGACACGAAGTCGGTGCGCACGGCATCCAGCCGGGCTCTGTCGCTGAGATCGTCGATGACTGCCAGTGCTCCGCCGTTGGCCAACGGGATGCCGCGGATCAGCAGCACGCGCTGGGGCGGGCCGTAGAGCGTCAGCCGCTGCTCGTCGGACCGTCCTGCCACTGCCGCCGCCAGCAGGCGCTCCGTTGCTTCCTCGACCAGAACGTCTGTGTGACCTCCGGTAGCCAGCGCGCGCGTCCGGAGCACCTCTCGCCCTTGATCATCGGAGACGATGATGCCAGCGGGCACGGCATCGAGCGCCGAGCGAAGCCGCTCGATCTCGGCCATCGCGACCGCCAGCGCCACATGCTGCTGCTCGACGTCGCGCCGCAGCCGATCGAGATCGTCGCGGGCGATCCAGCTCACGTCTGTCCGGGGACGTCGTTCGCCGCCGGCTCGTCGCCCCCGGCGTCAGGGGTTGCACGTTCGGGCTTGCGGTGATCCGGCACCCAGCCGGTGACGACGAACCTGACGCGTTCGCCGATGTTGACGGCGTGATCACCGATGCGCTCGTAGAAGCGGGCGACGAAGGCCAGCTGAACTGCCACCTGGAGGTCGATGTTGCCGAGGGACTGGCTCTCGAAGATCGCCTGGATGAACTGCTTCTGCAGCGCATCGAGGTACGCATCCATGTCGTCGAGGGCCGCGGCCTTCGCCGCGTCGTTCTCCACGAACGCCTCGATGGTGGCCGCATACAGTGCCTGTGCCTGCTCGCTCATGCGTGTGATCACGCCGCGCAGCTTCGGGTCAAGGTCGTGGCCGTAGATACGACGGGCGGCCTTGCAGATGTTGCGCACCAGATCGCCACTGCGCTCGACCTCGGCGACCATCTTCAACAGCGCCACCACTTGACGCAGCTCGCTGGCCACCGGAGCTTGTAGCGCAAGGATTCGAATGCACTGTTCCTCGAGCTCGACGCAACGAGCATCGATGTCCTCGTCGCCTCGAATGATGTACTCCGCGCCTTCGAGATCGCCGTCGAGGAGCACAGCGGTGGCACGGGGGATCAGTTCGGCGATCAGCGCGGCAAGCCGTGCCAGTTCGTCGCGTGCTGCTTCGAGATCATGGTGGTAGGTCCTACGGAGCTGTTCCATCAGCCGAACCGTCCTGTCACGTAGGCCTCGGTTCGTTCGTCCGCAGGCTGGGAGAAGATCGTTGCCGTGGCATCGAATTCCACCAACACACCGGTGCGACGATCGCTCTCGGCATTGAGCTCGGTGGTGAAGAACGCAGTTCGATCGCTCACGCGGCCGGCCTGTTGCATGTTGTGCGTGACGATGATGATCGTGTACTTGCTCTTGATCTCCTGCATCAGGTCCTCGATCCGAGCCGTTGCAATCGGGTCGAGCGACGAGCACGGCTCGTCCATCAACAGCACTTCGGGCTCGATGGCGATCGCGCGGGCGATGCACAACCGCTGCTGCTGGCCACCCGAGAGGCTGAGCCCGCTCGCCTTCAGGCGATCCTTGACCTCGTCCCACAGCGCCGCCCCGTGCAGGGCCTTCTCGACGATCTCGTCGAGCACTGCCTTCTTCTTGGTGCCGTTGACGCGCGGACCGTAGGCAACGTTGTCGTAGATGCTCTTGGGGAACGGGTTCGGCTTCTGGAACACCATCCCGATACGGCGACGGACCTCGGCAGGGTCGACGTCCTTCTCGTACATGTCGAGCCCGTGGTACTCGACGCTGCCCTCGACTCGGGCGCCTTCGATGAGGTCATTCATCCGGTTGAAGCAACGCAGCACCGTGGACTTGCCGCAACCCGACGGACCGATGAACGCGGTGATCTCGTGCCGGCGGATGGCGAGGTTGACATCGCGCACCGCCCGGAACGGCCCGTAGTGGACCGAGAGGTCCCGTGTCTGGAACACCGCCGGGGCCTGATCACTCGTCACATCGCTGATCGTATTGCGTTCTGTCACCTGAGGCCTCACGTGTGTTTCGCTGGCGGTGGACATCTCTGAATCCTCCATGCGCGTCACCACCGACGCTGGTACTTGTTGCGGATGGCGATCGCCAGACCGTTGAGCAGCAGGATGATGACCATCAGCATGATGATCGATGCGGCGGCGATCTCGCGCAGCTCTGCCTTCGGGCTCGATGCGTAGCTGTAGATCAGCAACGGCACGGTGGTGTACCGGTCATCGAGCGACGTCGGGTTGGTGGAGATGAAGGTGAGGCCACCCAGCAGCAGCAAGGGTGCCGTCTCACCGATGGCGCGGCTGACAGCCAGGATGGAGCCGGTGGCGATCCCGGGGATGGCCGATGGCAGCACCTGCTTGCGTACGGTCTGCCACTTGGTGGCGCCGAGGGCCAGCGAGCCGGCGGACAACGACGACGGCACTGCTCGGATCGCCTCACGTGAGGCGATGATGACCGTCGGTAGCACCAGCAGCGCGAGGATCAGGCCGGCGGTCTTCACTGTCGGGCCCCAGCCGAGAGGACCGCGGGCGATGAACGCTAGGCCGAGGATGCCGTACACGATCGATGGGACCGCCGCCAGGTTCTGGATGTTGACATCGAGGAGGCGGTTGTACCAGCGGTCCTTGTGAGCGAACTCCTCCAGGTACAACGCGGTTGCGATGCCGGCTGGGATGGCCAGGAGGGCACAGAACCCGGTCACGATCAGGGTGCCGAACACTCCGGGCTCGATGCCTGCCTTCTTGGGCCGTTCGCTGGGTGGCTTGGTGAGCAGATCCAGACTCAGCGCCGGGCTGCCTTCGGAGTAGGTGCGCCACAGCAGCAACATCAGGGCGCCGAGCGCGACGCCCAGCGCCGAGTACAGCAACACGCGGAAGGTGCCGTCGAAGACACCCTTGAAACCACTCGGCTGTGCTCGCAGATCCGAGTGCCCGCGCTCGTCGACCAAGGTGGTGCTCATTCGTAGACCTGCCGGAAGCGCCGCACCACGCGGATGCTGATCATGTTGAGGATGAAGGTGATCACGAACAGGGTTGCGCCGACCGCGAAGATCGTCTTGAACTCGATCGAGCCGGTGGGCACGTCGCCGCTGCCGGCCTGAGCGATGAACGCAGCCATCGTCTGCATCGGCTGGCTCGGGTCCTTGCTCAGGTTGGCCCGTGACCCAGAGGCGAGCACGGCGATCATCGTCTCACCCACGGCCCGGGAGGCCGCCAGGACGATCGCGGCGACGATGCCGGAGATGGCAGCGGGGAACACCACTTTGGTGCACACCTCACGCCGCGAGCTCCCGAGGGCGAGTGCCCCTTGGCGCAGGGAGTCGGGGACCGACGACATTGCGTCCTCGCTGAGCGACGCCACGATGGGAACGATCATGATGCCCGTGACGAGACCGGCGCCAAGGGCGCTGAAGTTCTGGTTCGCCACGCCCCACGGCCAGATGCGCGAGACCAGCTCGGGGTTGACGAAGGTCAGCGCGAAGAACCCGAACACGATGGTGGGCACCCCGGCCAGCAGTTCGATGATCGGCTTGATCACCTTGCGGACCCGGCGGCTGGCGTACTCGCTGAGGTAGAACGCCGCACCCAGCCCCAGAGGAACCGCCACGGTGATGGCGATGGCCGCCACCCACAACGTGCCGGTGACGATCGGCCAGACACCGAATGAGGCCGGCTTGAACAGTGGCGCCCATCTGGTGGTGGTGAAGAACTCCCTGAAGGAGACCTCTCTGAAGAACTCCACCGTGGGTTCGAGCAACGAGAACACGATCAGGATCGTGGTCAGGATGCTGACGAACGCTGCGGTGGTCAATCCGAACCGTACGACGCGTTCGACCTTGTTGCGGCGCCGCAGGGCGCCCGTGGCCCGAAGGCTCACGGGCACCCCGCTACTGGTAAGTGGAAGAGTCACGGTGCTCTTTGTAGTCGATCAGCCGTAGGACTGGATCAGCTGGCGAGAACAGCGGCCAGTTCCTCGGCCTGCTGGCCCTTCTGGGTGTCGTCCAGCGGCACGTAGAGGGCCTCGGTCACGATCGCATCCTGGTTGTCGACGAAGTACTGGACGAAGCCCTGCACCTCGAGACGAGCGGCTGCCTCGACGGCGACGTAGATGAACAGCGGGCGGGCCAGCGGCACGTAGGTACCGGCCTGGACGTTCTCGACCGACGGCTCGACGCAGCCTTCGCCGCTGTCGATGGCCACCGGCGACACGCTGTCGAGGTTCTCCTCGAGGTAGCTGAAGCCGAAGTAGCCGAGCGCACCCTTGTCGCCGTTGACGCCAGTCACCGTGACGTTGTCGTCCTCGGTCGGGTTGTAGTCGGTGCGGCTGGCGCCCTCTTCACCATTGATCACCTTGGTGAAGTAGTCGAACGTGCCGCTGTCAGTGCCGGCGCCAAAGAGCGTCAGCGCCTGGTCAGGGAACGACGGGTCGACCTGGTTCCAGTTGTTGATCGTGCCCTCGGCCTCGGGGGCCCACATCGTGTTGAGCTGCTCGACGGTCAGGCAGGCTGCCCAATCGTTCTCCGGGTTGACCACTACCGACAGGGCGTCGTTGGCCACGATGACTTCGATGAACTCGATGCCGGCCGCGGCGCATGCTGCCGCTTCCTCGTCCTTGATCGGACGCGAGGCGTTGGAGATGTCGGTCTCACCGGCACAGAACTTCTCGAAGCCACCACCGGTACCGGAGGTGCCGACGACGACGGACACGTCGCCGTTCGCGCTCTGGAAGTCCTCAGCGGTCAGCTTCATCAGCGGGGCAACCGTGCTCGAGCCGTCGATGGCGATCTCGCCGCTCAGATCGGCCATCGCTTCGGTGGTCTCCGTGGAAGCTTCGGTGGACTCGGTCGACGCGCCTGTGGTGACGGGGGCGTCAGTGGTCGTGGTCTTGTCGTCGCCGCCGCAAGCCGTGGCCAGCAGCGAGATTGAAATGATGCCGGCGAGTACGAGACGCCGATTCTTGTTGTTCACGTGGTGTTCTCCTGTTAGAGGGCTATCAACCGACGGCAACGGTAAACACGCCAGGTAACGCGACTCCCTTGCACTGATGAACGAGAGGTGAACAACCCACCAATCACGTGCAAACAACGCCCTGAATCGGCCAATCAGAGCTTCTGGCGGTCGGTGACCCACCGGAAGAAGCGGGCCTGAGCATCACCTTCGCCGAACTCGACCGGCCCTAACCGCTGCCACTGCCCGTCGGGACCCAGTTCGTGGCGGACGATGTCGTCGGCCAGGTCGAAGGCGAACACGTGGTCGAGCCAGTCACGATGCTTCGGGTGCGTTACCGGTACCGCCACCTCTACGCGCCCATCGAGGTTGCGGCCCATCCAGTCGGCGCTGCCGATCAGGAACAACGGGCTGTCACCCTCGCCGTGCTCGAAGCGAACCACTCGCGAGTGCTCGAGATAGCGGCCGAGGATGCTGCGCACCCTGATGTTCTCGCTCATTCCCGCAACGCCCGGACGGAGGCAGCACAGACCGCGCACCACCAGGTCGATCTGCACGCCGGCTTGGCTGGCGCGATACAGCGCGTCGATCATCTCCGGGTCGGCGAGCGAGTTCATCTTCGCCGTGATCCGGCCTCCGCCGCCGAACGACATCTCGTGCTCGATGAGATCGACCAGTTGGTTGCGCATATCACGGGGGGCGACGACGAGCGACTGGAATTCGACGGCGCGGCTGTAGCCGGTGAGGTGATTGAACAACTGTGTCACGTCGGCGCCGACCGCCGGATCGCACGTGAGGAAGCCGACATCCTCGTACAGCCGAGCCGTCTTCGAGTTGTAGTTGCCGGTGCCGATGTGGCAGTAGCGACGCAGGCCATCGTCGTCCTGCCGCACGACGAGCGTGGTCTTGGCGTGAGTCTTGAGCCCGACCAGGCCATAGACCACATGTACACCGGCGCGTTCCAGTGCCTTGGCCCAGCCGACATTGGTGGCTTCGTCGAATCGCGCCTTCAACTCCACCAGCACAGCCACCTGCACACCCCGCTCGGCGGCGCGCATCAGGCTGCGCGCGATCGGGCTGTCGCCTCCGGCGCGGTAGAGCGTCATCTTGATGCTCTGCACCTTGGGGTCATCGGCTGCCTGTGCGATGAAGTTCTCGACGCTGCTCGAGAAGCTCTCGTACGGGTGATGCACCATCAGCGCGCGCTCGCGGATCACCGAGAAGATGCTGCGCTCCTGCGCTTCGGCGCGCAGAATCCGCCCGGCAGTGACGCGGGGCCATGCAACATCCTTCAACTTGGGCAGGTCGAGATCGTGCAGCTGGAAGAGGCAGGTGAGGTCGAGCGGGTTGCGGTGCACGGTCACATCCGTCGGCTCGAGATCGAGCTCGCGGACCAGCAGCTCCAACATCTCGTCGCTGATGCCCTGCTGCACCTCGAGGCGCACGGCCCGGCCGAAACGACGCCGGCGGAGCTCCATCTCGACTTTCGCCAGCAGGTCGTCGGCCTCTTCCTCCTCCAGGGTGAGGTCGGCGTTGCGGGTCACCCTGAACACCGAGTGTTCCTCCACCACCATGCCCACGAACAGCGTGTGCAACTGGGAGGCGACAATCTGTTCGACCGGCACGAACCGCTTGCCGTCAGGCAGCGCGACGAGTCGCGGGAACATGTTGGGCACCTTGACGCGCGCGAAACGTCGCTCGCCCGTGTCGGGGTCGCTGACCATCGCGGCGAGGTTGAGTGCCAGATTCGAGATGTACGGGAACGGGTGCGCAGGGTCCACTGCCAGCGGTGTGAGGACGGGGAACATCCGCTGCTCGAACGCCGCCACCAGATACTGACGATCGGCTGCCTGCAGATCCGACCAGGCAACGAGGTGCGTGCCGTGCTGTGCGAGCTCGCCGAGGAGTCGGTCGAGCACCAGTTCCTGGTCGACCACGAACCGATCGGCGGCGGTGCCGATCTCGCTGAGCTGTGCCTGCGGCGAGAGACCGTCATAGGCCGGCGCAGGGACGCCGGCCGCCACCTGATCCTTGAGCGCGGCAACGCGCACCTGGAAGAACTCGTCGAGATTGGAGGAGCAGATCGCGCAGAACTTCAGCCGCTCGAGCAGCGCGATACCGGTCTCTTCGGCGAGCGAGAGCACCCGTCGGTTGAACGCGAGCCAGCTCAGTTCACGGTTGAGCAGGCGCTGTGACATGCGACGACACTATCGACCAATGGCGGCGACGACGGGTGAACCACAGGTGAACACCGCAGGCCGGGGCCGACGGGATCACTCGATGCCGTTGCCCAGATCCCATTCGAGGCTGATGCGCTCACGCTCGGCATCGCGCACGATGCGCTCGCGGTTGCGGCGGAACTGCGGGTCGTCGCGCGGGAGCAGCACCAGACGGGCGAGTGCTCGGGCACGGAACTCCTCGATCACGGTGCGGTCGCCATGGTCGAAGTAGATCTCCCAATGGGGCGACACCGGCCCGAGGTACACGATGCGTGCGTGTGCCCGCGGCGGCTCGTTGGCGATGTCGGTCATGGTGCGCTCCTGGCCGGATGAGACTCGCTACGACGGCGAGACGGCGCCAGCACTCTAGCGGCGCGTCGGCCCCACCCGACCGAGTCACGCTAGGCGACGTCGGCAACGGCAACGGCAACGGCAACGGCAACGGCAAGAGTCGTCACACAACTGCAACATGTGCTAGAAATTTGGTGAACTCGCGAACTGAGCGGGCCACTGCGGCGTCTATACCTGCAACGGTGGTGCGTTCGGCCCGAGTTCATCGGTTCCCGTGCGGGCGCACCAACCACTCCGCGATCCCCCTCGCGGTCCACAAGGAGAGCGCGTATGCATACGACCAATCCGACTAACGACAACGACGCCACATCCGTGTGGATGAACCAGGGCAACTGCCGCAACTACCCGCCGGCAACCTTCTTCCCCAGCGACGGCGTCGGCGTCGATCGCGCCCGAAAGATCTGCAACGGCTGCCCTGTGCTCGACACGTGCCTCGAGTACGCGCTCGTCAACCGCATCGAACACGGCGTGTGGGGCGGCTGCAGCGAGCGTGAGCGCCGTCGGATCATCAAGCGTCGCCGCGTCGAAGTCTGACGCACATCGCTGGGCCGTCGGGCAGCAGCGCGCGGCGCACCGACCCACGACTCACCGTCGCGGCGCGCCCACACGCGCAAAGGCGCCGGTGGCCTTGCGGCCGACCGGCGCCAGTTGGCGACTGAATGTGAAGCTCAGGCGTCGGAGTCGTCGGAAGCCTTGGCTGGCTCGGAAGCCTCGGCCGGCTTTGCCGACTTGGCTTCCTTCTGGCCGTCGGCCAGGCCATCCTTGAATTCCTTCTGTGCCTTGCCGATGTTCTTGGCGAGCTTCGGCAGCTGCGAGCCGCCGAACAGAAGGAGGACGACGAGAAGGACGATGCCGATCTCGGCGGGGGAATCGAAGAAGCCAGCAAGCATGCGAGCACTCTACCTTTGCAGTTGGGAAGTTGTGGAGCAGGCGGACGAAATGCGCGTGCTCAGGCGGTGCGGCGCGTTGCCTGGGCTCGTTGGCGACGCAGGCGACGACGCTCACGCTCGGACAGCCCACCCCAGATGCCGAACTTCTCGCCGTTGACGAGCGCGTACTCCAGGCAGTCGAGCCGGACCGTGCACCCGCGGCACACTTCCTTGGCTTCGCGAGTGGACGCGCCGCGCTCGGGGAAGAAGAGATCTGGGTCGACACCGAGGCAGTTGGCCTCGTCCTGCCAATTGGCTTGGGGTTCGGTAGAAACGTCGTTGTGCATCTGGGCTGGCCCTCCCTGCGCTAAGGCCTCAGCAGTGGTGCCACTCGCGACACCCCTGTAATTACATGGGCGTCATTCTCCCCTATCACATCACCTTCGCGCAATAGGGGATTTCGAAAGATGTCTGACAAGGGTTTTCGCGCGATGCCCTGCACGCCCTCACCCGCGCGTCAGCGCGAGAACTGTTCAGGATCCGGACGGGCACGGAATCGCGATCACAAGGCCTGGGTAGAACGCGGGATAGCCCGGGTTCTCGGAGTTCGCCGCGTCCATCTCTTCCACCGTGAGATCGAACTTCCCCGCCACCTCCTGCCGAGACATGTCGGTCTCGACGATCGTGTACTGCCCCGGCAGGCAGTCAGCCCCGGCAAGGGTCGGGGTCGTGGTACCGGAGGGCAACGTGGACTCGGTGGTGGTGCCGGTGATGTCCGCTCTGTTCTCGCACGTCTGGAAGTAGCGATAGGCGTCGTCGCCGCTGAGCACCTTGCTCGGTTCCCAGCAGCGCATGGCGACACCCGTCGTCGGCAAGGTCGCCGGCGGCACCGTGGTCGGTTCATCGGGCACGGTGGCATCCATTTCGGCGGCGAGGTCGTCGCCGATGACGACGGCCACCACTGGCGCCGGCTGCAGCCCAGCCGGGACGAAGAGGTCGTCGAGGCCCACCTGCAACGGCAACTGCAACTCCGCTGCGATCGCAGCGGCCAACGGCTCGTTCTCCGAGCCGGTGTACATGACGAAGCTGGTGGGACTCTTCGTCGGCGCACTCACTGGTTGGCCAGCACCGAAGCGTTGGCTCATCATCTGCATCGCGACGCCGTTGAACGTGGACGCGTTGACGAACACCACCGACTCCGTCGACGGGCCGGCCCACAGCGTGGTTGTCGGCTCCACCGCAGGTGTGGTCGACGCTGGCGTGGAAGCGATCACCGTCCAGGGCTCACAGGAATCGAAGTACGCCCAGCCGCCGGAGCCGTATCCCGTCATCGTCTCCGCAACGCAGCGGAAGCCGTTCCCAGCCTCGGGGCTCGACGTGACGGTCGTCACGAACATGCCATCCGTGGTCGTGGACACCACGTCGGTGCCACTGGAGGCGACGGACTGCTGCTCGCTGCTTCGCACCCATGTCGCGGCTGCACCAGCACCGACCAGCACCGGCAGGGCGGTGAGTGCGGACCGTCGCTGGCGGCGGCGGCGGACTCGGCGGCGGACGTCGGCAACACCCGCGCATTGGGGCGCATGATCGGCGCGGACAGCGAGGGCACCCTCCAACAGTCGATCGAATTCGTCGGTCATGACAGCTCCTTCTTCAGTTGGGCTCGCGCCCGATGGAGGGTTGATTTGACGGTGCCGACCGCGATGCCCAGCGTGTCGGCGATCTCGGGGTCGGAGAGCTGCAGGTAGTAGCGCAGCACGATCATCTCCTTCATCGGCGACGGCAGCGAACGCACGACGTCGGCCAGATGGTCGGCACCCAGCGCGTCGTGTTCGACCATCGGCGCCGGCGTGCGACGTACCAACCGGCGGCGGCGCTGCACCTTGCGGCAGGCGTTGATCACCGACGCGCGCAGGTAGGCGTCCGGGTTGTCGACGCGGCTCCACTTGGGGTAGGCCGCGGCGAAGGCCTCTTGCACCGCCTCCTCCGCCAGCTCGGCCGTGTCGACCAACAGGAAGGCCAACCGCGCCAGGCCAGGAGCAAGGCGGCGGTACGCATCCTCGACGGATTCGTTGACGTCCACGATCGGCGTAGCCGATGCGACTCGCCGCGCCCCAAGCAGCGGGTCGGCGGGCATGTTGCTCATACCCCTACAGAGCCACGAGCGACCGGGTCGGTTCTCGGAGCCTTCAGCCGGCGCGGCGATTGCCGCGGCCGCGGGCTTGCTGCTTCTTGTGCTCGAGGAAGTCGACGAGCACGTAGTCGCCGAGGTTGTCGTGGTTCGTGAAGAACGCGCGACCGCGATTGATCGAGGTCAGCTTCTCGATGAACGAGCGCAATCCGGAGTCCGCATCGAGCATGAACGTGTTGATGCGGATGTTGTCACGGGTGCAGCGCACGACCTCGCGCAGCGTGGCCTCGACGGTCTCCTGCACGGGCGGGTAGTTGAAGAACACATCGCCGCGAGGTGTGATGTGCGCGGTGGGCTCGCCGTCGGTGATCATGATGATCTGCTTCGTGCCCGACTGACTGGCCAGCATCTTGCGGGCAAGGGTGAACCCGTGGTGCATGTTGGTGCCGTAGGCGAAATCCCAACTGACCTCGGGTAACTGCGCCGCCGTCAGTGCGTACGCCGTCTCGCTGAAGCCGACAAGGCCCATGAAGTCGCGCGGGAACTGTGAGGTGATCAGCGAGTGCAACGCCATCGCCACCTTCTTGGCCGGCAGGAAGTTGTCGCGCATCGGCATGCTCATCGACAGGTCGAGCATCAGCACCGTCGAGGAACGCGTGACGTGCTCGGTGCGCTCGATCTCGAAGTCCTCCGGCGTCAGCTGCACCGGGGTCTGCGCGCCGTTGCGGCGGATCGCGTTGCGGATCGTGCGCTGCAGATCGAGGTTGAACGGATCACCGAACTCGTACTGCTTGGTCTCGTAGGTGCGCTCGTGGCCCTGGCCGAGCGCATCGATCTGGTGCTGGCCCATCTTGTCCTTGGCCAGCTTGCCGAACAGGTCGCGCAGGGCGTTGTTGCCGATCTTGCGCAGGCCCTTCGGGGTGAGCTCGAGCTTGCCCTCCTTCTGCTGGATCATGCCCGACTCCTCGAGCATCTTGGTCAGCTGGGCAAGCTTCTCCAGTGAGTTGGCGGCATCGTC
>JAYSPV010000143.1:0-21791 GCA_043721915.1 Ilumatobacteraceae bacterium | reverse complement strand
TTGTGGCAACCCCCTGTGGCGCGCGCAACGACCTCTTGGTCATCCATGCGCGTCCGAACCCGGGTGCGAGCTGGGGATCTCCGGGTCGTCGCCGACTTGATCGCGCAGCCAGTCTCGAAACGCGACCACTCGCGGGTCGTCGCGTCGGTCGTTCCGGCACACCAGGTACCACCGTCTCGGCTGTGGCACCTGCAGCGCGAACGGGGCGACCAGGCGGCCGCTGCGCAGGTCGGCGGCCGCAAGGAAGCGCGGCACGATCGCCACACCCTGACCGTCGATCGCGGCCTCCAGCGCGAGCAGGTAGCTGTCGAAGCGCGGGCCGCTCTGGCCCAGATCTGCAGGCACGCCGGCGGCCTGCAACCACACCGACCATTCGTCGGCAGCGGTGTACACCTGCAGCAGTGAGTGGTTGACCAGGTCGGCCGGCTGGCGCATCCCGATGCCGCCATGGACGAGTGCCGGGCTGCACACTGGCGAGAGCTGGGCGTCGAACAGGTGGGTGGCGTGCAGACCGGGGCGCTGGGGGCGTGCCGTGCAGACGATCGCGACGTCGGCGGCAGTCTCGTCGAACTCCCAATCCAGTTGACTGGTGTTGAACCGCACCCGTACGTCGGGATTGGCCGCGGTGAACGAGTGCAGGCGCGGGATCAGCCAGCGCACCGCGACCGTGACGTACACCTGCACGTCGAGGTCGCGCGTCGGTGCAATGGTTGCGCGTACCAGGGCAGTGCCCTGAGCGATGCGGTCGAACGCGTCGCGAAGGTAGGGGTGGTACTGCTCGCCAGCGGTGGTGAGAGCGACCCGCCGGCTGTGCCGATGGAACAGCTTCACCCCCAGCCGTCGTTCCAGCTCGGCCACCTGGTGGCTGATCGCCGATTGCGTGACCGAGAGCTCGGCGGCGGCGGCACGGAAGCTGAGGTGGCGTGCCGCACTCTCGAACGAACGGAGCGAGGCCAGCGGTGGAAGGTCGGACACATCGGCACGATACATGAACTCTGCTCACTGATCCATGAAGGAGAATCGCTTGTCGATCCGCGTTCACCTCGTCACACTGCTGGGGTCAGTTCGGCGATCGGGGAGTAGTACATGAGCGTTGTTCAGGAAACGTCAGGCCGTCGTGGTGGGCGCGCCGCACGGGTGGCGCTGCGTACGGCGCCGTTGGCCAACGATGTTCGGCCGGTCAACCCGGGCATGGTCTCCGGGCGCTACAAGCCGCTGACCGACGCCGAGGTACTGAGGGTCCACGAAGCAGCGCTGAACGTCTTGGAGAACATCGGCCTCGCGGATGCGCCTCCGTCCTGCCTGGACTACCTGCTCCCCAAGGGCTGCACCCTCAGCGACGGCGGTCGGCTGCTGTTCCCTCGCGCCTTGGTCGAGGACACGCTCGCGATCGCTGGCCGTAACTTCACGCTCCATGCGCAGGACCCGCAATACGACATGGAGCCGTCGGGCAAGCGTGTGTACTTCGGCACCGCCGGTGCTGCGGTGTACATCGTCGATGCCATCACCGGTGAGTACCGCGAGAGCACTTCGCAGGACGCCTACGACATCGCCCGCCTCGTCGACACGATGGAGCACATTCACTTCTACCAACGCTCTGTCGTGCCGCGTGACCTGCCCGACCCCTTCGAGATGGACATCAACACCGCGTACCTCAGCGTCTCCGGTACGACCAAGCACGTCGGTACCTCGTGGGTGCACCCCGACCACGTGAAGGCGTCGCTGAAGATGTTCCACCACATCGCCGGTGGCGAGGACAAGTGGCGCGCTCGGCCCTTCGTGAGCCAATCGAACTGCTTCGTGGTGCCGCCGTTGAAGTTCACCGCCGACGCGTGCGGCTGCCTCGAAGTGGCCGTCCACGGTGGCATGCCCGTGCTCCTGCTGTCGGCCGGCCAGGCCGGCGCGACTGCACCGGCGGCACTTGCCGGCGCGCTCGTCCAAGAGGTGGCCGAGGTGCTCGCCGGCCTCGCCTACGTCAACGCGATCAAGCCTGGGCACCCTGCCATCTTCGGCCTCTGGCCATTCGTGAGCGATCTGCGCAGCGGTGCGATGTCCGGTGGCAGCCCCGAGCAGGCACTGCTGTCGTCGGCATGCGCGCAGATGGCCCACTTCTACGACCTCACCGGCGGGACATCGAGCGGTATCAGCGACGCCAAGATGCCCGATGTGCAGGCGGGCGCCGAGAAGGGCTACAACCATGCGCTCGTCGGCAACGCCGGTGCCAACCTGATCTACGAATCTGCCGGGATGCACGGCAGCCTGCTCGGCTTCTCGCTGGAGGGTGTCGTCCTCGACAACGACATCGTCGGCGCGGCGCAGCGCACCATCAAGGGCATCGAGGTCAATGAGGACACGTTGTCGATCGACGTCATCCGCGCAGCGGTGATCGGTGGCCCTGGCCACTACCTCGGTGCCCCCCAGACCCTCGAGATCATGCAGACGGAGTACATCTACCCGGCCATCCACGACCGCCTCAGCCCGAAGGAATGGAACGAGGTCGGCCGCCCCAAGATCATCGACCGAGCGGTTGCCAAGGTGCAGGACGTGCTCGCGACCAACTTCCCGAGTCACATCCCCGACGAGATCGACGATCTGATCCGTGCGGAGCTGCCGATCCGATTCCCGCGGGAGAAGATGCGCCCGCAGTAGCCGTTCAGTCGGTGGCGGGTGCGGTGGCTTCGAGCACGCGAAGCCGGTTGATCGTCGTGCGAGTGAGCACGTTGTATGCCACGCTCGCCAGTCCGGCGGCGATGGCGAACACGGTGATGGTCCACCTGACCCCGAGGTGGCTGCTGCTCGCTCCCGCAAGCAGTGCGCTGATGCTCATCACGAGCGTCACGATCGCGTAGTCGCCGGCCATCACTCGGCCGCGGATCGAGTCCGGCGTTCGCAGCGCGAGACCGTAGCTACTCAGGGTCCACTGCGCTCCTCCACCGAGGTGAGCGACGGTGATCGCGAACGCGGCAAGGTAGATCACCGGCGACCACGCAGCTGCCATGTAGAAGAGACTGAACCCGAGCCCGGCCATGCCGCACACGCGGAGCACCTTGGAGAGTTGGCCCTTCGCGAACCGGGCCGCGACGATCGGGCCGAGGCCGGCGCCCAAGCCACGGGCGCCCAGCAGCAGGCCGGTACCGCCGTCCTTCCAATGGAACGCGGAGGAAGCGAGGATCGGCAACTGGCTGACGGTGCCGGCACCGATCGCGAACGTGGCCTTGCTGGCGATCAATGCGAGCACCACGTGATCCTTGCGGGCGTAGGCGACCGCCTCCTTCATGTCGGCGGCGATGTTGATCGTCGCTCGATGTGCGTGTTGCTGCTCCTGCATCGGATGGCGGATGAGTGCGAACAGGCCGAGCGCAATGACGAACGAGACGGCGTTGGCGACGAAGGCCGCCGGGCGGCCGAACGCCTGGCTGAACACGCCCCCCAGCGCAGCTCCCAGTGCGAGCATCACGCCCCATGTGCTGCCGAACAGGGCATTGGCCGTACGGAACTCCTTGTCGTCGCGGGCGAGGTTCGGGACCCCGGCGTCGATGGCCGGTTTCACGAACGCAGCAAGCGCACTGATCGTGCACTGGAACGCGAACAGCGGCCAGATCCGATCCGACGAGGCGGTCAGCAGACCCAGCGCAGCCACGGCTTGCAGCGCCGACATGACCAGCAGCAGCCGCCGACGGTCGAACCTGTCGACCACCGGGCCGGCGACGGGCGAGACAAGGAACGAGGGGAGCGAGAACGACACGTAGGCGAGCGAGACCAGGAAGGCGCTACCGGTGGAGTCCTTGACCATCCCGGCCATCGCGACGAAGGAGAACCAGTCGCCCATGAACGACACGACCTGTGCGAAGAAGAGCGCGCGGAGGTCCGCGTTGGACCGCAGCATCTTGATCATCAGCGGGTCGCGTGCGCGTGCAGCACGTGGGCGAGGCACTCGGTCAGCTTGACCGCTGTCGGCACGTGCAGGAACTCGTTCGGCCCGTGGGCGTTGGCGCCCGGGCCGAGCGCGCCGGTGATCACGAACTGTGCGGCCGGGAACATCCCGCCCAGCATGCCCATGAACGGGATCGAGCCGCCCTCGCCGAACGCGCGCGTCTCTCGGCCGAACGCCTTCATGCCGGCGTCGTCGAGGGCCGCTTGCAGCCACGGCGCAAAGGACGGCGCGTTCCAGCCCGGGCCGCTGTGGCCGTCGAGGAACTGCACACGCGCGCCGTACGGCGGATCAGCGGTCAGCGCCCGCTCGACGGCGGCCAGCGCCTGCTCGCAGTTGCATGTCGGTGGCAGCCGGATGCTGAGGTGCAACGTGGTGTGCGGCCGCAGCACGTTGCCGGCCAACTCGACCGGTGGAATGCCGCCGACGCCGGTGATGCTCAGCGATGGCTTCCAGGTGCGGGCGAGCAGTTGCTCGGTGGCACCGTCCACCATCGGACGGGCGCCGTCCACGAACGGGAAGTGGCCGGCGATCGGGAACTCGGCGGCAGTGTCGGTCGCCTGCCGTCGGCGATCCTCGGGCACGGGCACGTGGAGCTCGGGCAACAGCAGTTCGCCGGTTGCGCTGTCCTCCAGCCGATCGAGCAAGATGCGAGCGATGCGGAACGACGACGGCACCACGCCGCTCGCCTCGCCGCTGTGCACGCCCTCTTCGAGGATGTCGACCCGCAGGTTGCCGCCGATCATCCCGCGCAGCGAGGTCGTGACCCACATCCGCTCGTAGTCCAAGCAGCCCGAGTCGAGGCACAGCACCAGGGTGGGGGACCCGACTCGGTCGGCGAGAGTGGCGAGGTAGGCCGGCAGGTCAGGGCTTCCGCTCTCCTCGCTGGCCTCGATCAGGACGATCAACCGAGCGTGGGGAGTGCCTGCACGCTGGGCCGCCTCGATCGCGAGGAGCGACGCGAACGCGGCGTAGCCGTCGTCGGCGCCGCCGCGGCCATAGAGCCGGTCGTTCTCGAGCACGGGCTGCCATGGGCCGAGGTCGTCGCGCCAGCCGACCATCTCCGGCTGCTTGTCGCAGTGGCCGTAGAGCAGCACCGTATCGTCAGACGGGCAGGTGGCCAGGTCGGTCGCGAACGCAGGCACCTCGGCGACGATCAGCGGGCTGCGGCCGGGCAGCTCGATCACTTCCACGGTCAGGCCCGCGATGTCGCGTGCAGCGCACCAGGAGCGAATCATCTCCGTGGCGCGATCCTGGTGGCCGTTCGCCTTCCAGTCGGGGTCAAAGGCTTGCGACACGCACGGGATGCGGATGTAGTCCTGCAGTGTGGGCAGCACATCCGCGGCCCATACGGCGGCGATGTGGCTGGTGATGATCCCGTCGGCGGTCGTGCTCATCGGCGCACCGAAGCGAGGCGCTCCATCGCCCGTTCCGGTTCCGCGACCATGCTGCGCACGATGTCACCTTCGTACTCCAGTGAGTTGATCGCATCAACACCCTGACCGCAGGGCATGAACTCGCGGCTGACATCGACGACGAGGCCGTCCTCGCCACCGAACGGGCCGATGCCGCCCGCTTCGCTGACTGAGGCGACGAGTCGGTGGTAACTGACGCCACCCATGCCGGCCAGCATCACCGGGTGCTCGATCTCCAGCAGTTCGGCGAGTCGCGTGTGGAGTGCCATGCCCGTGAACCTACCGCCACGCCCCACCCCCGCTCCGATCCGAGTGCCAGCGCCCCATTCGAGTGCCAGCGCCCCATTCGAGTGCCAGCGCGCACCCCGTTGGTCCCTGGGCACTCGGATGCCTGTTGCGATGTCCCGGACCGGCACGCCGTCGGTATCGTCGCGTGAAGCTTCCCCCAGAGACCCAGCGACCCGACGAGGTTGTGATGAAGATGTTCTCCTTGGAAGTCCTTGCCCATTTCCGGGCGCACCATGGCATGGCTACACACGCTGCCCTGACACGAGCAGGTCTCAGTCGACGACAGCGTCAAGCCGCCGTGCAGGCGGGGGTGCTCGATCAGATGTACGAGCAAGTGGTTCACCTGGCATCCACCCCGCTCACCCTTGAGGCTCGCTGCGCGGCGCTGTCGATGTCGTACCCGCGCGGGTATGTCACCGGTCCGTCGGGTGGCCGGCTGTTGGGGCTGCGGCGAATGCCCCGCAACCTCGACGTTTCGTACGGCGTCCCCCACGGAATGCACGTCGGCCCGTTCCCCGGCGTCGTTGTGCGGCAGAGCACCAAGATCCCTGCGAGCCACATCGTCACTCGCCCCGACGGCATCCGAATCGCAAGCGGCGCACGTCTTGCCTTCGACCTCGCAACGGATCTCACGGAACTCGATCACCGGTCGGTTGTCGAGCAGTTGCTCAACGACGGCCTGTGCCCGATGACGACGCTGCGCGCTGTCGGCGGTGTGTTGGCACACTCCGCCCGGCCTGGGTCAATTCGGTTCTTGGACACCCTCCTCGCGCGGTCGGGGAGGGCAGCCGACTCGCATCCGGAAGTGGTGGTCGCTGCGGGGCTTCGTCATCGAGGCGTTCCAGTGGTCACCCAAGTTCAGCCGTTGTTGCTGCCCGGAGGCTCGCGCATCACTCTCGACTTGGCAGTGCCGTCGGTGAAGCGGGGAGTGGAGATCGACTTGCATCCGGACCATCTGATGCTGTCGGGCACGAGCCGCGACAAGCGTCGAGATCGACGCTGCCATCGCGTTGGTTGGCAGGTCGAGCGCGCGTGCGAACTCGATCTACTCGACATCGATGAGATGTGCGATGAACTCGCACACCTGTACCGAGCCAGGTGCGAGTTCCTCGCGATTTCCGGATAGGCCGCTGCCCGCGACGCCCATCATCCGAGTGTCAGCTGCCCGCTGGGGTGTCGCCTGGCACTCGGATGGTCGCCTGGCACTCGGATGGTGGGGTGGGTGGTCAGTCGGGGTAGGGGGCTGGCTGGTGCAAGAAGCGTCGATGCCACCGGCTGGGGGTGAACAGCAGCGCACGGGGCTCGTCCTCGAACATCCACCGTACGAAGTTGCGGCGGGTCCAGTCGGTGAGGCCGACGACCCGAACGGCGCCGCGGGCCAGCAGCGGGCGGGCCAGCCAACCGTTCAACACGGTCGACATCCGGTGGTCGGCGAAGAGGTGGTGACGCACGCTGCGCTCGTACTGGGCGCGTGCGACATCGGGCGAAAGTGCACCCGCACGGATGATCGCCTCACCGGCAAGGCGACCGGTGAGCACGGCCTGGCCGATGCCCTCGCCGGTCATCACATCGCAGACGCGCGCAGCGTCGCCCACGAAGAGCACTCGGCCAGCGGACAGCACGGCGCGGTCGACGCCTGCCGGGATCGGCCAGGCAGTGACACGATCCTCGAGTTCGACGTCCGGGCCCAGCGCGGCTCGGACATGCGGACGATCGATGAGCCCAGCCCAGTCAGCCTGCATCGCCTTACCGTTGCGGTTGCCGTCGCGCAGCACCCCGAAGCCGAGGTTCACGCGCCCGCCAGGCAGTGGGAAACTCCACGCATACCCGGGCAGGAAGTCGGGCTCGAACCAGACGTACAGTCGTTCGGCCGCGGGGCCGGTGACGTTGCGCGCGTACTGGCGGAACGCATGCCACTCGCCGAGGTAGCCGGGCTCGGCGACACCGAGCAGCTTGCGCGTGGGTGACCACATCCCGTCGGCGGCGATCAGGAAGCGCGCCTGAATCGTGCCGACGCCCTCGACCTCGGCCAACACGTGGTCCTCGAACTGCTGCACGTTCGCCAATGCGTGGCCCTCGTGGATGATCGCGCCTGCCGTGCGGGCGAGCCGGATGAGAGCGGCATCCAGCTCCTGCCGTGGTGCCGTGGCGGCGAACGCTCCGCCCGCCGGCATCGGCAGGCAGACCTCGCGACCCGAGGGCGAACGCAGCCAGGCAGCGTCGACGGTCTGCCAGTTCGCCACGTGTTCCGGACGCAGACCGAGCGGCGCCAGCTCTCGCAACGCAAGCGTGGTGAGCCCGTCGCCGCAGCACTTGTCACGCGGGAACAACGCCTTGTCGATCACGATGACCGAGCGGCCCGAGCGCCGCAACGTGATCGCAGCCGCCGTTCCGGCAGGACCGCCACCGACGATGAGTACGTCCGCTTCTTGGGCTCGAGGCGAAGTGGAGACGACGTCGGACACGTTGATCGAGCCTACGGCCGCTGCGCCCGTCAGCGTCACCCGCCGAGGGGAACCGGCCCCAGCCGGACCGCAGGCTTGATGACTGTCGACCAGGCCTGCCGTTGTGCGTCGACGCGCAGGTGCAGCGAGGAGACGGTCGGGTAGAACGCCTCGCCGGGGCAGGCGGTGAAGGTCATGTCCCGGTGGCCGGCGATCGTGGGGGCCGTGACGAGCGCGCCGGCCTTCCACCTGTCGGACCCTCGCGAGATGAACGAGGTGGTGGCGCCGGGGGAGGTGTCGAGCGAGTAGCGCTCGGCCAACCATGCGAGCACCTTCACGAGGGCGTCCTGCGCAGCAGCCGTCGGCTGGCGGCTCGTGAAGTCGCCGAGCAGACAGACCAGCTGAGCAAAGCCTTGGCTGCCGCCGGTCGCGTCAGCGCGCACCGGCCCTGCGAGGGCACCTGCCCGTCCCTCCCAGACATCGCCGTCGCGGCCGATGAAGAACTGGTAGCAGACGTCTCGCCAGCCTTTGGCCGCGCTCGTCTGCCAGCCGTACGTGCTGCGGATCACATCGCGGGCGTTGGAATAGGTGTTGCTGCTCGCAGTGTGGTGCACGAGCAGGAACTGCACTGCCTCGCGCTCGGACGGCCGCTTCGGGGGCAGGTCGGCGCCCCACGCGCTGCGAGGGTAGATCGACAACCCCGGCAGCACCTCGACCGCCGGAACGGCCGGCCCCCCAACCGAGGGTCGAGTCGCCGGCCTGATCGATTCTCCACCCGCTGCCGCCCGACCGCTGCCCGAGAGCGCACCCGCGCCCACCATCGCCATCATTGCCAGCACGTCGCGGCGCGTCGGCTCGCAGTCACACATGGTGATCACCTTATGATGCAGCCGCTGCCGTCGTCGCCCTTTGCGGAACCGATCAGCCCATCACCGATCCCCCTACCCCAACGAGGTTGCAATGAGCAGACTGTGTGAAGGCCGCGTGGCCATCGTGACCGGCGCAGGCCGTGGCATCGGGCGCGAGCACGCACTGAGCCTGGCCTACCACGGCGCGAAGGTGGTGGTGAACGATCTCGGCGGCAACACCGACGGTACCGGCTCGGACCTTAGCCCGGCCGACCAGGTCGTCGAGGAGATCAAGGCGTTCGGCGGGGAAGCGGTCTCCAACGGCGACAGCGTGTCGTCGTGGGAGGGTGCCCAGCGATTGATCAACACTGCGGTCGAAACCTTCGGTGATCTGCACGTCGTCGTCAACAATGCCGGCATTCTGCGCGACCGAGTGCTGGCCAACATGACCGAGGAGGAGTGGGACGCGGTCATCAACGTGCACCTGAAGGGCACGTTTGCCCCCAGTCGATGGGCCGCCGCCTACTGGCGCGAACAGAGCAAGGCCGGCAAGCAGGTGAGCGGCCGAATCATCAACACCACATCGGTCAGCGGCATCTACGGCAACCCCGGCCAGACCAACTACGGCGCCGCGAAGGCCGGCATCGCTGCGTTCAGCAACATCGCCGCGCTCGAGTTGGCCCGCTACGGCGTCACCGTCAACTCGGTCGGCCCGGTTGCGCTCACCCGCATGACTGAAGGCCTCGGCCCGGCGCCGGAGACCGACGAGGAGCGCGAGGCCCGCTCGCCGCGCTGGATCGCCCCGATCGTCACCTGGCTCGCCAGCGAGGAATCGGCGGGCGTCACCGGTCGCGTGTTCGAGGCCAGCGGGCAAATCCTCGCCGTTGCGGAAGGCTGGGTGCGTGGTCCCAAGCACGCCCCGGTCGACGACCCGACGCTGCTCGGCCCGATCGTGGCCGAGATGCTCGCCGCCGCCCGCCCCAACTCGGGCATGAACGGCGAGCCCGGCGGCTGGCCGCAACCCCGCTGATGGTCGGGATTGGCCGCCGCTTCGCTTCGGCTGCTCCCTCCTGCGGTTCGTCGCCGGCGCTTCCCTCGCCCCCCGGCTGCGTCGTCAACCCACCTTCGTGTTCGTGAAAGGACAACTCACATGCCGTTGAATCCTGAGGCCGTGGGCGCCACCGGAGATCCACGCACCATCTCATGGGGCTCGAAAGACGCCCTGCTGTACGCGGTCGGCATCGGTGCGGGCCAGGCCGACCTGGCGTTCACCACCGAGAACACGAACGGCATCGCGCAGGTGGTGTTCCCGACGTTCGCTGTCGTAGCGGGCAGTGGCACCGCCTCGCCCGGGGCGAGTGCAATGGGCCAGATCGGCTCGTTCAACTTCGCGCTCCTCGTGCATGGCTCACAGGCGGTCACGCTGCACCGCCCGATTCCCGTGGAGGCGGAAGCCGTCACCCAGGATCGGGTTGTCGCGATGTACGACAAGGGCAAAGCGGCAGTGGTCGTGATGGAGAACGAGGTGAAGCTCACCAGTGGCGAGCCGCTGTGGAACACCCGCTCGTCCGTGTTCATCCGCGGTGAGGGTGGCTGGGGCGGCGAGCGCGGCCCGTCGGGCCCGCAGAACGAGCCCCCGGCCGACACGGCGCCCAGTCACGAGATCACGTTGCAGACCAGCCCTGACCAGGCGTTCGTGTACCGCCTCTCGGGCGACCGCAACCTGCTGCACACCGACCCGTCGTTCGCTGCCATGGGCGGCTTCGATCGGCCGATCCTGCACGGCCTATGCACCTACGGGTTCACCGGTCGGGCCCTGCTGGGCGCTCTCGCCGACAACGACGTCGCGCGCTTCCACCACATCGAAGGGCGCTTTTCCAGCCCGGTGCTGCCCGGCGACGCGCTCACCGTGCGCATTTGGCGTACCGGCGCCGGCGAGGCTGTGTTCACGACCTCCGTCGGCGACCGCGTGGTCATCGACCAGGGCCTCGCCCGGTTCAGCTGAACGCGTACCTGGCCCAACCTCAGGTGGGGTCGGGGTAGCAGACGACGGAGACGTCGATGCCCTTGACGTACGGGTCGTGCTGGCGCACGGCGTGGCGGGCGCGGTCCGCAACCGCGGAGAGCTTGGCTGCGGTGCGCTGGCTGTCAGGGACTTGCACGGTCACGTGGATGCGCTCAGGTGTTCGCTCCACCGCCACCAACGCCGGCAGGTGGCTGAGCTCGTTGCGCACGGCGGAGGCGTAGCCGGCCTCGACCGCCCGGGTGGCCACTGCCCTTGCGACCGTGACGCTGGGCAGGTCATCGGCGACCTGGTTCGGGTCGATCTCCACTGATGGCACACGATGGCGCGTGGCGCAGACCGAACCCATCTCCGCCAACGTGTGCGCCGCGCCGGCTTCGCGGGCGACGATCGTGAGATCGATGTGGCCCTCCAGCGGGCACTCGGCGTGATCGGCGGCGCCACGGCACGGGCCGCCGTGCTCGTCGGCGCAGGACACGACTTCGTGGCCATCGGCTGCCAGGTGGGCGCCGATCTCGGTGGCGTTGCCGGGGGTGGACTCGATCAGGAGCAGCTTCATTGCCCCATGATTTGCCCAAGTGCCCCGTGGTAACAGGGTCCAAGGTCACAGGGGGTCTGAACCCGCCCGCTGCGGACAGTTCAGCACTTGCCGTTCAGCGCTTGAGGTGTGCCACCACGTCGGCGAGCGCCACGTCGGTCTTTTCGCCGGTGCGGCGGTGCTGCACTTCGACTAGGCCGTCTGCGAGGCCGCGGCCGACCACGACGATCGTGGGCATGCCGAGCAGTTCGGCATCCTTGAACTTCACGCCCGGCGAGACCCCGACACGATCGTCGAACAGCACGCGCAACCCGGCGGCCTCGCATTCGGCGGCGAGCAGTTCGGCGGCGGGGAGTTGCGGGTCGGTGGCCTTGCCGGTGGCGACGATGTGCACGTCGGCCGGCGCGACTTCGGCGGGCCAGATCAGTCCCTTGTCGTCGCAGTTCATCTCGGCGATCGCCGCCACGGCACGTGACACCCCGATGCCATATGAGCCCATCGTGACGACGCGGGTCTTGCCGTTCTCGTCGAGCACGGTCAGGCCCAACGCCTCGGCGTACTTGCGGCCGAGCTGGAAGATGTGGCCCATCTCGATGCCGCGGGCCATCTCCAGCGGTTGCCCGCAGTTCGGGCACGGGTCGCCGCCGTGCACCTCAGCGGCCTCGATAGTGCCGTCCGGCGTAAAGTCGCGGCCCATGGTGAGGTCCCTGACGTGGCGCCCCGGGGCATCGGCACCGGTGATCCAGCGTGTGCCGGGCACGATCCGCGGGTCGACCAGGAAGCGGATGCCGGCGGGCTTGTCCTCACCAAGTGAGCCAGGTCCGATGTAGCCCTTGGCGAGGTGCGGGTTCTTTGCGAAGTCCTCTTCGCTGAACGGCTCGATCTCGGCGGGGGAGACCTGCGCCTCGAGGCGCTTCATGTCGACCTCGCGGTCGCCGGGAACACCGATGGCCAGCGGCACGATGCTGCCATCCGGGTACTTCAGCTTGACGACCAGGTTCTTCAGCGTGTCGGCGGCCGTCCAGTCACGATCGGCGCGCCGCAGATCCTCACGTGCGTTGAACAGATCGACCAGCGTCTGGATCGTCGGTGTGTCGGGCGTGTCGACGACGAGCGCGGCTGGCCCGTCCAGCGCCAGTTCTGCCGGGCGCGCAACCTGCACGGCTTCGGTGTTTGCGGAGTAGTCGCAACTGCTGCAGCGCACGTAGGTGTCCTCGCCGACCGCCATCGGCACCAGGAACTCCTCGCTGGCGCTGCCGCCCATCGCGCCGCTCATCGCAGACACGATCACGTAGGGCAATCCGAGACGATCGAACGTGCGCTGGTACGCGACACGGTGCTTCTGGTAGCTGGCCTCGAGACCTGCGTCGTCGATGTCGAAGCTGTAGCTGTCCTTCATCGTGAACTCGCGGCCGCGCAGCAGACCAGCACGTGGCCTGGCCTCGTCGCGGAACTTGTTCTGGATCTGGTAGATCACCAGCGGCAGGTCCTTGTAGCTGCTGTACAGGTCTTTCACCAGCAGTGTGAACATCTCCTCGTGTGTGGGCGCGAGCAGGAAGTCGGCTCCCTTGCGGTCCTTGAGGCGGAACAGGTTGTCGCCGTAGTCAGCCCAACGGCCGGTGGTCTCGTAGGGCTCGCGGGGGAGCAGCGCGGGGAAGTGGACCTCCTGGAAGCCCTCGCGGTCCATCTCCTCGCGCACGATGCGCTCGACGTTGCGGTAGATGATCCACCCCAACGGCAGCCAAGTGAACCCGCCGGGGGCGGCACGGCGGATGTAGCCGCCGCGCACCAGGAGCCGATGGCTGGCCACCTCGGCGTCGGCGGGGTCCTCGCGCAAGGTACGAAGGAACAACGTCGACATTCGCAGCACGGGGGCACCTCAAAGCGCTAGGGAGGAGGGTTTGTCGGCCACGCGAGGGCAGCCGAAGGCAGGCCGAACACTACCGCTCGGCCGCTATACTCGTCGGGTCTTTGAAGTTCACCGAACTGAAGGCGTGGGCTCTTGTGGCCCACGCCTTCTTCTCTGCTGGGGCCCTCGCACCCCAACACACAGCACCAGGAAGGAGGTCCGACATGGCAGAAACAGGCAATCTGAATCGAGTGCACCAACTGGTCGCACCCATCGTCGCCGACCTCAAACTGGATCTGTACGACCTCGAGTACCGCGGCGGCACCCTGCGCGTCACGATCGACACCCCTCCCGGCAGCTCCGGCGGTGTCGATCTCGAGGCCATCGCCCTGGCCACCCGGCTGATCGGTCGTGAGTTCGACCACCATGATCCGATCCCAGGCCACTACACGCTGGAGGTCACCAGCCCCGGCCTCGAGCGCACGTTGCGTACGCCGGCGCATTACCAGCGCGAGATCGGCAAGACCGTCGCACTGCGCTTGCGTGATTCGGTCAACACCGACCGTCGCGTGCAGGGTGTGCTGGTCGCCGCCGACGACGTCGCCATCACGGTTCGCCCCGACATGCCTGCGGGCAAGCCGGGCGCCAAGCGCAGCGCTGCGGCGCTGGCCGCCGCCGCAGAGGCGATCGAAGAGCGCGTCATCCCGTACACCCAGATCGATCGAGCCCGCACGGTGTTCGTGTGGGGCTCGGCCCCCAAGCCCGGCATCAAGCCGGCCGACGCGCCGAAGAAGGCCGCCGCCACCTCCACTGCATCCCCGAAGGAGGACACGAGATGAGCAATCTCGACATGTCCGAAGCCGTCAAAATGCTGGCCAACGAGAAGAACATCTCCGTCGACACGCTGTTGCACGTGCTGGTCGACGCTCTGGCCACGGCCTACAAGCGTCGCCCCGGCGCCGCTGCGGAGGTCGTAGTAGAGGTGAACCCCGACACGTTCGAGTTCACGTTCCTCGCGTTCGACGTCGACGAGGATGGCAACTGGGTCAACGAGCGCGACGACACCCCGAAGAAGGAAGAGATGGGCCGGATCGCCGCCCAGACGTTCCGTCAGGTGATGAGCCAGCGTATTCGCGAAGCAGAGCGCGATCGCAAGTTCGAGGAGTATGCGAACCGCGAGGGCGACATCGTCACCGGCATCATCCAGCAGGCCGACGACCGCTACACGCTGCTGGATCTCGGCCGCGTGGAGAGCTTGCTGCCCAAGGCGGAGCAGGTTCCCTTCGAGCGCCCCACCCCCGGCGATCGCGTCAAGGCGTACATCGTGGAAGTACGCAAGACGGCCAAGGGTCCCCAGATCGTGGTCAGCCGCACCCACCCGGGCCTGATCAAGCGCTTGTTCGAGCTGGAAGTACCCGAGATCGCCGACGGCATCGTCGAGATCAAGGGCTGTGCCCGCGAGCCGGGCCACCGCACCAAGATCGCCGTGTGGAGCAACGACCACAACGTTGATCCCGTCGGCGCCTGCGTCGGGGCCCGCGGCGGCCGCGTGCGGATGGTCGTCAACGAGCTACGTGGCGAGAAGATCGACATCGTGCCGTACAGCGACGATCTCGCCGACTTCGTGGCCAAGGCGCTGTCGCCGGCCAAGGTGGTTGCCGTCATCATCAGCGACGACGGCACCCAGGCCGACGTGATCGTGCCCGACAACCAGCTCAGCCTGGCCATCGGCAGAGAGGGTCAGAACGCCCGCCTCGCGGCCCGCCTCACCGGCGTGCGCATCGACATCCGCGGTGAGACCGAGCCCGACGACGGCATCGACGACGCCGACTACGAAGAGGGCGAATGGGTGCCCAACACCGACACGGGTGCCATGGAATGGCACGCCGCCGACGGCACCATCCTCACCCAGGAGCAGTGGAACGAGCAGGCAGCCGCAGCGGCCGCCGGCGAGACAGGGGATGTGGCCGCCGATGGCGCCGAGGCAGCCCCTGACGACGAAGCGGCCCCGGCCGCCGAGGAAGTGTCGGCCTCGGCCGACGACGTACAGCAAGCAGGTGGTGACCACGCCTGACACCCGTTTCGCAGCACCGCTGCGCACCTGCATCGGCTGCCGCCGTCAGCGGCCCCAGCCGGAACTGGTGCGTTGTGTCGTGAGCCCACAGGGCACAACGGTCAGCCGCACCGCGGCCGGCCGAGGTGCATGGCTGTGCTCGACGGCATGTTTTCACACCGCCGCCCGCCGCAAGGCGTTCGACCGGGCATGGAGACGAACAGTGCATCCGGACATGCTCCACCCACTGGAGCATGAACTGCGGAACGTATTCGATGACGTGGCCACCAACATGGAAGAATTACCGAGCGTCGGAGTAGCGAACGACGAACCGGCAGCGACGAAAGGCTGAAACGGGTTTTGGCGAAGAACATGCGCGTGCACGAGCTTGCAAAGCAGCTCGGAATGACGAATGCGGAGATGATGTCTCTGTGCGATGTGATGGGTGTCGGGGTGAAGAGCCATTCCTCCACGCTCATCGAGGCGCAGGGCGATCGTCTCCGTCGTCGCGCGGAACGTGACGGTCTGACGCGGCCCGAACAGCCCGAGGAAGCCAAGCCGGTCAAGAAGTCGGCGAAGAAGGCAGCAGTCGCCGAGCCGACCGCGGTACCCGCTGGTGAGGCCGAGGCCGAGGCCGACTCCCCGAAGCCGGTCAAGAAGGCTGCGGCGAAGTTGGCCGCCGCCCCCAAGGCAGAAGTGCCTGCAGCCCCCGAGGCCGTCACGGCTCCGGCTCCGGCTCCGGCCCCCGCCCCGGTCGTCGAGACCCCCGCTGCGGTCGTCGAGGCCCCCGCTGCGCCTGTCGTCGCCCAGCCGGCTGCCGCACCCGCGCCGCCACCAGCACCCGCGGCTGCCCCCGTGGCCGAGCCGACGCGGCCCCCCGTGGCCGAAGCCAGTGAGACGGCGGCTCCCGCCCGCATCACCAGCAGTCGCCCGACGCCCGGCGAGCCCGCTCGCCCGGCGCCTCGTCCTGCGATGCCGTCGTCGCCCTCTGCGTCCACGGCCCCGCCTGCCTCGTCGGCGCCGCCCGCTGCGCCCCCGCGCCCGGCCGGCCCGCCGCCGGGCCGTCCGTCCGGCCCGCCGCCTCGGCCCACCTCGGCAACGGGCAAGCCGATCCCGCCGCCCCCCGGTGGTGGCCGTCCCGTGTCGTCGTCTGGTCGACCGATCCCGCCGCCGCCCGGCGGCCTGCGCACAGGTGGGCCTGGCGCCCGCCCCGGTGCGCCGGGTGCTGGTGGCCCCGGTGCCCGCCCAGGTGGCGGCTACAGCGCTCGCCCCGGTGGCCCTGGTGGCGCGCGTCCCGGTGGCCCTGGTGGCCCTGGCGCCCGTCCCGGGTTTGCTCCTCGCCCCGGTGGGCCTGGCGGCCCGCGCCCCGGTGGTGGTTTCGCTCCTCGTCCTGGTGGCGGCCCCGGTGGCGGTGGCCCCGGCGGTGGTGGTCCGGGCGGTCCCGGCGCCCGCCCCGGTGGTGGTGGCGGTCCGCGCCCCAACGGGCAGCGCCGTGCCCCGCGCAAGAAGAGCCGTGCTCGCCGTCGTCGCGACTTCGACGAGATGCAGCCGAACTACAACAGCAGTTACACCGCGACGAATGCACCGGTGCCCGAAGGCACCATCATCGTCGAGCGCGGTGTTTCGGCACAGGAGTTCGCTCCGAAGCTGAACCGCACTGCTGCCGACGTGATCCGTTTCCTGCTGCAGAACGGCGAGATGGTCACGGCCACGATGACCCTCACCGACGAGCAGATGGAGCTCTTCGCACTGGAGGTCAACGCCGATCTGCTGTTGGTCGAGCCCGGTCAGCAAGAAGAACTCGAGTTGCAGGCGCTGTTCGATGACAGCGACGACGACGACGAGTCGCTGCAGGTGCCGCGCGCTCCGGTCATCACGGTCATGGGCCACGTCGACCACGGCAAGACGACGCTGCTCGACAAGATCCGCAAGGCCAACGTCGTCGCCAGCGAGGCCGGTGGCATCACTCAGCACATCGGCGCCTACATGGTCGATGTCGACGGCCGCCAGATCACCTTCCTCGACACGCCCGGTCACGCAGCCTTCACCAAGATGCGTGCTCGCGGCGCTCAGGTCACCGACATCGTGGTCCTGATGGTCGCGGCCGACGACGGCGTCATGCCCCAGACCATCGAGGCGATCAACCACGCCCGTGCCGCCGAGGTGCCGATCGTGGTCGCGCTGAACAAGATCGACAAGGAGAACGCCGACGTGCAGCGCGTCCTCTCCGAGCTGTCAGAGCACGGCCTCGTGGCTGAGAGCTGGGGCGGCGACACGATCGTCGTCGAGATGTCGGCGCAGCAGAACCTGGGCATCGACGATCTGCTCGACCAGTTGGCTGCAGTTGCCGAGATCGAAGAGCTGACCGCCAACCCCACCGGTCGCGCAAAGGGCGTCGTGCTGGAGGCGAACCTCGACATCGGTCGTGGCCCGGTGGCCACGATCCTCGTCGACAAGGGCTTGCTCAAGGTGGGCGACCCGATCGTCGCCGGCGCAGCCTGGGGCCGTGTCCGGGCGATGATCAACGACAAGGGTGAGCAGGTCAAGTCTGCTGGCCCCAGCACTCCTGTGCAGGTGCTCGGCCTGCAGAGCGTGCCGAATGCCGGCGACGAGTTCCGCTCGTCCGAGACCGAGAAGACGGCCCGCACCGTTGGCGAGGCCCGCGAGCAGCGCTACCGCCTCAAGTCGCAGCGCGGCGATGCCCGCCTCAGCACCGGGGTCAAGTTGGAGGACATCTTCAACCAGATCCAGGCCGGTGAGGTGGCAACACTCAACATCGTGCTCAAGGCCGATGTGCAGGGTTCGCTCGAAGCGGTGTCGGAATCGTTGCGGCGTTTGGAGCGCGAAGAGGTGAAGCTGGCCTTCGTGCATCGCGCGGTTGGTGGTATCACTGAGAACGACATCAGTCTCGCGGCGACCACCAACGCGACGCTGATCGGCTTCAACGTGCGCCCCGATCGCAAGGCACGCGACATGGCCGAGGCCGAGGGCGTCGAGATCCGTACCTACGAGATCATCTACAAGCTGCTCGAGGACATCGAGCGCGCGATGGTCGGCATGCTCGCTCCCGAGTACGAGGAAGTGGTCACCGGCGAAGCCGAGGTCCGCGAAGTCTTCCGGGTGCCTCGCATCGGCGGTATCGCCGGTTGCATGGTGCGCAGCGGCCAGATCACTCGTGGCTCGAAGGTGCGCTTCCTGCGCGACGGCACGATCATCTGGAAGGGCGCGATCACGTCGCTCAAGCGGTTCAAGGACGATGCACGTGAGGTTCGCGAGGGCTTCGAATGCGGTATCGGCCTCAGCGACTTCCAGGACCTCAAGCCAGGCGACCTGATCGAAACCTTCGAAGAGCGAGAGATCGCCCGGGTCTGAGCCACTTCGCCCGGCTGCGTCGAGCAGCCGGGCGGTAGCTTCTCGGTGATGGCTGATCTCGATTTCTTCTTCGACCCGGTGTGCCCTTGGGCGTGGATCACGTCGCGGTGGGTGGTCGAGGTGCAGCAACAACGCGAGTATGACGTCGATTGGCGGTTCATCTCGCTGAAGACCATCAATCAGGACCTGACCGCAGAGTGGTACACGCCCGAGTACCGGGCAGGTCACATGGCCGGCCTGTACGCCCATCGGGTGTGCGACGAGGTGCGCCTGCGCCACGGCAACTCGCAAGTCGGGGCGCTGTACACCGCGCTGGGCACTGCCTTTCACAACCAGCAGCGCCGGCCGGAGATCAACGCCGGGCCGCAGGCGTTCATGTCCGAGATGCTCATGTCGGTCGGTCTGCCCGCTGAGCTCGCGACCCACGTGGACGACGAGTCGCATGACACCTACATCGAGCAGGACACCGAACTGGCGCTCAGCCGCACGGGCCGCGACGTCGGTACCCCGATCATCACCTTCCGCCCCGGGACCGCCCGTGAGGCCAGCTTCTTCGGCCCGGTCATCTCCAACATCCCGAGGGGTGAGGATGCAACCCGGCTGTGGGACGCCATCGAGACGATCGCCGGCGCCACCGGTATGGCCGAGCTGAAGCGGTCGCTGCGCTCACGCCCCAGCTTCGACTGAGCCGTCAGGCGGCGCGCCGTTGGCCGCATCGGCGGCCCGAACTGCGCGAGGCATGGTGGCGAGATACTCGTCCAGCGTCCCAGGGAAGCCGGGTGCACGCAGGTCGACCCCACATGCGGTCTCCAGCAGCCGGGCCACCATCGGTGATCCGGCGTCACCGCCGTACGCGGCGCGCGCACGGATGTTGAGCTGCTCGACGGATGCCGCGATGTCCATCGGCACATCGAGCTCACGACCCAGTTGCATCGCGAACCCGAGATCCTTGCAGGACAGATCCAGCGAGAAACCGATGTCATAGCTGCCGCTGAGGATGGTGGTGCTCTCCGTTTCGTGAATGAAGCTGTTGCCCGAGCTGGCCTTGATGACCTCCCACGCGAGGCGGAGGTCGATGCCACCACGGGCAGCGAGCATGTAGGCCTCCGCTGTTGCCGCAAGGTGGATGAACGCGAGCATGTTGGTGATCACCTTGATGATCGCCGCCTTCCCGAGGTCGCCGATGTAGAACACGCGCCCGCCGATCGCATCGAAGACACTGCGATGCGCTTGATAGACGGCTTCGTCGCCGCCGACGAGCACGGTGATCGTGGCGGAGGATGCGTTGTGGGCGCCGCCGGTGACCGGTGCCTCCAGCGTGTGTACGCCGCGCTCCGCGAGCAGAGCGGCCAGTCGGCGCAGTTCGTGCAGGTCGTTGGTGCTCATGTCGATCCAGGTGCTGCCGGCGCGCATCCCGTGGAGCAGGCCGCCGGGGCCGGCCACCACTGCAGTGATCGCGGCAACGGAGGGCAGGCAGGTGATGACGGTGTCGGTCGCGGCGGCTACATCGGCTGCGCTGTCTGCCCACGCAGCACCCGCAGCAAGGATCGGCTCCGCGGCCTCGCGATGTAGATCGTGCACGGTGACCTCGAAGCCCGCGGCGAGCAGGTTCGAGGCGAGGTGGCGTCCGATGTTGCCGAGACCGATGCAACCGATGCGCACGTTGGCTCCTTTGGTGAGACGGGTGGCACAACGTAGCCCGGTACGCGGCGTCAACTCGGAGTAGCCAGTCAACTGCCGGTCGATAGGGTGGCTCTCATGACGAAGCCGCGCCGCCCAGCGGCCACCACCAACCACCGGTACCCACGCGAGGCGCGGCTTAGCACGTCGTTGCGCGAGGTGATCGCCGAGGAACTGATGCGGATCGACGACGAGCGCCTTTCGTTGGTCACCGTCACCACGATCGATGTCGACCCGGAGATGAACCGCGCCATCGTGTACTTCGACTCCCTGATGGGCGAGGACGGCGACGCAGAGATACTCGGGGCGCTGTCGGATCATCGCGTCCGCATCCAGAGCTCGGTGGGGCGTCAGCTGCGCTCCAAGAAGACGCCGATCCTGTCGTTCAAGCCCGACGATTCGATTCGGGCCGCCGAGCGGATCGAGCGCATCCTTCACGACAAGGCCACGCTGCCCGAGCGACCGCCGCAGCCCGACGACAGCACCGAGGTCTGATGGCACGGCGCCAGCCGCCAACCACCCACGGGCTAGCGGTGGTCGACAAGCCGGCCGGCGTCACCAGCCACGATGTGGTCGGGATGCTGCGGCGGCGTCTCGGCGAACGTCAGGTGGGCCATGCCGGCACGCTTGATCCTGATGCGACCGGGGTGCTGCTGGTGGGCGTGGGCAAGGCCACCCGCCTCCTGCGCTTCCTCACCGACCTCGGCAAGACCTACACCGGTGAGGTCGTCTTCGGTTCCACCACCGACTCGCTCGACTCGACGGGCGCCGTCACCGGCGTGTTCGACATGGCGGGTCTGACACCTGCCACTGTGGAATCGATGGTGCGCCAACATCTGACGGGAGCGATCCTGCAGATTCCGCCGATGGTCAGCGCCGTCAAGATCGACGGCCGGCGCCTCCACGAACTCGCCCGCGAAGGCATCGAGGTCGAGCGCGCCCCGCGTCCCGTGCACATCGCAGGGTTCGCCGTGGCACCGACTGCGGACCCGATGGTGTACACCGTCGAGGTCAAGTGCTCGAAGGGAACCTACATCCGCACGCTCGCAGACGACCTGGGCCGCCTGTGCGGTGGCGGCGCACATCTGCGCGGCCTTCGCCGCACAGCGGTGGGCAGTTTCACAGCCAGCGAGGCTGCGAGCCCTGATGCGGTGGAGTTGCTGACGCTTCCTCAGGCACTGCGCGACTATCCGCAGGTGACGATCACTGCCGAGGCGGCCAGTCTGGTCGGCAATGGGCGGGTGCTCGATCGCGCTCGGGCCGGCTTCGAGGGCGACGGGCCGTGGGCGGTGCTCGGTCCGGACGGCACTCTGCTGGCCATGTACGAAGCATCGAGCGACGAACTGGCCA
>JAYSPV010000142.1:0-3799 GCA_043721915.1 Ilumatobacteraceae bacterium | reverse complement strand
GCAGGACTACGAGCCCGACCCCGGTATCGCCCGGATGCTCACCGGCACCGCGTCGCAACTCGGTCTGCTTGCGTTGGAGGCTGCGCTCGGGGTGTTCGCCGGGCTCGACATGCACGTCGTGCGCGCGAAGAGTGTGGCACTGACCGGTCTGTTCATCAGCCTGGTCGACACCGAACTCGTCGAGTTCGGCTTCACCGTGGAGAGTCCCCGAGATGGCACAGTGCGCGGCAGCCATGTCTCGCTCGCCCATGAACAGGCCTATGCGATCACCCAAGCGTTGATCGCACGAGGTGTGATCGGCGACTTCCGTGCTCCCAATCTGCTCCGATTTGGTTTTGCTCCGCTGTACCTGCGCTACGGCGATGTCTGGAATGCGGTTGCGATCATGCGCGACGTGATGACCACGGCTGCCTGGGATGCTCCTGAGTTCCTGGCCAAGAAGGCGGTCACCTAGCTCGCGGAGAACTTGAGTCGTCGTGACTCAAGTTTTATGCTGCCGAGGTTGCTGACCACGCTCGCTGCCTCTACCCTTGCGTGCAGTTCGCTCAACCTTTATCCCCCACACATTGGAGTAGCAGACATGTCAAAGGCAGTCGGTATCGATCTAGGCACCACCAACTCGGTGGTTTCGGTTCTCGAGGCGGGCGAGCCCGTCGTCATCCCCAACTCCGAGGGTGCTCGCACGACCCCGTCAGTGGTCGCATTCAGCAAGGCCGGCGAAGTGTTGGTCGGCGAGGTCGCCAAGCGCCAGGCCATCACCAACCCTGATCGCACGTTCCGCAGCATCAAATCCAAGATGGGTGAGAACTGGAAGAGCGATGACATCGATGGCAAGAAGTACACGGCGCAAGAGATCAGCGCGCGCACGCTCATGAAGCTCAAGCGCGATGCCGAGGCGTATCTCGGTGACACCGTTACTCAGGCCGTCATCACGGTGCCTGCATACTTCGACGATGCACAGCGCACCGCCACCAAAGAGGCTGGCCAGATCGCCGGTCTCGAGGTGTTGCGGATCATCAACGAGCCCACCGCGGCTGCGCTCGCCTACGGCCTCGACAAGGGCGCCGAGGACGAGAAGGTGCTGGTGTTCGACCTCGGCGGTGGCACGTTCGACGTGTCCGTGCTGGAGATCGGCGAAGGCGTGTTCGAAGTCAAGAGCACCCACGGCGACACCAAGCTCGGTGGCGACGACTGGGATCAGCGCATCATCGATTGGCTGGTCGGGCAGTTCAAGTCGGCGCACGGCGTCGATCTGGCCGCGGACCGGATGGCCACTCAGCGCCTCAAGGAAGCCGCCGAGAAGGCGAAGATCGAGCTCAGCCAGGTGCAGCAGACGCAGATCAACCTGCCGTTCATCACCGCCACAGCAGATGGCCCGTTGCACCTCGACGAGAGCCTCAGCCGCGCGAAGTTCCAGGAGATGACCGCCGACCTCATCGAGCGCTGCCGCGTGCCGTTCGAGCAGGCGTTGAAGGATGCCGGCATCAGCAAGGGCGAACTCGACCACGTGATCATGGTCGGCGGCTCCACTCGCATGCCCGCCGTCACCGATCTCGTGCAGAGCCTCACCGGCAAGGAGCCGAACAAGTCGGTCAACCCCGATGAAGTCGTGGCCATCGGCGCGGCCGTTCAGGCCGGCGTGCTGCGCGGCGACGTGAAGGACATCCTGTTGCTCGACGTCACGCCGCTGGCGCTCGGCATCGAGACCAAGGGTGGCGTGATGACCAAGCTGATCGAGCGCAACACCACTATCCCCACCAAGCGCACCGAGGTGTTCACCACTGCCGATGACATGCAGCCCAGCGTGGAGATCCACGTGCTGCAGGGCGAGCGCGAGATGGCGGCCTACAACAAGACGCTGGGCAAGTTCCAGCTGGTCGATCTGCCGCCCGCCCCGCGTGGCGTGCCCCAGATCGAGGTCACCTTCGACATCGACGCCAACGGCATTGTGCACGTCAGCGCGAAGGATCGTGCGACGAGCAAGGAGCAGAGCATGACCATCACCGGTCAGAGCACGCTCGACAAGAAGGACATCGACCAGATGGTGCGCGATGCCGAGGCCCACGCCGAGGAGGACAAGCAGCGCCGTGAAGAGGCCGAGATCCGCAACAACGCCGACTCGCTGGTGTACCAGATGGAGAAGGTGCTGCGCGACAACGGCGACAAGGTCGACGAGGCCGAGAAGGCCACCGTCGAAGGCCCGCTCGCCGAGCTGAAGACGGCGCTCAACGGCAACGACTTCGCCGCCATCAAGGCCGCGCACGAGGCGCTGATGCAGGCCAGCCAGAGCTTCAGCCAGAAGCTGTACGAGAAGGCAGCTGCGGAGAACGCGGCCGGCACCTCGGCGGCCACCGGCCAGGGCAACGACAACGGCAGTGCCGACGACGACATCATCGACGCCGAGATCGTCGATGACGACGCGGCCAAGTGAGCCGGCGATGAGCGACGACACACCGGCCGATGGCGAGTTCGCCGAGTTCAGCGACGCCGAGTTGCTGGCTGATCTCACCAGTGAGATGAGTCGATTGCGGCCGGCGGCCGGCGGCGACGACGACGATGAGGTCGCCGTGTCTGCGGCGGAGGATGCGGTCGAGCACGATCTGGCGGCCCTCCTCGCGGAGCGCGATTCCTTCAAGGACATCGCGTTGCGCCTGCAGGCCGACTTCGACAACTACCGCAGGCGCGTTGCCACTCAGCAAGGCGACGAGGTGCAACGCGCCACCGGCAAGTTTGCCGAGGCATTGCTGCCCGTGCTCGATGCGTGTGAGGCGGCGTTCCTCGCCCACCCCGCTGAGGTGGAGCCGATCTTCAACCTCCTGCTCGGGCAGTTGAAGAAGCTCGGGCTGGAGACGATGAACCTCTACGAGCAGCCGTTCGACCCGAACCTCGCCGACGCGGTGTTGCACGAGGTCGGCGATGGCGAGCCGGTGGTCAGCGAAGTGCTGCGCAGCGGCTATACCTGGAACGGCCGCGTACTGCGCGCCGCAATGGTGAAGGTGCGCGGCTAGGAGCCAGTGCCATGGCAGCACAGCGTGAGTGGTACGAGAAGGACTACTACAAGGTGCTCGGCGTCAGCGACGATGCCGATGCGAAGGCGATCACAAAGGCGTATCGCAAGCTCGCTCGCGACAGCCACCCCGACACGCACCCCGGCGACTCCAAGGCCGAGGATCGGTTCAAGGAGGTCAGTTCGGCCTACGACGTCCTCGGCGACGACGCCAAGCGCAAGGAGTACGACGAGGTTCGTCGGCTCGGCCCATCCGGCGGCTTCGGTGGCGCAGGCTCACCGGGCGGCTACAACTTCAACGTCGGCGCCGATGGGATGGGCGACCTGCTCGGTTCGATGTTCAACCGCGGTCGCCGCGGCGGCGGTGCTTCGGCCTCCGCAGGCCCGCAGCGCGGTGGCGATGTCGAGGCCACGCTCACGCTCGACTTCGTCGATGCCGCACAGGGCATCACCACCACATTGCACCTCACCAGCGACGTGCAATGTGGCACCTGCAACGGCAGCGGGGCCAAGCCCGGCACGCAACCCCGCGTCTGCTCGCAGTGCGGTGGTCGCGGCGTGGTCGACGACAACCAGGGCTTCTTCTCGTTCTCGGCGCCGTGCCGCGCGTGCGGCGGCGCCGGTGTCACCGTCGAGCAGGCGTGCCCCACGTGTCGCGGGTCGCGCGTCGAGCATCGTGCCCGTGAAGTGCAGGCGCGCATCCCTGCCGGCGTGGCCGATGGCCAGAAGATCCGCCTCAAGGGCCGCGGCGCACCCGGCCGCAATGGCGGCCCTGCCGGCGACCTGATCGTC
>JAYSPV010000141.1:0-47436 GCA_043721915.1 Ilumatobacteraceae bacterium | reverse complement strand
GCCGCCCCGCCCTCGGCGCGACCTCGCGCTCGCCACTTGGGGCCTCTTCGTAGGTCTTGCCTTGCTGATGATGGCGGGCGGGCTGTTCTCGACGCTGCTCGGTGTTCGCTCCGAGCAGCGTGGATTGCCCACCCTTGTCAGCAGCCTGATCAGCGCGAGCTACTACGTCGGGTTCCTGGCCGGCTCGGTGCTCACCTTGCGCGCACTCGGCCGCGTCGGGCACATTCGGGTGTACACAGCGCTGGCTTCGCTGCTCAGCGCCGGGATCATCGCCATCGGTATCACGAATGATGCCGCCGCGTGGATGTTGCTGCGGCTGGTCACCGGCGTGTGCTTCGCCGGCCTGTACGTGGTTGCCGAGTCATGGCTCAACGACCTGGCCACCAACGAGAACCGTGGCCGGCTGTTGGCTGTGTACGGCGGCTTGACAGTTGCCTGCTTCGGTGTCGGCCAAGTCATGGTCTCAGGGTTCAACCCGATCGCGGTCACCGGCTTCGGCGTGGCGGCGATCGTCACGTCGTTGGCGGTTGCGCCGGTAGCGCTCTCCGAGGCAGCGGTTGCACCGAGCCTTGCGGACGCCGAGAAGATCTCGTTGCGCGAGCTGGCTCGCGTGGTCCCGACGGGTGTGTATTCGTGCCTTCTCGTCGGGGTTGCGCACGGCGCCATCGCCGGAATGGCGGCGGTCTACGCAACGCGGGTCGGGTTGTCGCCGGGCCTTGTTGGGCTGTTCGTGGCGTTGCCCAGCATCGGCGGTGTCGTGCTGCAGTGGCCGATCTCGGCTGCCAGCGACGATATCGACCGGCGCGCTGTCGGCGTGGTCGCGGCGACGGCTGCGGCGGGCATCTCGGCACTGCTTCTGCTGGACGCGCCCACGAAACCGATGGCGTTCGTGTTGATCACCCTGCTGGGCGGATGCAGCTATCCGTTGTACTCGTTGGTGAGCGCGTACACCAATGACTGGATCGAACCCGAACACCTCAGTGCGGCGGCTTCGCAGATCGTCAAGATGTACGGGCTAGGAGCGATCGCCGGTCCGCTGGTGGCCGGCGCGGCGATGGGGTTCATCGGGCCCACCGGCTTCTATTGGTCGCTGATCGGCATGCACTTGGCGGTGGCCGGTTTCTTCGCGTACCGCATGCTCGCGTGGCGTTCACCGTTCGTGAAGCGGCCATGGGACGAGGTGTCGCTGCCTGCGCGTGCCTTCTACGTGCCAGCCACGATCGTGGCGCTGGGTCGTCGTCGCCGGCAACCCAAGCAGGCGGGCTGAGCCAACCGTCAGTCGAGCTTGGCGAGCATCTTCTGCTGCCACTGCGCCGTTGCCAGTACGTTGTTGAACGTGAACAAGTGGATGCCCTCGATGTTCAGTTCGTCGGCCTGCTTGCTCAACGGGGTGATCAGTTTGTTCGGGTCGTAGCCGCCCGGGCGGAACATCTTGCCCAGCACGCCTCCCTGCTTCTTCACGAAGCGCATGCTGTTGCCGATGCCGAGGCGCATACCCATGGTCAACAGCTTGGTCCTGTCGATCACGCCCGGCACGCCGATGTGGAGGGGGAGTTCGAAACCTGCGGCTCGCTCGGCCGTGGCCCACTGGCGCCATTTGGCCAGGTCGAAGCACATCTGGGTGCTGGCGAAACCTGCGATGCCGGCTTCTTTGAGCAGTGACTGCTTGGCGTGCAGCGCCTCGTGGACGATCTTCTGATCGATGAGCGCGTGGCCGTCGGGGTAGGCGGTGATGCCGATCCGCGTGACGCCGTGGTCGGTGTCCAGGAAGTCGCGAAGGAACGCCACGACACCGTCGTACGCGCCGACAGGTTCGGGGGCGTCGCCGGCGACGAGGAAGACCTCCTTGAGATCGTTCTCGCGGCAGAACTGCGCCAGGTGCTTCACTGCAACGCTGTCCTCGGTGAGCCTGGCCGAGAAGTGCGGCACGGCCACATGGCCGAGGCCGGCGATCCGGCGGGTGAGGTCGAGGGTCGCCTGCTGGCCTTTCGCTGGACTGCACGTGACCGACACCGACGCACCCGCGGGGATGTGTTCGAGCTGGCTCTCGAGGTTCTTCATCGGGACGACCTCGAAGCGGGCATCGGTGATGAGGGATCGTTGTGTCGACATCGTCGTGACTTCCTGTCGTGTCTTCCGGGTGTGTTCCGAGTGGGGCTTGGGTGCTTGATCAGGCGAATTCGTCGGGAAGTTCGGCCTTGCGACGGAGCATGTAGCTCTGCATTTCCTCGTCGATGGCCTCGTCGAGCGCGGGCGGCTCGTACTCGCCCAGGCGGCGCTTCCAGATCGCATTCGCGCGTTGAGCGGCGTCGAGTCCGCCGTCCTCGCTCCACTGTTCGAAGCTGTTGTTGTCGGCCGTATCACTGCGGTAGAACGCCGTCTCGAAGTTGGCGAGCGTGTGGGCCGTGCCGAGGAAGTGGTTGCCGGGTTCGTGGCTGCGCAGCGCGTCGAGCGCCAAGCCGTTCTCGCTCGCGTCGAGCCCTTTCACGAAGGTGGTCATCATGCCCAACTGGTCGCAGTCGAGGACGAACTTCTCGTAGCCGATGGCCAGGCCGCCCTCCAGCCAGCCCGCTGAGTGCAGCACGAAGTTGACGCCGCCGAGGATGGTTGGCTGCAGGGTGTTGGCGCTCTCGTAGGCGGCTTGTGCATCAGGGAGCTTGGAGGACGTCAGCGAACCACCGGACCGGAACGGCACACCCAGGCGCCGAGCGAGCGCGGCGACCGTGTACAGCACGATTGCCGGCTCCGGAGTGCCGAATGTGGGGGCACCGGATTGCATGCTCATCGAGCTGGCGAACGACCCGAACACGACCGGTGCTCCGGGGCGCACGAGCTGCACGAAGGCCATGCCCGCGAGTGCTTCGGCCAACGTCTGCACCGCAACACCGGCGCTGGTGGACGGGGCCATGGCGCCGGCGAGGATGAACGGCGTGATGATGGTGGCCTGGTTGTTCTCGGCATAGCACTGCGCAGCAGCGAGCATCGTGCCATCCCACACGAGTGGCGACGACGCGTTGATCAGACTGGTCATCACCGTGCGGTCTGCCAGATCGCCACCGAAGCCGATGCGAGCCAGTTCGACGCTGTCGGCAGCGCGCGACCCGGCGGTGACCGACCCCATGAAGGGCTTGTCGCTGTACTTCAGGTGTGAGTACACCATGTCGAGATGCCGCTTGCTGACGGGGATGTCGACGGGCTCGCAGACAGTCCCACCGCTGTGGTGCAGCCACGGTGACATGTACGTGAGCTTGACGAAGTTCTGGAAGTCGGTGATGGTCGCGTAGCGTCGTCCGTTGTCGAGGTCGTGGACGAACGGGCTGCCGTAATTGGGTGCGAACACCGTGTTGTTGCCGCCGATCACCACGCTGTGCGCCGGGTTACGTGCATGTTGGACGTAGGTGGTTGGTGCGTGCTTGGTGATGATGTCGCGGCACAGACCACGCGGGAAGCGCACTCTCGTGCCGTCGACGATCGCGCCGCCGGCAGCGAAGATGGGCAGTGCTTCGGGGTAGTCGCGGATCTCGATGCCCACTTCTTCGAGCACCGTGTCCGCGGTGTGCTCGATGATCGCGAGGGTCTCGTCGCTGGCGATCTCGAACGGTCGCATCGTGCGGGTGAGATATGGCACACGCTCGATCACGTGTGAGGCGCGCAGCGCGGCTCGGCCGGCGCGACCACCCGATCGGCGGCCGGCGGAGGCGCCGTCGGCGGCGGCCTGTGGATCGGCGTCGGTGGTTTCGCTCATGACTCCTCTTTCGTGGCCGCGGCCGGATCGGGAGACTGCAGGTCACGCCGCCGCCGGCGGCCGCCGCGTTCGGCGTTGGCGGCCGACGTGACGCGATCGGGCAGTGTGACGATCTCGGCCAGGTGAGGGGTCGGCACGGTGGCATGGGGGAACGCCATCGCGGCCACGAAGAGAGCTTGGAAGTCGGGCTCGGTGGCTGTCTCCACCTTCACCACGTTGCGTACGGCCGCTTCCATCTCCCGACAGGCAGCAACCGAGAGCAGCGCGCGCACAGCGCCGGCCCCGGCTGCGTTGCCCACCGAACGCACGAACTGCACCGGGCAGTCGGGCACCAACCCGAGCACCAAGGCGTAGACCGGATCGATGTGGCTGCCGAATGCGCCGGCCAGCCGGATGTCATGCACCTCGCGGACGCCGGCGTGCTGGAACAACAGATCGATGCCCGCGCGCAACGCGGCTTTGGCGAGCTGGATCGCGCGCACGTCGTTCTGGGTGATCGCCAGCCGTGCGCCGTCTGTCTCGTGTACGACGTAGCTGAACGTGCGGCCATCCTCGATGATGCGCGGCGAACGTGACGCGAGGTGACCCTGGACCACGCCGTCCTGGTCGATGATGCCGGCGAGATACATCTCGCCGATCACCTCGATGATGCCGGAGCCGCAGATGCCGGAGATCTCGAGATCTTCGGTGGCAACAGCGAAGCCGTCGTCGTCGCTCCAGAGATCGCTGCCGATCACCTTGAACCTGGCCTCGAGCGTGTCGCGATCGATGCGGACGCGTTCGATGGCGCCGGCGGTGGCGCGCTGGCCACAGCTGAGCTGGGCGCCCTCGAAGGCCGGGCCCGTGGGACTGCTGGCTGCGAACTGTCGTGTCGCGTCGCCGACGACGATCTCGGCGTTGGTGCCCACATCCACCAGCAACTGCATCGTGGGCGAGCGGTGCGGCCCTTCGGACAAGATGACGGCAGCGGTGTCGGCACCCACGTGGCCGGCGATGCACGGCGCCAGGTAGACCTGTGCGTGGCGCCCGACCAGTTCGAACGCCGACGCTGGCACGCTGATGGCTTCGGCGGTGGCCAGGGTGAACGGTGCCTGACCGAGGGGCGTGGGGTCGATACCCGCGACGATGTGGTGCATGATCGGGTTGCCGACCAAGACAATCTCGAGCAGGTCGTCAACCGAGACGGGGCCGTCAGAGGAATCGCGGCACAGTTCTGCGAACAGCTCGTTCAACGCCTCGCGCACGGCGACCGTGAGGTTGCGATCGCCCCCGGGGTTCATCATCACGTAGGAGACACGGCTCATCAGGTCTTCACCGAAACGGATCTGCGGGTTCATCCGACCCGCAGACGACATGATCTCACCGGTCAGCAGATCGCACAGGTGGCCGGCGATGGTGGTGCTGCCGATGTCGACCGCGATGCCGTAGACCCGCTCGACGAAGCCGCGCGTTACTGCCACGACCATGTCGCCACGGACGGCCACGGTGGCGGCGCGGTCCTGCCCGCCGAAGGCATGGTGCACTTCTTGGAGCGCCTCCAAGGCGAGGCCCTTCACGGTCCGCCCGAACTTGGTGTACAGCTCGGCGATCACCAGATCGCTCATCGATTCGGCGTCACCCAGGATGCTGGGCGGCAACTCGAGGTAACACAGTGCTACGACGGGATCGAGCACGACATCGCTGAGGTCCAGGCTCTTGCGCACCACGGGGCGGTGCACCTGGCTCTCAGGTGGCACATCGAGAACGATGTCGTCGAGCACCAGGGCGCAGCAGCCGAGGCGACGGTCGGGCTTCAAACCTCGGCGCGTCTCGTAGGCGCCTTCCGTCTCCGACCATGGGCTGAGCGCGGTATCCGTGGACTCGATCGCCCACTTCGGGTACTGGCCGGGCTCGAATGCGATCTGGCAACGGCCGCAAATGCCGCGACCGCCGCACACGGAATCGAGATCGACGCCGAGGTCGCGGGCAGCCTGCAACACCGAGGTGCCGGTGGGCACCTCGCCGCCGAGTCCCGAGGGTGTGAAGACGACGCGGGGCATCGGTTCCTTATGCCCCGCGATTGCGGCGGCCACCGCCGGCGCGACCCTCGCGGGCTCCGCCGGCTGCCTCGGGGTCGCGGTTGGCGCGGATCCAGGCGGCGCAGTCCTGGTCGTTGCCGGCCAGAACGTCGGCCGCCATGACCATTGCCTTCACTTCAGGGTGCAGCGGGTTCATGATCGCAGACGTCATCCCGTTGCTGATGGCCATCGCGAGGAAGGTGCCAGTGATGTTGTTGCGAGCAGGAAGACCAAAGCTGACGTTGGACGCGCCACACGTGGTGTTGACCTTGAGTTCGGTGACGAGGCGGCGCAGCAGCGCAAAGACCTGGCGGCCGGCGGTGCCCATCGCTCCGATCGGCATCACGAGTGGATCGACGACGATGTCGCAGGCCGGAATGCCGTAGTCGCTCGCGCGGCGGACGATCTTCTGGGCCACCGCGAAACGTACGTCGGGGTCGACGCTGATACCTGTCTCGTCGTTGCTGATCGCGACGACGGCGGCGCCGTACTTCGCGACGAGGGGCAGCACTCGCTCCATCTGCTCGTCTTCGCCCGTGACCGAGTTGACGAGGGCCTTGCCCTGATAGACGGCGAGCCCTGCTTCCAGCGCCTCGATGATCGACGAGTCGATGGAGAGCGGTACATCGGTGACGCCCTGCACGAGTTGGATTGCGCGAGCAAGCAGCGCCGGTTCGTCGGCCAGCGGGATGCCGGCGTTGACATCGAGCATGTGTGCGCCCGCCGCCACCTGGGCAAGCGCGTCGGCCTCCACCCGGCTGAAGTCGCCCGCCTTCATCTCCGCGGCGAGCAACTTGCGGCCGGTGGGGTTGATGCGCTCGCCGATCATCACGAACGGTCGGTCGAAACCGATCACGATCTCCTTGGTGGCTGAGCTGATGACGGTGTGGGTCACGATTGGTCTCCGGGGCTGGCGTTGCTGTCGGTGTCGCTGGTGTCGCTGGCTTGCTCGTCGGTGTCGACGTCGGCACGGGCGATCGCGGCGCGAGTCTCCTCGTCGATCACGATCGGCTCGTGCGTCTGCGCGTCGTGGGGGTTGGCCGGGTCCCAGCCGCCGTTGTCGACGAGCGCGTGCAGGCGCTCGTTGGTGAACTCTGCCTCGATCGATGCTGCGATCGCGTCGACGGTGACGGCGAGTTCTCCGGTGAGCGGGTAGTTTGCCCGCCGCCACTCGCCGACGTACTCCTGGGCCGTCTTCTTGCCGGCGACCATTGCTGCACGGTCGATCGCCTTCTGGAAGCGGTGGGGGAGGATGAACTGGTGCTTGTCGGCACCGGACTTCCCGTTGATCTGTGCAGGGATGTCGCGCCACATGATGACGATGACCTCACTGCCTCCGCGGCGTGACATGGCTCAGGCTACCTTTCGTGTGGATGTGAGTGCGATCGTGACGGCTGCTTCGAAGGGAGCGAGCCCGACGTGGTGGTGCTCGTAGCGAAGTCCGAGCTGCAGAGCTGCTGCCTGCGCTGCTGTGTCGACCGCAGCGCCTGGCGACTGGGAGAGCAACACCAGGCGGGTGTAGTGGCCGAAGTACGCCTGCAACAGCTCGGGGTGCTCGTCGAGACCGAGCCCCTGCCAGACCAGCGCGTCGAAGTGCTTGGCGAGGAAGTCGGTGAGGTAGAACGTCCCGAGCTCGGCCTCGGCCAGCGCCTCGAATGCTGGTGTGCCGGCGAAGAACTCGTAGCAATGGTTGCCGTCGAGGCGTCGGAGGTTCGGGTGTTCGCCGAGCAGTTGGTCGAGCCCGCCTCCGGTGCCACAGTCCGCGTAGCCGAGCAGCACCGGCCGGTCGCCGAGTGGATCGTGCTGCGCGAGCAACTCGCGAATCGCGGGCACGATGCGGTCAGGTCGGTTGTGGAGGTTCGCCGGCAGGTAGCGCACCTCGACGGCGTCGCTGAGCCCGTTGGCGGTGAGCACGGCACGCAGTTCGGCAACGAGTGCGCCGCACGCAAGCACGAGGGGCCGGGCCATGACGCTGTGGATCAGACTGAGGGGCCGGGAGGCTCGGCGTGGCTGTGGCCGCGCTTTGCCGAGACGAGCTGCTTGGCGGTTTCGGAGGCGACGGCGGCGTCGCGGCAGTAGGCGTCGGCGCCGATGGCGGCACCGAACTCCTCGTTGAGCGGTGCGCCACCCACGAGCACGATGTACTTGTCGCGCAGGCCGCGCTCTTGCAACGTGTCGATGACGACCTTCATGTACGGCATCGTGGTGGTGAGCAAGGCCGACATGCCGAGGATGTCGGGCTGGTGCTCTTCCAACGCAGCGAGGAACTTCTCGGCATCGGTGTTGATGCCAAGGTCGATGACCTCGAACCCGGCGCCCTCGAGCATCATCGCGACGAGGTTCTTGCCGATGTCGTGGATGTCGCCCTTCACGGTACCGATGACGACCTTGCCGATCGGCTCGGCGCCGGTCTCGGCTAGCAACGGCCGGAGGATCTCCATGCCGCCCTTCATCGCATTGGCGGAGAGCAGCACCTCAGGAACGAACAGGATGCCGTCGCGGAAGTCGATGCCGACGATGCGCATGCCTTCGACCAATGCGTCGTTGAGCACTCGCGCCGGTGACCAGCCGCGATCGAGGAGCAGCAAGGTGCCTTCCATGATCTCGGCTCTCATACCGTCGTAGAGGTCTTCGTGCATCTGAGTGACGAGCTCATCGTCGGGAAGCGTTGCCAGATCCAGATCGTCGCCGTTGCTCATCTGCCATCCTTCGTTCGTTCACCAGGGACCGTGCTCCCTGGTCAGACACACCCGGCCCACGATGTGGAACGGAACCGTATTGTGGAACTCTAACACACCGGTCCTGCAATGATGCACTCCAGGTGGGTCGCGTACTCCGGCGTGGACATCAGAGTTCGGCAGCGTTCGAAGCGGCCGACGGCGTAGGCCCAGAAGTCGTCGACGGGGTTCCCGTTTGCGTGCTGGATGACTCCCCACAGCGTCCACAGCAGGTCGCACATCGCCTTGTAGGCGACCATACGGCCGACCTCGTGCGCCGGTGGTTGCACACCAAAGTAGGCCTGCAGCAGCACCGCATCCTGCTCGGGGCCGAACTCGCCTTCTACGCTGAGATCACCGAGGTCCCACATCGGGTCGTTGTTCCCCGAGTACTCGTAGTCGATGATCACCATCCGCTCGCCGGTGTCGAGGAAGTTCTCGCAGAGCGGGTCGCAGTGCGACGGCACCAGCGGGCGGGGAGCGGCCATCAACGCTCGACGCGTTGCGTCGGCCTGGGCCTCCGCCGCTGCGTACCCGTCAGGCAGCGCGGCGCCCCTTTCGGCGAGCAGGCGCTTGTAGTCGTCGATCATCTCGAACAACTGAAAGTCCGTTGAAAACGGTGTCGCCGTGGTGTGCAGTTGCCGAAAGGCCCGGCCTGCGCGCCTCACGGCGCCGAGGTCGCGGAAGTGCTCGGCGCTCATCGTGACGGCGCCATCGACGAAGCGGGTGACCATCAGGCCGTCGTTCGCGTCGAAGTAGAGGATCTCCGCGTTCACGTCGGCAGTCGCTGCAGAACGAGCGGCGACTTCCTCGATGCGGCGATCGATGTATTCGCTGGTGCCGGCGCCGGGGATGCGCACCACCAGCCGGTCTTTGCCGGCGGTGACCAGGTAGTTGATGTTGGTCATCCCCGCCAGTCGACTCGCCGTGGCCGGATCGACGCCGGCAAGGAACGGGACGCGGGCGAGTGCGTCGGCGAGCTCGGTCATCCTCTTGCTCTCCAGTTCGGCCGGGTGAAGTGTTGGCGCCCGATGCTAATGAACGGCCGAGCCGGGTCGGCTGCGGCGAACATGGATGACACGCAGCGAAGTGACGCGCTCGCTCGACCGCGGCCTGGTGTGATGAAGGAACATCGCGTCACTTTGTGTGATGAGGGTGAAGTCGCCGCCTCAGGCGGTCTCAGCTTGCCGACAGGCGTGGAGGCCGTCACGACTTGAGGCGCAGGTTGTCGGGGTCGTACAGCGGACGATCGTGGCGGACGGCACGGATCGGCTCGCCGTAGACCTCGATGATGAACTCGCTGCGATCGGCCAGACCCGCCGGCAGGTAGCCGTAGACAATCGGCTTGCCGACGGTGTGCCCGAAATTGGCGCTCGTGGTGAAGCCGACGACGCTGCCGTCGCCGTCGGGGAGCATGATCGCCTCTCCGCTCACGGGATATGCCATCGACTCGAGTGTGAACGTGCATAGTTGTCGGCTGACACCCGCCTCCCGCTGCGCGACGAGTGCGGCGCGGCCGAGGAAGTCGCCCTTGTTCAGGTTCACCCGCCACGCCAGGCCGGCTTCCCAGGGGGTGGTGTCGGGGGTGATGTCGGTGCTCCAGTAGAGGTAGCCCTTCTCCATCCGCATCGTCTCGATCGTGCGGTAGCCGACGTCGACGATGCCGTGTGACCGGCCGGCCTCATGCAGCAGTTCGTAGACGTGCGCCGCGTATTCGGTGGGGATGTGGAGCTCCCAGCCGAGCTCGCCGACGTAGCCGATGCGGATGGCGAGGACTGGCGCCGACCCGATGGTGATCCCCCGGGCCTTTGCATACCGGAAGGCCTCGTTGCCGATGTCGTCCTCGCACACCGATTGGAGCACGTCGCGGCTCTTGGGGCCGACGAGGTTGACGACGGCGCGGGCGGAGGTGAGGTCGCGGATGAGCACCGAGCCGTCGGTGGGGGAATTGCTCCGGATCCAGCCCATGTCGTGGGCGCCGAACGCGGAACCGGTGACGACGTAGAAGCTGTCGGGTGCCGTGCGGGTCATCGTCAGGTCGCACTCGATGCCGCCGCGCTCGTTGCACAGCTGCGTGTAGATCACCGTGCCGACCGGCTTGTCCATGTCGGCGACGCTCAGCCACTGTGCAGCGGCGAGCGCGCCTGGGCCGGTGATCTCGAACTTCGCGAAGCTCGTCTGGTCGATCAGGCCGACTCCGTCGCGTACGGCGAGGTGTGCCGAGCGGACGTGGGTCCACCAGTTGGGTTCGGTGAACGACGGCGCGTCGACAGGCTCCACGCCGTCAGGCGCGAACCAGTTCGGCCGCTCCCACCCTCCGCGCGAGCCGAACACTGCGCCGTGAGCCGCGAGCGTGGAGTGCAGCGGGCTGCGGCGCACACCACGGGCCGTCACCTTCTCGCTGCCCGGGGCGGCGAGCTTGTAGTGGTGCGCATACATCTCCACCATGCGACGGTCCATGAAGTGGCGTGTGGTGTGGTGGAACGAGAAGCGACGGACATCGAGCGGCCACAGGTCAAGGCTGGGGCGGCCCTCCAGCATCCACTCGGCCATCATCTTGCCGGCGCCACCGCCGGCGGCGATGCCGTACAGGAAGCCGGTGGCCACGTAGTAGTTGTCGAGTTCGGGCACGCGGCCCATCACGAAATCGGCGTCGGCGCTGTAGGGGATCGGGCCGTTGAGCAGCATTCGGATCCCGGCCTGCTCCAGGCACGGTGTGCGTTTCGTGCCGAGCTCGGCAAGCTGGGCGAAGCGGTCGAAGTTTGGCTCGAACAGCTTGCGCTGGAACGGCGACGGAATGCCGTCGGTGCCGAACGCGATGGTGTCGGGCTCGTAGCCGCCGATCAGCAGGCCCGGGCCGTCGGGCTTGTAGTACACGAGGTGGTCGGGGTCGCGCATCGTGGGCATCTTCCCAAGCTCGACGGGTGTGTAGCCCTCGATCGGGCCACTGAGGAGGTACTGGTGCTCCACCGCGGTGGCGGGGATGCGCACCCCGGCCATCCGGCCGACCTCCATGCCCCACATGCCGGCGGCATTCACCAGCATCTCGCACTCGATCTCGCCACGGTTCGTGTGCACGGTGGTGCACTGGCGGCCGTTGACGGTGATGGAGGTGACCTTGGTGTGCTCGTGGATCTGGGCGCCACGCATGCGGGCGCCGCGGGCGATCGCCTGGGTGACCGACGCGGGATCGATGTAGCCGTCGGTCGGCAGGAAGGCGGCGGCGAGCACGTCCTGCGTGCTCATCAGCGGGAACAGCTCCTGCGCACGCTGCGGCGAGATGACCTCCATCGGCAGCCCGAAGCTTTTCGCCATCGTGGTCAGACGCTTCAGTTCCAGCACCCGCTCGGGTGAGCAGGCGAGGCGCAGGCTGCCGGTCTCGTGCCAATCGACAGCTTGGCCGGTCTCGGCCTCCAGGCCGCGGTACATCTCGACCGATTGCTCGAGCATGCGGGTGGTGTTGCGCGACGAACGCAGCTGGCCGACGAGGCCGGCCGCATGCCAGGTGGCGCCATCGGTGAGCTGGTGCTGCTCGAGGAGCACAACGTCGCGTTCGCCGTACTTGGTGAGCCAGTAGGCGATGCTGCAGCCGAGGATGCCGCCACCGATGACGACGATGCGGGCGCGGGTGGGGAGCGTTGTCGTCGAACTCACGGTGCTCATCGGTTCAGGCCTTCACTCGTGCGTTCGTCGGGTCGTAAAGGGGTTGCAGGGAGATGGCGGCGGGCACGCGCTGGCCCGCCACTTCCAGCTCGTAGGTTCCCGACAGCACCCACTCGGCATCGAGCCCGCCGGCGTTGCGCACGTAGCCGTAACCGATCGACCGGCCGATGGTGTAGCCATAGCCGCCGCTGGTGAGCCAGCCGACGCGCTCGCCGTCGCGGTAGATCGTCTCGCGGCCGAGCAGAATCGTGTCGCCATCGACCGTGAACGCTGCGAGCATTTTGCGCACCCCGTCGGCGCGTTGGGTGGCGATGGCCTCGCGACCGCGGAACGCGATGTCGCTCTTCATCTTCACGGCCCAGCCGAGCCCGGATTCGATGGGCGTGTGGTCTGGGCCGATGTCGCTGCCCCAGGCCCGGTAGCCCTTCTCCAGCCGGGTGCTCTCGATCGCCCGGTAGCCGGCATTGACGAGTCCGTGTGCGACGCCTTCGCTCATCAGCGTGTCGTAAACCTTCGGGGCGTACTCGACCGGCAGGTGCAGCTCCCAACCGAGCTCACCCATGTACGTGATGCGCAGCGCGCGCACCGGGCAGCCGGCGATGCCGAGCACTTGGAACGTGCCGAACGGGAATGCTTCGTTGGACAGATCGGCGGTGCTGACCGCGGCGAGGATCGTGCGCGAGGCCGGTCCCATCAGCGTGAGCACCGAGTACGCGGACGTGATGTCGAACAGCTGGGCATTCGAGCCGGCAGGAACGTTGCGCTGGATCCAATCGAAGTCGTGGGTGGCGAAGCCGGTGCCGGTGACGATGTAGAACTCGTCGTCGGCCACCCGGGCGACGGTGAGGTCGGCCTCGATCCCGCCGTGGTCGTTGAGCATCTGGGTGTAGGTGAGCGAGCCGACGGGGCGGCGGACGTTGTTGGCGCAGATCCAGTCGAGTGCGCCGAGTGCATCCGGCCCCTTGAGCGCGAACTTGGCGAACGAGGTCTGGTCGATCAGTACAGCTGCCTCCCGGCACGCTGCGTGCTCGCGCCCGACTGCGGCGAACCAGTTCTGGCGGCCGTAGGTGTACTCATCCTGGGGTGTCTCGCCGAGCGCCGCCGACGCGAACCAGTTCGGCCGTTCCCACCCCAACTTCTCGCCGAAGCATGCCCCCTGAGCGAGGAGGCGGTCGTACAGCGGCGAGGTGCGCGCCGGGCGGCCGCTGTGGTGCTCCTCGAACGGCCAGGCCATCGTGTAGTGCTTTCCGTAGGCCTCCAGCGTTCTGGTGCGCACCCATTCGGTGTCGGTGTGCGGCCGGCCGAAGCGGCGGATGTCCACCACCCACAAGTCGTACGGCGGTTGACCGTCGTGCACCCACTCGGCGAGCGCTTGCCCGGCGCCGCCGCCGGCCGCAATTCCGAACGCATTGAAGCCGGCGCCGACGAAGAGGTTCGCCAGTTCGGGTGCTTCGCCGAGGATGAAGTTGCCGTCGGGCGTGAAGCTTTCCGGCCCGTTGATCAGCGTGCGGATGCCCGTGTCGGCCAACTGCGGCACACGGCCGATGGCGAGCTCCATGATCGGGGCGAAGTGGTCGAAGTCGCTGTCGAGCAGTTGGAACTGGAACGGGCGAGGGATGCCCTGCACTGCCCACGGGATCGGATTCGGCTCGTAGCCGCCCATCACCAGCCCACCGACCTCCTCCTTGTAGTAGGTGAGGCGATCGGGGTCGCGAAGCGTCGGCAGGTCACGTGGCACCTCGGGGGTGAACTGCTCGGTGATGACGTACTGGTGCTCCACGGACACCAGCGGCACGTTGACCCCGACGGTGGCGCACAACGCGCGTGTCCACTGGCCACCGCACACGACCACCTTCTCGCACTCGATGCGGCCCTCACTGCCGTCGGGCGCGACGGTGACGACTGCCTTGATCACCCCGGCTTCCACTTCGATGCGCAGCACCTCCGTGTCCTCGCAGATGGTGGCGCCGTGCATGCGGGCGCCGCGGGCCAACGCCATCGTGATGTCGCTCGGGCTGGCCTGGCCGTCGGTGGGCAGGAAGGCAGCGCCGACGACGTCGCCCACCTCCATCAGCGGCCACAGCGCCTGCGCTTCGTTCGGTGTGAGCAGGTGCATCTCCAGGCCGAACGACTTGGCCGTGGTGGCCTGGCGCTTGACCTCGGTCCAGCGCTCCTGATTGCAGGCCAATCGCAGGCCGCCGTTCATCTTCCAGCCTGTGGCCTGACCGGTCTCGGCCTCGAGCGTCTTGTACAGCTCCACCGAGTTGCCCAGAAGTTGGGTGATGTTGGCACTGGTGCGCAACTGGCCCACCAATCCGGCGGCGTGGAATGTGCTGCCGGAGGTGAGCTTGTGCTTCTCGAGCAGCACGGTGTCGGTCCAGCCCAGCTTCGCGAGGTGGTAGGCCGTCGAACAACCGACGATGCCGCCGCCGATGACGACGGTGCGAGCAGAGGATGGGAGCGTCGGTGAGGGGAGAGCCACCTGGGCATCTTCGCGCGCGTTGCATCACGAGCGGCTCTACGGCCGCGATCTTTCGAAGGGTTGATTGAACCGCCGCTCAGCGGATGCAGCTCGTCTGTCTAAGCTGCGGCGCACGTTGGGGTGTCGGCCGAAGGGCGAGTGGGGAGTGCGAGTGGATCCGATGATCTCGGTGAGGGACCTGTGGAAGGTCTACGGCCCGCGGGCGGAACGCATCGTGGGTTCGGCCGAAGCCGACCTGCCCCGCGGCGAACTGCAGGCCCGATTGGGCAACGTGGTCGCGATGCGCGAGGTGAACCTCGACGTCGCTCCGGGTGAAGTGTTCGTGGTGATGGGCCTCTCCGGCAGTGGCAAGAGCACGCTGATCCGGTGCATCACCCGTCTCATCGAGCCGACTGCAGGCCAGGTGATCGTCGATGGCGTCGACGTCACCGCCGCGAACGATCAGCAACTGCTGGAGGTTCGTCGCCACAAGGTCTCGATGGTCTTCCAGCACTTCGGTCTCCTGCCTCACCGCACGCTGCTCGACAACGTCGCCTTCGGTCTCGAGTTGCGTGGTGTGAGTCGCTCCGAGCGACGCGAGACAGCTGCACGCACCCTGGAGCTCGTCGGGTTGCCCAACATGGGCGACTACAAGCCGCATCAGCTCAGTGGTGGGCAACAGCAGCGCGTCGGCCTCGCCCGCGCTCTCGCCACCGACCCGGCGATCATGTTGTTCGACGAGCCGTTCTCTGCGCTCGACCCGCTCATCCGCCGTGAGATGCAGGACGAGATCGTCCGGCTGCGTCGCGAGTTGGGCAAGACGATGATGTTCATCACCCACGATCTCTCAGAAGCTCTGCGCCTGGGTGATCGGATCGCGATCATGCGTGATGGCAGGTTCGTGCAGGTGGGAACGCCCGCGGAAGTGGTGCTGGAACCAGCAGACGAGTACGTCGCCAACTTCGTGCGTGACGTGCCCCGATCGCATGTGGTGCCAGTCGATGCCGTGATGGGGGCGCCAGCAGATGGGCCGTTCGCAGGCGAAGTCGTGAGCGGCACGAAGGTTCGCGAGGCCGTCAACATGGTGGCGCACAGCGACCTGCCGGTGAAGGTCACCAAGGATGGCCGCATGATCGGCACACTCGATCGCGTCTCCGTGCTGTCCGTGATCGCTACCGGGGACCTCTGATGTCGGTCTCGGTCGAGACACTGCCCGAACTCGTCCCCGAGGATGTGCTGCGCGCCCGTCAGCGCGAGCGCCTGATCGGATTCGGTGTCTTCGCTGCTCTTGCGCTGGTGGCGTTCGTGATCGCCCATGAGGTGCCCAGCTCATTCGACTCGGGCATCCAGAAGTGGGCACAGGATCGGTACAAGTGGTCGATCATCAACCGCCAGTCGTCGCCGATCTTCGAGTATTTCTTCACCCCGATCGCCGACTTCCTCGACTGGAGTGTCGAAAAGGTCATCTGGCTGCTCGATTGGTTGCGCTGGCCCGGCGTCGTGGCGTTGGTCGGAGTGATTGGCTGGCGAACCGGCGGCATGCGCGCAGCGATCCCTGGTGCCGTCGCGATGCTCGGCGTTGGCGTCTTGACCGACTGGGATCTCGCCATGCGCACGTTGGCAATCATGACGGTCGCAGTCTCGCTGGCGCTCGTCGTCGGCGTCCCGGTCGGCATTCTCACGTCGCGCTCGGATCGTCTCGAGCGAGTCGTGCGGGTGCTGCTCGACTTTGCGCAGGTGCTGCCGATCTTCGTCTATTTCAGCCCGGCGCAGATCTTCTTCGGCATCCAGTTGCCGCCAGCCGTCGTCGTCACGTTCATCTACGCGCTGCCACCGGCCGTCCGCCTCACCAATCTCGGTCTGCGCCAGGTGCCCGTCGTGATGAACGAAGTAGGCGAGTCGTTCGGTTCCACAAAGCGGCAGCAGTTGTTCAAGGTGCAGCTGCCGATCGCTCGCCGCACCATCCTGCTCGGTCTCAACCAGGTGATCATGATGGCATTCGGCATCGTGGTGCTGGCCGCGCTGCTGGGCACTGGCGACCTCGGCCAGGTCGTGATCGGTGCGGTGCAGAAGCAGGAGGTCGGCAAGGCGTTCGCGGCCGGTCTCGGCATCGTGCTGATGGCGGTGGCACTCGATCGCATCACGACAGGGGAGAAGGAGAAGAAGTTCTCTCGCCTGGCCAACGCACTGCCGAAGGTGCCGGCGCGAACGGCGATGATCATCGCCGTGGCGGCACCCGTCGTGGCCCTGCTGCTGGCCCGCCTGCTCGACGCCAAGGTCTTCCCGAGTGGCCTGAAGTGGAACATTGCGCCCGACATCGACTCGGCGGTCGATTGGGTGCAGAAAAATCTCCGCAAGGACGTGCCGCTGATCGGTGGCACACAGGCGATCAACGACTTTCTCGTGCTGAACGTGCTCGAACCGGTGAAGGACGTGCTGCAGGCTGCGCCGTGGTTCCTCGTGGTGGTCGGTGCGGCGTTCCTCGGCTGGCTGGTGACGGGTTGGCGCCTGGCCGGAACGGTGGCTGTCTGCCTGCTGCTGATCGCAGTGATGGGCTATGACAACAAGACGCTGGTCTGGGACCACGCGATGGACACACTCAGCCAGGTGCTGGTGGCGATCGTCATCAGTGTGCTGCTCGCGTTGCCCTTGGGTATCCTCGCCGGGCGATCGAATCGGGCCGAACGCGTGATGCGGCCGTTCCTCGACATTGCGCAGGTGATGCCCCAGTTCATCTATCTGCTGCCGGTGATCTTCCTGTTCTCGATCGGCCGTGCCGGCGGTGTGATCGCCTGTGTGATCTATGCGATTCCACCCTGCATCCGGCTCACCAGTCTTGGTATGCGAGAAGTGCCGTTCGCGCCGCGCGAGGCGGCAATTTCGTTCGGCGCGACGAAGCGACAGGAGATGCGAAACGTGCAGTTGCCGTTGGCACGCAAGGCGATCCTGCTCGGCATCAACCAGACGATGATGATGGTGCTCGCCACAGTGATCATCGCCGCGCTCATCGGCGGCGGTGGCCTCGGCCTGCTCGCCTATCGTGCGAGCGCGAAGCCCAACATCAGCTTTGGTCTCGGGACAGCGGGCGGTTTGAGTATCGTGCTGCTAGCGATCGTCCTGGATCGGCTGACGCAAGCCTGGGGTGCGAAGCCCGACGCAGATCGTTAGCGCGTAGGGTGTCCACCAGAAGTTCTCACCAAGGGGAGTACATGACAACTATCCGCAGGAAGTGGCATTTCGCCGTCGCCAGCGCATTGCTGGCCACGGTGGTCAGCGCGTGTGGCGACGACAGCACCACGGCGCCGGCCGACAGCAAGGCGCCGGCCACCACCACGGCTGGCGGCAGTGGCACGGGGGCGATCGTCCTTGCCGTCAACCCGTGGACCGGCTCGGCCGTCAACGCCTACGTCGCGCAGGCGATCATCGAGGCCAACCTCGGTACCGCGGTCGAGATCGTCAACATCGACGAGAACGCCACCTGGGTCGGCATGGATGACGGCAGCATCGACGCGGTGTTGGAAGTGTGGCCGTCGGGTCACTCCGCCGACTACCAGACCTACATCACCGACAAGGGCACCGTTGTCGATCTCGGCAAGCTCGGGCCGTCCGCCAAGATCGGCTGGTACGTGCCCAAGTTCATCGTCGATGCGCACCCCGAGCTGGCTACCTGGGAGGGCTTCAAGGATCCCGAGCTTGCGAAGCTGTTCGCAACCGCCGAGTCGGGTGATCTCGGCCAGTTCACGATGGGCGACCCCAGCTACGTGACCTACGACGAGCAGATCATCGCCAACCTCGGCCTGCCGCTGAAGTACGTGGTGGCCGGCACCGAGGCCGCGCTGCTGACCGCGATCGACCAGTCGATCGCCGATCAGAAGCCGATCCTGATGCAGTTCTGGAAGCCGCACTGGAAGCAGCTCGAGGTCGAACTGGTGGAGGTGCAGTTGCCGGCGATCACCCCCGAGTGTGAAGCGGCTCTGGCTTCGGGCGACGGTAGCTACGCCTGTGACTACCCGGTGGACGAGCTGTACAAGGCCGCCAACGCCGGCCTGGAGGCGAAGAACGCTGCGGTGTTCAACTTGCTGTCCAAGCTCACGCTCTCCACCGAGCAGCAGAGCGAGATCGCTGGCTACGTCGACCGCGACGGAATGTCAGCTGCTGACGCCGCCAAGAAGTGGGTCGACGCCAACCCCGACGTGTGGCAGGCCTGGCTCGTCTGAGCCCACTGCACGTGTGACGGAACTGACGCAGCGGCGGCGGTGCGGTGCTCAGGCGCCGTACGGCCGCCGCTGCGTCGCGTCTCAGCTGTAGAGGCCGCGCAGTCGGGCGGCGAACAGCGTGGCCTCGGTGGCGCCTCGGCGCTCTGCGTAATACTCAACCACGTTTGTGTCATGGCCTGACCGGGGATTCCTCGGTCAGGCATGACATGAGCAGAGATCCGACTCGCCGCTCGTAGCTGTCGCTCTGTGCGGACCAGTGTGAGCAACCTCGTCAACTCCTAATACGACCTTCGCCGCCAAGTGCCCTCAGAGTGAGCTTGCCTCATGCCAGAGCCCCACGTGCGAACCAGCGCCATATCAAGCATTCTGCTCGGCCAGCAAGATGAACGATGGCCGAGCATGGGCGGAACGTTGCGGTCGCGTGCCGCCCGTGTCGCAGCTACCCAACGCCGCGGAAGCCACTGACTATCGGCGACTTGATGATCGACTCGCCACCAGCTTCGCTGCGCGACGTGCAGTTCCGATGGGGTCGCGCACGCCACGCCGCACGCGTGCCAGGGGCCGGTTCATTGCCGACAGATGGGCCCGGTACTCGTCATTGAGCGCACCAATCGGCTTTCCGTACACGTCACCGAAGGCGGGCCGCCCCGTCATTCGCGCGATCGATGCGTCGTGGCGGTGCTTCTCGAGAACGACCACACTCTCGTACAGGTGAACGGCCCCCAGCGTGCGGGTCCACTCGTTCACCTCGAAGCCCTCCTCTTCGGAGTACCAAGCGTGCATGTCGTCTACCCGCGCCTGCACCCAGGCCATGAACGTGTCGGGTTGCCGAACCCCTCCGCCGTACTCTTTCCAGTAGTTCGCATGCAAGTCTTCGACGATGTAGACGCCACCGTCGGCGACGAACGGCCACAGGTGCTCCACGCTTGCGATCTGGTGAACCGGCTGGTGGCTGCCGTCATCGAGAACGATGTCGAACTGTCCGTACTGCGCCTGTATCGCAGCAAGGAACTCAGCGTCGGATTGATCACCGACATGAATCTCGATGCCCTTGCCCGCGAGCACCCGGACTCGGGGGTTGATGTCGATGCCGACGATCCTCGACCGACGTCCGAACCAATGTCGCCACATCTGTAGCGAGCCGCCGTGTGAGACGCCGATCTCGAGCATCGTGATCGGCCGGCCCCGGAAGGCGGAAAGCGTCCGCTCGTAGATCGGGAAGTAGTGCATCCACTTGTGCATCAACCGTCGGTCGTTGTGATCGAAGTACCACCGCAGGCCGAGTGTCGGTCGTCGGAGTCGCATACACCTGGAGCATAGCCGTGGGCCTTCCAAGCGCAGGCCCCTGGCGAGCCTCACCCGGGCGGATCGCGGCGCACGGGCCGCGGTGGATCAGGTCACCTTCGTCGCGCCAGATCTCTGCGGATCTGGGCGGACTACTGGCAGGTGCGTTCCCTGTAACACAGCACCTGCAAACTCCGCTGGCAAACCTCGTCAACTCGTAATACGCCCCCTTTCGCGGCCGGTGCATGCGGACGTGCACGGGGTCGGATCAGGCGCGTGCAGATCGAGTCAACGACGTTGAGTCAGCGATCCGGGGCGTCGCCGCAAGGGCGGGCACCCAGTTGTGGGCCCGGCTGCGTCAAACCCAGGGATCAGCCGACGTGCGTATCCCTTAGGGCGCTGGTGTGCTCGGACGGGTGACGTCGGGGGTAGTGGGTGTCGAGACCGGGGGGCCTGTCGAAGGTGTAGGCGTGTGAACCGGGGGAACACTCGACGGAGTAGGCGTCGAGGCTGGAGGGCCAGTCGAAGGAGTGGGCGTTGAGACGGGCGGGACGACCGAGGGCGGCACGATTCCTGGTGGAGTCGTGGCCGGGGCGGTCATGGCAGGCACCTCGCCGGGCACGTGGCCCTCAGCTGGGGTGCCGTTCGCTGTGTCGAGTCCCGTCTTTCCGGGCGACTCGGGCTGTCCCACGTCGTCGGGCTGGGCGTTGCTACCCGTGACGATCTCGGGCGCTTCTACATCATCGGGTTGTCCGATCGGCGGGGTCACTTCGACTGATCCGGGTACGACGACCGGTGGTTTGTCCTCAGAGTGATCGTTGCTCGGAATTTCGAATGGGGAAACTGTGCGCACCAGCGTCGCGGCTGCGTTCTGGGCGGCGTCCGGCAGGCTGCCAGTTGCGGCCCCACCGGCTGCGGCGACGCTTGCGACACCGCCAGCGAGAAGGAGTTTGGCGGTGAGTGACAAACCGGCGACGGCTTTGGGGATTCGGCGCATTGAGGTTCTCCGGACGGCTAGTCCCGCTTCGGCGGGGTTGGGCACTATGTGGGGAGAGATGTCCGACTCGAACAACGCCATGAGCGCCGGTGTCGGCCGAACGGAGTCAATCTTGGCTACTTGCCGTACGTCGTCGACGAAGCGGGCCAAGGGGTCGAGTTCGCGATCGGCGCCGACAATTGACAGCACGGCGTCGACATCGCGATCGGTGAACAGGCGGCGTGACATCTCATCCTCGCTATCGCTCCAATCGCTCATAGGGGTACGGCCTCGTTGCGCAAGATCCCGTCAAGAGCGCCAAGCCCGCGTCGCTGTAGGGCCTTCACTGCACCGGGTGACTTGCCAAGGAGGCTGCCGATCTCCTCGATGGTCAAGTCAGCCACGGTCCGCAGCAGCAACACGTCGCGCTGATCGGCTGACAGATCTCCGCACAAGCGGATGACCTGTTCTGCACCCATGCGGTCGAGCGCTAGGGTCGCGGCGTCGTCACCGGACGTCGAGGTGTCGCTCCCCGCCAGCTGGTGAGTCACCACCCGCGAGTCCCGTCGGCGGTCGTCGACGATCTTGTGATGGGCGATGACGAACAACCAGCTCCGGAACTGAGAGCGACCGCCCTGAAAGTGTTCGATGGCTCGGAACACTGCCAAGAACGTCTCACTGACGATGTCCTCGACATCGCCCACGCCTTGCACACGCGCATAGCCGGCGATGGCCGGGGCGTACTCGTCAAACATCTCTCGCCACACGCCACGGTCTCCGTCGACCGCCTTCGCAAGCCAAGCGGCGAACGTGCTCGGCTGATCCCGATCGTTCTTGGAACCCATCTCTACATCACATCACATTCCGGGACGGTACGAAGGTGCGGTCCCTGTAACACAGCACCTGCAACCTCCGCTGAACAACCTCGTGCTGTTGTGCAGCCGACACCACCACTTCGTGCACCGACAAAGGCTGACCCTCCGACTGTTGTTCGACTGGACACTCGACGTCCACTGGCCCGACGGACGACACGAACAATCCAAGCCCCGCACCACCCACACGCCGGCCGCAACCACCCGTGTAACCCGTCACCAATGTCGAGCGAGGGCATCTTGTGCGGACCAGCTTCAGCCGTCGAGACTGCGTAGCCACTCGGCGAACAACGTCGCTTCGGTGCTGAGGTTGGCGCGCGATGACGGGCGCACGAGTTAGTGGGCTTCGGCCATCTGCACGCTGGTCGCCGGCAGCATGCGCAGCCGGCCGTCGGCGAGGTGGCGAGCAACGAACCTGCTGGGCAACAGGGCGCTGCCCAGCCCGCTGGCTGCGAGCTCGATGGCAGCCAGCGACGTGTCCACCGTGATGTCACCCGGCGCCAGCGGTGACGTAGCCGGGCCGAGTAGCTCGGACCACAGGTTCTCCATGCCCAGCACGTGTACCCGCGCGTGCTGCGCCAGCAGGGCGATGTCCGTCACCGGCCCCACGCGTTGTTCGTACGATTCGGACCACACGGCGGTGGCTGTCTCTCGGTGCAACAGGTCGGCCTGATGGCCCGCCCAATTTCCGCCACCGAAGCGCACGTCGAGGTCCACATCGTCTGGGGCCAGCGCGTCGGCCCAGATCGCGGAGACCAATCTCACTTCCACATCGGGGTGGGCCAGCGTGAACTCGTGGAGGCGGGGCGCGACGAACGTCACGGCGTAGGAGATGGGCACACGGGCGGTGAGTCGCCGCGACGGGCGAACTGACCCGAACAGGCTCGCAGTCGAAATGGCGAGCTCGTTGAAGGCCTGGCGGACAGAGGGCATGTACGCGCGGCCGTGATCGGTCAGCTCGATGCGGCGTGCAAAGCGGCTGAACAACACCACACCGAGCTGGCGCTCCAGTGACCGCACCCGATGGCTGATCGCTGACGGAGTGAGGTGCAGCTCGCCGGCGGCAGCGACGAAGCTACCGTGGCGGGCGGCCGCCTCGAAGGCCTCGAGATCGATCAGCGAAGGGATCGTGCTGCGCATGGCCACGGAGCGTAGCCGACTGTGCATGAACCATTCCACGGCTCAGAGGCTCGACACTTCTCTTGCCGGAGTCTCGGTCGAGAGGTGATACTGGGGGCCATCGTGCCCGCTGCGGGTTCGTGTTCGATCGTTGGGGGTTCGGCGTGAGTGGTCAAACGATGTCGGTGGGGTACGTCGGGCTCGGCAACCTCGGAGTGCACCTCGCTGCCAGCCTGGTGCGGTCCGGCCATTCGGTCACGGTGACCGACCTCCACCGCGAGGCCGCCGAGCCGTTGCTCGCCGCGGGTGCCACCTGGGCGGACACCGCCAGGGAGGTCGCTGCCGCCTCCGACGTGGTGTTCACCTGCCTGCCATCGCCGGCGGCGGTGAACGCCGTCGTCACCGGGCCCGATGGTGTGCTGGCCGGTCTTCGACCTGGCTGTACCTGGGTCGACAACAGCACGAACGACCGCAGCGAGAACCTGCGCTTGGCGGAGATTGCCGCCGCTGCCGGCATCCGCATGCTCGAGGCGCCGGTCACCGGTGGGGTGCACAAGGCCGCCGCCGGCGAGATCACGGTCCTGGTCGGTGGCGACGAAGCTGTGTTCGACGAACTGCACCATCTGCTCGCAGCGATCGGGTCTCCCGTGTTGTACATGGGCCCCCTCGGCAGTGCGGCGGTGATCAAGGTCATCACCAACATGCTGGCGTTCATCAACCTGGTGTCGGTGGGCGAGGCGCTGATGCTGGCCAAGCGGGGCGGGCTCGATCTCGCGAAGTCGTTCGAGGCGATCCTCAACAGCAGCGGTAACAGCTTCGTGCACGAGACCGAGGGCCAGGTGATTCTCAACGGCAGCTACGACATCGGCTTCACGATGGATCTCGCCTGCAAGGATCTCGGCTTTGCCACCCAGTTCGGTCGTGAGTTCGGCGTGCCCCTCGAGCTCGCCGGTCTCACCGAACAGACCTTCATCCGCGCTCGCAGCCAATACGGCGGTGGCGCCTGGAGCAGCCAGGTGGTCAAGCTGTTGGAGGACGCGCTGGGCACGGATCTGCGCGCCGAGGGCTTTCCTGCCAAGCTGAGCTGATACCACCGCGAAAGGTGCTGCCGTGAACGCGACCGAACACGACATTCGACGTGACCTTGCGGCCGCATTCCGTTGGACCGCACGCCTCGGCTGGCACGAGGCGGTGGCCAACCATTTCAGTGCCGCAGTCTCCGATGACGGCACTCAGTTCCTCCTCAACCCATGCGGTCGCCACTTCGGGCGGATGCGGGCCAGCGAACTGCTGCTGCTCGATGCGACGCAGGCCGGGGCAACAGGCGACCCGGCCGCCGATGCAACGGCCTGGTACCTGCACGCCAACCTCCATCAGCGGCTGCCCCACGCTCGTGTCGTACTGCACACTCATCAGCCGTACACCACTGCGCTGGCGTGCCTGGCGGACTTCGAGTTCCTGATGCTCGACCAGAACGCATGCCGCTTCTACGAGCGCATCGCGTACGACCGCACGTTCGGCGGCATGTTCCTCGACGACAGCGAGGCCGAGCGTGTGATCGCGCTGATGGGCGACGACAAGCGCGTCCTGTTCCTCGCCGGACATGGGGTGATGGTGATCGGCGAGTCCGTGGCCGAAGCGTTCGACACGCTGTACTACCTGGAGCATGCAGCTCGTCTGCAGGTGCTGGCGTTGTCCACCGGCCGGCCGCTGCAACTGGTCACCGACGCCGTCGCAGCGCGCACACGCGACCAGTGGGAGCACTATCCGGCTGATGCCGCGCGCCTGCACCTCGACGAGCTGCGGGCGATCCTCGACACCGAGGAACCTGACTACGCGAGCTGAGCGCCTGGCGCTGTCAGCGCAGTTCGTACATCTCGTAGTCGAGGGTGCCGTCGGCCTGGAAGCTGCCCTTGGCGACGGCCTGGATGCGGTTCAGCCACGCGTGGCGCTCATCGGCGGCGTGGAACAGCGGCGTGGCGTAGACGGTGAGCGTGTCGAACAGCAGCCGGCCGGTGTAGGCGACGTGCACGACCGCCCCGTCGTCGGTCTCCAGGGTCAGCTTCACGTCGAGCGTGCCGTAGCCCTCGGGAGCGACGCTCAGCCAGTCGGCCGCAGCGTTGCCCTTGATCGAAGCGTTCAACCGGTCGCCCTCGATGCGTGCGCTGGTGATCTCACCGATGACGAGCGATGACGACACCGTGATGGTAGGAGCGAGCGTGACGGTGGCGGTGCAGAGAGGAATCAGTTCGAGAGACATCTGGCGTAACGTCGTGGACGCCATGACAGCGCAGATAGGCGAGCGACTGGTCGCGCAAGGGAGGCCGAAATGAGTGAGTGTCGAGTGTGCGGGATCGCATACCGCGAAGGCGACGATGTCGTCACGATCGGCGAGCACGTGTTCCACCACGACTGTGCGGATCCGCACGTGGAGCCGGAGCGACGCACGATCGGCACGTGGGCGGCGATGGGGGCACCCGGCCAGATGGCGATGGGCGACGTGCAGCGCGGCGACGGCTGAGCGTTCAGAGCACGCCGGTGAGCGGAACCGCTCGCCTCGAAGCACCCCAGCGTGCGTCTACCATGCGCACACGCCGAAATGGCGCTACTCGATGGGGGCATCGAATCATGGGGAACATCGCAGGCTTGGAAGTTGGTCTGCCGAACGGCATCGGCGAGGTGGACGCAGGGTGGCTCACCACCGTGCTCCGTACGAGCGAAGCGATCGATGGCGACACGTCGGTGGTCGACGTCGACATCGTGCCGTTCGCGGTCGGCGCCGGATTGCTCAGCCTGCTCTATCGAGCGACGCCAACGTACGTAGGCGGCGAGGGCCCGGTGACGCTGATCGTGAAGTTTCCCACCGACATCCCCGGGCAGCGAGGCATCGCCGACGCGCTCGGCTTCTACCCTCGCGAGATCCGCTTCTACCGTGAAGTCGCGCCGCACTCGCCGGTGCGTACGCCGGTGGTGCACGCCGCGATGATGGCCGACGACAGCACCGACTTCGTGGTGGTGATGGAGGACCTCAGCGACCGCACCACGCCCGACCAGCGAGTCGGCGCGACGTGGGAGCAGACACTCGCGTCGATCGATGCGATGGCGGCGTTGCACGCCAAGTGGCACGAGCACCCCGATCTGGAGCAGCTGGTGAACACCTTCCCGCCAATGCTCAACCCTGGTTACCTGCACGGCCTGCCACCGATGTTCGAGGCCGGTTGGGTGAACGCCCAGGTGCACGGTGCCGACTACCTGACGCCCGAGCTGGTGCTGTTCGGCGACCGGTACGGCGAACACCTGGAGTTCATGCTCACCACAGCGAACACACCCGCCACGCTGGTGCACGGCGACTGGCGGCTCGACAACCTGTTCTTCGACGGCGACGACGTGATGGTGATCGACTTCCAGATCTCAGGGCTCGCCAGCGGCGTGTACGACCTTGCCTACTTCGTCAGCCAGTCGATTGCCCCTGACGTGCGCGCCGGTCGCGAGCAGGAGCTGATCGACCGGTACGTGGCCCAGTTGGCCGCGAACGGCGTGACGCGCGACCGTGAAGAGGTGGAGCACCAGTTCAAGGTGGCGGTCGCCCAGTGCTTCATCTATGGCGTGGCGTCGTTCCCGTCATACGACGATCTGCCCGAGCGCAGCCAGGAGCTGTTGAAGCTGCTACTGGGTCGCAGCGCTCAGGCGATCGTCGACTTCGACGCCCTGAGCGCCCTACCCGAGCTCTAGCCCGCCTGAGGTGCGGTGTAGAACTCGGTGGGCTCGGGCGGCAGGGGAGTGTTGCCGAGGATCAGGTCGGCGGCCTTCTCGGCCATCATCATCACCGGGGCGTAGATGTTGCCGTTGGTGACGTAGCGCATCGCGCTGGCGTCGCACACGCGCAGGCCGTCCACGCCCCACACCTTCATCGTCAGCGGGTCGACCACGCTGCTGTCATCCTCGGCGCCCATGCGGCACGTGCAGCTGGGGTGCAGCGCGGTTTCGGCGTCCTTGCGGACCCAGTCGAGGATCTGCTCATCGGTCGCCACCTCCGGCCCTGGGGAGATCTCGCCACCGTTGTACTCGGCCATCGCCGTCTGGCTCAGGAGGTTGCGTGACACCCGGATGGCCTCGACCCACTCACGACGATCCTGATCGGTGGAGAGGTAGTTGAAGCGCAGCGCCGGCTTCACCTTTGGGTCGGTGGAGACGATCTTGACCGAGCCTTCCGAGTCGGAGTACATCGGCCCGACGTGCACCTGATAGCCGTGCCCGCCGGCCGGCGCTGAGCCGTCGTAACGCACCGCAATCGGCAGGAAGTGGAACATCAGGTTGGGATACTTCACGTCGTCATTGCTGCGCGCGAAGCCGCCCGACTCGAAGTGGTTGCTGGCGCCGGGGCCTTTACGGAACAGCCACTGGAGACCGATGAACGGCCGCCGCCAGAACGCGAGACTGGGCTGCAACGAGACGGGCTGGCTGCACGAGTGCTGCACGTACACCTCGAGATGGTCCTGCATGTGCTCGCCGACGGCCGGGTTGTCGTGCACGACGGGGATGCCCAGCTTGGTGAGTTCCTCGGCATTGCCGACGCCGCTGAGCTGCAGCAACTGTGGGGTGTTGAACGCACCGCCGCACAGGACCACTTCTCTGGCATGGGCCGTGAACACCTTGCGGCTCAAGGTGTACTCCACGCCTGTGGCGGTGGTGCCGTCGAAGAGCACCTTGTTGACCATCGCGCGGGTGATGACCCTGAGGTTCTTGCGACGCTTCACCGGGTGGAGGTAGGCGCGTGCCGCCGAGAGCCGACGGCCGCGGTGCACGTTGCGGTCGAAACGAGCAAAGCCCTCCTGGCGGTAGCCGTTGACGTCGTTCGTGCGGGGGTACCCGGCTTGCTCCGTGGACTGCAGGAAGGCTTCGATCAGCGGGTTCTGTGATGGGCCACGCTCGACGATGAGCGGCCCCTTGGCGCCGCGCCATTCGTCGCCGCCGGCGAGGCAGGTCTCCATCTTCTTGAAGTACGGCAGGCAGTGGGCGTAGTCCCACGTCTCCATCCCCTTGTCGGCGGCCCACCGCTCGTAGTCGAGCGGGTTTCCGCGTTGGAAGATCATCCCGTTGATGCTGCTGCTGCCGCCGAGCACCTTACCGCGAGCGTGGTACACCTTGCGGCCGTTCATGTGCGGCTCGGGTTCGCTCTCGTACTTCCAGTCGTAGAACCTGTTGCCGATCGCGAACATCAACGCGGCCGGCATGTGGATGAACACGTCCCACTTGTAGTCCGGGCGGCCGGCTTCGAGGACGAGCACCGTGTTGGACGGGTCTGCGCTGAGGCGGTTGGCCAGCGCCGAACCGGCCGAGCCGCCGCCCACGATGATGTAGTCGTAACGATCCACTGGAGGTCCTGTTCAGTCGAGACGGATGAGGTCGGCGGTGGCTCTGACGAGCGCACCGAGTTCTGTGCGCTCGCGTTCACCTGGGAAGCGGCTTGCGGGGCCGTAGACGTGGAGTGCGGCGATGACCTTGCCTTCCCCTTTGCGCACCGCAGCGGCCACTGAGTTCATGCCCACAGCAAACTCTTCCAACGCCCAGGCGTAGCCGTCGCGGCGAACCAGCTCCAGGCGGGACCGTAGTGCCGCACCAGTGACGATGGTGTGCGGAGTGAACCGGGGCAGCGGACCGCCGGCGATGCGCCTCGCCAGCGCGTCGTCGTTGGCAAGAACCACATGACCTGACGGCACGGCGTGCATCGGGATGCGATGCCCCGTCCAGTCGCGCACCTGCAGCTCGCTGTCCGGGGTGAGCTGATCGAGGTAGATCATGTCGTCGCCGTCGGGGATGGAGAGACCGACCGCTTCACCGGTACGTCGGCTGAGCTCGACGAGATGAGGCCGCGCCACGGAGACCAGTGAACGACCAGGCTGAGCGGCGGCCGCCAGCTCGATCATCGCGAACCCGATCCGGTACTCGCCGCCTGCCGCCACCTGCTCCACGGCGCCGAGTTCCTCGAGCGTGGAGAGCATGCGCGAGACGGTGCTCTTGGGAAGCCCGACGCGGTCAGCGATGTCGGTGACGCCAGCAGGCCCGGAGGCGAGCGACCGTAGGACACTGAACGCTCGCTCGATCGACTGCACGGTGGTCATCCCTCAGCCCCCTCTCGTCGGTCGCTGCCAGCATAGGACATGTGTTTCACGGTGCGGAACAGTCTCACGAAGTGGAACGGGCGGGCGACCCGTGCTCCGCGTACGAGATGAGGACGGTCATCAGATCGTCGGGCACTTCCACGCCGTGAACGGCCGAGTGCGCCCGTTCCGCCCGGCGACGGTCGCCGGGCAACCGTGCGCCCGCCTCGGCGGCCAAGGCAGCGAACTCGGTGTCGAGGCGCGCCAGGAAACCGTCGCCCATCGTGGCGGTGGGGTCGATCGCAATGACCACCTGGCCAACGTCCGGTGGGCCGCCGGAGGTGCCGCCGAAGCTCGGCGCCTCGAACGAGAAGTTCGAGCCGGCCACGCCACCCGACATGACGTCGACCAACAACGCGAGGGCTGAACCCTTGTGGCCGGCAGCGGGCGCCATCGAACCAGCGAGTGCAGCGGCGGCATCGGTCGTGGGGTTGCCGTCCACATCGAGCGCCCAACCGAGCGGGATCGGCTCGCCTGCCTGGGCGGCAGCGTTGACCTTCACCCAGGCAACCGTGGACGACGACAGGTCTGCGACGACCGGGTCACCGCCCGATCGCGGCGCAGCCCAGGCCAACGGGTTGGTGCCGAAGAACGGCCTCGTGCCGCCGTGAGGTGCCATCAGCGACGACGAGTTGGCGAACATCAGTGCCACCAGACCCTGCCGGGCGAGACGATCGACGAACCAGCCCAACACGCCGGCGGAGTACGAGTGGGCGATGGCCAGCACGGCGATCCCATTGGAGCGAGCTGCAGTCACCAGCGGCGCTTCGCCTGCCTCGTACGCCGGGTGGCAGAAACCGCGGCCGGCATCGACGGTGATCGTGCCGGGCCGCGGCTGGGTGACCTTCGGTACGGCGTTCCCCACCACCTTGCCGCACGCGACGTGGTCGCAGTAGGTGGGCAAGTAGCTGAGGCCGACCGTGCGGATGCCTTCGGCTTCAGCGTCACGAATGCTGCGCGCCGTCGGTGTGGCCTGCAACGCGGATGCTCCGCTGGCGGTGAGCATGCGCACGCTCAGCGCCTCCACTTGCGCGAGCGTCAGTGTCGCCGCCATGGCAACCGGTCAGGCCGGGAAGGCGCCCAACATGCGAGCCGCCGACAACGTGTTCTCCAACAGGCAGGCGATGGTCATCGGGCCAGTGCCGCGCGGCATCGGGGTGATGGCGCCGGCGATGGCCTGGACCGCATCGAAATCAACGTCGCCGACGATGCCGGCTTCGGAGCGCGAGACGCCCACATCGACCACGGCGGCTCCGGGCTTGACGTGCTCGGCGGTGATCATCCGTGCCTGTCCGGCGCAGGCGACGATGATGTCGCTCGCCCGACAGACCTCGATCATGTCGGCGGCGCTCGTACGCGAGTGGGCGAGCGTCACGGTGCAGTCCACGCCCTTGCGACCCAGGAGCAACACCTGCGGCAGGCCGGTGAGCGTGCTGCGCCCGATGACCGTCGCCCGTTTGCCCTTGGTGGCCACGCCGTAGCGCTCGAGCAGGCGCATCACGCCCAGCGGAGTGCAGCCGACGTGACCGGGAAGGCCACGCACGAGGCGGCCCATCGAGCGCTCGGTGAGACCATCGACGTCCTTCTCGGGCGGGATCAGTGCCAGCACCGGCTCAGGGTCGAGGCCGTCGGGCAGCGGCAACTGGCAGAGGATGCCGTGCACCTCGGGGTCCGCGACCAGTGCCGCCACGGCCTCTTCGACCTGCGCCTGGGTGGCGTCGTTGGGCAAGCCGACGTGCTTGCTGACCATGCCCGCCTCGCCGGCGAGCTTGCGCTTGCTGGCCACGTACAACTGGCTGGGCTTGTCATCGCCGACGAGCACGGTGGCCAGGCAGACGGCAGGCGAACCGGCGGCTTCGATCGTGGCCCGCAACGAGGCGATGATCTCGCCACGCAGGCGGATGCCATCCATCAAGATGGCGCCACCCGGCGTGCGCTCGAAGTCGTCGGCCATCAGGAGAGACCCACGATCTCGCCGTTCTCGTCGAAGTCGATGATGCTCGCGGCGGGGGCCGAGCCGAGGCCCGGCATGGTGGTCATGTCGCCACAGATCGGGTACACGAAGCCGGCGCCGACGCTGGCTCGCACCTCGCGCACGTTCACGGTGTGACCGGTCGGTGCGCCCTTGAGCGACGCGTCGGAGCTGATGCTGAGGTGGGTCTTGGCGATGCAGACCGGCAGGTTGCCGAAGCCGTTCTTCTCGTAGCGGGCCAGCTGCGTGTTGGCGGTCGCGGAGTAGGTGACGTTGGCGGCGCCGTAGATCTTGGTCGCGACCTTCTCGATCTTCGTCTTCAGGCTGTCCTCGGCCTCGTAGCAGAACTGGAAGTTGCTCGGCTCGTCGCAGGCCTCGACCACCGCGCGTGCCAGGTCGGTGGCGCCCTTGCCGCCGTCGCTGAAGTGGGTGCACACGGCCACGCGGGCGCCGACGCTCTCGGCGATCTCGCGGATGGCCTGGTGTTCGCTCTCGAAGTCGCCCGGGAACGCGTTGATTGCGACGACGGGGGAGACGCCGTGCACCTTGACGTTCTCGATCTGCTTGATGAGGTTGGCGGCGCCGGCGCGGACGTCGTCGGGGTTCTCCGCGAGCAGGTCGGCGGGCAACGGCTTGCCGGCGACGATTTTGAACTTGCCGCTGTGCGCCTTCAGCGCGCGCACGGTGGCCACCAGTACGGCGGCGTCGGGGACCATGCCCGAGGCGCGGCACTTGATGTTGAAGAAGCGCTCGGCGCCCATGTCGGCGCCGAAGCCGGCCTCGGTGATCAGGTAGTCGCCACAGCGCTCGCCGATCAGGTCGCCGATGATGCTGCTGTTGCCGTGAGCGATGTTGCCGAAGGGGCCAGCGTGCACGATCACGGGCGTGTGCTCGAGCGTCTGCAGCAGGTTCGGCTTCAGTGCTTCCTTCATGATCACGGCCATCGAGCCGGCACCGCGCAGCTGCTCGGCGGTGACCGGGTCGCCGGCCTTGGTGTAGCCGACGACGATTCGGCCCATCCGGGCCCGCATGTCTTCCAGCGAGGTGGAGAGGGCGAAGATCGCCATCACCTCGGAGGCGGCAGTGATGTCGAAGCCGGTCTGGCGGGTGACGCCATCCATCTTGCCGCCGAGACCGACGATGATGTTGCGCAGGCTGCGGTCGTTCACGTCGAGCACGCGGCGCCACGTGATGTTGTCGATGTCGAGGCCCAGTTCGTTGCCCTGGTGCAGGTGGTTGTCGACCATCGCCGACAGCAGGTTGTGGGCAGCAGTGACCGCGTGGAAGTCGCCGGTGAGGTGCAGGTTGAGCAGCTCCATCGGGATGACCTGGCTGTAGCCGCCGCCGGCTGCGCCGCCCTTGATGCCGAAGGTGGGGCCCATGCTGGGCTGGCGCAGGCTGATCACGGCCTTCTTGCCGATGTGCTTCATTGCCTGGCCGAGGCCGACGGTGGTGGTGGTCTTGCCCTCGCCCAACGGTGTCGGGGTGATGGCCGTGACGACGACGTACTTTGCCTTCGGGCGATCCTTCAGCTCGTCGAGCGCTTCCAGCTTGATCTTGGCGAGATCATCGCCATGCATCTCCAGCAGGTGTGGGCCGATGCCCATCTGGGCGGCAATGTCGGTGAGTGGCGCCAAGGTGCCGGCGCGAGCAATCTCGAGATCTGACGGGAAGGACACGGGTACCCCTTTGACGTGCTGCTGCGATGCAGGCTGATTTCCGATCGGGACTGTACACCATCGGTTCCGTCTGATGGAACTGACCCACGATGTGGAACGCGTGTCAGAGGTCCTTACAGAGCCGGAGGGCGTCGTAGATCGCCGCGTGGATGTTGCGGCCGGCGACGGCGTCGCCGATGCGGAACAACTGGAAGCGGCCCGACGGGTTGGTGTGGATCTCCTGCGGCAACCCGTTGATGAACGCGTGATGATCCAGCTCGCCGAGGTTGACCGACGCCGGCACGAGGTCGTGGTACAGCCCATCGTTGGCGAGAACACCGTGGTCGCACACGACTGCGTCGACGACTCGTTCGTGTCGTACGGGTGAGTGGTCGCTGCCGATCTCCACGTGCAGCCGGCCGTTCTCGCGGCGCACGGAGCGCACTCGTTGGTTCAGCGTCACACGCGTGTCGGTCTCGTTGAACGCCCGCGCGTAGGGCACCAGGTTGAGGCCCCCGACGTCGACGCCCATCGTGCGCTCGGGGGTCACGACCTCCAGCCGGGCGCCACTGCGGGCGAGCATCTCGGCCGTGGTCATCGCCGAGTGGGTGCCGTCGTCGTCGTAGAGCATCACGTCGCCACTGGGTCGGGAGTCGCCGCCGACCACGTCCCACGCGTTGACCATCAGATCGCCTCCCTCCTCCACGGCCGGGTTCTGCGGTAGGCCGCCGGTGGCGATGATCACCACATCGGGTCCGAGTCCTTCGATCAACGCCTGGTCGGCGTAGGTGTCGTAGCGCACGTCGGCGCCCAGCCGTTCCAGTTCGCTGACCCGCCACTCAACGATGCCCAACAGATCGCGCCTGCGAGGGTTGCGGGCGGCGAGCCGAAGCTGCCCGCCGGCCCATGGCATCGCCTCCAGCACCGTGACGCGGTGACCACGCTCGGCGCTGACCCGGGCTGCCTCCAGGCCACCCACGCCTGCGCCCACGATCACGATGTTGCGCGCGCTGGCGGCCGGCTCGATCAGGTGCGGCATCGTCAGCTCACGGCCGGTGGCTGCGTTGTGGATGCACAGTGCCTCGCCTGCCATGTAGATGCGGTCGAGGCAGTACGTGGCCCCGACGCACGGCCGGATCGTGGCTTCCTCGCCACGCTCGATCTTGCGCACCAGGTACGGATCGGCCATGTGGGCGCGGGTCATGCCGATCATGTCCACCTTGCCTTCGCGAACGGCATGGCGGGCGGTGGCGACGTCGTCGATCTTCGCGGCGTGGAACACGGCGAGCCCGGTGCGCTCGCGGACCATGCCGGTGAAGTCGAGGTGGGGCGCCGACGCCATGCCGTGGATCGGGATCACGTCGCTGAGCACGGCATCGTTGACGATGCTGCCGCGGATCACGTTGACGAAGTCGATCAGGCCTTCCGCCTGGAAGCGCTCGAGGATCTCGATGCCGGTTGGCGTGTCGATGCCGTCGGGGCGTGTCTCGTCCACGGCCATGCGGATGCCGACGAGATAGCTGCTGCCGACTCGTTCGCGAATCGCGTGCAGCACTGCCAGCGGGAAGCGGAGGCGGTTCTCCAACGATCCGCCCCACTCGTCGTCGCGGTGGTTGGTGGCCGGCGACCAGAACTGGTCGACGAGATGCCCGTAGGCCTCGATCTCGATGCCGTCCATCCCGCCTGCCTGCATCCGCTCGGCAGCGTCGGCGTACTCGCGCACGATGCGGGCGATGTCCCACTGTTCGGCCTGTTTCGGATGAGAACGATGCGCGGGCTCGCGTAAGGGCGATGGTGCCACCACCGGCAGCCATTCATCCTGGCCCCAGCCGGTACGACGACCGAGATGGCTGATCTGGATCATCGCGGCGCAGTCGTGTTCGTGGATCTCGTCGGTCATCCGGCGGATCCAGGGCACGATCGCATCGTCGAACGCGAACAGGTTGCCGAAGGCGGGCGGGCTGTCGGGGCTGACCACTGCGGTGCCGGCGGTCATCGTCATCGCGAGGCCGCCCTTCGCCTTCTCCACGTGGTAGGCGCGGTACCGATCCTTGGGCATGCCGTCCTCGCTGTACGCGGGTTCGTGCGAGGTGCTGAGCACCCGGTTCTTCAGGCGCAGGTGCTTGAGCTGGAACGGTTGCAGCAGCGGATCGTCGCTCATGGTCAGTCGTACTCACGGTCGGCGATGCCTTCGATCGGCGGATGGTAGTCGCCGTGTTCTACCATCCAGATCTGGGTTGTGGTGCTGAGGCCGGTGGGTTGGTCGAGGCAGCCGGCGCTGATGGAGATCAGGTCGGGGCGTTCCGCCAGCCTCCACAGCAGTGACGACCCACAGCGTGAGCAGAATCCGTACTCGACGCCGTCGACAGGAGCGAACCATGTCAACGTGCCGTCATCGGTGATGGATATCGCGGTCGTGCTCGCTGCAGTCGCTGCCAGGTAGTGGCCGGTCCATCGCCGACAGCGGAAGCAATGACAGTTGACGACCGGGCGCAGCTCCCCGGTGATGTCGAGATGGACCGCCCCGCACATGCACTGCCCGTGCATCAGTACCACTGGTCCGTCGTCTCGGCCTTGCGGCGCGCGACGAACTCCTGCAGCGCCTCGTCGGTCGCATCGTCCATCGGCGGCGCCTCGTAGGTGGCGAGCGCCTCGTGAACCATCACCGCAGCGCGCTGCTCGGCGGTGGTCTCGCCGGCGTCGCGCCACTGTTCGAAGCTGTTGTTGTCGCTGAGAGCGGCCTCGTAGAACGCTGTCTCGTAGTGGCGCAGGGTGTGCTGCGAGCCGAAGAAGTGTTTGCCGGGGCCCACCTCGGCGAAACCGTCGAGCGCGAACTGGTCGTCGTCGAGTGCCACGCCCTTGAGGTAGGTGTGGGCAGCACCGCAGAGGTCGAGGTCCATCATGAACTTCTCGTAGCCCATCACCAGCCCACCCTCCAGCCACCCCGCTGAGTGGAGAATGAAGTTCGCGCCGCACAGCAGCGCGGCCATCATGCTGACGGCGCTCTCCTGCATCGCCTGGCCGTCGGGAACCTTCGAGGAGGTGAATGCGCCGGAGCAGCGCAGCGGTAGGCCGACGCGCCGGGCGAGTTGCCCGACGATCAGCGAACCGAGCGCGGGCTCGGGTGTACCGAAGGTGGGGCTGCCGCTGCGCAGCGCCATCGACGACAGGAAGTTGCCATAGACCGCAGGCGCGCCGGGGCGGACCAATTGGGTGAGCGCCACGCCGACCATCGTCTCGGCGTGTGCTTGCGCAACGGCGCCAGCGGTGGTGACCGGGCCCATCGCACCCCCGAGGATGAACGGCACGACGACCGCGGCCTGATTGGCTGCGGCGTATGTCTTGAGCGCCCCTGTCATCGTCGCGTCCCAGACGAGCGGCGAGTTGACGTTGACGTTGCCGAGGATCACGCAGTTGCTGTCGGTGAACTCTGCGCCGAAGGCGATGCGAGCCATCTCGATGCTGTCGGCCGCCCGTTCGGGCGCCGTCACGGAGCCCATGAAACCTTTGTCGCTGTAGCGCAGGTGGGCGTAGACCATGTCGAGGTGGCGCTTGTTGACCGGTACGTCGGTCGGTTCGCACACCGTGCCGCCCGAGTGGTGTAGCCACGGCGTGCCGTATGCCAGCTTCACGAAGTTCTCGAAGTCGGCGATGGTGCCGTAGCGCCGGCCATTGGCGAGATCGCGCACGAATGGCGACCCGTAGGTGGGTGCCAGCACGACGTTGTCGCCGCCGATCTGTACCGAGCGTGAGGGGTTGCGTGCGAATTGGGTGAACTCGGCTGGGGCGGTGCTGCAGAGCGACCGGACCTGGCCGGGCTCGAACCTGACGGTGATGCCGTCGACCTTCGCGCCTGCGGCGGCAAACAGGCTGAGCGACTCGGCGTCGTCTCTGATCTCGATGCCGGTCTGCGCGAGCAATTGGTCGGACTTGCGTTCGACCAGGTCTAGGTCGTCATCGCTGAGCAGGTTGTACGGGGCGATCCGGCGGTGGATGTATGCCGGGCCCTGCGCGCTGGCGGTCGCAGCACGTAGGGCTGCGCGACCGGCACGACCGCCGCCCCTCGTGCGGGCCGGATTGGCCTCGACCTCAGTCATCTCACCCTCCCCGTCGCGTTCACCCCAATGAGCGCAAGACGGTACGACTGTACCATGAATAGAACAAGCACGAATGGCGGAATTGCTGAGCACGAATCAGCGTCGGGCATCTGGAATCGCACAGTCCGCCGAGGCAATTGTCGGCACGGATGTTCCATGAATTCGCCTGCGGTGATCCTTGACCGCTCCTACAGTCAGCCGTATGCTGCGGCCGCGTCGGATGTGCCGGCGCTCTTTGCTTCACCCGGGGGAAATCTGTGAACAACTCCAAGCTCGATCAAATTCGTGGCGGTGTAGGCCCGCTCGAGGCAGACCTCATCGACGCCTACGCCCAAGGCCACCTCTCGCGGCGCGGCTTCCTGGTCAAGGGCTCCATCGTCGGTCTCAGCATCGGCATGATGGGCTCCATCCTCGCTGCGTGCGGCGACGACGAGGACACCGGTGGCGGTGGCGGTGGCGGTGGCGGCAAGATCAAGCAGGGTGGCACCATCCGCATCGCCTCGCAGACCCCAGGCGGCCCGCTCGACCCCGTCGCGATGGCCGAACTCGGCTCGTACAGCGTGGTCGTGCAGGCGTTCGAGTACCTCGCCGGCCCTGGTGAGGGCGCGGCGGTCGCTCCGATGCTCGCCGAGTCGTGGAGCCCCAACGCCGACGGCAGCGTCTGGACCTTCAAGTTGCGCTCGGGTGTCAAGTGGCACGACGGCAGCGACTTCACGTCGGCCGACGTCGTCGCCTCACTCGATCGCCTGGCTGGTTCGAACCTGAAGGCGTACATCGTCGAGGGTGCATCGAAGGCCGTCGACCCGTTGACGGTCGAGGTGACGCTGAACAGCCCTGACGGTCAGTTCCCGTACCAGGTGTCGATCTACAACCCGCAGTCGGTGATGACCCCCGCCTCGTTCGTGCTGGGGTCCACCCTCGATCAGGCCAAGAGCGGTACCGGAGCGTTCAAGTTGGTGTCCTTCGACCCGGCAGTCGGTGCATCATTCGAGCGAAACGATGCATGGTGGGGCGGCAAGCCGTACCTCGACAAGGTCGAGCTCGTCTTCAGCGAGGATCTGCCCACGCAGGTCACCGGTTTGGCTGCCGGCGAAGTCGACGCCATCATCCAGTTCTCGGTCGTCGGTGGCGACGCGCTGTTGAACAGCCCCGACCTCACCGTCGAGGCCATCCGCGGCGCTGCCCATCGCCAGCTCTGGATGAACGTCCGCGAGGGTACGTTCGTCGATCCCAAGGTCCGCGAGGCTGTGGCACTCGGCATCGACCGCAAGGCTCTGGTCGACAGCGTGCTCAAGGGCAAGGGTGACGTCGGCAACGACCACCCGGTTGCTCCCGCCTACGAGAACTTCGATTCGTCTGTGCCCCAGCGTGAGCGCGACGTGGAGAAGGCCAAGGCGCTGCTGAAGGAAGCCGGCAAGGAGGGCCTCAAGATCACCATGCACGTCCCCGACCTGCAGGAGATCCCGCAGCTCGCCGAGCTGATGCAGACGCAGCTCAAGGACATCGGTATGGACATCACGCTCAACGTCGAGCCGACCAGCACGTTCTACGACCGCTGGTGCAAGGTGTACGACTCCACCAACGAGCCGGCTGGCTGCGACGGCGGCGAGGAGTTCGGCATCGTCGACTACGGCAACCGTGGCACGCCCGACGTCTACTTGGTGAAGGCCTATGCAACTGGTGAGTGGAACTCTGCGCACTACAACTCGCCCGAGTTCAACGCTGCCGTTGCGGCCTACCAGGCGGCGCTCGACACGCCCGCTCGCCGGGCAGCGATCAAGGACATCGAGTCGATCGCCAACAAGGACATCCCCTATGTCATCCCGTACTTCTACAACTCGCTCACCGCGTACAAGAAGAGCGTGTCGGGCATCCGGGCCACGGGCCTCGGGCACTACTACCTGGGCACGGCGGGCTTCACCGAATAGTCGACCTCGCAGGTTGAGGTAGTTTCAGCAATAGCGAATGGGTGTGGCGCTTCCCTCAGTGGTGGCGCCACACCCGCATTCGTACAGGTCGTCATTCAGAGGGGAGAAAGATGAGCCGGTTCATCCTGAAGCGGGTCGCGTCGATGGTCGTCACACTGTGGCTGCTCTCGAGCATCGTGTTCCTGCTGATCAACGTCATCTCGGGCGATGTCGCCCGCAAGGTGTTGGGGGGCCAAGCCTTGAAGGAGGACGTTGCCAGGCTCAACGAGAAGCTGGGCACCGATCGCCCGATGCTCGAGCAGTACTGGAACTCGTTGAAGCGTGTCTTCACGTTGAGCTTCGGTGATTCGTACAAGAGCCAGGTGCCGGTCTCCGACATCGTCTTCCCGGCGCTGGGGCGCTCCGCGAAGTTGGCCATCCTTGCGTTCATCATCGTGATCCCGATCTCGATTGCTGCCGGCATCTATGCGGCTCGCCGACAGGACAAGCTCGCCGATCGGGTCATCGTCACGGTCGGTCTGTCGTCGTCGGCAATCCCCGAATTCGTCACCGCCACGATGCTCTCCGTGGTGTTCGCGGTGCAGTTCAAGATCGGAAGGGTGTTCGCCAACCCGCCGAAGAGCGCAAACCTGTTCGAGCAGCTCGAGTACCTGTGGCTGCCGGCGCTGGCGATGGCGATCACGTACTTCGGGTACATCGCCCGAATGACGCGGGCAGGTGTGATCGGTGCACTGCAGGCCGACTTCACCCGCACGGCAGTGATGAAGGGGTTGTCGCAGAAACAGGTGATGCGCCGCCATGTGCTGCGCAACGCAATGGCGCCGACGATCGTCGTGATCAGCACGTCGATCGGCTACCTCTTCGGTGGCATCATCGGTGTCGAGAAGGTCTTCAACTACGCGGGGCTCGGTCAGACCATGCTGAGCGCGGTCAACAGCAACGACATTCCCGTGCTGCAGGGCGCAGTGCTCATCGTCGGCATGATCTACATGGTGTCCACCCTGCTCGCCGATCTACTGATCGCCTACCTCAATCCCCGCGTCCGGCTGGAGGCATCGAGATGAACACGCCGACCGAAACCAACACCGCCGCCAGCGAGCGCAAGAAGGCTCGTCGGGAGCAATGGCGTCTGATCGTTCGCCGGCCGGCGTTCATCGTCGGCATGCTCATCCTCACGTTCTGGTTGGCGTGCGCGTTCTTTCCGTCCGTGATCGCACCGCACAACCCGCTCGACTTCCGTGCGCTCGATGGCAGCTTCACGGGGCAGCACCTGTCGCCACGTGCTGATTTCCTGTTCGGTACCGATGCGAGTGGCCGCGACGTGTTCTCGAGGGTTGTCGCTGGTTCTCGCGATGTCTTCAAGATTGCTCCGCCGGCAGCTGTGCTGGGCGTGATCCTGGGCGTGATCCTCGGCACGCTGATGGGTTACCTCGGTGGTTGGTTCGATCTGGTGGCCAGCCGTGTCGTGGAGGCGTTCATTGCGCTGCCGGTGGTGCTCGTGGCCCTGGTGGCACTCACCACCATCGGCCGGTCGTCCACAGTCGTGATCGGTGTGATTGCAGTCTTGTTCACGCCGATCGTTGCACGAACTGTTCGGGCTGCGGTGCTCGCCGAACGCGATCTCGACTACGTCACGTCGGCGAAGCTTCGTGGAGAGTCGTCCGTGTTCATCATGTTCCGCGAGATCCTCCCCAACGTGTCGGGGCCGATCATCGTCGAACTGACGGTTCGCATGGGGTACGCCGTGTTCACTGTGGCGACGTTGTCGTTCCTGGGCGCCGGGCCGCCGCCGCCATCGCCGGATTGGGGTGCGCAGGTCAGCGACACCTTCAACAACATGATCGGCGGCTTCTGGTGGCCGACGTTCTTCCCCGCCCTCGCAATCGCCACCCTGGTGATCGCCGTCAGCTTGATCGCTGACTCGGTGCAGTCGGTCTTGGAGGGTTCATGAACGAGCAGAGCACAATGCAGGCGGCTGCGCAGCCCACGGGTCCGACAGCAGCCTTGTCGGTCGAAGGGCTGGAGGTCGTCTACACCGTTCGAGGCATCGATCGCGCGGTGCTTCGCGGGGTTACCTTCGAAGTTGCCCCCGGTGAGGCCTACGGCCTGGTCGGCGAGTCCGGCTGCGGCAAGTCAACGACGGCGTATGCCGCTCTGCGCTACCTGCCGCGCAACGGCAAGATCGCCGGTGGCAGCGTGCACGTTGCCGGCCGCAATGTGACCGCCATGTCGGAGGCCGAGCTGCGTCAGTTCCGTGCCAGTGAAGCGTCGATGGTCTACCAGGACCCGGCGCAGGCGATGAACCCGACGCTGCGGATCGGCCGCCAGGTGATCGAGGCGTTCACGTTGCTCGGTCACAGCAAGGTCGATGCCGAGAAGCTCGCTCTCGACGCACTGCGCAGGGTGCGCATCGCCGATCCGACGCGGGTGATGGACCGGTATCCGTTCCAGCTGTCGGGCGGCATGCAGCAGCGCGTCGTCATCGCGATGGCGTTGGCGTGCAACCCCAAGCTGCTGGTACTCGACGAGCCGACCACCGGCCTGGATGCCACCGTCGAGGCGGAAGTGCTCGATCTCGTGCGCATGCTGCGCGCCGAGACCGGTGCCGCCGTGCTGATGATCGCGCACAACCTGGGCATCATTCGCTCGCTCTGTGATCGGGTGGGGGTCATGTACGCGGGCCGCATCGTCGAGGAGGGCCCCAGCGGGCAGGTCTTCGACGACCCGCAACACCCCTACACGGTCGGCCTGCTCAGGTCGCTGCCTCGCCACGGTGTTCGCAAGACCGAACGCGCCCTTGCAACCATTCCGGGCACGCTGCCCTTGATCGGCACCGATCTGCCCACATGTGTGTTCGTCGATCGCTGCCCACTGGTGACCGCCATCTGCAAGACGGAAGTTCCGCCGATGGTGCAGATCGGTACAAATGGCGATCGGTACACCCGCTGCCACCACCCCGACCAGATCAGCGAGATCGAAGACGCGGCGCCGTCGGTCAACATCAGCGTGCTCGCTCCGTCCGCGGAGCACCCCGGTGTGCTCGAGCTCAGCCATGTCTCCAAGACGTTCAAGCAACGCAACCTGCTGATTCCCGCGCTCGTCGATGTCGATCTCGATCTCGCCGAAGGCGAGACCCTGGGCATCGTCGGCGAGTCGGGCTCCGGCAAGTCGACCCTCGCCAAGGCGATGCTCGGCATTGAATCCGCAGACGAAGGCAGCGAGGTGTCGCTCGACGGGCATGTCGTGGCGGCCGGCACCAGCGGCCGATCCGTCAGCGACAAGCGGTCGATGCAGATGGTGTTCCAGAACCCCGACTCGGCGCTCAACCGCGCGTGGTCGGTCCGGCGCATCCTGATGCGTACGGTTCGCAAGCTCACCGGCGTCAAGGGCGAGGCGGCCAACGCGCGTGTGGAGTTGCTCGCCGAGCATCTCCGCCTGACGCCGCGCCATCTCGACCTCAAGCCCCGCCAGCTGTCCGGTGGCCTCAAGCAGCGTGTGGCGATCGCCCGCGCGTTTGCCGGCGATCCGCGCATCGTGGTCTGCGACGAGCCCACCAGCGCACTCGACGTCTCGGTGCAGGCTGCCATTCTCAACCTGCTGGCTGATCTGCAGACCGAGCAGAAGACCAGCTACGTCTTCATCACCCACGACATGGGTGTCGTCCGCTACCTCGCTGATCGCATCGCGGTGATGTACCTCGGCCGCATTCAGGAGCTCGGGCCCACCGACGATGTCTTCAACGGGCCGAACCACCCGTACACCGAGGCGCTGCTGTCGGCAATCCCGAGTGTCGACGGCGAGAAAGCCGAGCGCATCCGCCTCGACGGGGAGATCCCGTCGCCGGCCAATCCACCGACCGGCTGCGTCTTCCACCCGCGGTGCCCGCGCGTGATCCCAGGTGTCTGCGAGGTGACCGAGCCTTCGTTGTCGGAGGTGGCCCCCGGTCACTTCATGCGCTGTCACATCCCGGTGGAGCAGCTGATCGAGATGCAACGCAAGCCCTGAGAGCGCGTCGCCCGGCGTCGGGCGTTCAACGTTGCGAAGCTCCCGGGAACGGCATCTCGGCGACCACTGCGTGGCGCGGTCCGTCGCTGCACTGGACCACGACGGCAGTGCCCGGCGACGTGAGGTGCACTGGCAACATCGCAATGCCGACGTTCGTCTTCAAGCGCGGTGACCACACCGCTGAGGTGACCGCTCCAGCCGGCTCGCCGCTCGCCACCACGGGCCACGGAGTACGGACGTGTGGCACCTTCTCGCCCTCGATCGTCACCCCGGCGATTCGCCGGGTGACACCTGCGGCTGCCTGACGTCGCAGTGCGTCCAGCCCGATCGCCTCGATCGGCGCGGCGAGCGAGCAGTAACGATCGAGCCCAGCCTCCAACGCCGTGTCATCGCGTGTGATGTCGGTGCCGTACGTGAGGAGCCCGGCCTCGATGCGCTCGATGAGGTTCGGGCAACCTGCGCCGATGCCGAACGCTTCGCCGGCCTCGCTGATCGCGTCGTAGAGGCGGCCGCCGATCTCCCAGTCGTCGACGTAGATCTCGAAGCCGCCCTGGGCGCTCCAACCGCTACGAGCGACCAACAGTTCGTGTCCCTCGAACATCAGCGGTGCGAAGCGGAAGAACTTGATGCCACGTACCACGTCCCCGAACACCTTCGCCGCGACGTCGTCCGAGCGCGGGCCCTGGATCGCCAGCGGAGAGACATCGGGCTCGAAGACGTGTACGTCGAGACCAAGGCTGCGCGCGATCCCGCCCGCCCATAGCGCCACGTCGGAGTCGGCGATGGAGAACCAATAGCGGTCTTCTGCGACACGCAGCACAACCGGGTCGTTGATCATCCTGCCGTCGTCGTCGACGACCGGGGCGTACCCGCAGCGCCCGACATCGAATGCGCGTACGTCGCGCACGGTGAGCATCTGGGCCAGCCGCGCTGCGTCGGGCCCGATGAGCTCCACCTGCCGCTCGCAGGCGACGTCCCAGACCTGCACCGAGCTACGCAGGTGGTGGTAGTCCTCCTCGACGCCGCGGATCTGTGTGGGCAGCAACATGTGGTTGTAGACCGTGTACGACTTGACGCCGTAGGCCTCGACTCTGCTGCTGTACGGCGTCGTGCGGATGCGACGAGTGATCGACAGAGTGGGCGGGTTCATCAGCCCTCCCACTTGATCTGGCAGATCTCTGCACTGCGGCCTTCGAAGTTCCACACACGACCGAAGGCGCGCACGCGACCCATCGTCGCTTCGGCGACGGTGACCTCGGGGCCCATCCAGTACTGCGTGTTGACGACGGCGACTTCCTCACCATCGCGAGCGCCCACGATCGGCTTTACCGCTCCTTGGATGTAGCGGCCGACGGAGAGCGTGCGAGTGTCGCCGTCGGTGACGAAATCGACCGGTGCCCGCTCGGCACCGAGGTAGCTGCCCACGAGCAGCTTGAACAAGCCGGTCGTGCCGCGGCTGCGGCCCGTGAAGATGGCTTCGAGTTGCTCGAACTGTTCGTCGGTGGCACGCTCGTCGATCCACAGCGCAAGCGTCCAGTTGCCGCGTTCCATCTTGCCAGGGATGTCGAGCAGCATCGCGACGTTGAGGCCGGACAGGTCGACGTCGCCGCTCGCGCCCTTGTCGATGCGCACCCCGGCCCACGCCTGGCAGTAACCCTCGGTGGGCGGGTGCTTTCCCAGAGAGATGACGCACGGGCAGAACACCGTGCAGTTGCAGTTGAGGATGAGTTCCCCGTGAAGTGACCACTTGTTCATTGGTTGCCTTTCGCTGAGAGCGACATGTGTTGGTGAGGTGAGGCGGTGTCGTGGGGGAGTGTGACGACTGCGAGTGCACCCAACAGGAGGGCGACCCCGAGTGGCACGCGCAATCGGGCGCCCAACGCGGGCAGCTTCTCGAGCACCATGAGAGCGGTGGCCAGCACCATGAACAGTGCGTTCGAGATGCCCCCTGCGAGCCCCAGTAGCATCAGCGCCCAGCAGCAGCCGACGCAGGTCAGACCGTGGCGGACACCCATACGGAGCCCGCCGCCAACGCCACCGCGCCAGAAGCGGAGGAAGAACGTCATCGGTGAGACGCACATCGTGAGGCAACGGGCCTTCCACGGTGTGAACTGGTAAAGGCCTGCGACGGCGAGTACTGCAGCGCCGAACCACCGGGCGCCGGCCGAGCCGCTCTCGCCGACGAGGTCGAGCCGCCCCATCCACCACTGCAGCGTCGCCGCAGGCATCGCGAAGCCGGCCCACACGAGCAGGTATCCGCCGAGGAACGACCACCACACCGCGAGAGGACCGCCGGCAACCACGTTGCGCAGCGTTGCCAGCACGGGCGCTGCTGTGGGTGCCATCATCACGACGGACATCAGCAGCCAGGCGCCGATCAGCGCGGGGAGCGAGTTGATGTGTGCCAAGTGGGCATCGGAATGCGCCGCAAGCAGGTACCACCAGCCCGCGATCACCAGTGCGCCGGACAGCATCCATGGGGAGCGCAGCCACCCGCGGATGCCGGAGGGCGCCGTGCCTCTGGCGACGGTGGAGGTGGTCGATGTCACAGCTGAACACTATAGTGATCGCATCGTGACTACTCGCCACTCGCCCGACTCGCCGACACGGTGGGAGTTCGACTCCGTTGGACTTGCTCGAACGGTGAGTGGCTCCCGTATCGCGCTGGGGTGGTCGACGCGGGAGTTGGCTCGTCGTGCCCGTATCTCGCAGTCCTATGTCGTGGCTCTGGAGCGACCGGGCTCCATGCCGGGCGAGGGCGGGCCGACCCCGACGCTCGACGTCGTCGCTCGGCTCGCAGCGGCGATCGGCATCGACGTTCATCAGCTGGTGTCGGCCGGCCTTCGCCCTGTCGGCCGTCATGTGCTGCTCGTGGTCGATGACCACACCGTGCCCACACTTGAGCGAGCTCGCGGAGCCGCGACGTCCGTGGATCGGTGGTTGGTGGCGGCCCGCGACCGCCAGGACTCCGCCGTGGAGCACCAACTGATCGATCTGCGCCGTGACCGCAGGCAGCGCTACGAGCACGGTGCGATCGAAGAGTCGCTGCGCGCCGAACTGGCGCTGCTGCAGCCGAGCGTGCGCGGCGAACAGCTCGGCCTGATCTTCGCCGAGACATCGGACGTGATGTCGTCGCTCGTCGATCCCACCCCCGTGCTGTCCTTCGAGGAGAGGTGGAGCGACGTGGTCACGGGCGCCGCCGATGACCTGGGCGCCCATGCTGCATGGAACGTGTGCGTGTACGAGATGGCGGCGCTTTCGGCCCTCGGCGATCCGCTTGCGGCGACGATGCACCTGATGCGAACCCATGACACGCTGTGGTCCGGTCGTGGCGCTGACACCGCTGTTGGCGCAACCGCAGCGCGCCGGATCCTGCGCGAGCTGCGGCCCGCTGGCAGTTCGCCCGGCGTGTGGCGGCAGGCTGTCGAAGAACTGATCACCGAACTCCCATGCGCTGCGTGAGCACGTACGTATCCAACGAAGGAAGCACTCACCGATGAATACCGTCAGAGCGTTCACAGCCGGCAACGTGGATACCAACTGGACCCGAACGGTCGGTGAAGTCTCACCGGAGTCGCTCGGCGACGGCGATGTCCTCATCGCGGTGGAGTACTCCGGCATCAACTTCAAGGACGGATTGGCGAGTTCAGCCGATGGCCGTGTCGCTCGCATCGATCCGATCATCCCCGGCATTGATCTAGCCGGCGTCGTCCTGGAGTCCGCCGATGCACAGCTCGCGCCTGGCACGGCGGTGATTGCCCACGGCTACGACATCGGCGTTGCGCATCATGGTGGCTACGCAACGATGGCGCGCATCCCCGCAGACTGGATCGTGCCGATGCCGCAGGGTCTCGACAGCCGCACCGCGATGCTGGTCGGCACCGCCGGCTACACCGCTGCGCTGTCTGTCGATGCGCTCGAACGTTCCGGTCTGCAGCCGGGCACGGGGCCGGTGTTGGTCACCGGGGCGACCGGTGGCGTCGGCTCGATGGCGGTCGGCATGCTCGCCGCGCGTGGGTATGAAGTCGTCGCCAGCACCGGCAAGATGGCCGATGCAGAGTGGTTGCGTTCGCTCGGCGCCGCAGACGTCATCGACCGGGCGGAGACCTCGGCCGAGTCCACTCGGCCGCTCGAGCGCGAGCGATGGGCGGGCGCGGTCGATTGTGTGGGCGGCAACACATTGGCGTATGTGCTGCGCACCCTTCGCTACGGGGCGTCGGTTGCTGCCAGCGGCCTCACCGGAGGCACCGCGCTTCCCACCAACGTGCATCCGTTCATCCTTCGTGGCGTCAACCTGCTGGGCATCGACAGCGTGCAGACCCTGATCGGCGCGCGGCGGGCGATGTGGGCGCGCATCGCTGCCGATCTGCGGCCCACTTGGCTGGACACGCTCGACGCCGAGGTGGTCGGTCTCGATGCCCTCGCTCCCCAGTTGGACCGGATCCTCGCCGGCGGTATGCGTGGCCGAGTGCTGGTCGACCCTCGCCTGTGACCCGCGGTTTGG
>JAYSPV010000140.1:0-13575 GCA_043721915.1 Ilumatobacteraceae bacterium | reverse complement strand
GGCACCGATCCGCTCGCATACACCATTCGGCCTTGACGCAGTTCACATCGCTTGCCCGGTCCATGTGGCTCTACGCGGCGAACGCTGGTTGGCGGCCTTTGATTCTGGGCTCTTCGGATCTGAGCGGGTGGGTTGGTGTAGGTGTAGGTGAGGGTCCGCGATTCGCGGGTCAGGGACTCCAAAAATCGGTGGTTCCTTGACGCTGCTCAGGCCGCTACCGGGCCACGTTCTCACGGGACCACGACGGCGAGCCCGACCACCCAACCCGCTCCGCGAGGACCGTTGCCGGCATCTCAGGGAACTCGGTCAGCATCGCACGCACCCGTTCCTCGAACGGTGAGAACCACGTCGTCTTCACCGCCGCCCGCTCATACTTCGGGGGCTCCACCGACACCACTGCCCGAGCCACCGTGTTCCGCGAGATCCCCAACCGGACAGCGATCTGCGCTTTCGGAACCCCCTCAGCAGCCAAGCTTCGAATCAACGCCCAATCTTCCAAAGTGATCACACTCCAATCATCGAGTGCTCACTTGTCGACCGGCAGAACTGCTCAGAATTCAGCCGTCATCGATACCCCCGTACGTCTTTCGGAGGCAGCGCGGTACTGACACCACCTCAGCCAACGGCATCAGAACCGACATCTGAGCAACACCGGGCATCACGCCTGAGAACCACTGACGGCACGCTGTGAGGCCAGCGCGATCAGCTCTCGTCGGGCACTGTCGCACCCAGATGATGTTCAGCCATCGGGGCGACGATGCGCCGTGCAAACTCCGACAGCCGACTTGCAGCAGTGCCGTCCCGCTGCCAGGCGATGACGAGGCAGACGGATAGCTGAACGCCCTCGCGGTTGACAGCCACTGGCTTGAGACCGAATCGCGGTCCCACCGAGACAACGGCCACTCCCCGACCGCGGGCCGCCATTGCCTGGGCGATCCTCCCGTTCGGTGCGTCGAACACGCCGCCGAGGGGAACACCGACTTCCAATAGGGCGGAATCGAGTACTTCGCGTGCAGCGAAGCCTGGCTGCTCGGTGATGACCGAACGAGTCAACAACTCTTGGACGGAGACAGAATCGCGCCGGGCCCATGGGTCGTCCGTTCTGACATACGCCCACAGCGGCAGCTCCGGGAGCTCGACAGTCGCGAACGGGCGTGCCGGGGCTGCTCGGAGGCCGATTGCCAGGTCGGCGCCATTGAGCAAGTTGTCCGCAAAGCTCGTGGTGTCGGACACCAGGACCTCGACGACAGGGTCGTGGGCGCTCATCGAGGCAACGAACGGCGACACCATGCCGGTCAGGAACTCCAAGGGTGCGGCGATGAGCACTCGGTCCAGCCTGCGTTGCTCGAGGAGGAGCGCTTTCGCCTGCAGCGCGGAGGCTGCTGCAACGAGGGCGCGTGCCCACGGAAGCAGCTCCATACCAGACCGGCTGAGTGCGAGCCGCCCGCCCGAGCGGTCGAAGAGATCGACCCCCAGTTCGCGTTCGAGTTGGCGAATCTGGCGCGACAGCGCCGGTTGGGTGACGAACACGCTCCGTCCGGCCGCGCTGATCGTGCCCGCCTCCGCCGCAGCGATGAAGTAGCGGACTCGTTGCAGCTGCACCATGAAATGCCTCGTTCGTCAAGATCGAAAACCCGTCAGTGGGGAGACGGCGCACGTTGAGGAATATGACGCAGTCGGGCTCTTCGGATTTTCGGTGGGAATGAGCATGGCGAGTGGGCCCCGTGGTGCGGGCGTGTGCCAGGCCAAGATCTCAATTCCGCAAGCGGCGCAGTGTCCCGGCGAGCGGGTGACGCGGGGTGCTCATCGCCGCGGGCGCTACCGTGCGCCATATGGCAGCGCCGCTCGCGATCTCGATGGGGGATGCCTCCGGCGTCGGGCCGGAGATCGTCCTGCGCAGCATCGCTGACGGCACGCTCGGGGACGACGTGGTCGTCTACGGCGACGCCGCCATCCTCCACCACGGGGCCGCGCTGCTCGGCCTCGATATCGACTGGGGCCGCCTCCCCCTCGTCGATCTCGGCCTGCTGGCCGCCGGCGACCATCGGCCCGGCGAGCTCAACGCTGCCTCGGGTGCTGCCGCTCGCGCGTACGTCGAGCGAGCGACGCGCGATGCACTCGCCGGGACGGTCGCCGGCCTCGTGACCATGCCCATGAACAAGGAGGCGACCCAACTCAGCGACCCCGGCTTCGTCGGGCACACGGAGTTCATCGCCGAGCTGTGCGGTGTGCAGAAGGTGACAATGATGCTCACCGCCGCCACCGATCATGGGTCGCTCGCAGTCACCCACGTGAGCACCCACGTCTCGCTTGCGACCGCGATCGAACGGGTTCGCGCCGAGCGCGTGCTCGACGTCATCCATCTCACCGCCGACGTGCTCGGCCGATTCCTCGAGCGGCCGCGCATCGCGGTGTGCGGCCTCAACCCCCACGCCGGCGAGCACGGATTGTTCGGCCGGGAGGACATCGAACACATCGCGCCGGCAATCGAGTCGGCACTCACGGAGGGCATCGATGCGAGCGGCCCACACCCGGCCGACACCGTCTTCTTCCAGGCCGTGCACCGTGGGCGCTTCGACGCGATCGTGTGCATGTACCACGACCAGGGGCACGGTCCGATGAAGCTGCTCGCGTTCGACACCGGCGTGAACGTCACCCTGGGTCTGCCGATCGTGCGCACCTCGGTGGACCACGGCACCGCCTTCGACATCGCATGGAAGGGCAGTGCGTTCACCGACTCGATGCACCATGCGCTCGCCTACGCGAGGAAGCTCACCTCCGCCTGAACCCGCGCGCGGATGGCGGCCTTGCCCAACCCAAGTCGGCGGTGAGGTGCTGTCCCACCGCATTTCAGCGCCGGATTGGGGCCGGGCCAGGCCGGGCTACGCCCGGCGAGTGGACGTGGCCGGTGACGATGAGCATGCAGCGGTTCTACACCAGCCACAATGGCGTCCCGACCCAGGAGGACCCGATGGCCGATGGCGAACGTGGTGCAGAGTTGTTGGCGGCGGAAAACGCTCGGGGCCCCGGCAAACCGGCTGACGTGCTGTACGAGAGCGCCGACGGGCTGATCGAGCTCACCTGGGGTCACCCGGCCCCCTGGGCGTTGTCGAGCGAGTACATCGCCGAGGCCGCCGCGGTGACGGCAGGGAAGTGGCAGGCTCTCACCTACGGTGCCGCAGCTGGCGCCAGCTCAACAAGGGATGCAATCGCTGCACACCTGAGCACCATCGATTGCCCGACCGCTGCGGAGGACGTGATCGTCACGGCCGGCAGCTCGGGTGGGCTCGACCTGCTGCTGACGATGCTGGCCCAGCCGGGCGACGTGGTGTTCGTCGAGCAGCCGAACAATTTCTTGCGCTGCGGATGTTCGACGACCATGGTCGGCGCATCGTCGGGCTGCCGAGTGATGGCGACGGCCCGCGTGCCGACGTGTTCGCCGCTGCCGCGCATCGGCACGGGCGGAAGGGAGGGCGGTGTTCCTGTACCTGGTGCCGACGTTCGCCAACCCGACAGGCCGTTGTATGCCCGTCGAACGACAACAGGCGCTGCTCGATGCAGCGCTGGACGCGGGCGCCCACGTGATCGACGACGACGCCTACCGCGACACGTCCGTGGTCGCGCCCCCGTCGATGTGGACCTTCGACCATCGGGTTCTGCGGCTTGGGTCGTTCTCCAAATCGCTCTCACCCGGGCTCCGGGTCGGGTACCCCACCGCCGATCCCGAGATGATCGAACGGATCGCCGGGTGCGGACTGCTGGATTCCGGGTGCGGGGTGAACCACTTCGCGTCGATGGTCGTGGGCGAGTTGATCCACACCGGGCGGTTCGGTGAGATCGCCGCGGCCGCTGCTGCCCGCTACGCGACCCGCCGAGCCGCGCTGGCGGCCGCACTCGACCGGTCCGTGTTCACGTTCACCGTGCCAGACGGCGGCTACTTCCTCTGGCTCGGCCTTCCTGCGGGCGTGGCAGTCCTCGATGCCGTCGCCGCGGCGGAGGATAATGGTGTCCTCGTGGCGAACGGCCACAACTTCTTCGTCGACGAGCCGTCGGAGGGTTTCGTGCGCATGTCGTTCAGCATGCTCGACGAGAGCCTGTTGACCGAAGGCGCCCGTCGCCTGAATCGGGCCGTCGTCGCCCTCCGCCTCACGAACTGACGCGATATATCACCCCAACCAGGCTCACAGCAGGAAAGGGGCGTCACTTCGTCACGAGGCAGAGGTTCGGGTCCCGGGGAGGGCGGGGGCGTGCGCCGCGGATCAGGAGGTCATGCCGCCGAGGCCGACGAGGCCGCGGGCGAGCTCGATCTCGCCCATGTGGCGCAGGCCGTGCTGATAGATCCAGCACTCGGTGGCGTCGAGCAGGGTGATGCCTTCGGGGCCGGCGACGCGGGCGCTGTAGGTCGTCGCGATCTGCGGCGGGAACGGGCGGGGGATGACCACGCGGGTGAGCTCGGCCGGGTCGAGCTGCTCGAGCCACTCCTCGGTGCGGGTGAACACCGCCCGCATGTACTCCTGGAATGCCTCGTAGTCGCCGATGCGCTGGTTCACCATCTCGTCGACCGTCTTGTGCTTGCCGTGATCGTCGACCGTCATCCCGACGCGTTCCTGCCACTCGCCGTTCCAGATCGGGGGAGTGCCGGTCATCAGCATGAACGAGGCATCGATCATGTTGGTGATGTGGAACAGGCAGAACGCGATCGGCAGCACTCCGTCGCGCTCGAAGTGGTTGACGTGTTCGATGTCCATCGTGGAGACGGCCTGGTGGTACAGCGAGTGCATCGCCTTCATCCGCCGTTGCAGCGAATCGAGGATCAGTTCGTCGGACATTCCCGCACCCTAAGACTTGTCAGAGTTACTGTCAACTGTTACGGTTCGCCCATGACTGACGCCAACACGGTCGACTTCCACTTCGACGTGATGTGCCCGTTTGCCTACCAGACCTCGATCTGGATGCGCTCGGTTCGCGACCAGCTCGGTCTCACGGTCAATTGGCGTTTCTTCAGCCTGGAAGAGGTCAACAGGGTTGAGGGCAAGAAGCACCCCTGGGAGCGCGAATGGAGCTACGGCTGGAGCATGATGCGCATCGGCGCGCTGCTACGACGTACCGACATGGCCGTGCTCGATGCCTGGTACGAGCGGGCCGGCAAGGCGCTGCACGAGGAGGGCCACAAGCCGCACGAGCCGGCCGTCGCTCGCCACCTGTTGGAAGAGATCGGCCTCGACCCTGCCCTGGTGGACGCGGCAATCGCCGACCCGACCACTCACGACGAGGTGCGCGCAGAGCATCATCGGGTCATCGAGGCGGGCGGCTACGGCGTGCCGACACTCATCTTCCCCGACGGCCAGGCCCTCTTCGGCCCGGTGCTGCTCGACCCGCCCACGGGCGAGCCAGCCGTGCGTCTCTGGAATGCGGTCCTCGCGTGGCGCGAGTTCCCTCATCTGTTCGAACTGCAGCGACCCAAGACCGCGCAGCACCAGCGGGCGATCGCCAGCTCGTTCCGCCCATACCTCGAAGCCCGCGATTGGGTCAGCATCAACCGCGGCGAAGTGGTCAGTTTCAGCAAGCCGAATCCGGAGGCATGACATGGATCTCGAAGTCGATCGCCAGCACCTGAGCACCGTTCGCATCGTCGACACGCCGTCGCCGGCACTGCAGCCCGGCGAGGCCCGTCTGCGCGTCTCGGAGTTCGCGCTCACCGCCAACAACATCACCTACGCCGTGTTCGGCGACATGATGCAGTACTGGAACTTCTTCCCGCCGGCTCCCGCCGACGACAGCGTCACCTGGGGACGAGTTCCCGTGTGGGGCTTCGCCGACGTCGTGGAATCCACCGTCGGCGAGTTGGCGGAGGGCACACGCGTCTACGGCTACCTCCCGATGTCGCAGAAACTGGTCGTGCAGCCCGGCCGCTTCGACGACCGTGGGTTCGTCGACATGTCGGGTCACCGTGCGCCGATGGCGGCCGCCTACAACCGCTACGGATTCTGCGACGAGGACCCGATCTACGACTCGGATCGCGAGCCGCACCACATGGTGCTGTTCCCGTTGTTCTTCACCTCGTTCATGATCGATGACGTGCTCGACGACACCGGAAACCTCGCCGGCCGCGTCGTGATCTCCAGCGCCTCGTCGAAGACGGCGATCGGGGCGGCCTACCTGATCTCGCGTCGCGACGGTGCCCACGTGGTGGGCCTCACCTCGGCTCGCAACGCCGAATTCGTACGCGGCCTCGGGTGCTACGACCAAGTCGTCACCTACGACGCGGTGCATGAGCTGCCCGCGGGTCCGGCTGCGTACGTCGACATCGCCGGCGACAGCGCCGTCACGCGTGCCGTGCACGAACACTTCGGCGAGGCACTGACCTACAGCATGATCGTCGGCGGTACCCACTGGGATGGACCGCCCCCGATTCCCGGTGACCTGCCAGGGCCGAAGCCGGAGTTCTTCTTCGCGCCGTCGCAGATCGCGAAGCGCAACAAGGACTGGGGTCGCGAAGGCCTCGAGTCCCGCTCTGTCGACGCGTGGGTGGCGTACCGCGACTGGGTCGACGGATGGTTGCACTTCGAGCGCTCGCACGGTGCCGCCGAGGTCGAGCACACCTACCTCGAGCTGCTCGCGGGCCGGGTCGACCCTCGCGTCGGGCATGTCTGCACCATGGAGGACCGATGAGTGCTCCTCGACCGGATGTCGCCGGGGCCACCGTCTCGGAGGATGGCCGCCATGCTCGCCGCGATCGCAACCGGCTCGCCGTGGTCGATGCGATGCTCGAGCTCTACGCGGAGGGCAACCTCGACCCGTCGAGTGACGAGATCGCCGAGCGCGCGGGGCTCTCGCCGCGCTCGCTGTTTCGTTACTTCGATGATCTCGACGATCTCGTGCGGGTTGCCATCAGCCGTCAGCACGAACGATTGCTGCCGGTGGCCCAGCTCGATGTGGCGGTCGATGCTCCATTGGCCGATCGTGTTGCCCGGCTGGTCGCGCAGCGCCAGCGGCTGTTCTCCCGCATCGCCTCGGTCGGCATCGTGTCTCGCGTCCGGGCACCGTTCCAGCCGCTGATCGCCTCCGAACTCGCGATCTCGCGTTCGTTCCTGCGTCGTCAGATCGAGCGGCTGTTCGCTCCGGAGCTGGCTGCCCTCGGAGCAGAAGGCGGCGGGCGCGCCCTGGCCTCGATCGACGTGCTCACCTCGTTCGAAGCGCTGCACCTGATGCAGCACGACCAACACCTCACCGTTGCCCAGATCGAGGCAACCCTTGCCGAGGCGATCGCCCGCCTCCTGGAGACCTGACGTGCGCATCACTCTGTTGGGCACCGGTTCTCCGATTCCTGATCCACGTCGTGCCGGAGCCGCCACCCTCGTCACGGCCGACGGCCTCACCGTTCTCGTGGACTGCGGTCGCGGGGTGATCATGCGCCTCACGGCTGCCGGTGTGTTGCCGCCGATGCTCGACGCGCTCTTGATCACCCACCTGCACAGCGATCACATCACCGACCTCGGCGACGTGATCACCACCCGCTGGATCATGTCGCCCGGTCCGCGCCCGCTCTCGATCTACGGCCCGGTCGGCACCGCCGAAGTGGTGAGGCTGACGCTCGCGTCGCTGAACCCCGATGTCGGCTACCGGATCGCGCACCACGACGACCTCCACGCGGGCCCGTCGGTCGAGGTGCACGAGGTGCTGCCGGGCGACAGCTTCGCCGTCGGTTCGGCCGCCGTCGTCGTCGGCGCCACCGATCACCGCCCGGTGGAACCCACCATCGCGTTCCGTCTCGAGGCCGGCGGAAAGTCGGCCGTGCTCGGCGGCGACGGCGTGCCGTGCGCCGGCCTCGACGATCTCTGCAAGGGCGCTGATGCCTACGTGCAGACGGTCCTGCGCGACGACCTGGTGAAGATGGTGCCCAGCCCTCGGTTCCAGGACATCCTCGACTACCACTCCACCGTGCAGCAGGCCGCACAGACCGCCACCAAGGCGGGTGTCGGCACGCTCGTGCTCACTCACTACGTGCCCGGCATGCAACCCGGGCAGGAGGACGAGTGGCGCGCTCTCGCAGCGCAACACTTCGCCGGGCCGATCGTGCTCGGCGACGACCTCACCTTCGTCGATCTGTAGTCCTTCCGCGTCAGGAGCCCACCATGCAGACCCTTCGCACCCCCGCAGACCGCTTCGTCGACCTGCCCGATTACCCGTTCGCACCGCATTTCGCCGAGATCTCTGCGGTGCCCGGCGAGGCCGGCAGCGGCACCTTGCGCGTGCACTATCTGGACGAAGGCCCACGTGATGCTGCCCCTGTGCTGCTGATGCACGGCGAGCCGTCGTGGAGCTACCTCTACCGCCACATGATCCCCGTGCTGGTGGCCGCGGGCCACCGCGTGATCGCCCCCGACCTGGTCGGGTTCGGGATGAGCGACAAGCCAACCGAGAAGAGCGACTACACGTACGCCCGCCACGTGGCCTGGATGAGCGAGCTCGCCTTCGACCGACTCGACCTCACGGGCATCACCTACTTCGGTCAGGACTGGGGCGGCCTGGTCGGCCTGCGGATGGTGGCTGCGCAGCCGGATCGTTACGCCCGCGTCGTGGTCGGCAACACCGGCTTGCCCGAGGGCGACGGCAAGCTCAGTGAGGCGTTCCTGAACTGGCAGCAGTTCTCGCGCGAGTCGCCAGTGTTCCCCATCGGCTCGATCGTCAACGGCGGCTGCGCTGCGGATCTCTCGCCCGAGGTGGTGGCTGCGTACGACGCGCCGTTCCCCGACGACAGTTACAAGGCGGGCGCGCGCATCTTCCCGTCGTTGGTGCCGAGCATGCCCGACGACCCAGGGGCGGCCGAGAACCGGGCGGCGTGGGCGGTGTTCGAGCAGTGGACGAAGCCGTGGCTCACCACCTTCGGCGACAAGGACGCCGTCACCCGCGGAGGCGAGGGCCCCTTCCAGCGGCGCATCCCCGGTGCAGCAGGGCAGCCACACACCACGATCATCGGTGGTGGCCACTTCCTGCAGGAGGACAAGGGCCCAGAGCTCGCGGCAGTGATCGTGGAGTTCATCGACGGCACCCAGGTGGGGGGCGACTGATGTACGGCACCATGCGATACGAGATCCGCATCGATCGACCCGCCGCCGATGTGTGGGTACTGGCCGGCGACGCGGCGAAGCTGCACCACTGGTTCCCCGGCATCCAGGACTGCACGGTCGATGGCAACCAACGCGTGATCGTCACCAACTCCGGCATCCCGATGCCCGAGGAGATCCTGGTGTGCGACAACACCCAGCGGCGGTTCCAGTACCGGCTCACGACGCCGCTGATCAAGCACCACCGTGGCACCATCGATGTCATCGACCTGGGTGACGAGAGCTGCCTGGTCGTGTATTCCACCGAGTGCGACCCACGGGCGATGGCGCTTGTGATCGGTGGGGGCACACACGAAGCACTGCACGAGCTGAAGCGGCAGATGGAAGCTCCCACGACACAGGAAGGCGAGCACTGATGGGCCGCAAGATCCTCTTCATCACCACCGACCAGCAACGCTACGACACGTTGGGTTGCAACGGGGGCACGATCGCACGCACGCCGGTGATCGACGCAGTCGCGGCGCAGGGCCTGCGCTATGAACGGGCGCACCCGCAGAGCGTGGTGTGCATGCCATCGCGCAGCACGATGATCACCGGCCAGCACGTCAGCACCCACGGCGTGTGGATGAACGGTGTGCCGCTTCCCGAGGATGCCCCGTCGGTTGCTCAGGTGCTACACGACGCTGGGTACCGCACGGCGATCATCGGCAAGCCGCACTTCGAACCATTCCTCGACCCGTTCGCCCGCTTCGCGGAGAACGGCTTCGCGTCCAAGGGCACGTTCGGCCCTCACCGCGGCTTCGAGCACTTCGAGTCGGCCACACATGGCGCGGCTGGTCCGCTGCACTACGCGCGCTGGCTGCTCAGCAATCACCCCGAGGCAGTCGGCATGTTCTACCCGGTGCTCGACGGTTCGCTGGAAGTGAACGCAATGGGCGGTGGCGACACCGGTGCGCCGCAGGCGTGGGCCAACAACATCCCGCGCGAGTGGTACCACACCGACTGGGTGGCCGACCGCACGATCAGTTGGCTGGATTCGCTGCCGGTGGACGACGACTGGTTCTGCTGGATGAGCTTCCCCGACCCGCATCACCCGTGGGACCCACCGACGAGCGAAGTCGGTCGCATCGACTGGCACGACGTGCCGCTGCCTGCCGGCTACATCGAGGATGCCGCCGAGCGCGAGGCCGTGCTCGACGCCAAGCCGCACCACTACCGCGCGTGGTACGACGGTCGCCTGGTGAGCAACTACGAGGCGCCCGCCTCCTGGGTGCCGGCGACGCTGACCGCCGATCAGTTGCGCGAGGTCACTGCACTGAACGCGGTGGAGTGCGAGCTGATCGACGAAGCCATCGGGCGCGTGTTGGCCGCTATCCGCGCCCGTGGTTGGGATGACGACCTCGACATCGTGTTCACCACCGACCACGGCGAACTGGGTGGCGATTTCGGGCTGATGTTCAAGGGGCCGTACCACGTCGACGGGCTGATGCGCCTGCCGATGATCTGGCGCCCAGCGCCCAACGCCGGGGTCACGCCGGCCGTCGTCTCGAAGCCTGTGGCGCACATCGACCTCGCGCCAACGTTCTGCTCGATCGCCGGCCTGCCCGCCGCGCCCTGGATGGAGGGCAAGGCGCTTCCGGTGCACGATGCCGATGCCGATGCTCGCGGCTTCGAGCGTGTGCTCACCGAGTGGGACAGCGAGTTGTTCGGTGTGGGCGTCCATGCGCGCACGATCACTCGCGACGGGTGGGTGTGCACCACCTATCTCGCAGGCTCTGTGCACGACGGCACGGAAGGCGAGCTGTACTCACTCATCGATGATCCGCTACAACGGGCGAACAGGTGGGCCGACCCCTCACTGGCGTCGCTGCGCAGCGACCTGCTGGCCGACCTGTGGGATCACCAGCCGCCGATGAAGTCGCCACTGCCGTCGGTCGAAGCGCCGGTGTGAGCCTTGCGGGGTACTGGCCGAGCGCATGGCCAGGGGAGGACGGCGGCCCGGCGCGCCGGCAGGCGCCTCAGCAGGGATCCGCAGGTCTCGGGCTGACGCCAGGCGACACACTGGCGGTGACGTCGCGAATGGCGCTCGCGTCGACGATGGTCGTGCTGCGCGACCCGGGCGAGCTGTACCTGCTGTGCCACTCGGGTGGCGATGCCGCGGTCTCCTGGGTGGAGCAGATCGACCCGCACACCCTGGAGCCGGTGCGTCGTTCGCCCGATCTACCGGGTGGGCCCACCTGGCCAGGCGGACTTGCCTGCCATGCGAATGGCTCGCTCTACGTCGTGTTCGGCAACCACGCCCACCGCCTGAGCGCTGCGCTCGATGTCGAGGCTTCTGTGGAGCTACCGAGGTTTCGGCCCTACAACAGCTTCGTGATCCTGCCCGACGGCCGCATCGCCACCAAGGACTTCGGTGGAGTGCGCGCCGGAGCGATCGAGCCGGACGGGCTGGGAGCGTCGGAGTTGCTGGTGCTTTCGCCCGACGATCTGTCGATCCTGTCGAGCTGCGAGCTGCCCGAACCGTCCATCGCGCGACTGAGCGCCGATGGCAACGACATCTACGTCGTCGGTGACACGAGCCTGCAACGGGTGCGATGGAACGGCACGTCACTCGCGTTGGACGTGGCGTTCCGCCCCGTGTATCGAACGATCGATGGCCAGACCTACGGTTGGGATGCGGTCATCGACGCCGGTGCCGCCTGGTTCCTGGACAACGGTGAGGGCAGCAATCGCTTCATCGGCACGTTCCGCGGTCAGGGTCTGAACACTGCTCCGTTGCATCTCGTGCGCGTCGACCTCGTGTCGGGTGCGGTGTCGCTGACCGAGATCTGTGGCCTGCCCGGTGGGCTGATCGCTAACCCTCCTACGATCGACCCGGTTCGCCGAATCGCCGTCGGCTACGACAGTGGCAACGGTGTGGTCGCTGCCTTTCGCTTCGACGACACCGGTGCAACCACGCCGCTGTGGCGACGCGAGATGAACCACGCCGCCCACCCGCTGCGCTTCCCCGACACTGGCGAGCTGGTGCTGTGCGACCACGACGCGGCCCGTGGCACCGACCAGGTGGTGATCGTGGACATCGAGACCGGCGTCGAACTGGCCCGGGCCGACACGGGCAGCCCCGTGCAGTGCGTGCTGTTCGCGGCCCCCGGCTTCGAGCGTGATCTGTACGTCTGCACGTTCACCACAGTGACCCGCATCAGCATCTGACGGCCAGCCCGCCAGCAGGTCCGGCGCCCCGGTGGAGCCCCCGCACGCCCCGCCGCCCTCGTTCATGCCATCGATCGTCGTCGTGCGGCGTCAGAAATCGATGACATGAACGAAGCTTTCAGCCGGTCTGGACGGGAAGGACGCCGCAGTGGGGGGAGATGATGCGGAAGGCCTCCTCGATTTGGACGGGAAGCTCGTAGCGACCGGGGGGGAGTGGGAGCGGGTTCACAGAGCCATCGCTGTTCAGGACCGCGCGGGTGAATGTCAACGCCGTGCTGTTGGAGAGATCGCTGCCTCCCTCGTACTGGTACGAGTAGAGCACCAGTTCCCGGAGCCCGTCACCGGTCGCATCCTCGCACCCGAAGCTGGTGCCGGTCTGGGGGTTGGCGGCCTCCTGCTTGACCTCCTGGCCGGTGTACCCCAGCGTCGTACCAGCCCATCGGATGACGGACCCGACGAGCGCGTCCGCGTTGAACCTCCCCGTGAGCAGTTCGTCGACGCCGTCGCCTTCGATGTCGAGTGCCCAGAGCACCGACGTATTCGGGCTGTCGACGACCATCTGCGGTACGAGCAGGGTGGTACCACACACCCAGAGGACCTGGCCAACGGACTCGTCCGGGAACAGGACGATGATCTCGTCCCACCCGTCGCCGTCGAGGTCCGCGTAGACGGTGCCCTCGACACCGTCCGGACATCCAGCCATGTCGTCCACGGCAACACCCTCGGGCGGCAGTCGAAGCGGAAGCCCGGTCACCAACGGCGAACCCTCGAACGTCGCACCGACGAAGGTGCTGGAACGCTCGATGCCGTTGATCGTGAATGTCGCCACGACCCGGTTGTTCAGCGACGACAGCGCTGTCGGCACCTGGCACATGGCCGGCTGTCCGCACCACTTCTGCAGCGAATTTGCCAGGTCCCTCAGGGCGCCGTCATCGCCCAACAGCGGTCGCAGGTCGGCTCGTTCCTCGAGACTCAGGCCGCCTTCGCCCAACAGCTTCGCCGCGTCGGCATAGCGCTCCTCGGCCAGTGCCATCAGGTAGTCGAGGACCGTCTGTTCCTCGGGCGTCTTGGCGACCACGGGCGTCGCCGGCAGCGTCGTCGGGGAAATGGTGGTGGCGAGCGATGATTCCGTCGGCACTGTCGTCGGGGGCGCGGTCGGTGTGGTCGTCGCTGCGGTGGTCGCGGTGGAGTCGCCGGTGACGCTCGGCTTGCTGTCGCGGCCCACGACGTAGGCGCCGCCACCGAGAACCGCGAGGGCTGCCGCGGCAGCCATCATCGGACGCAACCAGCTACGGCG
>JAYSPV010000139.1:0-3843 GCA_043721915.1 Ilumatobacteraceae bacterium | reverse complement strand
CCGACAGCAAGGTGCCCCACCTGCGCCGCAACATCGGCAACATCTTCCAGGACTACAAGCTGCTGGCGAACAAGACCGTGTTCGAGAACATCGCCTTCGCACTGGAGGTGATCGGCCGGCCTCGCCACGTGATCCGCCAGCAGGTCCCTGCCGTGCTCGACCTCGTCGGCCTCGGTGGCAAGCAGGAGCGGTTTCCGCACCAGCTGTCCGGTGGCGAGCAGCAGCGTGTCTCGATCGCTCGTGCGTTCGTCAACCGGCCACTGATCCTGTTGGCCGACGAACCCACCGGCAACCTCGACCCCGCCACCGGCGAGGGCATCATGCGGTTGCTCGATCGGATCAACAAGACCGGCACGACTGTCGTCATGGCGACCCACGACCAACGCATCGTGAACATGATGCGCAAGCGAGTGATCCAGCTCGACCGCGGCGTCATCGTGCGCGACCAGGCACGAGGGGTGTACGAATGATCTCCCGTTTGCGGTACACCTTCCGGGAGATGTGGGCGAGCCTGTCGCGCAACCTCACGCTCACGGTGGCAGCTGTCATCACCTCGACGATCTCGCTGTTGATGTTCGGCCTCACGCTGTTGATCCAGGAGGCGTTCAGCAACCAGCTGAGCACCTGGTCCGGCGGCGTCGAGATGATCGTGTATCTCAACAACGGCGCCGACGAAGCGCAGGTCGATCTCGTCAGGGGTGAGCTGGCGCGCCAAACCGACCTGATCGAGTCCGTCGACTATTGCGACGAGGACTGCACGTTTGCCGACGCGCAGCGCCTGTTCGCCGCCGATCCTTCGGCGTTGAAGCTGCTCACCCGCGACATCATTCCTTCGTCGTTCAAGGTGAAGCCGGTCGACAAGGACAGCAGTGAGGTGTTGGCCTCGCTGGCGGAGCGCTTCAGCAGCCTGCCCAACGTGTACCGGGTGGAGACACCCGACCAGGCGGTCAAGGTGCTCGGGGAGCTGCAGGGCTTCTTCGGCGTTCGAACGCTCGTCATCGCCGTCGGCCTGCTGATCGCTTCGGCGCTGCTGATCTGGAACACGATCCGTACGGCGATGTTCGCTCGTCGCCGTGAGATCGAGGTGATGAAGCTGGTGGGCGCCACCAACTGGTTCATCCGACTGCCGTTCATGCTCGAGGGCCTGTTGCAGGGCATCTTCGGCGGCGTGCTCGGCAGCGTCGGTTTGCTGTATCTCAACTCCGACTGGACATCAGGCGTCGAGTCGTTCTCCGGTGATGCCGGCCTGGCGGGCTTCGTGGTCACCAACAACTACCCGCTGTGGGTGTGCTTCTGGATGATCGTGTTGGGCGGGTTTGTGGGCGCCGTTGGCTCCGCCACTGCCGCCAGCCGCTTCCTCGACGTATGACCGCAGGTGGCTTGCGCCCGCTGATGTGAGGGCACCGCGGGCGGCGCTACCTTCGCTGCATGGAGTACACACAGATCGAGTACCGGGTTGCAGAGCACATCGCTACCGTCACCCTCAACCGGCCCGACCAGCTGAATGCGTTCACCAACACGATGATGCGCGAACTGATCGACGCCTTCGACCAGGTCGACGCTGACGACGATGTACGCGTAGTGATCGTCACCGGCGCCGGCCGCGGGTTCTGCGCCGGCGCCGATCTCTCAGGCGGTGGCGAGACGTTCAGCCGAGGCGGCAGCGACGAGATTCCTGCAGACGTCGGGGTGCCGCGCGACGGTGGCGGCCTGGTGTCGTTGCGGATCTTCGACTGCAAGAAGCCGGTGATCGGCGCGATCAATGGCGCAGCGGTCGGCGTGGGCGTGACGATGACGTTGCCGATGGACATCCGCCTGGCCAGCGAGCACGCCAAGTTCGGGTTCGTGTTCGCTCGCCGCGGCATCGTGCCCGAAGCGTGCTCGTCGTGGTTCCTGCCGCGGTTGGTGGGCATCAGCCAGGCGGCCGAATGGTGCTACTCGGGTCGCGTGTTCCCGGCCGCTGAGGCCCTGGCCGGCCGTTTGGTCCGCAGCGTGCACCCGGCCGACGAACTGCTGCCGGCGGCTCGCGCGATTGCGGCCGAGATTGCAGCCAACACGTCGCCGGTCAGCGTCGCGCTCACCCGTTCGATGCTGTGGGGCATGCTCGGCGCCGCGCATCCGATGGAGGCCCACCGGGTGGACTCGCGGGGCATCCTCGCCCGTGGCCGCAGCGCAGACGCCCGTGAAGGCGTGGTCAGCTTCCTCGAGAAGCGGCCGCCGGTGTTCCCCGATCAGGTGAGCAGCGACCTGCCCGACATCTTCCCGCCTCACGAAATTCCAAAGTTTTCGTAAAGTTGCTCACACGCAGTGCCGATCAACTCATCGGTGGCGGGGGAGGGCGGGCCCCCCGGCACCGAGATCGACACACGAGGAGCAGTGAAATGGCAGCAGCAACGACAACCCGGTTGCACACCGGTGACGTGATCGAGGTCGAGGTGAACGGCGGAGCCGTGTCCGCGATCGTCCTGCTGGCCAGCGGCGATGCCGTCATCCTCGATGGTTGCGATGGCAGCACCCCGTTCGTGATGCGCCTGAGTGACCTCGGTGCCGTGCGAGTTTTCGACCAGCGCAACTGACGACGGTGCGTCGCATCCGTGCGGCTCATAGAGTCTCGGCATGGCCGATGACGACACGCCTGGCGCCCGGCCGATGAACGAAGAGGCGCCCGCCAACAAAGTGACCCTCTATGAGGCGGCCGGCGGCATGCCCTTCTTCGAGGCACTGGTCGATGCGTTCTACGAGGGCGTCATCACCGATGATGTGCTTCTCCCGCTGTACCCGCTCGACGACATCGACGGGGCCCGCCATCGGCTCACCCTGTTCCTCGCCCAGTACTGGGGCGGGCCGACCACCTACATGGACGAGCGCGGCCACCCCAAGCTTCGGCTTCGTCACATGCAGTTCCGGGTCGGCCCGGCCGAACGTGACCACTGGCTACTGCACATGGCGGCCGCGGTGGAGCGCCATACGGAGCCAGGACGGATCCGCGAACAATTGATGGGCTACTTCGTGCCGGCGGCGGAACATCTGCGCAACGACACCGGCTTGCCGATCAGCAGCGCAGCAACACGCTGAGCCGTCACCGACGACGCAGGTGCCAGCAGGCGACCGCTGTTGCGGCGGCCGCATTCAGCGAGTCGACTCCTGAAGCCATCGGGATCGACACTCGGTAGGTCGCAGCGGACATGGCTGCGGGCGAGAGCCCGCCCCGCTCGGAGCCGACGAGCAGCGCGATGCGCGATGCAAGCGGCAGCTCGTCCAGTTGCACCGCATCGTGCGTCGGCGTCAGCGCGCATACCACGACACCCTGCGCCGACAGCCGGCGCACGAATGCCGCAACATCGTCGGTGCGGGCGTGAGGGAGGTGCAACGAGTGGCCCATGCTCACGCGCAGCGCGCGGCGCGCCAGCGGGTCGGCGCTGGTGGCGTCGACCACCAGGCCGTCCCAGCCGAGCCCGAGCGCGTTACGGGCGATACTGCCGATGTTGACCGGGTTGTCGATTGCTTCTGCAATCACGAGCCTGCTCGCGTTGTCGGCCACCGAGTCGCAGGTGCTGCGGACAGGTCGCTCGAACAACACCACCACGGAGTACGGGGTACCCATCTGGGTGATGGCGGCACGCAGCCGTTCGCCGCCGGCGAACACCGGGCACAGACTGTCGAGCACCTGGGTGACGGCTGGTGGCCGCGCCGCGTCGACCAGAGCCAACGTTGGGACGCACCCAGCCTCCAGCGCCCGTTCGACGACGAGGTCGCCTTCGGCCATGAACAGACCGCCACCGCCGTCGTCTCGCCGTTGCGCACGATTGGCGAGGCCACGCTCGTTCAACCGGAAGGCAGCCA
>JAYSPV010000138.1:0-21077 GCA_043721915.1 Ilumatobacteraceae bacterium | reverse complement strand
GTCGGTCACATCACTCAGCGGCGCCGCCGGGATGTCCCGCGGCCCGCGGCCAGGGGTGGTGATACCTGCGTTGAGGTGCACGACATCGAGCGGTGGCAGTGATGCAATGAGCGCGGTCCACGCCGCGGAGTCGCTGACGTCGAGCTGCAGTTCGTCGCTCGAACGTGGGTTGAGGTCGGCGACGTGCACCGTGGCGCCTTCGGCCCGGTAGCGATCCACACATGCGCGGCCGATGCCGCTGGACCCTCCAGTGACCAACACGTGTTGCCCCTCGAGTGCGCCCATCAGTGGCCCGATCCGATCATGGACACGATGTAACCACAGCCGGTCACGTGTTGACGCCCCGTGCCGATGGTTCGCCCGAGCCCGGGCTGATGACCTCGGACTCTGTGCGCCGTGCCCGACCTGCCCGGTTCACCCTGCGGCGGCCGCGACGGCGTCCACGATGCGATCGATCTGCTCGTCGCTGGTGACCAGTGGCGGGCAGAACAGCAGCGAGTCGGCGTTGAGCGCCCGGCAGACGACGCCGTGCTCGAACATCACGTCGCGCATCGCCATGGCGTTCTGGTCCGGCCGCAACCCTGCTGCCCACATGCCGCCAAGGCCGCGTACGTGATCGATCGCACCGTCGTCGGCAAGTGACTGCAGCCCCGAGCTGAGGCGCCCGCCGATGTGCAGGGCTCGTGCGACGAGCGCTTCGCGTTCGATGATCTCGAGGTTTTTGAGGGCGGCGGCGCACGCGGTGGCATGGCCGGAGTAGGTGAAGCCGTGGCGCAGGAAGAAGTTCGGATCGGCTTCCAGCGCTGCGCTGGGGCGAGGCCCGACGAACACGCCGCCCAGCGGTTGGTACCCCGACGTGACGCCCTTGGCAAAGGTCACGAAGTCCGGGGTGACCCCGTAGTGATGGGCGCCGAACCATGTGCCGAGGCGGCCGAAGCCGGTGATCACCTCGTCGAACACGAGGTACGCGCCGTGCTGATCGCACAGCTTGCGGAGACCCTCCAGGTAGCCGTCCTCGGCGGGGAAGATGCCGCCGGCACCCTGCACCGGCTCGGCGATGATGGCGGCCACGTCGCTGCCCCGCTGGGCCATCAGGGTGGCGACTGCCTCGATGTCGTCAGCGGGTACCTGCACGACCTCGTCGACGAACGGGCCGAAGTTCTCGCGGTTGGGTGCGATGCCCTGCGCGCTGGTGCCGCCGTACGCCGTGCCGTGGTAGCCGCGGACCCGCGAGATGATCAGTTTGCGTTGCCCCTCACCGGCCTGCACGTGCGCGATGCGCGCAAGCTTCATCACGGTGTCGATCGACTCGCTTCCCGAGCCGGTGAAGAACACCCGGGCACCGGGGATCGGGCCGATCTCGCGGAGCTTCTCCGCGAGCTGCTCCGCCGGGTCGGTGGTGAACGGATCGAAGCAGGAGTACGACTCGAGCGTCTGCACCTGGGAGGAGATGGCGGCCGCCCTCTCCTGACGGCCGTGGCCGATCGCGCAGTACCAGAGGCTGGCCATGCCATCGACAAGCTCCCGGCCATCGGAGGTGTACAACAGCGCGCCCTCACCCCTGACGATACGGATGAACTCTTCGCGGGTGGGCTTGGCAAACGGGTGCAGGAACGCCTTGGGCATCGCGGGAACGGTACTCAGCCGAGACCGGCGATGACGATCCGCTCGTACCCGCGAGTGGGTCGTGCAGCGGGCCACGTAGGATGCCCGCTCGAGGAGGCGTGATGGCAGCGGCGCAGACCAGCGGCGGACGGTCGTGGTGAAGTGGCTCGGCCATACGCTCGCTCGCCTGGTCAAAGAACCCGCTCGAGGCGCCAACACGCCGGCACGGCTACGCGTGTGGCTGGTCGCCACCGTGTTGGCGGCGCTCCTGTTCGGTGTGCTCGGCGCTCTCGGCATCGGTCGTCGCGACACGTCGCTGGCCGACGCTGCCGGAGCCGCGCAGCAACTCATCGAGGTACAGGACGTACAGGTCGCGCTGGTGCGTGCCGATGCGCTCGCCAGCGAGAACTACCTGCGCGGTGGTCTGGAGGAAGCGGCGACGCGTGCCGACTACGTGCAACAGCTGCAGCAGGTGAGCAGCGGCCTCGTCGAGGTCGGCAACAAGGTGCTGGCCGCCGAAGCCGGCGAACTCGCGAGTGTGTCTGCGCAGTTGGGCGACTACGCCGGGCTCATCGAGCAGGCGCGGGCCAACAACCGACAGGGCTTCCCCGCGGGCGCCGCTTATCTCCGGGCTGCCAACGACGCAGCTGTCGGAATGGTCGCCGCGCTCCGCGAGGTCGAGTCATCGCTGCGTGAGCAGGTCAACGAGGACCTGGACCGCGCCGACAGGGCAGGGGTGTGGCTGCACCTGTTCGGCTGGCCGTTGGCGCTGCTGCTCGTCACCGGTGGCGGGTGGCTCGCGGTTCGGTTCCGCAGAGTGTTGAACGTGCCCATGGCGGCGGGAGCGCTGACGGCGTTCGTGGTCCTTCTGCTTGCTGCGAACGCGCAGGGGTCGGCGATGTCCGACGCCGAAGCCGTGACGAGTGGAGCGCTGCAGAGGGCGGACCTCGTGGCACAGGGAAGGGCAGCCGCCTTCGACGCCCACTCCCAGGAGTTCTTCAGCCTGATCAACCGCGGCAACGGCGCCGCGAACGAGCTGAAGTGGGCCGAGGCGGCCGTGGATGCCGACACCGCGTTGTCGTTGTTGTGCGGCCGAAGCGGCTCGTGCGACCTGTCCGACGAGTTCGATGCCTATTCGGTCGGCTATCACGAGGTGCGCCGGCTCGACAACGAGGCAGGTGACTGGGACAGTGCAGTGACCACCAGCCTCGGCGACGGCAACGAGCTCTTCGATGCCTTCGCAGCGAGCAGTGGTGACGTCGCCCGGCAGTACACCGCGGAGGCCACCAACGGCCTCTCGGCGAGCCGCGATGGCTTGTCGACGATTCGAATCCTGGTCTTCCTCGCAGGTCTCGCAACGGCGGGGTGCTGTGTGGTCGGCTACGGCCAACGACTGCGGGAGTATCGATGATCCGTCGACCGATCGTGCTGCTGGTTGTCGTCGCCTCGTTGGCCGGCTGCGCCAGTGGCGGCCGTCTCCCCGATGCTGTGGCCGGCTCCGCGGTACCACCCGATGACAACTCGGTCAGCTACCCGGCCTGCACCGAGCAGGAAGCCGCGGCCAACGTGGTGGTCAGCTCCTACGCTGCGCTGCCCGAGCTGCCGGCCGTTGGTGCGGAGGTCGACGACGCGTTCGTCGCGGCGCTGCGCGCCAAGGGCACGCTCGTGGTCGGCATCTCGGCCGACACGCTGCAGTTCGGAGCCCGCAATCTGGGGTACAACCCCGCCAACCCAGGCGGCGAACTGCCCTACGAGGGCTTCGACATCGACATGCTGGTGGAGGTAGCGATCGCAGTCTTCGGTGGCGACCGCTCCACCATCGGCGATCACCTCGAGTTCACGGCGATCCCGTACAGCCAACGGTTGCCGAAGCTGATCAGCGGTGAGGTCGACATCGTCGCCCACACGATGACGATCAACTGCCGGCGGTGGCGGCAGATCGCGTTCTCCGCCGAGTACTTCGCCGCCGGCCAGCGTGTGCTGGTGACGAAGGACTCGCCGTACGCCACCATCGCAGATCTCAATGCCGCCAAGGCCACCGTCTGCGTGCCGGCAGCGAGCACGAACGAGGAAGCGCTGATCGCCGACTACCACGATGTCGTGCGCGTCGCCCCCGCTGACATCAGCGACTGCCTGGTGCTGCTCCAGCAGGGAGCAGTCGCTGCGATCACCGGTGACGACACCGTGCTCGCAGGTCTTGCAGTGCAGGATCCGGCCACGGTGGTGCTCGGCGATCAGTTCACCTCCGAGCCCTACGGGTTGGGCATCAACAAGGAGAACGTCTACTTCGTGCAATTCGTCAACCGCGTGCTCGCCGACATGGTCGCGGATGGAAGGTGGGCCGACTCCTACGAGCGCTGGCTGGTGCCGTCGTTGACACCCGACGTGGGCACACCGCCGGTGCCCGACTACTCGCGCCCTGTTCCGGGGACGTGATGGCAGCGGTTCCCACCCAAGCCGACGTCGACAGCCTCGTTGCCCAGTGGCGCGAGTGGCTCGGCACACGCACCGACGCGTTGCTGTCGTTGGAGGATCGCGTGCGGTCGGCCGGAACCGATGCCGATGTCGCCGACGTCGCTGCCGCATTTGTCGCTCGCAAAGCGATCAGCGACCGGCTGGAGCAAGTGGCGCAAGCCGCTGGACGAGATCGCGCGGTCGCAGTGACCCTCACCACCCAACCCCTGGCCGACGATCTCGGTGCTCCAGTGGGTCGCGATCTCACCGACGCTGCCACGCTGCTGGACGCGATCGTGGGGCGGGTGGAGCAACGCGTCGCCGGCAACGAGCAGCGAGAGGTCGCCCACGCCACTGCGACTCAGCAGGCCGCGGCCGACCTGGTGGTCGCCGAACGGCTGTCCGCCGAACTGGGCATGCAGGTGAACCACGTTGCGTCGCTTCGCGATCGCCTTCACGTGCGCAGCGACGTGGCCGTGGTGGCGGCCGAATCGGCCGCGGTGCGAGCAAGCCTCGAGGCTGCCGCACGCGAGCGGGCGCGGCTGTTGGCGCAGTGGGCCGAGGTGCCCGCCAGGTTCGCCGAGCTTGTAGCCATCGAGGTCCGAGTTCGCGAAGTGGCCGATCGGTGCCGTGCGAAGGTGAGACAGGCGCCGCTGCTGGCGGTGCCATCCGTGGCGGCGATCGAGGCCGAGGTCAGTCAGGCGTCCGAGGTAGACATCTCGCTCTTGCCGTGGGTCGGCGCGCGGGCTCGTGTGGCGCCGTTGCTGACCAAGCTGGAGAGGGTCGGCGCAGCGCTCGCCGAGGCGGAGCGCCGCTTCAAAGAACCGATGCAACAGCGCGATGAGATGCGCGGCTTGCTGCAGGCGTTCGCCGACAAGGCCAACGCCGGTGGCGTGATGGAAACGCTCGAGCTCGACGGCCTGTACCAGCACGCGAAAGCCGTGCTGTGGGCCGCGCCGTGCGATGTGGAGCAGGGGACTGTGCTGGTGCACCAGTACGTCGCTGCGGTCAACGTCGCGCTAAAGGGGGTCGCACGATGAGCTGTACAGAGCCCGGATGTTCCGGTTCGATCGTCGACGGTTACTGCGATGTGTGCGGGCTCGCCGGCGCCAACAGTTCCTCGGCACCTGCGACACTCGCCGGCTCGGCGGTCAGCACGCGCTCCGCGACGGCCACCAGCCGCCTCGGCTCCGTGCCGTTGGGCTCGGCGCGCACCACCACCGGTTCGCGTCCAACCCGCCGCCTCGGTGGAAGTGCCAACCAGTCGCGACTCGGCGCCGGCCTCACCCATGTCCCTCCGGTCCCGGAGATAGATCCGCGTCAGAGCCTGATGAGCCCGGCGGAAGTGGCAGAGGAGAAGCGCTACTGCAGCGTGTGTCAAGCAGCCGTCGGGCGATCGCGCGATGGTGCGCCTGGTCGGACCAAGGGGTTTTGCCCGAAGTGCCGCGCACCGTTCGACTTCGAGCCCACCCTGTCTGCGGGCAACCTGCTCGGCGGTCAGTACGAAGTTGCCGGCTGTCTCGCGCACGGTGGGATGGGTTGGATCTACCTCGCCCGCGACCGCAACGTGAACGACCGATGGGTGGTGCTCAAAGGCCTGCTGAACAGCAGCGATCCGGATGCCGCGCGCGCTGCCGTCGCGGAGAAGCAGTTCCTCGCCGAGGTGGAGCACCCGCTCATCGTCGAGATCTACAACTTCGTCACTGCGCCCGACGGCAACTCATACATCGTCATGGAGTACGTGGGAGGTCGCTCCCTCAACAACCTCCTCAAGGACCGAATGAAGGCCGGCGGCGGTGCGTTCTCGCCGATTCCGGTGGATCAGGCGATCGCGTACCTGGTGGAGATCCTCCCGGCGTTCAGCTACCTGGACGCGCTCGGGTTGCTGTATTGCGACTTCAAGCCGGCCAACCTGATCCAGGTCGGCGACGGCATGAAGCTGATCGATCTCGGTGGCGTTCGACGCGCGGACGATGACCAGTCGCCGATCTACGGGACGGTCGGGTTCCAGGCGCCCGAGGTCGCCCGCGACGGCACCACCGTGGCCAGTGACATCTACACGGTGGCCCGCACGCTCGCCGTGCTGGTCTTCGAGTTCAAGGGCTACCAGTCGCAGTTCGAGACCACGCTGCCATCGGCCGACGAGGTGCCGCTGTTCGCCCAGTTCGATTCGCTGTACCGCTGGTTGCAGAAGGGCACCGCGGTCCGCGCCGAAGATCGCTTCCAATCCGCCGACGAGATGCGCGATCAGTTGTTGGGCGTGCTGCGCGAGGTCACCGCGGCAAGTGCATCCGGTGTGGTGACGCGCAGCACTCCCTCGCAGCTGTTCGGTGCGCCGGCAGCAACTGCCGATCGGCTGACTTGGCACGATCTTCCTCGTCTCGTCGCCGACCCGCGTGATCCGATGGCGCAGTGGTTGGCCGGCGTGACCGCCGACGAGCCCGCCGCGCGCCTCAGCGCGCTCGACAGTGCGGCGGAGCAGAGCACGTCGGTACTGGTCGAGCGTGCCGATGCCGCACTGCGCACGGAACAGGTGCCACTTGCCGAACAACTCGCCGGACAGATCCTCGCGGCCGATCCGTGGGAGTGGCGAGGCGTCTGGCTGCAGGGCCTCGCCGCACTCAGCCGCAACGACGCGGCGGCGGCGGTCGCCGCCTTCAATGCGGTCTACGGCCAGTTGCCCGGCGAGCTCGCGCCGAAGCTGGCCCTCGCTGCGGCATGTGAAGCGGCCGACGAAGCGGCCGTTGCCGAGCGGATGTTCGTCACCTGCGCGCGAACTGACTCCGCGTACGTTGCGAGCGCCCAATTCGGCCTTGCTCGCATCGCAGCGCGCGCCGGCCAACGCGAGGCGTCGCTGCAGGCACTGGACCGGATCCCGCCCACCAGCCGCGCCTACGGCGACGCTCGTCGGGCGCGAGCGCTGCTGCTCGCGTCGGCGCTCGATCCTGAGCATGTGCTCGATGATCTCGGTCGCGCTGCACTCGAACTGGAGCAGGCCTCCATGACACCCGCCGAGCGTGCAGACCTGCGCATCCAGCTGTTGGAGAGCGCGCTCGCTCACGTGCGCGCGAACGGCCCGCAGACGGGTGTGCTCGTGGACGGCGTGGCGGCCGTGGAGATGCCGCTGCGTCGAGCGTTGGAAGCCGCCTACCGCGACGCCGCTCGCCTCGCGAGCGACCACGACCGACGGGTGCAGCTGGTCGACAAGGCCAACCTCGTGCGACCCCGCACCCTCCTATGACCGACCTCTCGGATCAACCTGCGGCCGCGTCACTGTGCCCCGCCTGTCGGCAGTCTGTCGTCGTTGGCGACGCGTTCTGTGAGAACTGTGGGACGACCCTCGTGGCCACTGCGCCCGGAGCTGGAGAGGTGCCGAGAACCGACCCTCACGAGTCGTTCCCGATTCCCAGGACGACACTCTCCCAGGCGCCCGGTGTCGCTGCGGTGTGTCTCGAGTGCAGCGGCGAAGTGCTCGACGACGGCTTCTGCTCGCAGTGTGGGCAGAAGGCGCCGTCGCCCCGCGATCATTGGCAGGAGAGCCCGGTCGAGTGGATCGGTGGTGTCTGCGACAAGGGCATCGTGCACGCTCGCAACGAGGACGCCATGGCGTTGGCCGGGTTGCCCGATCGCTCGCTGGCGGTGCTGGTGGTCTGCGATGGGGTCACCTCCGCGCCCGATAGCGACCGCGCTGCGCTCGCTGCCGCGCGCGATGCGTGTGCGGCGCTGGTTGCCACTCCCGTGCCGATCGTGGACGGGGCGGCGGCGCTGATCTCCGCCTGGAGCAACGCACTGATCAGTGCCTGCGCCGCTGCCAACACGGCCGCTGTTGCGGTGGCGCGCTCTCTGGGCAACCCGAGCGAGCCGCCCTCGTGCACCTTCGTCGCAGCCGTGCTGCACCGCGACCGGGTGACGGTCGGCTGGTGCGGCGATTCGCGTGCCTACTGGCTGCCCGACGAAGGGGACGCGACCCAGCTGATGGTGGACCATTCACTGGGCACCGCGTTGCTGGCGTCGGGGGTCAGTCAGGCCGACGCGGAACGCGACCCTGCGTTCCACACCATCACCAGTTGGCTCGGTGCCGACTCGGTGGACGCAACACCCGAGATCACCAGCCATCAGCTAGATTCGCCGGGTTGGCTGCTCGTGTGCAGCGATGGTCTGTGGAACTACGCCACCGCGGTGACAGCGATGCAGGCGCTCGTCGTGCGACTGGTGAGCGAGGGGCACGAGACGCCCGTTGCGCTTGCCGGGGCGCTCGTCAAGTGGGCGAATGCACAAGGTGGGCACGACAACATCACCGCGGCGCTTGCCCGCCATGAGCCGTCACTACGCTGAACCCACGGAGGTCCCGACATGTCGCTACCGAGTTCGACGACGTTCACTGCCGAGGTGTTCCAGAACGAGTACCTCGCCGACGGCGCAACCGACGCGCATGCGGTGGTCTCGGTCGCCTGTGTCGGCGCGGGCAAGGCCGGTGATGTCGGCGAGGCAGCCGAAATCATCATCGTCGACACATCCGGTTCGATGGACATGCCGCCGACCAAGATCGCCGCCGCGCGGCGTGCCGCCAAGGTTGCCGTGGGGGAGATCGTCGACGGCGCGTGGTTTGCCGTGATCTCCGGCCACAGCGTGGCTCAAATGGTCTATCCATCACACCCCGGGATGGCCAAGATGACGGCCGTGACGCGGGCCGAAGCGACGTTGGCGCTCGATCGCCTACGCAGCGGCGGGGCGACGGCCATCGGCGCCTGGATCAGCGCAGCAACCGAACTGTTCGGGCAGGTCGACGCAGCGCAGCGACACGCCATCCTGCTCACGGACGGCAAGATCGAGGGCGAGGCCCCCGGCGCGCTGCCGGCGGCTCTGGCTGCGGCACGCGGCAAGTTCCAGTGCGATTGCCGCGGGATCGGCGCCGACTGGGTGGTCGATGAACTGCGCGAGATCGCCAGCGAGTTGCTGGGCACGGTCGACATCATCGCCAAGCCCGAGCAGATGGAGGCCGACTTCGAGGCGATGATGCAGGCCTCGATGCGTCGCGGTGTGCCCGATGCGCGGCTGCGGATCTGGACACCCCAGGGCAGCGAGGTGCTGTTCGTCCGCCAGGTCGCGCCCACTGTCGAGGATCTCACCGGGCGTGGAGTGCAGATCTCACCACTTGTGAGGGAGTTTCCCACCGGGGCGTGGAGCGATGAGTCGCGCGACTATCACGTCGCGGTGAGAGTGCCAGTGGCTCCGGTGGGCAACGAGCGGCTGGCGGCTCGCGTGGAGCTCGTTGTCGACGACGAGGTCTGTGCGAAGTCGCTGGTGAAGGCGGTCTGGAGCACCGACACGGATCTCACGACGCGCATCGATCCGGCAGTTGCTCACTACACGGGGCAGACCAAGCTGGCAGTCACGATCCAGAAGGGGCTGGCGGCGAAGGCATCGGGCGACGAACGCACTGCCACCGTGTTGCTGGGGGAAGCCGCCAAACTGGCCCACGACAGCGGCAACGAGAACACCACCCGCTTGCTGGAGAAGGTGGTCGACGTCGTCGACGCCGATGCGGGCACGGTGCGACTCAAGCCACATGTCGACAAAGCCGACGAGATGGCACTCGACACGCGCAGCACCAAGACCACTCGAATTCGGCGCGAACCATGAGCAACGTCGCCTGCCCCAACGGCCATCAGAGCGCCGACGCCGAGTGGTGCGACACATGCGGAGCGAAGATCGGTGTCGCACCCTCGCAGGTACCGCCTTCTGCACCGCCGGCGTCGCCTGATGCGTCTGCGTCCGTGTCGCCTGCTCTGTGCCCGCACTGCAGCGAGCTGAACCCGGCCGATGCGCTGTTCTGCGAGGTGTGCGGGTTCGACTTCACCACCGGGCAGGTACCGCCGGCCCCGGCCGCCGCCGAGCCGATCGCAGCGCCTGTGATCGGGTCGTCGGTCGGGTGGATCGCAGTGGTGGATGTCGATGCGGAGTGGTACGCCCTGAAGGGCGCCCTGGCCGATCAGCCGTGCCCGCCGACCTCGTCGTCGACGGTCCCGCTCGCCAATCACACCGCGCTGATCGGTCGGGCGAGCACCTCGCGCGGGGTGCGCCCCGAAGTGTCGCTCGATGCCGACACGGGCGTCTCGCGGCGCCACGCGCAGTTCGTGCGCGATGGCGACTCGCTCACCGTGGTCGATCTCTCTTCGACGAACGGCACCTACGTCGTGCCCTTCGGGGAGGAGCCCGATGCCGATACTCCGGTGCTCGTGGCGGGTGTGCCGGTGGACCTGCACGACGGTGACCGGGTGTACGTCGGCGCCTGGAGCCGCCTGACGGTGCGCAGTACCCCCGCAACGGGCTGACTGAGTACCTCGCCGGGCGCCGTCGTCGGGCTCAGTGACCCGCGGTGATCTCCTCGAAGCCCTCGCGCAGGCATGTGAGCAGCACATCGGGGTCGCGAATCGCTGCGGCATCCATGTTCACGCCGATGCAACACGTGCCGTCGTAGGACATCAGCGTGATGTTCATCGCCGAGCCGGCAGTGGGGCCGAACGGGAAGAAACGCAGCACCTTGCGGCCTTCCAGCCACATCGGAATCGGCACCCCGGGCACGTTGCTGGCGAGGAAGTCGACCCCCTTGAGCATCGCGCCGATGACGCCCTTGGGCATCAGGTTGAGGAAGCCCGCGATCGTCTCGGTGTGATCCAGCGACTTCTCGCCGCGTACACCGGTGACAGCGGCGTGCATCGCACCGATTCGCTCCGATGGCGAGCCGGCGGCGATCGGCAGAGTGAAACGCATCACGCTGACATGGTTACCGCCCTCGTCGTCGCCGGCGGCGCGTTGGGAGATCGGCATTGCCACTCGCAGTTCGTCGACCGTGACGCCGTGGTGCTGGTGGTAGCGGTGGAGGCCGGCGGTGATTCCCGCGAGGAACGCGTCGTTCAGCCTGCCGCCAGCGGCCTTCGCCGAGTCGCGCACGTTCTCCAGCGGAACTTCCAGCAGCCGGTAGTTGCTGCCGGCCATCCGGCCGACCATGAGCGATGACTTGGGCGTGGTCGCCGGAGCGATCAACCGACCGATCGAGGCAGCGGTCGAGAGCATCTCGCGCGCCGTCGCCTGCGGGTGTCGCACAGCGTGGAGCAGGGTGGGCACGGCCGATGTCATCTGCTGGCGGACGAGGTCGACCACGCCTTCGACGTCGTGGAGGACGACATCACGCAGCAGCGTGGCAGGGGACAGCCGGCTCGCCGGCGAGATCGCCGGCGATGAGCGGTGCTCCGACTGCTCTTCGTCGAAGTCGAACAGATGCGCAGCCAACTGCACGGCGCCGATCCCGTCCGTGACGACGTGGTGGGCCTTCATCACCAGCGCCGCCATGTTGCCGACGCCTTCCACCAGTGTGAACTCCCACAACGGCCGCGTGCTGTCGAAGCCCCCCATCGCGGAGGTGCGGGCCCAGTCGAGCAGGTCCTGTACCTCGCTGCCGTCGGGCAGCCGAATGTGGCGAAGGTGGTACTCGAGGTCGAACTCGGGGTCGTCGACCCAGCGAAGGGTGGTCGGGTGCAACGGCACCGGCACCACCTTTGCCCGGAGCGCGGCGACCTGGCGAGTGACGTGTTCGACCCGGTCGTGCAGTCGTTGCCATTGGGGTGCGCCGTCGAGGAGCACGACACCCATGATCGTGCTGCGCAGCAGAGGGTCTGCTTCGACCATCCACATGATCGTGTCGTTCTGGCTCAGGTACTGGCGGTCGGGCATGGCTCGGGTACCCCCTCACGACGAATGCTGCAGGCGTGGAGCGACCGTGAGCAAGGGCACTTCGACCCTGTTGCCTCGCGCCGGCGCCCACGTACGGTCGAACCGTGCCCGACCGATCCACTGCAGTATCACTGCGTCGCGAGGTGGTCGATGCCAACGAAGCCGTAGCCCGAGTGGCCCACCTGCTGTCGGAAGTCATCGCCATCTATCCGATTACTCCCGCGTCCGCCATGGGTGAGTACGCCGACGAGTGGAGTGCGAAGGGGCACCCCAACCTGTGGGGCGTGGTGCCCGAGGTGATCGAGATGCAGAGCGAAGCTGGCGCCGCCGCGACGCTGCACGGCGCCGTGTTGCGAGGAGCGCTGGCCACCACCTTCACTGCCAGCCAGGGCCTGCTGCTGATGCTGCCCGAGATGTTCAAGCTGGCGGGCGAGCTGACGCCGACGGTGATTCACGTCGCGGCCCGATCGATCGCCACCCATGCACTCAGCATCTTCGGCGACCACAGCGACGTGATGGCAGCGCGCACCACCGGATTCGCGATGCTCAGCTCGCAGAGCGTGCAGGAAGCAGCAGACATGGCAGTCGTGGCGCACGCGGCGACCTTGGCCACGCGTGTGCCGTTTCTGCACTTCTTCGACGGCTTCCGCACCAGCCACGAACTGAACACCGTGGTGCAACCGACCGTCGACGAGATCCGGGCGATGATCGACGACGCGCTGGTACACGCCCACCGCGGTCGCGGGCTCGACCCTGATCGGCCGATGCTGCGCGGCAGCGCACAGAACCCCGATGTCTTCTTCCAGGCGCGTGAAGCGTGCACCCCCTTCCACGCAGCGGTGCCGGACGCGGTGCAGGCGGCGATGGATCGCTTCGCCGGGATCACCGGCCGCACGTACTCACTCGTCGAGTATCACGGCGCTCCCGACGCGGAGCGGGTGGTCGTCCTGATGGGAAGCGGCATCGGTGCCGTTCGCGAAGCCGTCGACGCACTCAACGACCAAGGGGAGCGTGTCGGCGTGGTCGGGTTGCGGCTCTACCGTCCCTTCCCTGCCGCCCAACTGCTGGCATCGCTGCCGCCGTCGACGCAGACGGTCGTCGTGCTCGATCGGACGAAGGAGCCCGGTGCCCCGTTCGAGCCGCTGCACCTCGATGTGCTTGCCGCGTTGTGGCACAGCGCGGACGACCATTGGTCGCTCGGTAGCAAGCCGCGAGTGATCGGTGGCCGCTACGGGCTGAGCAGCAAGGAGTTCACGCCGGCGATGGTGAAGGCGGTGTTCGACGAGGCCACGCACGACCAGCCGAAGAACCCGTTCACGATCGGCATCCACGATGACGTCAGCCACTCCAGCCTCACCTGGGACCCGGCATGGCGAACCGACAGGGCGAAGGTGCGGGCGGTGTTCTACGGCCTCGGCGCCGACGGCACTGTGGGGGCCAACAAGAACACCGCGAAGATCATCGGCGGGAACACCGATCTTCACGTGCAGGCGTACTTCGTCTACGACTCGAAGAAGTCGGGGAGCACCACCATCAGTCATGTGCGCGTCGACGAGCGCCCGATCCGCAGCACGTACCTGATCGACGAAGCCACCTTCGTCGGCGTCCACCAGTGGAACTTCTTCGAGCGGCTCGACGTGCTGTCGCTGGCCGCACCGGGCGCGACGGTGCTGCTCAACTCGCCATACCCGGCCGACGAGGTCTGGGATCGGTTGCCTGCGGAGGTGCAGCAGCAGGTGGTCGACAAGCATCTGCGGCTGTATTCGGTCAACGCCGCCGCGGTGGCCCGCGACGCCGGCCTCGGTGGCCGCATCAACACCGTGATGCAGGCGTGCTTCTTCGGCCTGGCCGATGTGTTGCCCACGCAGGAGGCCTTGATCGAGTTGAAAGGCGCGATCGAGCACAGCTACGGCGCCCGCGGCGCGGCCGTCGTGGAGCGCAACGTCGCGGCTGTCGACCGGTCGCTGGAGAGCATGCATGAAGTGCCGATCGGTGCGGGAGTGACGTCGACAGTGCGGCGCCGGCCGGTGGTCGCCGCCGATGCGCCCGACTTCGTGCAACGGGTGACTGCTCGCATGCTGGCGGGGGAGGGCGACCTGCTGCCTGTCAGCGCGCTCCCACCCGACGGAGCGTTCGTCACCGGCACCGCCCAGTACGAGAAGCGCACGATCGCCACCGAGATCCCGATCTGGGAAGCCGATCTGTGCATCGACTGCGGCAAGTGCGCGATCGTCTGCCCGCACGCCGCGATCCGGATGAAGGTCTACGAACCTGCTGCCATCGACGGGTTGGGCGATCTGCTGAAGACCAAGAGCTTCCGCAGTCGCGAGGTACCCGGAATGCAGCTCACCATCCAGGTCGCGCCCGACGACTGCACCGGTTGCGGTGTGTGCGTTCAGGCGTGCCCGGCGCACGACAAGAGCGAGGTGAAGCGCAAGAGCATCAACATGCGCCCGATCGGCGATCACCTCGAACACGAGCGGATTGCATGGGACGCGTTCCTCGAAGTGGCCTCGGCCGACCCCGCCCAGTGGGATCCGGCGTCGGTGAAGACCAGCCAGCTGCGCCAGCCGCTGTTCGAGTTCTCCGGTGCCTGTTCCGGTTGTGGCGAGACGCCCTATCTGAAGCTGCTCACGCAGTTGTTCGGCGATCATCTGATGGTCGCCAACGCCACTGGCTGCAGCAGCATCTACGGCGGCAACCTGCCCACCACGCCTTACGCCGTCAACGCCGAGGGTCGTGGGCCGGCATGGGCGAACAGCCTGTTCGAGGACAACGCCGAGTTCGGGTTGGGCATCCGGCTCGGGTTCGAGGCTCAACAACGAACTGCGCTGGTGCTGGTCGATCGCTTGCACTCGGAGCTTGCCGGGGCGCTCGGTGAGCCCGCACTGGATGCCCTCCTCGCCGGCATCGACGATCAGGGTGAGTTGGGGATCCGTGCCCAACGCGCACGGGTCGCTGCCCTCAAGGCGGTGATCGCCGACCGCGGCGATGCCGACTCGGTCGCGCTGCGTGAGCTGGCGGACACGCTCGTGCGCAAGAGCCTGTGGATCGTCGGCGGCGACGGCTGGGCCTACGACATCGGCGCAGGGGGCCTCGATCACGTCCTGGGGAGTGGACGCAACGTCAACATCCTCGTGCTCGACACCGAGGTGTACTCCAACACCGGTGGCCAGGCGTCGAAGGCCACACCTCGCGGTGCGGTGGCGAAGTTCGCCGCCGGCGGCAAGAGCACGATGAAGAAGGACCTCGGTCTGGAAGCAATGACCTATGGCAACGTCTACGTCGCGCGCATCGCGCTGGGCGCGAGCGATGTGCAGACCGTAAAGGCGTTGCTGGAAGCGGATGCATGGCCCGGTGTCTCACTGATCATCGCCTACAGCACCTGCATCGCCCATGGATTCGACATGAGCCAGTCGATGACGCAGCAGAAGCTGGCCGTGCAGACCGGCCACTGGCCGCTGTATCGCTTCCGGCCCACCGACGACGCCGGTGCGCAGCCCTTCCAACTGGACAGCGCCGACCCGTCACTGCCGTACAGCGACTTCGCCCGGAGCGAGGCGCGGTTCTCGGTGTTGGCCCGCGCCAACCCCGATCGTTCGCGAGAGCTGGTGGAGCTCGCGCAGCAGGACGTGGACAGCCGTTGGCGCTACTACCGCCAACTCGCCGACGTTCACCGTGCGGCCCCCGGTCACGCGGTGAACGTGACGATCACCGACGAGGAGGTCGAGTGATGCCTGCCCTTGCCACCACCTATCTGGGCCTGCAGCTGCGCAGCCCGCTCGTCGCCTCCGCTGGCCCGCACACGGGCAACCCGGCGATGTGGGAGCGGATCGAGGCTGCGGGGGCGGGCGCGATCGTGCTGCCCTCGCTGTTCGAGGAGGAGATCGAGCACGAGGCGTTCACCATGGCGCAGGCCTATGACGACACCTCCGACATGTTCGGCGAGGCACAGAGCTTCCTGCCGTCGATGCCGATGCCCGACGTCGGCCCCAACCGCTACGTCGCCCTGGTGGAGCAAGCACGAGAACGGCTGACCATCCCGGTCATTGCCAGTCTCAACGGCACCAGCCCCGGTGGTTGGGTGCGGTACGCGAAGCACCTCGCCGATGCCGGCGCTCACGCGATCGAGTTGAACCTGTACGACAGCGTCGTCGATCCGTCGATCACGGCTGCTGATGCCGAGCACCGCTACGCCGAACTCGTCGAGGAAGTGGCGGCCGAGATCGACATCCCGTTGGCCGTGAAGCTCAGCCCGTGGTTCACAGCCCTCGGCAACTTTGCCGAACGCTTGCAGACGGCCGGCGCCGATGGCCTGGTGCTGTTCAACCGGCTGTACCAGCCCGACATCGACCTCGACACGCTCGACGTCGTGCCTCGCCTGTCGCTGAGCACCTCTGTCGAAGTGCGGTTGCCGCTGCACTGGATCGCCAACCTCTTCGGGACCGTTCGCTGCTCACTGGCCGCCAGCTCCGGTGTGCACGATGGTGCGGATGCGTTGAAATTGCTGTTGGCGGGCGCCGACGTGGTGATGACGACCAGCGCGCTGCTGCAACACGGACCGGAGCACCTGGCCGTCATGGAGCGCTTCATTCGTGAGTGGATGGTGGAGCGCGACTACGACAGTGTGAACCAGTTGCGTGGCAGCGTCAGCCGCGGCAACGTGCCCGACCCGCAGGTGTACGAGCGGGCGAACTACTACCAGGTGATCCACAGCTGGCGGCCCGGCGGACATCGGTAGCCGGTGGGTAGGCTCGATTTCATGCGACACAGCGAAGGCCACTACGGGCACCGGGTCGGCTGGCTGCGAGCGATGGTGCTCGGCGCGAACGACGGCATCATCTCCACTGCAGCGTTGGTGCTGGGTGTGGCGGCGGCGAATTCCGGCCGAACGGCGATCCTCACAGCGGGTGTCGCCGGCCTCGTCGCCGGCGCCGTGTCGATGGCGCTCGGCGAGTACGTGTCGGTGTCGTCTCAGCGCGACAGCGAGCGCAGCGACATCGAGAAGGAGAAGTGGGAGCTGGCCAACCAGGCCGACCACGAGCTCGACGAACTGACGGCGATCTATCAGTCGAAGGGCCTACAGGCCGATCTGGCGCGAGAAGTCGCTGTCCAGCTCACCGAGCACGACGCGCTTGCAACGCATCTGTTCGACGAGTTGGGCATCACGCAGGACGAACTCGCCAAACCGTTCCAGGCCGCCTGGAGCTCGGCGGTGGCGTTCTCTGTTGGGGCCTCTGTCCCGCTGATCGCGGCTGCGTTGTCCGGTGCATCGTTGCGCATCGCGATGGTCATCTCGGTCACCATCGTGGCGTTGTTCGGTCTCGGCTACATCGGTGCGCGCGCCGGTGGCGCTGCCCCCGGTCGTTCGATCGGCCGGGTGGTGGTCGGCGGCATCATCGCAATGGCCGTGACGATGGCCGTCGGCTGGGCCTTCGGCGCTGCCGTCGCCTGAGTCCGATGAGAGTTCTCCTCACCTGCTTCGAGCCGTTCGGTGGGAGTGCCGAGAATGCCAGTGGCGAGGTTGCTGGACTGGTGGCGGCCAAGTGGAGCGATGCCGACGTCGAACTCGTGGTTCGAACGATGTCGGTCGCGTTCGACGTCGGCTTGCTGCAACTGCAGCAGTCGGTCGAGGAGCTGCGGCCGCAGGCCATCTTGTCGCTCGGCGAGGACGACATGCTGGATGGATGCACGGTCGAAGTTGTCGGTCGCAATGCCGCCGACCCGAGCTTCGCAGGGCTGGACTCGTTGGAAATCGTGCCGATCGACGACGGGCCCGACCACCGGGCGTGCACCTTCGAAGCCGCGGATGTTCGCGACCGGATGCGGGCTGTGGGTGTCTCGACGGAGCTGTCCGAAGATGCGGGCCTCCATATGTGCAACGCGTTCGCGTACCTGCTGCCCGGTTTCGGGGTGCCTGCCGGGTTCGTGCACGTACCGGCCGTGCGGTCCACCGCCCCCGACGTTCTCGACAACCTCGCCCGCGGGGTCGCAGCGGCCGTCACGTCGATGCAGCAGCAGGTCGCGCTGGCTGCGGCGGTCACGTCGTCGCCGTCGCCGGTGTCGGCGGCTCCAGAACCCTGATCGCCACCGGGGCAGGCGTCGGAACACCGGGCAGGGCCCCGACGAAGACGGCCTCGTAGTCGCCCGCTGGCAGCGGTGGCATGGGGTCTGCCGGGCTGGGCAGGCAGGCGAGCATCGGTGCGTCGGTCGGGATCGGGTCCCGAGTGCATTCGGAGTAGATGGCGGACAGCGCCACCGCAAGTCGCGTGGTGCCCGGCAGGAGCGTGGTCCCCGCTGGATCGAAGTTGCACTCCATGGTGAAGGCGGCACTCGGTGGGACGGTCGCGTTGGTGAGGCGGGCGCCCCACTTCGGAGCGCACCCGCCGTCCCTGATGTCGATGTCGGCGCCGGTGTTGTTGTCGATGACCAGCCAGCCGTCGAGGATTCCGCCCGCCACCACCTCGGGCGAGCTGAACTCGAAATGGGCAGTGACCTGAGCGGTGGCTGTACTGGTGAGGGTGGTTGTTGATGGCTGCGTCGTGTCAGCTGTCTCGATACGTGGACCCGGAGAGTGGTTCGTCACCAGGACGGCGACGACGATGCCGACGCAGACGGCGGCGATCATCACGGGCAGCACTCGTCGTCGCCGTGTTGCTCTGAGCGCCGTGTCCACCGATGCGCCGGCCTCGGCGCGGTCAGCCGCTCTGTCGAGATTGCCGCCGTAGGCCTTCAGCCGGTCGAGCAGTGGATCGTTCATCGGTCGTTCTCCAACTCCGCTCGCAGACGTCGCAGGCCGCGGCGCAGGTGATTGCCGACGGCCGGCAGCGACAGCCCGGTGGCTGCTGCCGTGCGTTCGTAGGACCAGTCGTGCACGTGCACGAGGATCACGCAGACGCGCTGGTGCTCGGTGAGGCGGGAGAGCGCGTGCGCGAGGTCCTCGGCGGCCGACTCGGCTGGTACGGCCGATTCCAGCGGGAGAGCCACAGGTCGCCGCCAACGGTGATGCCGTCGCGCTGCGGAGACGCCGACGCGGTAGAGATACCCGACCGGATTATCCAGCGCCTCGATCCGCTTCCAGTGCTGCCACGCGTACGCCAATGCCTCGCTGCTCACCTCGGTGCCTATGTCGATGCCGAAGCGCGCAACCAGCGCCTGGCGCAGTTGCCGTCCGTTGGCGGTGACGAAGCCGTCGAAGGTCGGCTGCGCTCGGCTCATCGTCATGCTCGCGTCCACACGTCATGAAAGGCACGGGCATCGCCCTTTCCGTTCACCGTGGTGATCCGCATGCCGCAACTCTGCACGATCGACGTGCATCTACGCCGGCAGTAGCTGTACTTGCTCAGCGCGCCAGCCGATCTCGGTGCCGTCGGGTTCCGCGTCACGTGTTGCAGTTCGGCTCTGGACGCACGGATTCCCACGACCCGTGGCAGGGTCGTGGGTGCGGGGTTCGCTCGCCGGGCCGTCCCCGCTCGCCTCAGGGCGGTGGGGTGCGGTGCTTCCGGGTTCCTTGCGTTCAGGCCGCCGCCTGGCCTGGCCGTCGCTGTTGGCCGGGTTGGATGATGCCGCGTGGTGGGCAGCGCAGGATGGTGCCGTTGGCGAGGCGGATGGTGAAGTCGTTGCCGTCGCCGGTGATGGTGACACCGGGGCGGTGTTTCTCGATGTGGTGGTGGCGGCAGAGCAGACCCAAGTTCTGCAGGTCGGTGCTGCCGCCGTCTTCCCACGCGATGAGGTGATCGGCGTCGCACCAGGCGCCCGGGATGTGGCAGCCCTCGACACGGCACCCGCCATCGCGGGCGAGCAGCGCCCGGTACTGGGCTTCGGTGGCGTAACGAACCTCGCGACCCAAGTCGAGAATCATCCCGCCGACATGGAGCAGCCGCTGCAGGTTCGCCTGCTCGGCCATATGGCGCACGATGTGCGCAGGAATGCGGTCGCCGTAGGCGGTGACACCTGGTTCGTCGGTGTGGCCGGTGAAGGAGTCGGCATCGATGGTGATCAGGATCGTCGGCCGTTCACGACCACCCGCGACCGCACCCAACGCATAGGCAGCACAGAGTTGGATCAACCCGTCCGCCAGGCGTTGTTCGGTCGTTCGCCCGTCGCCTTCGGAGGGTTTGCCACCGATGAACGAGATGACCTGATGGAACTCGCGTGATTGCAGTTCGGGCAGGGTGACGGTGGTGGTGACCATCCCGTCCTCGGCCGGGCCTGACCGCACCGAACGTTTCTGGTAGCGGCGACCCGCGGCTTCCTCGGGTGTCTCTTTGGTATGAACCTCGCGGAACTTTGCGGCGGCCTTGCGGGCCTCGGTCGGCCCGGCACCCTTCACGGAGTCGATCAACTCGGACGGATCCGCATTGGGTACGGGTTGGGTGACCGCGTCGTGCAACGCTTCCGCTGTCGCCGCGGTCACCTCGCCGGCAGTGACGGCATCGGCCAACTCGGGCGACGCACCCATCGCCTCGCCCAACCGGACCCGACTCGCGGCGTCGCCGTACGAGGTCTTCGTCAGCGACGACAGCCAATCGGCCATGTCGCGCTTCGCTTGCCCCTGCCATACCCCGGCCGAATCACCCGCAGCGACCAAGCGAGCGTGAATGCCCTTCACCCGATCGATGTGTTGCTGCAGCCACAGGATGCCGTCGCGCAGATCCGACAGTGCGAGCGCGTGTGGGTCGTGCATCGCGACGGCATCGGTTGCCAGGTCGAGAAGGTCGAGCGCCTCACGCATGTCAACTACCATACCAAACATGTGTTCGTTCAACTACCTGCCACAGTACTTTCTCGGGGATCGGTCGTCGCCACGAACTCATGTACGTATCATCCCAAAAGGGTGTGACAGAGATACCCGGCCGCCGCGAGGAACGTCAGTACCGGAACGGCTCGCCGTCCAGCAACCGTGTGAGGAAGTCGGCGAGGAACAAGGCCAACTCGGTGCCCTCGCCGCGTGTGCGACATCGTTCAGCGTCCACAGTTCTCGATAGCCCATGGCGCTGGTGGCGACGCCGCCGGTCTCTGTAAGTGAACTCCTCAGCTCGGTTGGAATCGGCGCGCCGAGTGCCGCCTCGAGCGTGACCAGCGACAACTCCGTCGGTACGCCCGGATCTCGACAGTGGGGCAGTGCTGCTGCAGGAGTTCCATCCACGTCGATATGCGGACAAAGCAATGACTCGCACTCGGCAGCCCGGAACCTGTCAAGGGGTTTGAGACACGAGCGGGATTATTTGCTTTGGATGTTTGCTTGTCTTGAGGGGTCGTTGATCCAGGCGACGGTGGGGAGC
>JAYSPV010000137.1:0-20206 GCA_043721915.1 Ilumatobacteraceae bacterium | reverse complement strand
GCTAGCCTTGCCGTGCCACTGAGGGCGATTAGCTCAGTCGGCTAGAGCGCTACGTTCACACCGTAGAGGTCACAGGTTCGAGCCCTGTATCGCCCACCGAAAGGCCCCGCTTCGGCGGGGCCTTTGTCGTTCTTTGGCACGTCACGACAGGGCTGTCCATCGTTGATGTCCGGCAGCAGAGTAGTTTTCGGCGCATGGCGCGACTGTGCGAACGACCCGGGTGTTCGCAGCCTGCCGAGGTCATCTACGGCATCAGTGCCGAGCAACTGATGGTGTGGATCGAATCGCTCGACCAGGCCGTTGCGTATCGGGCGGGTGTCCTGTGCCGCCGCCACGCCGATTCGATGGTGGTGCCGTTGGGGTGGATGCTCGACGATCGGCGTGAGGCAATGCCCAGGCTGTTCAAGCAGCGAGAGGCACCGCCGGCAGTTGCGAGCCCGCCGCGACGGCGACGGACGCGCGGTCATCGCGACGACACCGGCCAACTGGCACTGTCGACTGTCGCCGACGCACCGAGTGCCGACGCTGAGGCGTCTCCGGTCGCAGCGCCCGCCGCAGAAATTGTCGGCACCGACACCGACACCGACACCAATGCACCATGGAAGCCGGTCTTCGATCAGTCCGACGACCTCGACGGGCTGCTGCAAGCGCGCAGTCCACTGCTGTCGCGAGCATTCGGCAAGCGCGATCGGCCGCACGAGTCCTGAGTCAGGACGCGCCGATGCCCACCCTTTCGGGTGGGCATCGTGTTGCCGGGGGCAGAGGCCGTGAGGCTCAGGCCGTGCAGTGCTCCACGGTCCACGTCTCGAACTTGGCGAGACGGGCCGTGATCCTCGTGCTCAGCTTCTCCAGGCGCGAGATGCGATGGTCGATGCGAGCGACCGCCTCGGTCTCGCCGGCAGCTTCCGCCTCGGCCCGGCGTTCCTGCAGGGCGACGATCCGGTCGGCGATCTTCTGCTGAGCCTCGCCGGCACGGGCGACGATCTCGTCGTGACGCTCGCACTTCTGCTCGGCGGTCATCCGGGGTAGGTGGCGCCGGGCGTTGCCGGCGCCATCGCTGTTGTCCTGGGCCGAGGCGACCGCGCCGAAGGCGAGGGTTCCGGCGAGGACGATGCCGGCGAAACCGGCGGTGAGCTTGCGCGTGTTGTTCATGTGGTGCACTCCTGTGGTGAGTAGTTGGGGGTGATGAGTGCACTGTGCCCGGTGGATGTGATCGAACTGTGAGGGATTGATCATCGGGAGAGTTCGCACCGCGAGACACCAGAGCGGCGATACTGCTCGACGTGGATGTGCACGCAACGCTCGAAGCTCCCTGTGGTGCCGACCGGCTGTTCGCATTCGTCGACGATCTCGGGCAGTACCCCGCGTGGATGGATCTGGTTCACGGAGTACAGCCGGCGCAGGGCGTTGATGACGGGGCACCCGCCGCGTGGCAGGTGGAACTGCGAGCCCGGGTAGGGCCGTTCGCCCGCAGCAAGCGGCTGCGGATGCAGCGCACGCTGCACGACACGGTGCAGCACCGCGTGGTCTTCGAACGGGCCGAGACCGATGGCAGATCGCACAGCCCGTGGGTGCTGCATGCCGACGTGTCCGAGCTGGGTGGAGCGAGCACGTTGCACGTGCACCTGCACTACGGCGGCGCGCTGTGGACCGGCGGTGTACTGGAACGGGCGCTGGGTGATCAGATCACGAATGGTCGCGAGCGGTTGCACGCGTTGGTGCGTTCCACGCGCTGAATCGGCCGTCGGGCCGGCGTTCGAGGTGCAGCGGGATGCCGAAGCACTCGCTGAGCGTCTCGCTGGTGAGGCAGTCGTCGAGCGCCCCTCGCGCGACCACCTTGCCGTCGCGCAGCATCAGCACGTGCGTCATCCCTGGCGGCACCTCGTCGAGATGGTGAGTGACCAGTACCAGAGGCGGGGCGGTCGGGGAGAGGGTGAGCTCGCTGAGCGCCTGCACCAACTGTTCGCGGCCGCCGAGATCGAGCCGGGCGCTGGGTTCGTCGAGCAGCACGATGCCGGGCTCGTTCATCAAGGTGCGGGCCAACAGCACGCGCTGTTGCTCGCCTGACGACACGGTTCCCATCGCACGTTCGGCGGCCCACGCCACGCCCATTCGATCCAGGCAGGCCAGCGCAGCGGCCTCGTCGGCGATGGTGTAGCGGTGCCACCACGGCTCGAGGGCGGCATACCTTGCCGTCATCACGACATCGAGGCAGCGCAGCTCTGGGCGCAGCTGCGCAGCCAGCGACGCGGACAGATAGCCCACCCGTTGCCGCAACCTCCGCACGTCGGTCCGCCCGAGCCGCTCGCCCAGCACGTCGACGGTGCCCGACGACGGGTGTTCGTACAGTGAGGCGATGCGCAGGAGCGTCGTCTTGCCGGACCCGTTGGCGCCGAGCACCAACCAGCGTTCGGCATCCCTCACCTGCCAGTCGAGCGGCGCGAGGATGACTCGCTCATCGCGCACGAAGCTCACGCCGGAGAGGTTCAGTGCCGCAGTCATGCAACCGACGACGATAGGCGCACGACGGTGGGCGGCGAGCATGGAGACGGGGTGACTGTAACGAAAATGAAACAACTGATAGCCTGCTCGACGATGCGTCGTCTCATTGTCTTCATGCTCGCGGCATGCTCACTCGTACCTCTTCTCCCAGGTCACGTGGTGCGCGCCGACGACACTGCCGCCGAGGCAGCCGCGAAGGAGATCGCCGACGCCCGCGAACGGGCCAACGCAGCCGCCGACGCGTACTTCGAGGCGGAGTCCAAGCTCGATTCCCTTGCCATCGAGGCACAGACCCTCGAAGCAGAGGTCTCCGGTCTGCAAGGCCAGGTTTCGGTACTGAAGGAACGCGTCGAGCAGGTCGCGCTCAACCGGTTCACCAGCTCGTCGAGTGCGACATCGCCGTTGCTCAATGGCTTCGCCTCGGCAGAGGAGCAGATGCAGGTGTCTGCGCTCACCGATGTGATCTCGGCATCGTCGGCCGAGGACTTCGACGAGTTCGAATCGCTCAACGACGACCTCGCCGACGCTCGACAGGCGCTCGATGGTAAGAAGCTCGACACAGAGCAGCAGCGCGCTTCCTCGGCAGCGTTGCGCGATCAGGCCACCGCCGAAGTCGAGAACCTCAAGGCCGTCGAGGCGGAGCGGCTGAAGGACGAAGCCGTTCGCCAGGCTCTCATCGAGGAAGAACGCCAGCGTGCCGCCCAGGCCGAGGCGGCAGCAGCGAAAGCGGCTGCTGCGGCGACGACCGTCGAGATGGACAACCCCAGCGATGCCGATGGTGGTGGCGGCGCCCCTCAGACCACAGCGCCTGCATCCAACTCTGGCAGTGGTGGGCAGACTGGCGGCGGCGGTGCCGGCGGTAGGCCGGGTGGAGCCGGCGGTAACGACTACGGCGGCGTGGACTGGGTGTGCCCTACCGGCACTTCGGCGGTCGCCTTCGGCGATACCTGGGGCGCGCCGCGCAGCGGAGGCCGCCGCCACCAGGGCGTCGACATGATCGGCCCGATCGGTGTGCCGCTGCTGGCCGTGGTCGACGGTTTCGCTGCAGCAAAGAGCAACACGCTGGGAGGTACGACCATCTGGTTCTCCGGCGCCGACGGCAACAAGTACTACTACGCCCACCTCGATCGCTACGGCAAGCTGGGTGCCGTCCAGAAGGGCGACGTCATCGGCTACATCGGCGAGACGGGCAACGCGCGCTTCAGTACGCCGCACCTGCACTTCGAGATCCATCCCGGCGGCGGTGCCGCAGTCAACCCGTATCCGACGGTCCGGGCCCACTGCTAGGTCCCCGGTTCGGATCGCTGGGTGACGATCGGCAAGGCTGACGATCGTGGATGATCTGGCGAACGCTCTGGCTGTCGTTCTCGGGGCGCACGAGGTCGCCGATCTCACCCGGCTGAGTGGTGGCGCCTCGCGCGATACGTTCCACTTCGTCGCCGACGGTCGTGCGCTGATCCTCCAGCGTCAGCGCGCAGGCGATGTGCGCGACATGGGGCTCGAAGCGCTGGTGCTGCGAGCCGCAGGGGCTTCGGGTGCACCTGTCGCCACCGTGGTTGCCTCGTCCACCGATCCTTCGGCGCTCGGCTGTTCGTTCATGATCATGACGGCCGTGGAGGGGGAGACGATTGCCCGCAAGATTCTGCGCGACCCCGAGTTCGCCCGGGCGCGAACGCTGCTTGCGGCCCAGATGGGCGCAGCGCTCGCGCAGGTACACACCGTCGACACTGCGGGCCTCGAGTCGATACCCACCACCGACCAGGTGCGCCAGTACCGCGAGATGCTCGACCAGTTGGCGCAGCCGCACCCGACCTTCGAATTGGTGTTCAAGTGGCTCGAAGCACACCGCCCACCGACAGATCGCAAGGTGCTGGTGCACGGCGACTTCCGGCTGGGCAACGTGATCGTCGGCGCCGACGGTCTGCGTGCCGTGCTCGACTGGGAGCTCGCCCACCTCGGCGACCCGATGGAGGATCTCGGCTGGCTGTGTGTCAAGGCGTGGCGCTTCGGATCGTCGCTGCCGGTCGCCGGCGTGGGGGAGTACGAGGCGCTGTTCGCCGCCTACGAGGCCGCCGGTGGTGGCCCGGTCGACGCCGACGTGGTTCGCTGGTGGGAGGTGCTCGGCACGCTGAAGTGGGGGATCATGTGCATCCTGCAAGCCAACGCCCACGTCGCGGGGCTCACCCGCAGCCATGAGCTCGCGGCCATCGGCCGGCGGGTGTGCGAGAACGAATACGATCTCTTCCTCGCGTTGGAGGGCCGCTGGTGAGCCTGCATGACATGCCCTCGGCCGAGGCACTCGTGGAGTCGGTGCGCGAGTGGCTCGAGCGTGACGTGATGGCAGGCACCACGGGCCGGTTGCAGTTCCACACCCGGGTCGCGATCAACGTGCTCTCGATGGTCGAGCGCGAGCTGCGCGAGGGCGCGGCGCAGGAGGTCGAGCACTGTGCCCGGCTCGCGCAGCTGGGGTGCGCCGACGATGCAGAACTGGCGCAACGCATCCGTGACGGCGAGCTCGACGATCGCATCGCGGAAGTGCGTGAACTGGTGTGGGCTGACGTGCGCGCCAAGCTGGCCGTGGCCAACCCGAAGTACTTGCAGCCGTAGACCTGCCGGCCAGGCCCCGAACCGCTATCCGTCCGAGCGGGCGCTCTTGGGTCGCAGCGATACGGGCTGGCCGGCTGCGAGTTGGCCGCACGCAGCGTCGATGTCGGTGCCGCGGTTGCGGCGAACGGTTGCGTTGACATCGAGACCGACGAGCAGCCGGTGGAACTCGGCGACGCGGGCCTTCGACGAACCCACGGTGGGGTAGCCCGGGGTCGGGTTGAGGGGGATCAGGTTGACGTGCGCGGGAAGCCGGAACCGACGGCACAGGCGGGCAAGTTCGTGAGCGTCGCTGTCGCGATCGTTGACGCCCGCGATCAGCGCCCACTCGAAGCTCAGCCGGCGCCCCTTGGCGGCAAGGTAGTCGCCACAGGCCTGCATCAGCGCGTCGAGCGGGTAGCGCTTGTTGATCGGTACCAGCTCGTCGCGGAGTTCGTCGTTGGCCGCGTGCAGCGACACTGCCAGGTTGACGGGCAACTGCCGCTCGGTGAGCTTGCGGATGCCCGGGATCAGCCCGACGGTGCTGATCGTGATGTGGCGTGCGGACAACCCGATCGCGCCATGGAGGCGTTCGACCGAACCCCACACGGCAGCCTCGTTCGCCATCGGCTCACCCATGCCCATGAACACGACGTTGGCCAGGCGACGTTCCATGCCACGCGCGTCGCGTGCAGCGACCACCACCTGCTCGACGATCTCGCCTACCGTCAGCTGACGGGTGAACCCGGCCTGGCCGGTGGCGCAGAACCCGCAACCCATGGCGCAGCCGGCCTGACTGCTGACGCACACTGTCACACGGTCGGGGTAGAGCATCAGCACGGTCTCGATGCGGCTGCCGTCGTGCAGCTCCCACAGGTACTTCACGGTGTCGCCGCCATCGCTGACGCGCCGGACGACTTGCGTGAGCGAGGTGGGCAGCTCGGCGGCGATGCGTTCGCGCAGCGCCTTGGGCATGGTGGTGATGTCGCCGGGCGCAGCCAACTGCGTGTACAGCCCCTCCCAGACCTGATCGAGCCGATAGCGCGGCTCGCCGGCGAGCAACGTCGCGAACTCGTCGCGGTCAGGGCTGTAGAGGGTGGTGCTCACGCGACCTGTGCTGCCAGCTCGTCGTAGGAATCGATCCTCGCGCGGACGATGTCGAGGCTTGCGGTCCAAAAGGCGCTGTCGGTGACATCGAAGCCGAACACGCTCGCCAGCTCCTCGGCGCTGTTCATACCCGCCCGCGACAACGCATCGTCGTAGTGCACCTTGAAACGTTGCGGATCCTGCTGGTACTGCGCGAACAGGCCGAGACCGAACAACAGGCCGTAGGTGTAGGGCCAGTTGTAGAAGTGCGTGCTGTAGTAGTGCGGCTTGAGCGCCCACATGTAGGGGTGTGCCGTCTCCTGGAGCAGGCCATCGCCGTAGGCGTCGGCCTGGGCCTGCAGCATCAACTCGTTGAGCTCGCCGACGCCGAGCGTGCGGCGTTGCCTGCGGGCGAACACCTCGGTCTCGAACAGGAAGCGACTGTGGATATCGACCACCACCTGCGCCGAACCCTGGAGATCCACGTCGAGCAGCGCGAGCCGATCGCGTCCTTGGAGCCGCTGCAGCCCTTCCTCGACCACGAGCGTCTCGCAGAAGATGCTCGCCGTCTCTGCAAGTGCCATCGGCAGCGCGCGTTGCAGAGGGGTTCGATGGGCGAGCTGGGTGTTGTGGTAGGCGTGGCCGAGCTCGTGGGCGGTCACCTGCGCGGAGTCGACGCTGCCGCTCCAGTTGAGGAACACCAGCGAACGATCATCGACGAAGGGCGCGCAGAACGCTCCACCACGTTTGCCGGGCCTCGGGCCGGCGTCGATCCACTGTTCGTCGAGCGCCCGATCGACGAGCCCGGCGAGGCTGCCACCGAATGAGGCGAACGCGTTGCGGACGATGGCGAGACCGTCGTCCCAGGAGATCTGCGCCGGGGCGAAGGGCAGCGGCGCGAACAGATCGTGCCACGGCAGCGCACCTGGGTGGCCGTGCAGGCGGGCCTTGCTGCGGAACCAGCGGCGAAAGTCGGGGAGCGACGCGACGACCGCCTCCTGCATCGCCTCGAACGTCGGCCGGCTGACGCTGTTGGAGAACAACGATGCGTCGAGCGGGGTCGCCCACCCGCGCCGCGTGTTGACCGTGTTGGCCTCGCCCTTCACGGCGTTCATCGCCGCTGCGCACACAGGGGCAATGGTGGGCCATGCGGTGAGCTCGGCGTCGTAGGCGGCCTTGCGCACGACGGGGTCGGCGTGCGATGCCAGCCCGCGCACGGCGGCCATCCCCAACGTCGGGGCGCTGCCATCGGGCATCTGCAAGGTCGTGGTCAGCTGCGAGGTGACGGTGCCGTGCAGCTGGTACCAGGCCGACGAGCCGGTGTTGGCCAGCTCGCCGAACAACCCCTCCTCGGCCTCGCTCATCTGGTGCAGCGCCCGCGCTGCCAGTTTCGTGAGGGGACCATGGTGCTGTGCGACCTGCTCGCTCACCGTTGCGAGTGCGTCGACCCCGAGCGAACCGACCCACGCGGCGAGGCGTGCGGTCAGCGGACGCTGTCGCGACGCAACCATCTGGTACTCGCCCATCAGGCCCTGGGCCTTCTCGTGGTAGCTGTCGGTGGTGGTGGTGGCGTGGATGTACGTGCCGGTGATGTCGGCATGGGTGTCGGCGGTGTTGAGCGCGTTGATGACGGCGTCGGCAGCGGCGCCGTCGGCGGCCGTCACCGGTCGTGGCTCGACGCCGCGGATGTCGTGTTCGTCGAACAGCGCCTCCAAGCGGGCCATGTCGGCGCCGCATCGATCCATCGCATCCAGGAACGACCGTGCATCGAAGGACTCGTGCACATCGCTGACGTTCCAGCGGGGTAACTGCTCCGAGGCAGAAGTGTCGTTGATAGCCGTCATGCCGGCTCCTCCAGTCGGGGCGATGCCCGGGTGGCCGACCGGCTGTACGACTGGTCGGCATGATCGATGGTGAAACCGAGATGTTCGTAGAGGCGAACGGCGACTGTGTTCTCGGCGGCGACGTACAGCATCGCCCTGGTGGCGCCAACCGAGTACAGGTGCGCCAAGCCCGCAACGGTGAGTGAGCGACCCAGGCCGAGACCGTGAAAGTCGGGGTGCACCGCGATCACGTAGATCTCTCCGATCAACGGCGGGCCGGGATGCAGCTTCGTCCAGCAGAACGCGGCCATTCGGCCGTCGCGCTCGTGCACCAGGAAACCCTCCGCTGAGAACCACGGCTCGCTGATGCGCTGGCGGAGTGTTGCTGCATCCCAACCGCCCTGCTCGCCGTGCAAGGCGAATGCGGCGTTGTTGACGGAGAGCCAGGCAGCCTCGTCGTGCCCAGGGCGGAACGGCCGTACGGCGACAGTCGCTGCATCGCTCACCGGAAGGGGACTGCACATGTTGAGCAGACGTCGATCAGGGACCAGGCCGAGTTCGGATGCGACGGGAGCGTTCTCGTCGGTGCTCCACCACGTCACCGGGACGTCGCCGGGCAGCGCAGCGAGGAGGTGGCGCAGCAGCGCGACGCGACGCTCGGGTGAGCCGGCCACACAGCCGAGGAGATAGCCCTCGTTGGCAGTGGACGCCTGCGCATAGCCACTGACGCCCGAATCAATCTCTTCGATCGCGGCGACGAAACCTGCTCGGGGCGTACGCAGGTCGCTGAGCAGGTGATCGTTGAAACGGGCGCCGGACCCGATGGGGGCCTCGTCGAGGAATGCGAGCACCTGCTCGCGCATCTCGTCAGCGAGACGATGCTGCACCCGAACCTGCCCCATGGCCGTTGAGGCTACTGCTGGCCACCGGCGGAAACAGGTGGTCGGTTAGCCTCGCTCACGATGGCACCGCCGAGAACACCCAAGGGGCGGATGAAGGCGCTTGCGACCAGGCTCGCCGAGGAGTACCCAGAGGCACTGTGCGAGCTGGATCATCGCAACCCGTTCGAATTGTTGGCGGCAACTGTGCTCTCCGCACAGACCACCGACGCACGAGTGAACATGGTGACTCCGGCACTGTTCGCCAGCTACCCCGATGCCGCCGCCCTCGCACGAGCGAATCCGACAGAGTTGGAGGAAATCGTGCGCTCGACCGGCTTTTATCAGAGCAAGGCACGCAATCTGATTGCGATGGCGCACGGTCTTGTCGACCGCTTCGATGGGGAGGTGCCGACCGCGCTCGAGGATCTCGTCACGCTCGCCGGGGTCGGGCGCAAGACGGCGAACGTTGTTCGCAGCGTGGCCTTCGGCCTCCCTGGTCTTCCGGTGGACACGCACGTCGGTCGTCTCACTCGCAAGTGGCAGCTGACCACGCGCGACGACCCAGTGAAGGTCGAGGCCGACCTCTGTGCCCTGCTGGCCCCGGAGCAGTGGGGAGCCTTCAGCCTGAGGACCATCTTGCACGGTCGCCGAGTGTGCGATGCGAAGAAGCCGAGGTGCGGTGAGTGCTCGTTGGAGGACCTGTGCCCGGCCTCGCTCTTGCCGCGTCGGGCGACGTCGTAGGGCATGTCATGAGCCGGTGGCGACGCTCCGGGGCTGTTTGCTCGCCTGGGGATCTCGCTGTATAGTGCGACGCATAAACCAGGTTCCCGCCACCTGGTTTGCGAGCGAAGCCGGGATCCGCCGCCTGGCGTCGCACAGCGACGGCCCCGAAAGGGGCCGTCGCCGCTTTTTGCCCACGGGGACTTCCATCCGTAGCCTGCTCAGTGCGCTGCAGCCGCAAGCTTCGCGGCGCGGCGCAGCAGGCGGCCCGCAGTTCGCAGGGCCCGTTCTGCCTCGACCAGCGCCCCGGCCACGTCGTCGTGCTGGCTGAGTTGATATGCGGGCACATGGTCGCTGACCTCTTGCATGTAGCGGTCGACGTGATCGGCCATCACGGCAAGGGTCACGGAGGTGTTGGCGGGCATGCTGCCCAGTCTGCCGCCCGACCGACCGACTGTGCGCCGCGCAACGCCGGGTAAATGGGCCGGCGTGCGCGGCCGACGCCTCGGTAGCGTGGCCGGGTGACCCGAGTGCCCGTACGCGACGACCTCAGCTCCCTCGAGGGATATCACTCGCCACAGGTGCACGTGGATGTCCGTCTCAACACCAACGAGTCGCCGTTCCCGCCACCTGTCGCGTGGCGCGATGCCTTCGCCGCTGAACTGTCGCGTGTCGAATGGCACCGGTACCCGGACCGAGCCGCGACGGCACTCCGAGCAGCCATTGCGGCGGTCCACGGCGTGCGCCCCGATCAGGTGTTCGCGGCCAATGGCAGCAACGAGGTGCTGCAAACTCTTCTGCTGACCTTCGCCGGGCCGGGCCGCACCGTGGCGACGTTCGAACCCACGTACCAGCTGCACGGGCACATCGCCCGTCTCACTGGCGCAACGGTCGCGGAAGGCGAGCGGGCGGCCGACTTCTCACTGGATCTCGCCGAGGTGCGCAGGGTGATCGATGCATCCTCGCCAGTGGTCACCTTCCTGTGCTCGCCGAACAACCCGACCGGCCTGATCGAGCCCGAGTCGAACGTGCGCGCAGTGCTCGCGCTCGTGCCTGGGTTGCTGGTCGTGGACGAGGCCTATGGTCAGTTTGCGGACTGGTCGGCCGTCGATCTCGTCGACGACGAGACGCCGCTGGTGGTCACCCGCACGTTCTCCAAGACGTGGTCGATGGCCGGCTCACGGCTCGGCTATCTGATCGGGCCCCAATGGCTCGTGGCAGAGCTCGACAAAGTGGTGCTGCCGTACCACCTCGATGCGGCGAAGCAGATCGCGGGCCGGCTCGCGCTGACGTTCATGGACGAGATGGAGTCGCGGGTGCAGTTCGTCGTCGCCGAGCGCGAGCGGCTGTCCTCAGCGATGCGCTCGCTGCCGGTCGACGTGTTCCCCAGCGGCGCCAACTTCATCCTCTTTCGTCCCACCACGCGCACAGGGCGTGAGGTGTGGGACGGGCTCCTGACACACAGCGTGCTCATTCGCGATTGCTCGGGCTGGCCTCGTCTCGGCGACTGCCTGCGCGTCACTGTCGGTACGGCGGACGAGAACGATCGGTTCCTTCGCGCACTGGCGCACGTGCTCACGCCGGAGAGTTCCAACCTGGAGGCCACATCATGAGTCGTTCCGCCGTCCGCCAACGCACCACCAAAGAAACCTCGATCGATCTCTCGATCGATCTCGACGGCAGTGGCAACGCCGAGGTCAGCACAGGCATCCCGTTCTACGACCACATGCTGGAGCAGTTGGGCAAGCACGGGGGTTTCGATCTGCGCATCGCCGCCGTCGGGGACTTGCACATCGACACCCACCACACCGTGGAAGACGTGGGCATCGCGCTCGGGGAGGCGTTTCGGGAGGCCCTGGGCGACAAAGCGGGCGTGCGCCGCTTCGCCAGTGGGCTGTACCCGTTGGACGAGGCGCTCGTGGAGGTCGCACTGGATCTGTCCGGCCGCCCGTTCGTGGTGTGGAACGTCCCCATGCCCGAGGTCCTCGCCCTCGGCAACCCGGCGTTCGACCCGCAATTGGCAGAACACGCAATCAGTTCGTTCGCGACCGCGGCGGGCATCACCCTCCACATGCGGCTGTGCCATGGCACCAACGTGCACCACATCATCGAGGCGGCCTTCAAGGGCTTGGCTCGTTGCCTGCGCGACGCAGTGCGGGTGGAAGGGTCATCGGTGCCCTCCACCAAGGGTGTGCTGTGACCGCTCCGTTGGTGGCGGTGCTGGACTACGGCATCGGCAACCTGCGCTCGGCCCAGAAGGCGTTGCAGCACTGCGGCGCCGACGCCCGCCTCACCAACGACGCCGGGCTCGTTGCCGATGCCGATGCCGTGGTGCTGCCGGGCGTTGGTGCGTTCGGTGCGTGCATGCAGGCTCTGCGAGCTGCCAGTCTGGAAGCGGTGGTGCACGACTCGGTCGCCTCGCGACGACCGTTCCTGGGCATCTGCGTGGGCATGCAGATGCTGTTCACCGACAGTGAAGAGGACCCGGACGACCCGGGTTTGGGTGTGATCGAGGGATCGATCCGGTGGATCACCGACGCGCTGCCGCGGCCGCAGATGCAGTGGAACCAGCTCACGCTGCAACAGCCCGCCGATCCGCTCTTCGACGCACTCGGTGAGCATCCGTGGGTGTACTTCGTGCACTCGTTGCACGGTGTGCCCGCCGACCCTGCGGTGGTTGCAGCCACCTGTGAGTACGGCGGCACGGTCAACGCAGCGTTCCGGCACGGCAACGTGTTCGCCACGCAGTTCCATCCGGAGAAGTCGGGGGCCGACGGCCTTGCTCTGCTGCGTAACTTCGTCGCCATCGCAACGAGGCCCACATGATCGAGCTCTATCCGGCGATCGATCTTCTCGCCGGCCAGGTGGTGCGGCTTCGCCAGGGTGACTATGCCGACCAGACCACGTACGGCGATGACCCAGTGGCTGTGGCGCGTGCGTTCGCCGAGGCCGGCGCCACGTGGATCCACGTCGTCGATCTCGATGCCGCACGCAGTGGCTCGCCGGTCAACCGGCCGGTCGTGGCCACGATCGCCGCCGCCGTTGCAGGGATGGCTCGCGTGCAGACGGGCGGGGGTGTGCGCTCGATCGGCGATGCCCAGGCCTTGGCAGATGCCGGTGTCGCACGTGTTGTGATGGGCAGCGCAGCCGTCGCCGATCCACAGCTGGTCGAGCTGGCTTCCTCGGTGGTGGCAGTGGCGGTGGGCCTCGATCACCGCGAGGGCGAGGTGGCGGTGCACGGCTGGACCCAGGGTTCCGGCGTTCAGCTGACCGATGCGCTGCAGTGGTTCCCGACCGCGGCTGCCTTCGTGATCACCGACATCGCTCGCGACGGAATGCTCACCGGCCCCGATGTGGCGGGTCTGTCCGCTGCCGCGCAGGCCACCGCCATCCCGATCATCGCCAGTGGTGGTGTCGCCACGCTTGCCGACATCGCTGCGCTCCGGGCCGTGCCGGGAGTCGCGGGTGTGATCACGGGCAAGGCGCTCTACGAGGGCCGATTCACCATCGCCGAGGCACTCCTGGAGCTTTCTCGATGAGGGTTGCCCGTGTCATTCCGTGTCTCGATGTCACCAACGGTCGCGTCGTGAAGGGTGTCAACTTCGTCGGCTTGCGCGACGCAGGAGATCCGGTGGAGCTCGCTGCGAAGTACGACGCCGAGGGCGCCGACGAACTGGTCTTCCTCGACATCACTGCGTCGTCCGATGTTCGCAGCACAATGGTCGACGTGGTCTACCGCACCGCCGAGCAGGTGTTCATCCCGCTCACGGTCGGCGGGGGCATTCGAAGTGCCGACGACGCGCGCTCGATGCTGCGTGCCGGCGCCGACAAGGTGAGCGTCAACACCGCAGCCGTGCATCGCCCAGCACTGATCGCCGACATCGCCGCCGAGTTCGGTGCGCAGTGCTGTGTGTGCGCGATCGATGCCAAACGAACTGCCGACGGCACGTACGAGGTGTACCTGCACGGAGGTCGCACGCCCACGGGCATCGACGCCGTCGAATGGGCCGTGCAGGCTGCCAACCTTGGCGCCGGGGAGATCCTCCTCACGTCGATGGATCGCGACGGCACCAGGGAGGGGTTCGACCTCGATCTCACTCGCCGGGTGGCCGACTCGGTCGGAGTTCCCGTGATCGCGAGTGGTGGTGTCGGCACACTCGACCACCTGGCGGACGGCATCATCGATGGGCACGCCACCGGAGTGCTGGCGGCCAGCATCTTCCACTTCGGCGAGCACACGATCGCCGAAGCCAAGGCAGTCATGGCCGCCGCGGGCGTCCGGGTCCGGCCGGCGTGAGCCTGCTGCTGCGCGACCCGTTCACGCTCATCGACGGCGGGCTGTCCACAGTCTTGGAAGAGATGGGTGAACAACCCCGCGGCTTGCTGTGGACCGCCGCCGCGCTGCTCGATCGACCGCAACTGCTGACCGCGGCTCACCTCCGGTACGTGGAAGCGGGTGCCGAGGTGATCATCACCGCCAGCTACCAGGCCAGCGAGGCCGGCTTCGTCGGTGCCGGTTGCACCCCCGAGCAGGCGCGCCGGTTGCTGGCACTCACCACCGAGGTCGCGCGTGCGGCCGATCCTGTGCAGGTGGCCTGCTCGGTCGGCCCGTTCGGCGCGTGTGTCGGCGACGGCAGCGAGTATCACGGTCGGTACCAGGCCTCGTGGGCCGAGGTCAGGGCGTTCCACAGGTCACGGCTGGAGGTGCTCACCAGCACCGGTCCCGACGTGTACGCGATCGAGACGATGCCATCGCTGGCGGAGGCGCACATCGTGGTGGAGGAACTTCGGGCCTTGACCGATGCCCCTGCATGGGTGACGTTCACCTGCGTCGACGACGTGAAGACGTGCAGCGGCGATGCCTTCGCCGATGCGGTCGCAGCAGTTGCGCCTGCGGTCAGCGCGGTCGGCGTCAACTGCACGTCGCCGGCACACGTGGAAGGGCTGCTCCTCGCCGCTCGCACGGCGACGACGGCCGCGTTGCCGCTGGTTGTGTATCCGAACCACGGCGCCCTGTGGGATGGCGAGCACAAGTGCTGGCTCGGACCCACTGGCGGGAACGATCTCGTGGGCTACGTGCCCGACTGGCTGGCGGCGGGTGCTCGGCTGATCGGCGGGTGCTGCGGCGTCGGCACACACGCAATCACGCTCCTTTCGGCGCTTCGCGACTCATTGGCGTAGCGTCCAGGGCATGGCTTCCAAGATGCAATATCGCCGGCTGGGTCGCAGCGGTCTCCAAGTGTCGGTCCTTTCGTTCGGGAGCTGGGTCACGTTCGACAACCAGCTGGGCGACGAGATGGCGCTGGAGTGCATGTCAGCCGCGTACGACGCAGGCTGCAACTTCTTCGACAACGCCGAGGCATACGCCGGCGGCGGTAGCGAGGGCCAGATGGGTCGTGTGATCCAGCAGCTCGGTTGGAAGCGTCAGTCGTACGTGGTGAGCACCAAGTTCTATTGGGGCTTGCACGGCAACATGCGCAACATGCGCAACACGCTCAACCGCAAGTACCTCGCCCAGGCCATCGACGGTTCGCTCGAGCGGATGCAGCTCGATTTTCTCGATCTCGTCTATTGCCATCGCCCCGATGCCGACACGCCGATCGAGGAGACCGTGTGGGCGATGAGCGACATGATCACTCAGGGCAAGGCCCTGTACTGGGGCACCAGCGAGTGGAGTGCCGACGAGATCCGCGCCGCGTGGATGATTGCCGACAAGCATCACCTGCACAAGCCAGTGATGGAGCAGCCGCAGTACAACATGCTCAGCCGTACCAAGGTCGAGGTCGAGTACGCCCGGTTGTACGAGGACATCGGCCTCGGCACCACGATCTGGAGCCCGTTGGCGAGCGGCCTGCTCACCGGCAAGTACAAGGATGGCGTGCCCGAGGACAGTCGAGGCGCGCTCCCCGGGTACGAATGGCTTGCAGAGCGGATGACCGACAGCGAGTCACTGGCGAAGGTCGAGCGCCTTCGCCCGATCGCAGCCGACCTCGGCTGCTCGCTGGCCCAGCTCGCGATCGCGTGGTGCGCCGCGAACCCGAACGTGTCGACAGTGATCACCGGCGCCAGCCGTGCCAGCCAGGTGGTCGAGAACTTCGAGGCGATCGACGTTCTCGACGCGCTGACGCCCGAAGTGCTCGAGCGCATCGGGCACGCGATCGCCTGATCGCGACGGCCCGCCGTTGAATGACGGGTCCGGCGCTTGGACGGGCAGATAGCCTTTGCCGCGATGCGTACTTCGCTTTCCGACTTGCTTGCAACCGGCCGAATTCTGTTGGCCGACGGTGCCACCGGCACCAACTACTTCGCGGCCGGGCTGGAAGCCGGTGAACCCCCCGAGTTCTGGACCGACCAGCAGCCGCAGAGCGTGGTGTCGCTGCACCAACAGTTCGTCGATGCCGGCGCCGACATCATCCTCACCAACACGTTCGGCTGCAATCCGCACCGGCTGAAGCTACACAAGGCTCAGGCGCGCACGTACGAGCTCGCCAAGTGCGCCGCCGAGTTGGCCGCCGGAGTCGCCGCCTCCGCTGAGCGGCCGGTGGTCGTCGCCGGCTCGGTGGGCCCTACGGGAGAGCTGTTCGAGCCGATGGGCGCGCTCACCCATCGCGATGCCGTGGCGTCGTTCACCGATGAGATCCGGGGTCTGAAAGATGGCGGCGCCGACGTCGCGTGGATCGAGACGATGTCTTCGCCGGAGGAGGTCGCGGCTGCGGTGGAGGCAGCCGTCACCGTCGGCCTTCCGTACGTCGTCACCTGCTCGTTCGATACGGCCGGGCGAACGATGATGGGCCTGATGCCCGCGTCGCTGCCCGCGTCATTCGCAGACCAACTGGTGGCACCGCTGGCCATCGGAGCCAACTGCGGCGTGGGTGCTCCCGACATCCTGGTCACGTTGCTCCAGATGGAAGCCAGCCCGTATCCGCTGGTGACGAAGGGCAACTGCGGCGTGCCGCAGTTCGTCGGCACCGAGATCGTCTACTCCGGTACGCCGGAGCTCATGGCGCGATACGCAACGATGGCCGTCGACGCGGGGGCGCGCGTGGTCGGTGGCTGCTGCGGCACGACTCCGGTACACGTCGCTGCCATGCGTGCTGCGATCGACGGCTACACCCCAGGTGACCGTCCGACGATGGAATCAATCGTCGAGCACATCGGCCCGCTGACGAACTCGGCGCCCACCGAGCACGCCGAGCGCCGCAGCCGCCGTACTCGCGGCTGAGCCGGCGCACGCGGCGCGACGGGGATTGTTCAGAGCGCCAGCCAGCGCTTCAGGATCGCGCTTGCCGGCGCGATCTCACCGGCAAGATCGCCGCCAGTGACCCTGGCCTGCACGACGTAGAGCGCAGAGTTGGCGCTGATGTAGAGCACGAACTCGGGGCCCACCATCGCGCCGGCGATCTCCGGATCGGTGGACGGCGTTGAAGCTCCCAATGACGTCTGCAGGTCGTTGAAGGTGGCGATGTCGACCGGATCGGTGAAGATCGTGAGCGTGATCGACCTGCTCTGATCGTTGAGGCCGAGGAACTGGCACGTCGTCGGTGCAGTGACCTGGCCGACATCCATCGGCAAGCCAACAGCCGCCGTCAGGTCGGCGACCTCGGGCATGCGGAACAGTCGGCCATGAAGGTGGTCTGCGGCGCAAGGGAGTCGCCGGTGAAGGGGTTGGTGGCGCCAGGGGCAATCGTGGCTGGCTCGGCCGTGGTGGGCGCGGTGGGCGCCGCACTGGTGGTGCTTGTCTCGTCGTCGCTGCACGCGGTAGCGCCGAGGAGCAGCAGTAGGCAGGCGAGACCGGCTCGACGAGGCAGAGGTGGTTCCCTTCAAGAGCTAGGTGGGACGTTCGCCCATGACGGTACCCTGCCCGGCGTGGCCTTGGACGAACAGAAGCTGCCGATCAAGATGCTCAACGATCGGGTGCTCGTGCGCATCCCCGAGCGTGACGGCGAGCGCCGCACCACGGGCGGCATCCTGATTCCGGCCACCGCTCAGATCTCCAAACGGCTGGCGTGGGCCGAAGTGGTTGCGCTCGGCCAGAACGTGCGCACGGCCGAGGTCGGCGACCGTGTCCTGTTCAGTCCAGAGGACCGGTACGAGGTCGAAGTCGGCGGCAACGACTACATCATGTTGCGCGAGCGCGACATCCACGCCGTTGCGGCGAGCCGCAACGAGGCCAGCACGGGCTTGTACCTGTAACGCATTTCATTCGGGTTGGCTGCGGCCTCGGCTCGTAGGCTGGGCCGCATGCCCGACGCCATGTCGATCCTTGCCACTCCTGAGCAGCTGGCCATCGTGAAGTACGACGCGAACGGGCTTGTGCCCGTCATCGCCCAAGACGTGCACACGAAGGCGGTGCTGATGATGGCGTGGATGAACGCGGCGACGCTCGCGAGCACACTTGCCGAGGGGCGGATGGTCTATTGGAGCCGCAGCCGCCAGGAGGTCTGGCGCAAGGGTGACACCAGCGGCGACCGCCAGTTCGTGCGCGAGGGCTACTACGACTGCGACGGCGACACGCTGCTCTTCCTCGTGGAGCAGGAGGGCCGCGGCGCCTGCCACACGGGTGAGTACAGCTGCTTCTTCCGTGCGTTCGGGCCGCCGACGTGAGCCTGACGTTCCGCCCGACCCGCGACGAGTTCCACGCGCTCGCCGCCGAGCACACGGTGGTGCCGGTGTGGGCCGAGCTGTTGGCCGACCTCGAGACGCCCGTGTCCGCGTTCCTGAAGCTGGTCGGCGACGGCGAAGGTTTCCTGCTGGAATCCGTCGAGCACGGCGAACGGTGGGCGCGGCACAGCTTCGTCGGCCACGACCCGGTGGCGACGCTGGAGCTGCGCCACGGCATCATCACCAAGCAGGGCCAGCACCTCAGTGCTGACATCCCGATGGACCAAGGGATGCTGGCCGCGCTCGACGCTATCGTTGCGGCGTACCACGCGCCGATCATTCCTGAGCTGCCGCCGCTGCAGGGTGGCGTGATGGGCTACCTCGGCTACGACATCGTGCGCGAGGTCGAGCACCTGCCCAACGCGCCGCACGACGACCGCCAACTGCCCGACGCGGCGATGTCGATCATCGGTTCGCTGGCAGCGTTCGACCACTGGCGCCAGCGGGTGTACCTGATCGAGAGCGTGCCCGTGTTGCACATGGGTGCGGAGGATGTCGATCGCGAGTACGACGCGGCTTGCGTGCGAGTGCAGAAGGCCGCCGACAAGCTGTCGAAGCCGTTGGCCGCACCCTCGGTCGAGCCGCCGCTCGCCGGTGAGGTGCTGCCCGAGGTGCAGAGCACGATGCCCAACGGCGTGTACCAGCAGGCCGTCGAAGTGGCCAAGGAGCACATCCTCGCCGGTGACATCTTCCAGGTCGTGTTGGCGCAGCGCTACGACATCGATCTGCAGGCGGACCCGTTCGACTTCTACCGCGTGTTGCGGCAGGTGAACCCCAGCCCCTACATGTACTTCCTGCGCCACCCCGACATCACGATCGCCGGCAGCTCGCCCGAGCCGATGGTGCAGGTGCTCGGCCGCAAGGTCGTCAGCCGCCCGATCGCCGGCACGCGGCGCCGCGGCCGCACCGACGAGGACGACCGTCGCATGGCAGGCGAGCTGAAGGAGAACCCGAAGGAGACCGCCGAGCACATCATGCTGGTCGATCTCGCCCGCAACGATGTGGGCCGCGTGGCCAAGTTCGGCAGTGTGCACGTCGACGAGCTGATGAGCCTCGAGCGCTACAGCCACGTGATGCACCTGACGTCGCAGGTCAGTGGCGAGCTGCTCGACGGCAAGACACCCATCGACGTGCTGCGCGCGACGCTGCCGGCGGGCACTGTCAGCGGTGCGCCGAAGGTGCGGGCGATGGAGATCATCGATGCGCTCGAGCCGGTCAAGCGTGGGCCGTACGCGGGTGTCGTCGGCTACGTCGACTTCAGCGGCAACCTCGACACGGCTCTCGCGATCCGCACGATGTTCGTCGGTGCCCACGGTGCGTCGTTCCAAGCCGGGGCCGGCATCGTCGCCGACTCGATCGCCGACGAGGAGGATCTCGAGTGCCGCAACAAGGCAGCGGCGCTGTTGGCCGCAGTGCCCGCAGCCCGAAGGATGACCGCCCAACGCCGCAACAGCTGAGTCTCGGCCGGCCGCCGGGTCGGTGGGTGAGCGCAGTCGGCGGCCCGGCAGCAATGTCTGATTCGCTCAGCGACAACTGCCGTTGCCGGGAAGTGGCAACCCAGGTTGTCGCTCATGACAACGAACATTGTGCGGCTGCCGATGCGACAGGTGCGACAGCGGCCGGACCGCCTGCCGATCGGCCGCGACGCTACGGAGCTGTCGGGCGCATGCGATAGAGGCGAGGTTCCCCGGTGGCACTGTCGACAACCGCGAGTGCGACACCAGGGTCCGTTCCGTTGATCGCGTAGACCTTGCTGCCAGGGGTCGATGTGCCCTGCCCGTCGCTGAGTGTGAACGACTCACACCGCACCGCTCCATCGGGGAGTGGCTTCGTGATCTGGCCGACCCGTGCTCCGAGCTGATCCGGCTTGATGGCCTCCGACGGGCCGAAATAGAGGACGCCGTTCAGTCGGAACTGCTCGTAGGGCGTGCATTCCGATGACCCGGTGTC
>JAYSPV010000136.1:0-20993 GCA_043721915.1 Ilumatobacteraceae bacterium | reverse complement strand
ATCAAGACGCAGGAGTATCGGGTCGCGATGACGCCCGACGGCGTGCGCGAGTTCGAACGCCACGGCATCGGGGTGTTCGTCGAGACCGGCGCCGGTGAGGGCGCCAGCTTCCACGACGACGACTACGTCGCCGCCGGGGCCACCATCGTGCCCACCGCCGCCGACGCGTGGGCACAGCAGATGGTCGTCAAGGTGAAGGAGCCCAAGGCCGAGGAGTTCGGCTTCCTGCGCGCCGACCTCACGCTGTTCACGTACCTTCACCTTGCCGCGTATCCAGCGGTCGCCAGCGCCTTGGTCGCCTCCGGCACGACGGCACTGGCCTACGAGACCGTGCAGCTCCCCGGCGGCGCGCTGCCACTGCTGGCGCCGATGAGCGAAGTCGCGGGCCGTCTCGCCCCGCAGATGGGCGCGCACTATCTCGAGCGCCACAACGGCGGCCGCGGCGTGCTGATGGGCGGTGCGCCCGGCGTGCAGCCGGCGAAGGTCGTGGTGCTGGGTGCAGGCAACGTCGGCTGGAACTCGGCGTGGATCGCCGCCGGCATGGAGGCCGAGGTCGTGTTGTTCGACAAGAACCTCGATCGCCTGCGTTGGGTCGATCAGATCAACAAGGGCCGCATCGTCACCCTCGCCTCCAACCGTGGCGCGCTCGAACGCAACATCGCCGACGCCGACCTCGTGATCGGCGCAGTGCTCGTTGCCGGCGGACGGGCGCCCACCGTTGTGACCGAGGACATGGTGCGCACGATGAAGAAGGGCGCCGTCATCGTCGACGTCGCGGTCGACCAGGGCGGCTGCATCGAGACCATCCACGAGACCACCCACGAGGCCCCGGTGTACGAACTGCACGGCGTGCTGCACTACGCCGTGGGCAACATGCCCGGCGCGGTGCCGCACACCAGCACGTACGCGCTGACCAACGCGACACTGCCGTACCAGCTCGATCTCGCGGTGCACGGCGTCGCCGCTGCCTGCCGCCGCGACCATGCACTCGCGCTCGGCCTCAACACCCATGCCGGCAGCATCACCAACGCCCCTGTCGCCGAGTTCCTCGGCACGCCGTTCGTGGAACCCGCCAACGCACTCGCATAACTCTCCCGTACCCCCTGCCATCCGCGTGCCTGGCGACCATCCGAGTGCCAGCGCGCACCCCGGTGGCCCGCTGCCACTCGGATGCACCGCCTTCACTCAGATGGTCGGCTCGCACTCGGATGGTCGGCTCGCACTCGGATGGGGCGGCTGGGTGACAGAAGCAATCGATGCGCGACGTAGCGTTCGTTCATGGCCACACCGGTGCACGAGCTCGACATCCCGACGATGGTGTTCAACGAAGGCAACGCCGCTCAGCGTTTCGGTTCCGACGTGGTGCTGCCGGCCGACACCTGGATCGTGAAGAGCCTGTTCGGCTACGCGGTGTGGCACTACGACGATGTCACCAGCGTGCTGCGCGACAAGCGCTGGCACAGCGCATCGGGCCGCATCCCCGAGATCATGGGCATCACCGACGAGCGGTTCCTACAACGGCAGGGCATCAGCATCCTGTCCGCCGAGGGCGACACGCACCTCCGCCTCCGTCGCCTCGTCGCGCCGGGCTTCTCGCCACGGCAGGCCGACCGCCTCCGGCCGTTCATGCGCGAGGTCATCAACGGTCTCGTCGACACGGTCGCGGCAGCCGGTAGGGCGGACGTCGCCGTGGACCTCTGCGAGCCGTACCCGATCCCGATCATCTGCGAGCTGCTCGGTGCGCCCAAGAGCGATTGGCAGCTGTTCAGCCGTTGGGCCAACGACATCCTGGAGATCTTCTCGCTCGACGTGGCGAGCAAACTCGATCTGATCATGCGGACGCAGGACGAGTTGGACACCTACACGCGCGAGCTGATCGCACAGCGGCGCAGCAAGCCTGCCGACGACCTGCTCACCGACCTGATCGCCGCCGAGGAGGCGGGCGACAAGCTGAGCACCGACGAGCTGGTGATGATGGTCAACGCCGTCATCGTGGGCGGCACCGACACCACCCGCAACCAGTTGGGCTGCGCTCTCGGCCTGTTCGCCGAACACCCCGATCAGTGGGCGCTGCTCGCTGAACGGCCGGAGCTCGCGCAGCGTGCCGTCGAGGAGACGATGCGCTACTTCGGCGCAGTCCGTGGCACGGCCCGCTTCGCCAGCGTCGACATCGAATACCGCGACGTGGTGTTCCCCGCCGGCACGTTCGTCTCGGTCGGCCTCGCCGAAGCAAATCGCGACACCGCAGTGTTCGATGAGCCGATGGTGTTCGACATCACGACCCAGAAGAGCGACCAGCCGCAGCTGACGTTCGGTTCCGGCATCCACTACTGCCTCGGTCAGGCGCTCGCCCGCGCCGAACTGCAGGAGGCGCTGCCATTGCTCGCGCAACGGATGCCGAACCTGCGCCTCGACGGGCCGACCGAGTGGAAGCCCGATGGTGTCGGCATCTTCGGCCCGGCCCACATGCCGGTGACATTCGACCCCGGCCACTGACGCGCAGCGCGGCTACGGCCGCTCGGCGGTGGCTAGGCGCCCACCGCTGCCAGAGCTGCCATCACGAGCGCTGAGCCGCGCTCGTCGCCCACCAACCCGCTCTCCATCTTGTTCATCACATACGTGATGGTCATCCGATGCTCGAGATCGTTGATCACCAGCGAGCCGCCCCAGCCACCCCACCCGCAGCCGATGCCGGCGGGGAGGAACGGCATCGCATCAGTGGCCAGGCCGTAGCCGATGCCGAACTTCGACGGGATCATCAGGACCTGGTCGATGCCGTCCGCCTGCACCTCGAAGATGCGATCGATCGTCGCCTGTGACAGCAGGCGGAGGCCGTTGACGACACCACCGTTGCTGATGGCACTCTGCGGGATGGCGATCGAGCGTGCATTGCCGTGGCCGTTGGCGGCACCGATGTCGGCCTGACGCCACTCCTTCGTCCACGACGCTTCTGCGCCGGGTGCGGGGCCGGTGAACGTCTTCACGACCACCATGTTCGGATCCAGCAGCGACATGTCGATCGGCAGCGGCGGCGGCGGGATGACGTTGGAGATGCGACCGAACTCGCTCTCGGCGAGGCCGATGTGGAAGTCGATACCCAGGGGGACGGCCACTTCGTCGCGGAAGAACTCGCCCAGCTTCTTGCCGGTGATGCGACGGATGACCTCGCCCACGAGGTGCCCCTGGTTGAGCGCGTGGTAGCCGGAGGCGGTACCGGGCTCCCACCACGGCGCCTGGGCAGCCAGCTTCGCCGTGCTCCTCTCCCAGTCATAGATGTCGTCCACCGTGATCGGCTGATCCCACCCCGACACACCGGACGTGTGCGACAGGAGGTGCTTCACGAGCACACCCTCCTTGCCGTTGGCAGCGAACTCGGGCCAGTAGGTGGCCACCGTTGCATCGAGGTCGAGCTGACCGCGATCGGCGAGCATCAGCGCGCACAGGGCCATCTGCGTCTTGGTGCTCGACCACACGTTGGTGATCGTGTCGGCCTGCCATGGCGCCGAGTGGGCCTCGTCGACCCAACCGCCCCAGATGTCGACGACCAGTTCGCCCTCGAGCATCACCGCGGCCGATGCACCGACATCGGCGCCGGACTCGATGTTGGCGGCCAGAACCTCGCGCATCTTCTCGAAACGCGGATCGCATGAACCCTGTACTTCGGCCATCTCGCCGACCCCCTCGTGTTGTTCGACGACGAGGACAGTAGCCCTGCGTCACCAGCACGGCCTCAGCGAGGTGTGCGCTCCATCAGCCACATCTGCGGGCCGTTCTTCAGCTGCAACGCACGCCGCACCACGAACCCGTAGCGACCGTAGAACGCGATGTTCGACTCCTTCGAGCTCTCCAGGTACATGCCCACACCCTCGGTGTCGGCACGCTCCACCATCGGCTGCATCAGCGCCGCACCGCAGCCCTTGCCCTGGTGCTCGGGCGCGGTGCCGATGATCTCCAGGTAGTAGTGCGGGTAGTCGATCTCGGCGTGCGCCTTCTCCATCGCCGACAGCACCCCGAGGTTCGGGAACAGGCGCAGCCCGTACAGCTTCAGGAACGTCGGCGAGTTCTTCACCACCTGCGAGAACGGCATCTTCCAGTGGCCAGGCGGCGCCCAGATCGCAGCCGCCTCGAAGCCCTCGGTCGTGTAGACGTGGCCGTGCGGCAACTGCATCTTCTGGAACGTGGCGAAGAACGGCTTGACCTTCTCGATCGGCACGCTCTTGCCGCCGAGCAGATGCAACTTCACCGGGTCGTCGTGAAACGCCTTGGCCAGCGAGGTGGAGATGGCATCGCTGTCGGCAGATGTCGCTGGGCGGATCGTCGGTGGCATACGGTCACCATATGGCACGTGACATTCAACTCGGGTACAACAGCGGCTATTGGGGCAGCGGCCCGCCGGCAGGCGCGCTCGACGCGATCCAGGAGGCCGAGCGCCTCGGCTTCACCTCGGCCTGGACTGCAGAGGCCTACGGCAGCGACGCGCTGACGCCGCTCGCCTGGTGGGGTTCGCAGACCGAGAAGATCCGGTTGGGCACCGGCATCGTGCAGATGAGCGCCCGCACCCCGGCCGCAACGGCGATGGCTGCGATGACGCTCGATCATCTCTCCGGCGGCCGCTTCATCCTCGGCCTCGGTGCGAGCGGCCCGCAGGTAGTCGAAGGTTGGTACGGCCAGCCCTATCCCCGGCCCCTGGCCCGCACCCGCGAGTACGTCGAGATCGTGCGCGAGATCGTGCGCCGCGAGACACCCGTGGACTACCACGGCGAGTTCTACGACATGCCGCACAAGGCGGGCACAGGCCTGGGCAAGCCGCTGAAGAGCACCATTCACCCCCTCCGCAAGGAGATCCCGATCTTCCTCGGCGCAGAAGGCCCCAAGAACGTTGCGCTCGCAGGCGAGATCTGCGACGGCTGGTTGCCATTGTTCTTCAGCCCCAAGGAGGACGGCTTCTATCGCAAGTGCCTCGCCGAGGGCTTCGCCAAGTCCGGAGAAGCGGGCAAGGCCGATCGCTTCGAGGTGGCCAGCACGGTGTTCATCATCCCAGGCGACGACGCCGAGCAGTGCGCCAACTTCGTGCGCCCGTTCCTCGCGTTGTATGCCGGCGGCATGGGCGCGCGTGGCGCCAACTTCCACTTCGAAGTCTTCGCCCGCATGGGGTACGAGGACGTGGCACTCAAGGTGCAGGAGCTGTACCTGGCCGGCAAGAAGCAGGAGGCCGCCGCATCGATCCCGCTGGCGATGGTGGAAGACGTCGCACTCGTCGGCCCGCCCGACAAGATCCGCGGCGAGCTGGCGCAGTGGAAGGAGACCTGCATCACCACCTTCATGGTCGGCGGCCCCAAGCAAATGCTGGCTGCCTACGCCGACCTCATCCTGGGGTGAGCCGGTCGCTGCCACGCCTCATGACGTCGCTGCTCGTGGCGGGCGCGGTTGCGTCGTGTTCGTCCTCGGCTGCCCCGGCCGCACCCACCTCGGTAGCCCCGTCGACCGCTGCCGCGCTGACGACCACCGCTGCACCAGCCGACACCACCGCCTCCATCACGCCCACCACCCTCGCGACGACCACCACGGTCGCGCCGACAGTGGCGCCAGCGCCGCTCGACCCTTCCTACGCCGACATCCCGATCGGTACCTGCGACACGATCACAGCAGGCGCAATCGGGTACCGCAACGACACCGGAGCCGTCGCCGCGCAGTACGAGCGGATCGGTGCCAGCTCGCAGGGCCGACCGATCTGGGCGGAGCACTGGGGCACCGCCGATGGACCGCAAGTGCTCGTCCTCGGCCAGGTGCACGGTGACGAATGCGCTCCGGCATGGTTCGTGCGCGCCATCCGCGAGCAACCCCCGACGACGTTCGGCATCTGGTTGGTGCCGACGGTGAACCCGGACGGCCTCGCGGCGCACACTCGGCGGACTGCGGACGACGTCGACCCCAATCGCGACGGGTTCCGACTGGCGACACCCGAGGCACGCGCTGTGATGAACGCGACCGAGCTCTTCCAACCGGTGCTGACGATTCATGTGCACTCGCCATACCAGTGGATCGGCGCACACAACGGCGGGATCGCCACCAAGGTCGCCCAGGCGATGTCGGACGCCGTGGGCTGGGGGCCGATCAACAACGCCGGCCGCGTCAACGACGGCGTCCGAGCCTTCCTGTGGGAGGGCCAGGAGCGCGTCATCGCCGGGCACCCCTCGGTGCTCATCGAGTTCCCGGCTGTCGCCGACGCCGAATCACCGGCACCGCCCGACCCATCGCAGAAGAACGTCACCTCGGTGGACGACGTGGCGGCTCTTGCCGTGCTGATGCGCGATGCGTTCTACGCAGTGTTGCGTGCCCCGTGAGGCGGTTCTCGAGTCAGGACTTGGAACGAAGGCGGGCCACGTACGCGGCCGCGCTGGCGCGCCCTTCCTCATCGCGCAGGCCTGCGTAGAGGCCATCGGCGTCAGCCCAGCTGCGGCCGGTGCCGACCATGCTCTCGGTCACCGCGTTGACGTGCGCCTTCGTCTCCAGCCGAGCCAGCTTCGGCTTCTGCAGCAACTGCTGCACCAATGCCTCCACCTCGTCGTCGAGCGCGGCCTCGGGCACGACTCGGTTGACGAAGCCCGCAGCGCGCGCCTCGGCGGCGTCGAACGGCCGACAGGTCATCACCAGCTCCTTGGTGAGCGCCGGGCCGATCTCGCGCACCAGTCGCGGGATGCCACCCCACGCCAGCGGGATGCCGAGATCGACTTCGGGAATCGAGAAGCGAGCGGTGTCCGCGGCCACTCGCAGATCGCACCCGGCGGCGACGATCAGACCGCCACCGATGCACCACCCGTGCAACCGGGCGACGGTCACCGCCCGCATCTCGTCGAGCGCACGACCCATCCGCCAGCCCACCTGACGGTCCTCCATCGGCGCCGCAGTGCTGAACGCCGAGAGATCCGCGCCTGCGGAGAACGAACGGCCGGCACCGCTGACCACGACCACTTTCAGGTCATGGTGCTCGTCGAACCACCTCGCTGCGAGTTCGATCTCGTGCAACGTGTGGCCGCTGAGCGGATTCAACTTGTCGGGCCGGTTGAGCGTCAGCGCGCCTCGAGTGCCATCGGTGGTGGCGATGATCGTGTCGAACCGAGCCGTGTCGAGCTGTTCGGTGTTCATCGATCCTGCTTCAGTCACAGCAGCTGTCGCGCCAGCCGCACGCGCCGCACTTGAAGTGGGCATGCTCGGGGTGCAGCGAGCCACCGCACAGCGGGCACTCCGGGTAGGTGCCGTAACGGGCACAGCGATCGGCGGCAGCAGGCGCGTCGGAAGTCGTCATGTGTCAAGTGTGACACCGCACGATCCCGTTGCGCGGGACCGCAACCCTTAGTCTTGACCCACGGGTCAAGATGACGAGCACCACCACCGAACCTCACCAACACAGTCACACGCCAGGCAGCGCACGCGCTGCCCTGTCGTATCCGTTGTTCCGGCGGATGTGGACGGCATCGTTCTCGTCGAGCGTCGGCACCTGGATGCAGAACGTGGTGCTGCCGCTCTACGTGCTCGATCGCACCGACAGCGCGTCGATCGTCGGCGTGATGGTCTTCGCCCAGCTCGGGCCGCTGCTGTTCCTGTCGATCCCCGCCGGCGTCATCGCCGATCGCTTCGATCGCCGCAAGTGGCTGATGGCGATGCAGTTGGTGCAGCTCACCTTCTCCGCGCTGCTGGCTCCACTTGCTGCCACCGATGCTCCGATCTGGGCGATCTTCCTGGTGGCGCTGGGCGTCGGGGTCGGCAATGCGCTCAATGCTCCGGCGTGGTCCGCGATGCTGCCGACGTTGGTCAGTCGTGAGGACCTTGCCGGCTCCGTCTCGCTCAACTCGGCGATGATCAACGGCTCGCGCGTGATCGGCCCGATCATCGTCGCCGTGCTTCGGTCCGCAGGCGTGTCGATCTCGACGATCTTCCTGATCAACGCGGTCACCTACCTGTTCGTGATCGGGGCACTGCTGCGCACACCAGTACCGAAGCCACCGAAGGTGGACCACGCACAGGGTTGGCGGCAGTTGACGGCCGGCCTCGACATCGCGCGTAGCGACCCCGCGGTCTGGCGACTGCTCAACACGCTGTTCACGTTCTCGCTCATCTCGTTGCCCTACGTCGGACTCTTCGCCGCCGTGGTACGGCTCAACTTCGGCGTCGAGAAGAACTCCACGACGTACGAGTGGCTGTACGCAACATGGGGCTTCGGCGCCTGCTTCGGTGGGTTGGCCATCGGCACCGTCTTCGTCCACTGGGACAAACGGACGCTCATTCGCTACGGCTTCTTCGCCTTCGCGCTCGCACTCGCCGCCTTTGCGGTCGTGCGGGAACCGATCGGCGCCTTCGCCGTGGCGCCACTGCTCGGGTTTGCCTACTTCGCCACCACCACCTCGATGAACACGGTGCTGCAGAGCCGGCTCGCCGACCACGAGCGCGGCCGTGTGATGAGCCTGTGGTTCATGGCGTTCGGCGGCACGGTGCCACTGGGCAACCTGCTGTTCGCTCCGGTGATCGACGCAGTCGGCGCACGCTGGGTGCTGCTCGGCGGCGCGCTGTGGGCCGTGTTCCTCGGCTGGTGGTGCGATCTGCGCCGTCTGGATCGCTCAGCCGAGGAGGGCAGCCGCAACCCGCTCCAGCCCGACCACACGGCTAGCTTTGACGAGCACGGCATCTCCGCCGGCGAGTGAGCCGAGCGCGGCCACCGGATCATCGGTGGGTACGACACCGTAGAGATCGGTGCCCACGACCATCACCTCGATGCCCAGCGCATGCGCATAGCCGACGATCGCCGCGTGCTCTGCCCGCGCGTCGGAGATCTCGGCCATCAACCCGAGCACGGCGACCCGGCGCTGAGCCGGCAACGCCGCGAGCGCATCGAGCGCTGCGCGGACGCTGGTCGGGTTGGCGTTGTAGCTGTCGTTGAGGACGAGTGCGCCGGCGGCGGTGCGTTGGACGTCCATCCTCATCGCGGTGAGCCCGACACCGGCGAGGGCCTCCGCTCCCGCCAGAAGATCGCCACCGACTGCGCCGACGCACGCCAGCGCAGCCGCGGCGTTGTGGGCCATGTGCCGGCCGCTGATGCCCAGCCGCACCTCGCACCCGCCCCAGGGCGTGTCGAGCCGGAAGCTCGCCCGGGCCAACTCGTCGAGGCGTACGTCGCCGAGCCGCACCGCCGAGTCGGGCGCCTCCCCGTACAGCACCACCGTTGCGGCGCCGATCTCACTCATTGCCCGCACCCGCGGATCGTCGCCGTTGAGGATCGCGACACCGCCGGCGGGCAGCGCTGCGATCAGCTCGCCTTTCGCCCGGGCAACTCCTTCGATGCCGCCGACCAGTTCGCTGTGCGCCTCGGCAACACGGGTCACAACTCCGATCGTCGGCCGCGCAATGGCACAGAGCTCGGTGATCTGTCCGAAGCCGCGCATGCCCATCTCCAGCATCAGAACTTCGGTGCCCTGCGGCGTGTTCAGCAGCGTCGTCGGCAAGCCCTGTTCGTTGTTGAAGCTGCGTTCGTTGGCCCACGTGCGCCTGCTGGCAGCGAGGGCTGCCCACGCCAGATCCTTGGTAGAGGTCTTGCCGACCGAGCCGGTGATGCCGATCACCGGCCCGGCGACATGCGACCGCTCGGCGGTGGCCAAGGCCATCAGCGCGCGCAGCGTGTCGGGCACCTCGATCGCCGGTGCGCTGCTCGCGGCAGTCACAGGCCGTTGCGACGTCAGGTACGCGGCCGCCCCGCGTGCGAGCGCGTCGGGGATGAACTCGTGACCATCACGATCGGCCACCAGGGGCACGAACAACTGGCCGGGTCGGATCGACCGTGAGTCGAATGACACCCCATCGATCTCCACATCTGCGCCGTGCAGAAGGCCTCGGGTCGCCACCGCCACGGTTTCCGCTCTGAATCGCATCGTCATACAAGGTACCGTCGGGCCGCATGGCTGCCGACGCTTCCCCCTCACGACACGGTGCACCCGACGACGACCGCATCAACCTGATCGTCATCTTCGGAGGCCAGTCGGCCGAGCACGACGTCAGTTGCACGACCGCCGCGCACGTGCTGAAGGCAGCCGATGCGTCGAAGTACCGGATCACCCCGATCGGCATCGCCCGCGACGGACGGTGGTCCGTCGCCTCAGCTGCCGCCGCCGCGCTGGCCGCCGGCCCGGAGGCACTTCCCGGCCGGCTGGATGCCGACGGCGACGTGATCGAACCCACCCTCGCGATCACATCCTCGAGCCCGGGCCTCACCGTGGTGGTGCCGCTGCTCCATGGTCCGCTCGGAGAAGACGGCACCGTGCAAGGCATGCTCGAGCTGGCGAACCTGCCCTACGTCGGCAGCGGCGTGCTCGGCTCGGCGGTCGCGATGGACAAGGCAATGGCCAAGCAGGTCGCTGCCGTCAATGGCATCCCGCAAGCGCGCTATGTCGCGCTGCGCGCCGATGAGATCACTCCCGGCACCCCCGCCCGCATTGCCGACGAGCTCGGTCTGCCGGTGTTCGTGAAGCCCGCCAACATGGGCTCGTCGATCGGCGTCAGCAAGGCGAGATCCATCGACGAGATGCGCCAGGCGATCGAGGTCGCCCTCAGCTACGACGAGTGGATCGTGGTCGAGGAGGCCATCGTCGGCCGCGAGATCGAAGTCGCCGTGCTCGGCAACCTCGAGCCCCGTGCCAGCCTGCCCGGCGAGATCGTGCCCGGCGCGGAGTTCTACGACTATGCCGACAAGTACGTGGACGACGGCTCCCAGTCGCTCATCCCTGCGCCGCTGACGCCCGAGCAGACCGCCGAGGTGCAGGCGCTCGCACTGCGGTCGTTCACGGCGTTGCGCTGCGAAGGGCTGTCCCGAGTCGATTTCTTCTTCGAGGAGGACGGCCGTGGTTTCCTGCTCAACGAGATCAACACGATGCCGGGCTTCACCCCGATCTCGATGTACCCGAAGCTGTGGGTGGCCAGCGGCCTCGGCTACAGCGACCTGATCGACGAACTGGTGCAGCTGGCCATCGAGCGTCACGGCCGCCGTCGGCGCAACACGGCCCACTCCGTCACTTCCTGAGCGCCCGCTCCGTATCCGACGCCACCTCTCACTGTTGGTTCACTTCTTTCGGACGCGAACGTGGTTGCGATCGCGTCCGAAAGACGTGACCCGCCGGATACAACTGCGACCCTGCAAGTCGCTGATGGTCGGGCACTAACCTCGGAACCGTGACTGCACTCGACAACGCCACCGAATTCGACGCCCAGCGTGCCATCCGCGACCTGCGCGAACTGGCAGCACGCACCGGCGGGCCTGCTGGTTCACGGCGGCTGTGTTGGACCCCTGAGTGGGCCGAGGCCCGCGCGATGCTGCGCGAGGAGCTCTCCACACTGCCGGTCGAGGTGGAACAGGACGAGGCCGGCAACCTGTGGGCGTACCTCAAGGGACAGACCGCCGAGACGGTAGTCGTCGGCTCACACCTCGACTCGGTGCCGGCGGGTGGATGGCTCGACGGGGCGCTCGGCGTGATCGGCGGGCTGGAGGTACTGCGCTCGCTGGCAGCCGCACCCACTCCCCCGCAGCGATCGTTCGCCTTGGTCGATTGGGCCGACGAGGAGGGGGCCCGCTTCAGCCGCAGCCTGTTCGGCTCCGCCGCTGTGGTCGGCACGCTCGACATCGAGATCCTGCGCGAGCTGAAGGACCGCAACGGTCTTGCGCTGCCCGACGTGGTGGCCGAGCACGGGGTATCGCTCGATGCGATCGACGGGTGCCGTACACGACTCGACAACGTGGTGGCCTACCTGGAGCTGCACATCGAGCAGGGGCCGATCCTCGAGCACGAGGGCCTCGGCATCGGCGTGGTCACCGGCACCTACGGCATCGAACGCGAGCGGCTGGTGTTCAACGGGCAGGCGGCGCACGCCGGCACGATGCCGATGGGCATGCGCCGCGATTCGCTGCGAGCGATGAGCCGCTTCGCCTTGGAGCTCGCCGATATCGGCACCCGTCACGGGGGCGTCACGACGGTCGGCAGCGTGTCGTGCTGGCCGGGCGTTGTCACCGCCGTCGCCGGCACCACGACCTGCACGATGGACATGCGCCACATCTCTGCGGACTCGCTGAGTGCGATGTACGCCGAGGCCAAGGCTGCGGCGCAGGCCGGCGCCGCAGCCGAAGGCTGCACCGTGGAGATGGAGCACATCTTCCGCATTCCGCCGATGATCTTCGATGCCACGCTCGTCGACTCCGTACGTCGTGCGGTCAAGGCCGTGGAGGGCCACGAGTTCGAACTGCCCAGCGGCGCGCTTCACGACGCATCGGAGATGGCGCGGGTAGTGCCCACCGCGATGGTCTTCACCTCCTCGATCGCCGGCCTCTCGCACACCAAGGAGGAAGACACCAGCGACGAGCACCTGACGATGGGTCTCACCGCCTTCCACATGGCCGTCATGGAAGCCCTCAACCCGGCGTGACCGCGTTCGAGTTCACCGCACCGCTGTGGAAGTGGCAGGGCGACGGCACGGCGTCGTGGCACTTCATCACGCTGCCGTTCGACCTCACCGACGAGATCGACGACCTCACGACAAATGCCACCCGTGGCTTCGGGTCCGTGCGGGTGAACGTCACCATCGGCCGCACGACTTGGACGACGTCCATCTTCCCCTCGAAGGAGCAGCAGTCGTTCATCCTCCCGGTCAAGGCCCCGGTCCGCAAAGCCGAGTCATTGTCCGACGCCAGCGCCGCACGAGTTCACCTCGAGCTCGTCGACTTCCCCTAGATGATTGGCTCCAAGGCCCGCCGAAGGTTACTTGCGGCGCGCAACTGGGGCGCCCCAGATCGCTACGTACGCTTCTGGGGCGCCCCAGTTGCGGTCACAACAGTTGCGTTGGAGCGAGGGCGGCTCTCAGGAAGGCGAGTAGCTCGGTGCGTAGACGACGAAGGTCGGTGGTGGTGGGCGACCAGCCGACGGCGCGAAGCACTTCGGGCTCCGTCGCGATGCCTGTCACCGTCGCATAGCAAAGGGCGGCGATCAGGCGTGGGTCACCGCTGCGCAGGCGACCGCGGTCCATCTCCTTCTGCAGGTACACCACGGCTCGATCCACCAGCGGGCTGAGCGCTGCATGGAATCGCTCGCCCACCGTCGGCGACAGGCGGCTGACTTCACGGATCAGGCCCAGCAGCGCAGGCCGCCGGACGGCTGGGCGGAACACCGCGCGCACGACGTTCTCGATGCGGTCGAGCGGATCGTCGCTGGAAGCCCGAATCGCCGCCTCGATCGCCACGCCCAATTGCGTGGCCGCCTCCACCAGCACGGCCTGCACCAGATCGTCCTTCGAGGCGAACCAGTAGAGCAACGTCTGCTTCGCCACCCCCACCTCGGCTGCGATCACGTCCAGCGACACGGCCTCGACACCGCGCACGCCGAACAGGTCGGTGGCGGCATCGAGGATGCGTTCGCGGGTGGGGGCTTTGGCAGTCATGGGTGGATTTCGGAGACCAGGTGTTTCCTCGCTGTCTACCATATGGTAGACAGTCGTCTGAAGAAAGGGCTCGCATGATTGCCGAACACCATGATCGCTGAACGACTGGCGAACAAGCGCATCGCCATCACCGGCAGCACCGGGTTCGTGGGCACAGCGCTCGTCGAGCGCCTGTTGCGCAGCGCGCCGGGATGCACGCTGGTGCTGCTCATCCGCCCCAGCAAGCGCCACGATCCCACCGAGCGCGCCCGCCGCGAGATCTTCAAGAACAATGCCTTCGACCGACTCAAGGCCGAGCTCAACGACGGCCCCGAGACGTTCGACGAGATGATCGCCCGTCGCGTCGTGGCCATCGGCGGCGACGTCAGCACCGACGGCCTCGGCCTCAGCGACGCCGACCGTGCCATCTTCATGACGTGCGACACGATCATCCACTCCGCCGCGGCCGTGTCGTTCGACAGCCCGCTCGACAGCGCGGTCGAGATCAACCTGATGGGCCCGGTACGCATCGCCGAGACGTGCAACGCGCTCGGCGTCACGCCCCACATGGTCGGCGTCAGCACCTGCTATGTCGCCGGCAACCGGCGCGGCAACGCACCCGAGGCACTCGTGTCCGACGGCCATTGGGACATCGGCCTCAACTGGCGCAAGGAGGTCGCCTCCAGCCGCCGGCTGCGCGGCGACATCGAGGCCCAGAGCCGCAGCACCGACAAGCTGACCCACTTCCGCAGCGAGGCCCGCAAGGAGCTCGGCGCCGCCGGTGGCCCGGCACTCGCCGGCAAGACCGAGAGCCTGCGCGAAGCCTGGGTGAAGGCCCAGCTGGTGGAAGCAGGCCGCGCCCGCGCCGCCAGCGTCGGCTGGCCCGACGCGTACGCGTACACGAAGGCGCTCGGCGAACAGGCGCTCACCGAGACCAAGGGCCCGGTACCGGTCAGCATCGTGCGGCCCAGCATCATCGAGTCAGCACTGTCCGAGCCGTTTCCCGGCTGGATCCGCGGCTTTCGCATGGCTGAACCGGTCATCCTCAGCTACGCCCGCGGCCTGCTCAGCGAGTTCCCCGGCGTACCCGAGGGCACCGTCGACGTCATCCCGGTGGACATCGTCGTCGCCGCCATCATCACCGTCGCCGCCGTCGGCCCCGAGCGCGCCGCACCGATCACCCAGGTCGCCAGCGGCGGCATCAACCCGCTGAAGTACAAGCTGCTGGTCGACAACGTGCGCGCCTGGTTCACCGAGCACCCGCTGTACGACGCCGAGGGCCAGCCGATCATGGTCCCCGAGTGGAAGTTCCCCGCTCGCGGCAGGGTGAAGGAACAGCTGGAACGCGCGCAGAACATCATCGGCAAGACCGAGCGCGTGCTGCAGGCGCTCCCGCTACGCGGCAAGCAGGCAGCGTGGGCCGCGAACCTGGAAGAAAAGAAGGCCGAGATCGACCGCGCGTACGAGTATGTGCAGCTCTACGGCTTGTACACCGAGTGCGAGGCGATCTACCAGGTCGACAAGCTGATCGCGATGTGGGACACGCTGGACCCGGCGGACCAGGCAGCGTTCAACTTCGATCCACGCAGCGTGGATTGGCCCACGTACATCAGCACCATCCATCTGCCCTCGATCGTGCACCACTCACGAGCGAAGGTCACGCCGGGCAAGAACAAGAACGATCGCACGGCTCGCCTGCGCAAGTCGATCCTCTCCCCCGACCGGCACGTTGCCGCGTTCGACCTGGAGAACACGCTGATCTCCAGCAATGTCGTCGAGAGCTTCTCGTGGCTGGCCACCCGGCGGCTGAATGCCCCCGAGCGCATCCGTTACGTACTGCGGACGCTGTACGAGGCACCGACGCTCAGCAGCATCGACCGCAAGGACCGCAGTGACTTCCTGCGCTTCTTCTACCGCCGTTACGAAGACGCCCCCGTCGATCAGATTGCTGAGGACTCCAAGGAACTGCTCAGCCAGCTGATCCTCGCGAAGTCGTTCCCGGCCGGCTTGCGCCGTGTGCGCGAGCACCGGGCACTGGGCCACAAGACGATCCTCATCACCGGCGCGCTCGACTTCGCCGTCGAAGGCCTGCGACCGCTGTTCGACGAGATCGTGGCGGCCAAGCTCACCGTGCGCGCCGACGGCACGTACAGCGGCAACATGGCCGTGGTGCCGCCCACCGGCGAAACCCGCGCCGAGATCCTCGCCGACTACTGCGCCAGCGAAGGCCTCCGCCTCGAGGACAGCATCGCCTACGCCGACAGCACGAGCGACCTGCCGATGCTGGAATGCGTCGGCTTTCCCGTGGCGGTGAACCCCGAGACCCGCCTGGCCGCCATCGCCCGCAAACGTGGCTGGCTGGTGGAGGACTGGGCGAAGGCCAGCGGTGCACCGAAGATGCTGCTGCCGCTGGGCCCGATGCTGGCCGAGCGCGAGCGCCGCAAGGTCTTCGGTTCGACAGCGCGCGGCTCGCGCGACACCCAGTTCGAGTCGTACAGCGGGACGTCCCGAGGATGAGCCGGCTGGTCTTCTCCCGCAAGCCGGCGCGGTTCGCCATGGCTCGCCTGGCCGGGGCGATCATGCCCGGCGCCGGCGCATCCGTCGGCCCGCTCGATCTCGAAGCCGACGAGTTGCTCCCGCTCCCCACGCCGGATTGGGTGCGCCTGCGCACTCGCCTCGCCGGCATCTGCGGCAGCGACCTGTCGCTGATCGACGGCACCGCCTCCGCCTACTTTGACCCGCTTGCCAGCTATCCGTTCACACCCGGCCATGAGGTGGTCGCCGACGTCGTCGGCACCGATCGCCGCGTCGTGCTGGTGCCGGTGCTCTCCTGCGTCACGCGCGGCATCAGCCCGGTGTGCCACGCCTGCGAGGCCGGCCACATCAACCTGTGCGAACGCGTCGGCTACGGCCACCTCGCTCCCGGCCTGCAGAGCGGATTCTGCACCGACACCGGCGGCGGATGGGCGCACGAGATGGTGGCGCACCCGAGCCAGCTGGTGGACGTGCCCGCCGATCTCAGCGACGAGGCCGCAGTGCTGGTCGAGCCCACCGCGTGTGCCGTCCACGCGGCCGCCCGCTACACGGGCAAAGAGACCGTGATCATCGGCGCCGGCACCCTCGGGCTGCTGACGTTGGCAGCCATCACAGCCACCCACACCGACCGCAAGGCTCCGATCGTCGTCACTGCCCGTTACGCGGAACAGAAGCGACTGGCCAAGGAACTCGGCGCCGACATCGTCTGCACCAGCGACGAGATGCCCCGGTACGTGCGCTCGGCCACCAAGTCGCTGATGATCGGCGACCAACTCACCTGTGGGGCGCCGCACGTCATCGACTGCGTCGGCAGCAGCGAGTCGCTGCAGCAGGCGCTGCGCGTCGTTGCTCCCGGCGGCGAGGTGCAGGTGGTCGGTATGCCCTCCAACGTTTCGCTGGAGCTCACGTCGCTCTGGCATCGCGAGACCTCCATCCGCGGTTGCTACGCCTACGACCACGCCGACTTCCACACCGCCATCGACGTCATCCGCCACCACGACCTGGCCCGCCTGGTCTCTGCCACCTACCCCCTCAAGGACTACACCGACGCGATCGCTCATGCGGCCGCGGCCGGTCGCCGAGGCGCCGTCAAGGTCGCCTTCGACATGAGAAGGAACGACTGAAAATGCCCCGTCCCGGATTCGTCCTCGAAGTGGACCGCTCGACGCCATCGATCATGTTCTGGCGAGGTGAGAACTTCAGCCTCGAGAAGCTGCCCGCCGGTCGCAGCCGGGTGATCTACCCACCCGAGCCGCTCGACGCGATCAAGGACATCGACGGCACCATCCGTCACGCACTGCTCAACCCGCACGATCAGGACCCGCTGCCCACCCAGCTGTTCCCCGGCATGAAGCTGACGATCGCGTTCGACGACGTCAGCCTGCCGCTGCCGAAGATGCAGCGTCCCGATTCGCGCCAGCGCGTGATGGAGGCGGTGCTCGACATGGCCGCCGAAGCAGGCGTCGACGACGTGCACATCATCGCCGCGCTCGGCCTGCACCGCCGGATGCACGAGTACGAGTTGCGCCATGCGCTCGGCGACCGGATCTACGACTCGTTCCACCCGCGCGGCATGCTCTACCAGCACGACGCCGAGGACCACGACAACCTGGCCGAGATCGGCACCACCGATCACGGTGAGGTGCTCGAGATCAACAAGCGGGCCGCCGAGAGCGACCTGATCGTCTACGTCAACATCAACTCGGTGTCGATGGACGGCGGCTGGAAGAGCATCACCACCGGCCTCGCGTCGTACCGCTGCCTCAGCCACCACCACAACCCCGAGACGCTGGAGAACACCCGCAGCCTGATGGGCCACCGCCACCAGAGCGCGCTGCACACCAGCGTCTGGCGCCTGGGCAAGGTGCTCAAGGACAACGGGCCGAAGATCTTCCAGATCGAGACCACGCTCAACACCGACATGTTCCCGAAGCCGTTCGACTTCCTCTCCAAGCGTGAATGGGAATGGACCGGCAAGGACCGGGCGACCTTCCTGGCCACCACGAAGTCGCTGAACCGCACGCCGATCAAGCTGGCCCGGAAGATCTTCCACAACATGGAGGGGCCGCACCAGATGACCTCCGTGCAGGCGGGCGACACCGACGCCGTGCACAAGATCACCCTCGAGCACGTCTACAAGCAGCAACTGGTCGAGGTCACCGGGCAGACCGACATCCTCACCATGGGAATCCCCTACGTCTGCCCGTACAACCCCGACGGCGTGATGAACCCGATCCTGGTGATGTGCATGGGCCTCGGGTACCTGTTCAACATGTACCGCAACAAGCCGCTGGTGCGCGAGGGCGGCGTGATCATCATGACCCACCCCTGCTACCGCGACTTCAACCCGGTGCACCACCCCAGCTACATCGACTTCTTCGAGCAGGTGCTCGCCGACACCACCAACCCGGCCGAGATGTCGCGCAAGTGGGAGAAGCAGTACGCGGAAGACGAGTGGTACAAGCACCTCTACCGCACCGGCAACGCCTACCACGGCGTGCACCCGTTCTACGCCTGGTACTGGGGCGCACACGGCCTGCAACACGCCGGCAAGGTGATCATCGTCGGCGGCGATCCGCCCACCGTTCGCCGCCTGGGCTTCACGCCCGCTTCGACGATGGATGACGCATTCGAGATCGCCAGCGACGTGGTCGGCCGCAACGCAACCATCACCCACCTCCACGCACCGGCATTGCTGGTCGCGGATGTGCAGTAAGCACCGGCGATGAAGCGTTCGGCACCCACCCGCCTGCACTCGGTCGGCCAGCTTCGGCGCGCCGCCAAGGTGGGCGACCTCGCTGGCTCGGCCGTGCAGGCAGTGCTCCGACCGGCGAAGGCGTTGGGCTTCCCGTACCGCAAGCCGACCATCCCCAAGGGTGTCGTGGTGCCGCCCGACCCCAGCAAGCTGGGTGCCAACTTCGAGACCGACTGGGCTCGCAAGGCGCCGGCCAAGGCGGTGCGGTCCGCCCTCACCAACGGGCCGATGCGAGTGCTGGTGAAGGCGATGGCGAGCCCAGAGATCGTCGGCGTGGACCGCCTTTCAGACCTGGAACGGCTCGACGAGTCACCCGCAGTCATCTTCGCCCCCAACCACCACAGCCACGTCGACACGCCATTGATGCACGTGGCCGTGCCCGAACCTTGGCGATCGAACCTGGTCATCGCCGCCGCCGCCGATTACTTCTTCGACAAGCGGATGAAGGGCAACCTCGCCGCACTTGCGCTGAACGCGTTCCCGATCGACCGCGAGGTCACCAGCCGCAAGAGCAGCGACCAGTTGCGCCGCCTGATCGAGGACGGGTGGAGCCTGGTGATCTTCCCCGAGGGCGGCCGCTCGCCCGATGGCTGGGGGCAGGAGTTCAAGGGCGGCGCCGCCTACCTGTCCAACCGCACCGGTGCGCCGGTGGTGCCCGTGTTCATCGACGGCACCGGCAGCATCTACGGCAAGGGGATGAAGCGCCCCAAGGCGGGCAAGTCGAAGGTGGTGTTCGGCGCCCCGCTGTTCCCACAGGAAGGTGAGAGCACCCGCCGGTTCAATGCCCGCATCGAGGCGGCCGTGACGGCCTTGGGTGACGAGGCGCTGACGGATTACTGGACCTCGCGCCAGCGCGCAGCGAAGGGCACCAGCCCCAAGCTCACCGGCCCCGAGTACAACGGCTGGCGCCGTCAGTGGGCGCTCGCCGAGCACCGCAAGCTGGGCAAGGCCGGCCAACGCCGCCGCCAGACCCGCCGCTGGCCCGACCTCGGCTGAGGCCCGGTCGTCACGGCATCCCCTCGGTTCTCACCCGACCCGTGAATGCAATGGTCGCTACGTAGGGTTCATTGCATTCAACGTTCGGGGCCGAAGGATCACGTTGCGCCCGAAGAGGTTGGTGTCGCAGCTGAGCACCGGTTGAATCGGACGGCATGGCCAATGGTCGCCGCGATGCGGTCACTCAAGGTCAGCGCTCGCTCACGTCGCAAGGTGCGCCCGGGCCAGCGCTACGAAGCCGAGTCAACAGCGGCATCCGTATTGGGCAGAACCCGCCCCTGAAGTTCCTCCGCCTGCTCGACGAACTTGGTGCAGTGATCGAGTCGATCAAGGCGCCGTGTTGGGCATACGGCACCACCGCCGCTGCACTGCTCGGCTTCGATGGCTTCGAACTGGCCAAGCCGTTCCACCTCGTCGTGCCCCTGAACCGCGCCCCGCACCGGGTCGATCACATCGTGCATCGGATGAAGGCCTACAACCTGCTCGACCTCGCCACCGCGTACGAGTTGCCATGCCTCTCGGCAACCCGCACGCTGATCGAGATCGCGCGCAGGGAGACGCCGAAGCGTCTGACCGCTGCGCTCGACTCGGCAGTGCGCGACGGGTTGACCACCGAGGACTTCCTCCACCGACGGATGTCGGAGCTGCGCGCCCGAGGCCGCCCCGGTGTCGACACGCTGCTCGCAGTGATGGCGGGCGCCGAACTGTCGAAGGGTGGCCACTCGTGGCTGGAACGGACGTTCCTCGAGTTGCTCGGTGAGCTCGGCCTTCCTCAGCCCATCACTCAGCAAGTGGTCGCGGCCCGTCGCCAGAAGCTTGTGCGAGTGGACTGCCGCTTCGCGGGAACCAACGTGATCGTCGAACTGCTCGGCTACGAGCACCATCGCACCCCGATGCAGATGCAGAACGACACCGAGCGCCTGAACCGCTTGCAGCTCGACGGCTTTGCGGCAATGCAGTTCACCTACCAGGACGTGGTCACCAGGTCACCGGTGATGATTGCCACCCTGCACGAAGCGCTGGCGTGACGGTTCGGTCCCGAACGGTGAATGCAATGGTCGCTACGTAGGTTTCGTTGAATTCACCGTTCGGGACCGAAGGAGTCCTGCTCGGCGGGGAGCAGATCGCTCAACGCGGACTCCAAGCGGGCGACACGTGCCTCGAGCACGGCGAGGCGGTCGGCAGTACTGCTGGCGACGGCAGTCGGCGTCACCACCGACGAGTGCGCCACGGCGGAACCTGTCAAGGGGTTTGAGACACG
>JAYSPV010000135.1:0-29533 GCA_043721915.1 Ilumatobacteraceae bacterium | reverse complement strand
CGACATCGTCATCGGAGACGAGTCGCCACCCGCCGTCGCTCCGAGCGAAGCTGTCGCCGAGGTGGACGATGCCGACGACGCAGCGTCGCCGGACGACCTGCCGCCCGCCGCCGAGATCGATACGCCGGATGCGACGGTCGAGGACCCGCTGCCCGCCGACCTTGGGGTCGACGGAACTGCAGATCAGTTCGCTCCGACCGAGCCGACGGAGCTGCCCGAGCCGATCGAGGAGCTCTCGGACTTCCAGGACGACCTCGGCGATGCCCAGCAACTGGAGTCCGCCGCCGACAGCGTCTTCGAAAGGCCGATGGACCTCTGATCACGGCTACCATCGGCGTCCGACGAAAGGTTCGACTTGGGCTACACGATCGGTATCGACCTCGGAACCACGTTCACGGCCGCCGCGTTGCTGCGCGACGGCCGCGCCGAGGTCGTCGCGCTTGGCAACCACGCAGCCACCATCCCTTCGATGGTCTTCCTGCGCGAGGACGACAACGTCCTGATCGGTGATGCTGCCGAACGCCGCGGCATGCAGGAACCGGCACGGCTTGCCCGCGAGTTCAAGCGGCGTCTCGGCGACTCTGTGCCGATCCTGCTCGATCGCACGCCGTACTCGGCCGAGCGGTTGATGGCGGTGATGTTGCGACAGATCGTCGCCGACGTCACTGCCCGCCAGGGTGGTGCCCCGGACCGGATCGCCGTTTCCCACCCCGCCAACTGGGGGCAGTTCAAGATTGATCTGCTCCGCCAGGCCGTCGAGCTCGCCGGCCTTGGCGCTGCGACCTTCGTCACCGAGCCGGAGGCAGCGGCAGTGCAGTACGCCTCCACCGAACGTGTCGAGGTCGGCGATGTCATCGCGGTGTACGACCTCGGCGGCGGCACGTTCGACGCCGCCGTACTACGCAAGACCGCGACAGGTTTCACGACGCTCGGCCGGCCGCAGGGGATCGAGCGGTTGGGTGGCATCGACTTCGACGAGGCGGTCGTGGCTCACGTGCGTCGCACGGTCGGCGACTTGATTGCCGATCTCGACGTCAACGACCCGGCAACGCGCGCGGCGCTCGCCCGCATGCGCCACGAATGCGTGCTCGCGAAGGAGTCGCTCTCGTCGGACTCCGACGCGACCGTGCCCGTGATGCTGCCCAACGTGCAGACGCAAGTGCGCATCACGCGCAGCGAGTTCGAGGACATGATTCGCCCGAGATTGCGGGACACGATCGACTCCACTCGGCGGGCAGTGGAATCGGCCGGTGTGCAACTTGCGGATGTGAAGGCTGTGTTGCTGTGCGGCGGTTCGTCACGGATCCCGCTGGTCAGTGAGATGGTCCGCGCCGAGCTCGGCAGGCCGGTCGTCACCGACAGCCATCCCAAGCACGCGGTCGCGCTGGGCGCTGCGCGCATGGCTCGGGCCGTCGCCGCTTCTCCCTTCGTCCCGCCGGCGCCGCCATCGACCACAGCTGCGGCTGCGGCTGCGGCTGTCGCCGCGGTTTCCGTCGTCAGTGCGGCGACGCCTTCCCCGGCGCATCCCCCGACCGAACCCGTTGCTGTGTCCGCACGACCACTGGTCACGGGTTCGCAGCCGGTCACGCCTCCCTCGCCGGCGACCGAGGCGCTGTCCACCAGCCCACCCCCTCCGGCTGGTGCCTCCACCGGTCGGGGAAACTCGCAGTGGAAGCTGCTCGCCGGGGGCATTGCCGCCGTCGGGCTGCTCATCGGCGTGCTGGTTGTCGCGTTCGGTGGCGGCAGTGACACGAGCACCGGCGAGACGGTCGCGACGACAGGCGCCACTGTGGCGACAACGCTTGCAGGGACGGTCGCTCCTGTCACCGATCCGCCGCCCGAGACCGTCGTCACGGACCCGGCGACCACCGCTGCGGGGGGCACCCTCGGCACTGCCGTCACCATCGCCCCGGAGCAGCGCACCTGCAACGAGACCACCAACTGGTGCGTGGGAATCATCTCGGCGTCGTGGTTCACCGACGGCGTCTTCCGCGTCAACTACGAGACGCAGAACTTCGTCCCGACGAACTCAGGCGTCGCCGGTGACTATCACGTGCACTTCTTCTGGAGCAGCATCGCTCCCGACATGGTCGGGGCACCAGGTAGCGGCCCCTGGTACGTCTGGGATCTCAACGACGGTGGTGGGGAGTACATGTTCGACGCCTTCACGATTGACAACTTCGAGAGCTACGGCTACCAGTGGGGTGACAACATCTGCGTCGGTATCGCCGACCACCAGCATGCGATCGCTGGCGACCTCACTGCTGCGGGCATCGGCACCTACTACTGCCTGCCGGACACCCCCACTCCGTCCGCCGGCTGAACGACAGCGCCGAGCCAGTTGCGATGAACGACGAGCTCCTCGGGCGAGTGCTGACAGAGACTGACGACGCTGCCCGGATGCTGTTGGTCCAAGGCTCCCGCGGGTCGGGTAAGTCGTGGTGGATGCAACGCGCGGCCGAGCGGGCGACCGCAGCCGGCTTCACCCTCAGTCGCCTGGATGGCAGGGCGGCCACCTCTGACACGATGCAGGTGCCTGCAGCTCTCAATGGCGGGCAGTGGTGCGTGGTGGTCGACGACATCGATCACCTCGATTCGGCGACACGACGTGCGCTCAGGGCGGCAGTGGAAGCGGTGGGCGGCGTTGCGATCGTCAGCGCCACCACCTCGACGGCGTTCGATGGCGCACTCAGCGTGCGGGTTCAGCCGTTGGCCACTGACGCCCTCGCCGAGATCCTGCACCGGCGCGGCGTCGGGTTGCGGGCTGCCCAGCGCTGCGCCACTGCCGCTGCCGGGAACCCTGGCCTTGCCGTGTCGTTGGCCGACGGCTTGTCCGATGCGCAGCGCTCGGATCGTGCGCTCGTGCCCGACCTGCCTCGCCTTGCCGCCAACGTCGCGGCGGATCTCCACGCTCGCCTGCAACCTCTCGGTGAGCGGGTCTGCCGTGCGCTGGTGGTGGCGGCTGCCGACGAGTACGGCGAGCTTGCCGCGATACGTACTGCCCTGCGTGGGCTCGGCGAGATCGACGAGCCGATGGCGGGCGGCGTGCCCGAAGCCGATGCTCTGGCGGCAATGTTCGACGCCGCCCAGCACGACGGGATCGTCGACATCGTCGGATCACGGGTGATCTTCAGCGACCCGTGGCTGCGCCTGGCGGCCTATCACCTCGTTGCGCCTGCCAGTCGTCGAGCCGCTCATCGGGCACTCGCGGCCGCATATTCCGCCCCCCGGCAGGGCGAGATGCGCGTGCGTCACCTTGTTGCGGCGAGCAACGGGCCCAGCGACGAGGTTGCCCAAGCCATGATGGCCGTCGCGTCAGCGGCGGCTCGGCGCCGCGACCCTGGTTCGGCCGCCAGGATGTCGACGCAGGCCGCGGAGCTCTCGGTGTCGTCGGATGTTCGTACCGGGTGCCTGCTGCGAGCAATTGGATGGTGCCTCGACGCAGGCGAGTTCACCGCCGCCGGACGGCTGGTCGAGGGGCTCGACGGAGTCGAGCCGGCGGAGCAGGCGGCGGCGGCCGAAGCTCGCGATCTGCTCGTAGGGGGCGAGCGTTCGCAGTCGCCGTCGCCCGACTCGGCCGATCGGGCGCCGAAGGAACTGATGCGTGAACGCGATCTCGCGGGCTGGGTGGGCCGGCGCCGGTCGCGGCTCTCGGCGTGGGCGGAGTCGACGGGCGGTGCGCACGCTCGGGTGTTGAAGTCGGTGGGGGGCGAAGCAGCCCCCGCCGAGTTGTGGGCACGAGCCGCGGCGCTCCGCCATGCGGGTTTCGTGCGCGATGCAGTGGAGCTGGTGGAACGCACGTTGTCGTCGTTGCCCGCGGGCGACAGTGGCGTTCGACGGCGGTGGGAGCTACTCGAAGCCGATCTCTCCGTCTTGACCGGGCGGGTCGATCGGGTTGTGACAGGTACTGAGTTGTTCGCCTCGATCGAGGGACGTGCGGTGCTCGCACGGGCAGCGCTCGTGCGGGATACCGCGGCTGTTCGCGACGCGGCATCGCTGTTCGTGCCGAACGCACAGCCGTTGCGCGACGTTCGCACCTCGGTGCTGCGAGGTCTCACCGCACAGGATCACCACGTGCTCGCAGCGGCCGCCCAGGACGCAGCCAGCGCCGCGCTGCCGGTGGACGCAGGTGAGGCGTGGTTGATGGCAGCAGAGGTCGCCCACGGCGAGGGGTTGGCAGCGGGAGAGCACACGGCCTTGGTGGTGGAGTACGTCAGGTTGTCGTCGGCGGCGCTGCACCGCTGTGCGGTTCACTGCTGGGACGTTCGCCTGCAGCGGTTGGCGCAGCAACAGGCTGGCCCACCGTCGTCTGCGGTCCTTCCCAAGGATCCGGCCCTCGAAGCCCTCAGCGCTGCCGAGTGGCGTGTTGCCGCGGCAGTGGCAGGTGGACTGACCAATCGCGAGGTCGCCGCCTCGCTGTTCTTGTCAGTGAAGACGGTCGACTTCCACCTCCAGCAGATCTACCGAAAGCTTGCGCTACGGTCTCGAACGGAACTGGCGGTGAGGGTGGCCGGCCGTGGCCAGAACTCGGTCGGGCGCTCTGCGTCCGCGGCACAAGGAGCAGGTCGATGAGCGACTGGTGGTATGGCGTCGAAGACGCATTGACGACGTCGAGCGCCCAGGCGCCCGACCCGTGGGCACACCTGCCCGAAGAGCTGCCCGAACTGACCGATGCCCAACTCTCGTTCCTCGACCAGATCGCTGCCCAGCCCTCGCCGGTGCGCCTCTCCGACGACGAGCACGACGAGCCGGATGCGACGACCGAGCCGGCGATTGCGCACGACGATCCATTCGCTAGTGAGTTCGGGGATGCGTTCAGCGACCGGCTCGGTGATGCGTTCGGGGATGTTCTCGGCCACGGATTCGGTGACACAAAGTAGGCCCGATGGGGCGACTGTGCCGAACCGGGAATCCTCCCGGTCCGTGGGCTGATCTCCGCGGCGTACGGTACGCATCGTGAGTTCTCCCTCCCGCCCCCGATTCGCCGTCGATCTCGGAACGACATGGACTGCCGCAGCTCGAGCTGACGGCCAGGCCATCATTCTCGGGCAGCACGGTGCCGCGATGCCATCGGTCATCGCCCGCGACGACAACGGCTTCGTCGTCGGCCACGCCGCCGAGCGAGTTCTTGCCACCAACCCCGAGCGTGGAGTGCGTGAGATCAAGCGCCGCTTCGGGGACACGACGCCGGTGGTGCTCGATGGTCAGCCGTTCACACCGGACGCGCTCACCGTCGAACTGCTGCGTGGAGCGACCATCGCTGCCGGCGTGGAGGCTGCGGCCACGACTGTCGTGCTCACCCACCCCGCCAACTGGGGCGAGTACAAGCTCGATCTCCTGCGCAACGTCGCCGTGCAGGCCGGGTTTGCCGACGTCGAGCTGATCAGCGAACCTGCGGCGGCGGCACGCCACTACGCCCACTCGGGTCGGTTGCAGGAGGGCGATACGGTCGCCGTGTACGACTTCGGTGGTGGCACGTTCGATGCAGTCGTGGTGCGACTGACGGCTGCCGGTCCGGTCCAGCTGGGCACCCCGCAGGGCCTCGAACGCCTCGGGGGCATCGACATCGATCAGGTCGTGTTCAGCCATGTGGCCACGGCTGTCGGTGGGGCCCTCAGTGCGCTCGATCGCAACGATCCCGACGTTCGCCGTGCCGTGCTCGCCCTGCGGGCGGAGTGCACGGTTGCCAAGGAGCAGCTGTCCGCCGATGGCGAGGCCACTGTCAACGTGGTTGCTCCGGGCCTGAGCACGCAGGTGCGCATCACCCGCGAGGAGATGGAATCGGCGTTGCGGCCGCGCATCGCCGACACGGTCAGCTCGCTGGAGCGGGCAGTGGCTTCCGCCGGGCTCACCTTCAACGATCTCGCCGGCATCGTGCTGGTGGGCGGCAGCTCGCGCATCCCGCTCGTGGCCGAACTGGTCGCTGCCGGCAGCGGCCGCCCCCTGCTGATCGACGCCGATGTCAAGCTCGTCGTCGTCCAAGGTGCAGCGCTCGCCGCTGGGTCAGCCGGCACTGCCGGCCCAACCATCGCGGCAGCTGCCGCAACCGTGACGGCAGCCGCCGCCGCAACCCTGATGCCGGTGCCCAGTGCGCCGGCAGCCGCAGTTCCTGCCGGAGCCACCGCTCCAGGTGACACCATCGCAACCAAGGAGACAACCATGTCGGATCAATCAACCAGCGACGGCTCGGCTCCCCAGGGCGGCTCCATTCCGCCGCCTCCGCCCCCGCCATCGAAGAAGGACGAGGACAAGGGCAGCGTGTCGGCCGCAACCCTCATCGGCGGCGCCGCTGTTGCTGCGGCTGTTGTGGCCGGCGGAGTGCTCTACGGCGACGACATCGTCGAGGCCGTCACCGGCGGCGACGACGGCGGCTCGCCCGCCGCTGCATCGCCAACGGACCTGACGGATGACATCGAGACCTCCGACGAGGCGGTCCGCGCGGCCCGTGAAGCGGCCGACGACACGATGGACGCCTTCGACGCCGTCGCCGCACCTCCCGTCGTTCCGCCTCCTGCGGCACCCGAGGCGGCGTTTGGAGGAGGCTCAGCAGGTGGCGACAACAGCGGTGGCGGAGGTGGTGGCGGCGGAGGTGGTGGCGGCCAGCAGCAGCAACCGCGGGCGCCCCGCCAGGAGTCCGCGCCGGCGGCACGCGAGGAGCCCGCGCCGGCCCCCGAGCCCGACCCGGCACCCGTCGTTCCCGAGGTCGATTCTGCGTTCGAGGGCGCCCGTGCGACGCTGTTGGAGCGCATCGACCAACTCGATCTCGGAGAGGGCGTCGATGCTGAGGACGTGCAGACACTGAAGGATCAGCTGCGTGGCACTGTCGATCGCTTCGAGCCCACTCCGGGGCAGAGCGCCGAGGATGCGCTCGCCAACCTGCGGGCACAGTACGACGAGCGGGTGCAGGACTTCACCCAGGATCAGAAGATCGAGGCACTGATCGCGGAGCAGCTCCGCGACAATGCCGACGATCCCGCTGCGGTTGATCCGGTCGCGATTGATCCGGCAACTGGTGAGCCGATGGTGGTCGATCCGGTCGTGATCGATCCGGAGACGGGTGAGCCGATGGTGACGGATCCGGTCGCGGTTGATCCGGAGACGGGTGAGCCGGTGGTCACCGATCCGGTCGCGGTTGATCCGGCAACTGGTGAGCCGGTGGCGACCGACCCGGTGGCGACCGATCCGGCGACGGGTGAGCCGGTGGTGACGGATCCGGTGGTGATGGATCCGATCGAGGTTGTTCCGGCGACAGGGCATATCTTTCCCGACCTGGTCGTGGCTGATCCGGCGATGACGATGCCTGAGGAGACGCCGACTGAAGCCGACTCCGATGGTGGTGGTGGGTTTTTCGGCGGCCTCGCCGACGACTTCGAGGCGACCCTGGCACAGGTGCCGGTCGCGGCGGAAGAGATCCTCGAAGGTCTCGACCAACAGGGCGGGGGCTTCTTCAGCGACATTCTTGGCGACGACGACGGGGTGATGTACGCGGTCCAGCCCATCGACGAACTCAGCGGTGATGTCCTCGATTACGTGACCGTGCTCGAGGAGGCTGTGCCGGACGCCGTGCAGAGCGTGGAAACCATGGTCGACGAGGTTGTCGACTTGCCCTTCGAGTCAACGGTCGAGGTGTTCGTCGACCTCGCTCAGGACGACGTCGACGACTTCGCCGAGGATCCGATGGGCACGATCAGCGACGGAGTCGACGCCTACGAAGGCACTGTGGCCGGCATCGCCGACGACATCGGCTTGTGAGGGTGTGCGGGTTCGTCAGACGAAACGGAACGTGCTGAGCGCTTCCATGAATGGCTTGACGAGCCCGCCCATCATCGCTGTCGGCGCAGTGAGCACGAACTGGAAGAAGTCGACGGTCTTGCCGCCCTCGCTCACCGGAGTGAAGAACAATGCGTGCAGCTGTGCGATCTTCTTGTCGTTGGCGGTGAGCTCGACACCACGTACGTACATCACCTGGTCGCCGAAACGCACCAGCCGCTCACCGTTCTGGGTGGCGTCGGGCGAGGCCCGCTTGAGCCGGGCCCAGGTTGCCTTGGCAGCTGACTCGAAGTCCACCGATCGCGCCACCTTGTCGTGGCTGAGGATCGCGTTGACCCAGAAGCCGTCGACTTCCTTGGGCAGGCGCAACACGGCGAGCGCACCGGGGGCCTCGTCGAGCACCCAACCCAGCGGCACGGTGAACACGAACGCCGGGATGCCCGGGATCAGCTTGCCCGGGTGTACTACGGCGCGAGCGGCGATGTCTGCGGTGGAGAGTTCAGTTGCCATGAGCGCTGAGAGTAGCGCACTCGGCACAACACGATTTTCAGAACCGGGAATGCTCCCGGTGCCCTCGTTTCGGGGGCTTTCTACGATGCGTGAAGACGCAGAGGAAAGGTGAGCAATCATGAGTTGGTTGGATGATGCATGGGATTCCGTAGAGGACGCCGCAGGGGCTGTCGCCGACGTCGCCGCACCCTTTGTCGAGCCGTTCATCGAGCCGTTTGTCGAGGTCGTCGAGGAGTTTGTCGCTCCGGTGATCGATGTGGTCGAGGAGGCCGGCGATTGGTTCGGTGGCGCGGTGGAAGACGCCGGGACGTGGGCGCTCGAAACTGCTGATGACATCGGTGTGTTCAGCACCGTCTCGTTCCTGTCCGGGGGAATCGTCGATGTTGACTACACCGACGGGCAGTTCAACGCCAATGTCGACATCGGCATCGCGAGCGCCGGCGTCAGCTTCGGCGAGGAGGGCTTCTCGGCCACCGGTGCCGTGGACGTAGGCATCGCTTCTGCGTCGGTGGACGTGGACGAGAGTGGGTTCGAGGTCGACGGGTCGGCCGGGGTCGACTGGGGCCCGCTGCCATACGTCGAAGGCCATGTGCAGATCGATGACGAAGGCACCATCGAAGTCGATGGCCGGGCACAGGCCACCATCCCCACGCCGTGGGGCATCGTTGACGGCGAGGTCGAAGGCGGCTTCCACCAACAGCCCGACGGCAGCTGGGGTGCCTATGGTGGGGCCGAAGGCACGCTCATCACGCCCACGGGCGTCACCGTCAGTGCCGGCGGCGAGGTGTCCTATGAGCGGGAAGCCGACGGCGACGAGGTCTTCACGGCCGGCGGTCACGTCGGCGTCGGAATTCTCGGTGGCCCATCGATCGAGGTCGGTGGCGAGTACCACAGCATCGAGGACAACGGCACGTACACCGAGGGTGGCAGTGGGTACGTCGAAGGCGAGGGATACGGCCTCGAGGTGCGGGCCGAGGGCAGCTACGAGAGTGTCACCGATGCCGAAGGCAACATCACCGAGACCTACACCGGGTCGGTCGAGGGCAGCGGCTACGGCGTCGAAGTCGGCGCCGAGGGCAGCTACGAGAGCATCGAGAACATCGACGGCACCAGCTCCGAGACGTACTCCGGTTCGGTGGAAGCAAGCGGGTACGGACAAGAGATCGGCGCAGGTGCCAGCTACAGCGAGCAGACCAGTGCAGACGGCACGACGACGACGACGTCCGATGCCTGGCTGGACGTTGACGGCCTCGATACCGATGCGTTGGTGGCGAAGGCCGGCTCGCTCATCGGCGATCAAGTGGGTGACCTTCCCGGTGCGGGCGACGTGTCGGACACGATCTCGAACCTGGCCGGTGACGGCGACCTCAGCGACGTGCTCAGTGGGATGGCGCAAGATGCCGGATCGAGCATTGCCGACGTGGCCGGCGACCTGGCGGAGAGCGGCAACTTCGACGACTTCTCGTCCGACGTCATCTCCAGCGAGGTCAGTGAGGCCGCAGCCGACGGCGCCTGGGATGATCTCCTGGAATGAGCAACACTCCACCTCCGCCGGCGACGCCGGCTAGTGCGCCCGCCGGGAACGCTGCTGCGCAGCCTCCCGGCGCCGACGCGCTGATCATCGAACTCGCGAAAGTGCTCACCACACTGGGGCGCACGGACCTCGCCGGCCGCGCCCAGGCCGCTGCCGCGCGTTTGCGGCGGCCGAGCACCGTCGTCTGCGTCGTCGGTGAGTTCAAGCAGGGCAAGAGCTCCCTGATCAACTCGCTGCTCGGGTTCCCCGTGTGCCCGGTGGATGACGATCTGGCCACCTCGGCGATCACCATGGTCCGCTATGGCGAGCAGCAGGCAGCCGTCGTGCGTCGTCGCGAGGGCGATGAGAAGATTGCTGAACCGGTGCCGATTGCGCGTGTCCACGAGTTCGTCAGCGAGTCCGGCAACCCCGGCAACGCGAAGGGCGTCGAGCGAGTCGAGATCACTGTGCCCAGCGCGCTGCTCAAGCAGGGGCTGGTAGTGGTCGACACCCCGGGTATGGGTGGGTTGGGCGCAGGTCATGCAGCGGCGACCCTCGCCTTCCTGCCGTTCGCCGACGGCCTCATCTTCGCCAGCGATGCCTCGGCGGAGCTCAGCGCGCCCGAGGTCGAGTTCCTCCGTCGCGCCAGCGAGCTGTGCCCGACCGTGCTGTTCGTACAGACCAAGATCGATCTGTTCCCCAACTGGGAGAAGATCATGAGCCTCAACAAGGGGCACATGGAGCGCGCAGGCTTCACGATCCCGATGGTCGCTGTCTCCAGCGCACTGCGCGACGAGGCGTTGCGGCGCAAGGATCGAGCACTCAACGACCTGTCGCGGGTGCCCGAGGTCGTCAAGCACCTCAACGACGATGTCGTGCTGCCGGCGAAGGCGATCGCAACAGAACGGTCCGTCGGCGATGCCCTCAGCATCATCAGCCAGCTGACCTCTGGCCTCCAGGCCGAGAAGGCGGCAGCCGCCGATCCAGAGTCTGCGGCTGCCGCAGTCGCTGCGCTCGACGTGGCCAAGACGCGGCTCGAGTACCTGCGCGGCCCTGCTGCGAAGTGGAGCGTGCTCGTGGGTGACCGCGTCAGCGACCTCTCGACCAACGTCACCTTCCAGTTCCGAGGAGCGACCCGCCAGATCTCGCGGATGATGGACGAACGCATCGAGGTGCTCAGCAAGGGCGACGAATGGGACGAGCTCGCTCGCTATCTGCAGACGGTGGTCGCCGACGAGGTCACCAAGGTGTTCGTGCAGCTGGAGCAAGGCCGCAGCAGCGTGCGCGACGAGGTGATCGAGCTGATGCATGACGAAGACCTCACGATCGGCACGGAAAGCCGAGGCGTATCGCCGTTCGACCTCTCGGATCTGTGGTCCGAAAAGGATCTCGACCCCACCCTGAGCAAGGGGAAGAAGGTGCTCGGCGTCAGCCTGACGACGATCCGTGGCGCCCAGGGCGGGGTGATGATGTTTGGCATGCTCGGTTCGTTCCTACCAACGGCGGCCGGTGTGCTGTTGATGTCCAACCCCGTGCTGCTCGGTGTCGGAGCGTTGTTCGGCAGCATGGGCTTGGCAGAGGATCGCAAGAAGAAGGTCGCCGCGCGCCGCCAGGCAGCCCGTTCCCAGGTTCGTCAGTTCATGGACGACGTGCAGTTCGAGGTTGGCAACAAGATCAGCGCTCTGGTTCGTGACATCCAGCGTGACCTGCGCGACGAGTTCGGCGAACGGCTCGCCGAGCTGGTGCGCACTTGCACAGAATCGGCCACCAGGGTGCAGCAGGACAGCCAGAAGTCGGCAGCGGAACGCAAGGAGCGGGTCACCGAGCTCGACACGTCGCTGAAATCGTTCACGCGGCTGCAGGCGGCGCTCGCCGCCGTGAAGACCGCTCCGGCGGGAGGCCCGACATGAGTTCGGAAGGTTCCGTCGCAGAGCAGGTCCTGGAGGTGGCCCGTGCTGCCCTCGCCGGCGCGCCGAACGATCAGGCACGTGAGCAGGCGCAGGCAGTGGTCGATCGCCTGAGTGGTCCTCTGCGGGTGGCGATCGCGGGGCGCGTGAAGGCCGGCAAGTCGACGCTGCTCAACGCACTGGTGGGCGAACGTCTGGCGCCCACGGACGCAGGGGAGTGCACCAAGCTGGTCAGCCGTTACCGGCGCGGTAGCGGGTATCAGGTGTCGGCCATCCTGCACAACGGCCGGACCGAGCAGCTGGCCTTCAGTCGCTCGGGCGGCGCGCTCGACGTGCAGCTGGGGAGCCTGTCGGAACGCGACGTGCAGCTGATCGACGTGCTGTGGCCGACGACCGCGCTCGAGACGATCACGCTCATCGACACGCCGGGCCTGGCCAGCATCAACGACGAGAACTCGCGCCGCACCCGCGAGTTCCTGGAGCACCAGGACGACAAGCCCAGCGACGCCGACGCCGTGATCTACCTGATGCGCCATGCCCACCGCAGCGACGTCGCGTTCCTCGACGCGTTCATGGACCGCAGTGTCACCTCGGCCTCTCCGGTGAACGCGGTGGCCGTGCTCTCGCGTGCCGACGAGATCGGCGCCGGTCGGCTCGATGCAATGGAGTCGAGCACCAAGATCGCGGCCCGATACCAGGACGACCCGCAGCTACGCGGGTTGTGCGCGGCAGTCGTGCCACTCGCCGGGCTGTTGGCCGAGACCGGCCTGACGCTGCGCGAGGACGAGGTTGCGTCGCTGCGGATGCTGGCGGCCACCGACCCCGACACCCTCGAGCGGATGCTGCTGTCTGCCGGCCAGTTCTGCGACACCAGTGCCAGTGAGCTGACAGTCGAGTTGCGCCGCTCGTTGCTCGATCGTCTCGGTCTCTTCGGTGTGCGGTTGTCGATCGCCGAGATCCGCGCCGGCCGTGGCACTACGGCCGCAACGCTTGGCCCGATCCTCGTGCAGAAGTCGGGCCTCACCGCGTTGCGGCAGCTGATCTCGCAACACTTCATGCCGCGAGCGCGGGTCCTCCAGGCGCGGTCGGGGCTGGTGGCGCTGCGCTCGTTGGCTCGGTCGCTGGAGCCGGTCGTACCGGCGCTGGCAGCCGACATCGATCGTCGCCTGGAGCAGCTGGAGGCCAGCACCGTCCAGTTCGCACAGGTTCGCGCCGCTCACCTGGTGGCCAGCGGTGCTGCCTCGGTCGCGCCGGCCGAACGGGCCGAACTCGAGCGGCTGTTCGCTGGTCCGCCGACACCGATGTCGGTGGGGCTCACCCCGTCGGCCTCCGTCGAGCAGGTGCAGTCAGCCGCAGCTGCGGCGATCGCCCGCTGGCGCACACAGGCGGGCGACCCGCTCGCCGACCCCACCACCGTCGAGGTGTACGACATCGCTACCCGAGTGGTCGAACAGGTCTACGGCGCCACACTGGCCCGATAGTCGCCCCCACCGCTGTTGGCCGGGCGGGTGTCGCGGCTATAACTGAGGGTGCTATGGCCGCACCTCAGTTCTCTCCCACGCCCGTTGTCGACACCGCTCGCTCGTACACGTCGCCCGACTTCGTGCCGCTCGCGTGGCATCCAGATCGGCCGGGAGATCTCACGGGCTTCCAGCCGGCTGGTGCGCAGCTCGGCTACCAAGGGCCCGATCAGGGCTTTGCGATCAAGATTGCCAACGGCTTCCGGGATCGGCTGCAGCTGCAGCCGGGCGAACACGCCGCCGATGCCATCAAGGGTTGCCTCGGTGTCGCACTCAAGCGCGCGTCGCTCTACAGCCGGGCGCCAGTCGTGCACGACCTCACCATTGCCTTCACGATGTGGGGCTTTCTCGATGCCGCTCCGTCGGCGGAACTGGTGGCCGAACGAGGCCGTCTGTTCGCCGGCGTCGGCCATGGCAGTCACTACACCCAGGCGCGGGCCATCGTCGACGTCGTACCCGATGCGTCGTTGTTGCAGACGCCGCAACAGGTGGCGGCTGCGTACGCGACCGGCTGGCGCAGCCTCGTCGGTCTCTGAGCCGTCACCCGTGTCGCAGCCGATGACGCTCACCGACGAACAGCGCCAGTTTCGCGCTGTCGTCCGCCAGTTCGCCGAGGCGAAGATCGCCCCGCTCGCCGCCGAGATCGATCGCACGGCCCAGTACTCGTGGGAGACGTTCGAAGCGCTGAAGAGCATGGAGCTCACCGCACTCAGTTACCCGGAGGAGTACGGCGGCAGCGGCGCCTCGCTGGTCGACCAGGCGATCGTCGCCGAGGAACTCGCCCGTGCGTGCGTGTCCACCAGCCTCCAGTTTCTGATCTCCAAGCTGGGCATGCTGCCGGTCATCAACTTCGGGACGCACGAGCTGAAGTCGAAGTACATCCCGCGCATCTGCAGCGGCGAGAGCCAGTGCAGCTACGGCCTCAGCGAACCCGACGCCGGCAGCGATGTCGCCTCGCTGACCACCAAAGCAGTCGCCGACGGTGACACCTGGATCATCAGCGGCACCAAGTGCTGGATCACCAACGCCGGCATCAGCGATCTGTACACGATCTTCGCTCGCACCTCCGGCGACCGTTACAAGGGCATCACCGCCTTTCTGGTCGAGGCCGACTGGGGAGTGCAGGTGGAGAAGCTGGAGCACAAGCTGGGCATCAAGGGTTCGCCCACCGGTGTCATCCGGCTCGACGACGTGCGGGTCCCGGACGCGAACCGGATCGGCGATGTCGGTGAGGGCTTTGCAGCGGCGATGCACACGCTCGATCGCAGCCGGCCCACCATCGGCGCGCAGGCTGTCGGTGTCGCCCAAGGCGCGCTCGACTACGCGGTCGGCTACATGAAGGAGCGCCGCACGTTCGGCCGTCCGCTCGCCGACAACCAGGGCTTGCAGTGGATGGCCGCCGACGCGGCGATGAAAATCGAGGCCTCGCGCGCCTTGGTGTACCGGGCGTGCGCCATTGCGGATGAAGGCGACCCGCACGGTGAGCTGTCAATGGCCGGCGCGATGGCGAAGTGCTTCGCCAGCGACACGGCGATGCAGGTCACCACCGACGCAGTGCAGTTCCTGGGTGGCTACGGCTACACCGACGAGTTCCCGGTGGAACGGATGATGCGCGACGCGAAGATCACCCAGATCTACGAAGGCACCAACCAAATCCAAAGAATGGTGATCGCAAAGAAGCTGTTCAGCTAGCATTTTCTGTACCACCAGTGTTGCCCTGTGTTGTCGTGTTCGTCGTCCTTCCCTAGTTGCTTCCCTAGTGTCACAGCCCTGCGGTAACGTCGTCGCATGGCGACGATCCGTGAGCGCAAACCCGGCGTGTGGGAGGTGCGTGTGTTCGTCGGCAACGACGAGCGTGGCCGGCCGAAGCAGGTGAGTCGGACCGTGCGCGGAACCAAGCGTGCGGCTCAACGAGCGGCTGCCGAGCTGACCGTAGCGCCTCCTGCGGCCGCTGACGGCCGCACGGTGGCCGATGCGCTGGAGGCGTGGATCGAGACGCACGCGCCCACGTGGGCGGCCTCCACGGTGCGCGATCAGACCAGCCGGACGTCGCTTGTGAAGGCTGATCGTCTTGCGCGCACGTCGTTGGGTCGCCTGACCGTGGCCGACGTCGATCGCTGGCACACGAGGCTCCGTGCGGCCGGCGTGGGCGAGTCGTCGTTGCGCAACCAGCACCTGGTGCTGCGGGCCTCGCTGTCGCAGGCCGCCCGTTGGGGCTGGGTCACCACCAACGTGGCCGCGCTTGCCACCCTCACCCGGCGCACGACCAATCCACGGGCGGCGATGACCGCTGCCAATGTACGGGCCGTCATCGAGGCGGGCGAGCGATTCGATCCGGCCGCCGGCCTCGCCTTCCGCCTTGCCGCGATCACCGGCGCCCGCCGCTCCGAGCTCTGTGCACTCGTCTATCGCGATCTCGAGGGCGACCGGTTGACGATCGACTCCAGCATCGCGATCGAACGAACCGGATCAGTGAGTGACAGACAGGTGCCCGCGCTCGTCGATGCGGCCACCAAGACCGGCAACCAGCGGGTGGTCCGCCTCGACGAGCGCACCGTCCATGCCATCGAGGCGCTCCGCATGGAGCGCGGGCGGTACGGCCCGTGGATGCTGCAGCCGGGCGAGCGGCCGCTGAACCCGGAGCGCCTGACCGGCTGGTGGCGCCTCGCTCGCCGTGACGCAGGAATCGACACACGGTGGCGGCTGCACGACCTGCGCCACTGGTCGGCCACGGAAGCGATCGGTCGCGGCCACGACATCCGTACCGTGGCCGGCAGGTTGGGACACGCCAACCCGGCGATGACGCTGCGGACCTATGCCCACGTCCTGGACGGCGCCGGCGCCGGCGTGGCGGCCACGCTGGCGACTGCGTTGGAGGAGACGCGATGATGACCGGTGAGCCCATCGAGGGCTACCTCAGGAACGAGGAGCCGCCCGACGACGCCATCGTCGTCGTGCGAGGCGGCCCGATCGCGGCCGAGAAGATCGTGGAACACGCCATCCGCCAAGCTCGTGAGTACACGTACCAGGGATCGCCGATGTACTCGGTCAGCGTCAGTCTGACCATCGACGGCTGGGACCTCGCAGCGCTGTTGGCCGGTCCATTCTCATCGCGGGCAGCGTTCGCCGTGTCGACTGCCGGTTCAGTCCAGCGCGCTGGCTTCCGGCTCCTCCCCACCTACGAGGCGCCGCACTACGACCTGCTACTCGCGAGTGCCGAGTATCGTGATGCCCAAGTGTTGCTGGCTGTCTTCGGTTCTCCCGAGCCGAATCCGTACAAGCGTCGTAGGAGGTGACCGTTATGAGTGTTCCGATCGAAGTCGACATCCCGTGCGATCCCACGCAGATCGATCACACCGGTCTGCCCTGGACGTTCCTCGACGAAGCTGCGCATCCCGAGCGCATCGTGGAGGGTGCGATCGTCATCACCGGCGACGCCGAAGACCCGGTGTTCGCGCGCGTTGCATCGCTGACCGAGCGGCCAGCTGGGGTGAAGGTCCACCTCGAGATCCTGCCCGGCGACCCTCTGGAGTACATCGAAGCGATGCGCAGGTCGCACCTTCTGACGGCCTGAGGCGGGGGCCGATCCCGTGGTCCGACATTTCGCAGTCGACTCTAACCGGGTGATCGAAGGCTCACTAATTCGGGCGAACGACAGCCGAGCTGTGGCTGGCGACGAATTTGAAGTTGGCATGACACTGGTGGGCGGCGGTGACTTCCGGGGCGTTGTCCTGGCCGAGGTGGTCGAACTCGATCACTCGTCGGAGTCGATGGTGCTGTGATTGACGGGTGAACTCGTCGACGAGGACGGCGACTCACCCACGTACCTCTCGTCCGTTCGACGTCAATGCCGACCTCAACCAAAACCTGGATTGCGCCGGAGTTCACGCTCTTCCGGTGAATCGGCGTGGTTCTGCTCGCCGATATGTGCGGATTCGGCGACCAGCGGGTTGCGCGATATCGGCAGCTCTGCATCTCCGGCGTCTGGGTCACGGCATAGAGAGGACCCCCGTCTATGCCGTGACACAGACAGCTGACCGGCAGCGAGGTAGCGCCGAATGCCCGCTCTGTGCGCAATATGCAACTGCTCGCGCCCGCACATAGTCGCGGTGACTCACTGACCCACGCCAACTTCGAGGCGTCTTGACTCCGGCCACGGGGGCCGTCACCCCTAGTTTCATCCCTAGTACCCGGCAACACACGCCAACACGCAACGGACTGTCGTTGCAGTTCAGCGGTACTGTGCAACGCGACCCAGCACCAGGCGGACGGTCTTGCCAGACCACCCAGATCTACGAGGGCACCAACCAGATCCAGCGCATGGTCATCGCGAAGAAGCTGTTCAGCTGAGCCGCTCCGCCGGTCGGCCGCGGCCATCCGGTGGTTGCCAGGTCACCTCTTTCGGACGATGCGGTTCGGGGTAGCCGCGTCCGAATGAGGCGGCTCCGTGTCTCGTGCGACGCGAGAGCGACCGAGCAGCGAGGCGGCTCAGCTGAACCGCGTGGCACGTCGCGCGCCTACTCTCTGCCGCGTGACGGGCGAGCAGCATCATGCGCGGGGTGTGCTGTGGGCGGCCGGGTCGTCCACCGCGTACTCGCTGTCATCCGTGGTGGGGAAGGACTTGCTCGGCAGCCTCGGGCCGACGTCGTTGCTGTTCTGGCGGTTCACGATTGCAGCAATCGTGCTGTGGGGCGTACTGGCCATCTGGCGGCGGCGTGGCGGGCCCGACCCGATGGCCGTGCCGCGGCGCACCGCACTGCTGCTGGGGGTGATGTTCGGTCTGCTCGTGTTGCTCGGTTTCATCGCGTTACAGCGGCTCGATGCGTCGGTGTACATCGTGGTCGTGTACACCTACCCGGTCTTCGTGGTGGTCGGTTCGTCGCTCCTCGGTCTGCGTACCGGGTGGGGCACCTGGGTGGCGTTGGCGGTGGTGATGGTGGGCGTGGTGCTGACAGTGCCCGAACTGTTCGACGGGGCCGACGCGATCAGCGGTGTCGGGTTGACGCTCACCATCGCGCAGGCGCTGGTCTTCGCGGCGTACATGATCATCGCCAGTCGGCTGATGCCGCGGTCGGTGGATGGCGTCGTGAGCGCCGCCTGGCAGGTGCTCGGCGCTGCCTTGGTGATGGCGCCGCTCGCGCTCATCAACGGCCTGGAGGCGCCGCGCGGCACACACTTGGTGATCGAGGTGCTGCTGTTCGCGCTGATTCCCACCGTCGTGTCGAGCGTCTGCTTCTTCCGCTCGCTGCGCTACATCGCGCCGGGTATCGCCGCAATGGTCCTCACGCTGGAAGTCGCGCTCGCGATCGTCTGGTCCGTGATCTTCCTCGGCGAGCACGTCAGGTTCGTGCAGGTGCTGGGCGCCGCGGTCGTGGTGGCCGGTGTGCTACTGGCGCAGTGGGTGAACGTGACTGGCGGCCGCAAGGTTCCCGATGTGATGGCGACCCCGCCGGCCGTGTGAGTGCAGCGTGTCAGGTGCGGTCTTCGAGCAGGTCCCACCTGTTGCCGTAGAGGTCCTCCCAGACGACGACCATTCCGTACACCTCGGAGCGTGGGGACTCGAGGAACGTCACGCCAGCGGCAACCATGCGGGCGTACTGGGCGTCGAAACCGGTCGTGTAGAGGAAGTGGCCGACGCGGCCACCCGCCTGCGCCCCGATCGCATTCGACTGCTCCGACCCGACCGCACGGGCCAACAGCAAGCCCGCATCGCCGCCTGGCGGCGTCACGACCACCCAGCGCTTGCCCTCGCCCATGTCGTCGTCGCTCACCAGCGTGAAGCCCACCGCGTCGACGTAGAAGCGAATCGCCTCGTCGTACTCGCGCACCACCAGCGCCGTCAGCCCGATCCTCATCGACCGCGACTCGACCCCGACTCGGGCCGGCTCACAGGCGCGGCACGACTGCGTAGCTGACGGCCGCGAACTGCAGCGCAGCGGCCACGACCGTGAACGCGTGGAACACCTCGTGGAAGCCGAACACCTTCGGCCACGGGTTCGGCCAGCGGGTGGCCAGCGAAATCGCGCCGAGCGTGTAGCACGCACCGCCGGCGAGCACCAGACCGAAGCCCACCGCTCCCAGGCCCTGTGCGAGCTGGGGGAACACGGCGACGGCTGCCCAGCTGACGACGATGTAACTGGCGCCGCGCACTGCCCGAGGCACGTTCGGCACCCAGTGCAGCACTATGCCGGCGACGGCTCCGCCCCACGACACGGCGATCACGGCGACCCGCACCCAGCCGCTCAACGAGACGAATGCGATCGGGGTGTAGCCGCCGGCGATGGCGAGGAAGATCGCGGACCGATCGAACTTCTGCATCAGCGCCTTCGCGGCCGGCTGCCAGCGGCCGCGGTGATACATCGCCGAGACACCGAACATCGTGCCCGTGCCGAGCACGTAGATGGCGAGCAGCAAGCGGCCGGTGCCGTCGACGTTGGCGGCCACGAGCAGCGAGATGCCGACTGCCGCCCACACCGGGAACGAGACGAGATGTGACCAACCGCGCAGCATCGGCTTCGGGGGCGCAGCAGCGTCGACGAGTTGCACAAGAGAGAAGGCTACTCAGCCCCTGTCGGGCATGGTGATCGCCTCGATCTTCGATCGCAGGTAGGCGCCGGCGTTGAACGCGACACCGCCTCCGAGGGGCTCGATCATCGTGTCGGGGTCGGGCTCGCAGAAGTAGACCACCGACAGCAGCGACTCGGTGGCCGCCGCGCCCACCGGTGGCAGCATCCGGTGGATCGCGGACCGCCAGCGGCCGCCCGACCAATGCGCGAGCATGTCGCCGGCGTTGATCGTGAACGCCTCGCCGGCGACAGGTGCGTGCACCCACTCGCCGCCCGGTAGCTGCACCTCCAGCGCTGAGGAACCCGGCTCACGGTGCAGCACAGTGAGCGAACCGAAGTCGGTGTGTGGCCCGATCCGGTACTGGTTCGTCCGTGGCTCTCCCACCACTTCGCACGGTGGGTAGTGGTTGACGTTGAGCGTGTTGTCGTTGGTCGTTGCATGGCGGGCGAAGAACTCGGTGTCGTCCAGGCCCGTGGCCACAGCACACACGCGCAGCAGTTCCATGTGCAGTCGGTCGACTTCCGTGACGTAGCGCTGCGCGGTCTCCCGCAAGCCGTGCGGCGCCTCGGGCCACACGTTCTCGCCGCGCAGTGCGACTCTCCCGGGCAGCATGTGGGCACCGAGGCGGTAGCTCTCCTTCATGTCCGGAGGTGTCTCGTGCCCGAACGAGTAGCCGTTGGCCTCCATGCCCATCGGCGCCCAGCCCGCCATCCCGAGCCGAGGCATGCGAACGGCCGTCTTCAGCGCGGTCGGCAGCGCAAAGAACTCGCGGAACAGCCGACGGGTGTCGGCGATGAGCGTCGGGTCGATGCCGTGGCCGGCGACGAGGAAGAACCCGACCGACGACAGTGCGTCGTCGACGGTGGCGGCCACCCCGGCCCGGTCGGTGCCGTCGAGCCATCGGGCGAGGTCGATGACCGGAATGGACTGCACCGTTACGCGGTCGCGCCGGCCGACGCGCCGTGACGACCTGCGCCGGCAGCGAAGCGCGCCGCCCCCGCAAGCGTCTCGCCGCTCATGATGGTCTCCAGGCCGAGGGCGGTCTCGTTGGCCAGCGCGTCGTCCATCGGTAGCGACCACTGCTCGTAGCTGCTCTGGCGATCACGCCGCATGCAACCCTGGGGGAGCGCGGCGATCTCGCGAGCGAGTTCGACCGCAGCGGCCAAGGCTCCGCCCGTCGCCACACTGCGGTTCACCAACCCCATTCGCACCGCTTCCTCGCCGCTGACACCGCGCCCGGTGAGGATCAGGTCGAGCGCGTGGCTGTGCCCGATCAGCCGTGGCAGCCGCACGGTGCCACCATCGACCAACGGAACGCCCCATCGGCGGCAGTAGACGCCGAACACCGCGTCCTGGGCGGCGACCCGCAAGTCGCACCACACCGCCAGCTCCAGCCCGCCGGCAACCGCGAAGCCCTCGACGGCCGCGATGACGGGCTTGCTCAGCGCCATCCGAGTGGGCCCCATCGGCCCATCGACGGCGACATCGCGATCCACCCGGTTCCCGCGGCCGTCGGTGATCGCCTTGAGATCTGCGCCGGCGCAGAACGTTCCGTTGGTGCCGGTGAGGACTGCGACCGACAGCGAGTCGTCCGCGTCGAATGCACGAAACGCGTCGGCGAGCAGCGTCGCTGTAGGGCCGTCGACGGCGTTGCGTACTTCTGGACGGTCGATGCTGACGATGCACACCGGGCCGTCGTTGGCCACCTGCACGCTCATGGCAGGGCGTCGACCGCGTGCGTACGCAGGTCGGCGAGGTTGCAGTACTCCAGCGCGGAGACGTGGGTGGAGGCCAGGCGGACCTGCGGCGCGCTGCCGGCCTCGAATGCCTCCTGCCAGCGGCTGGCGCACAAGCACCACTGGTCGCCGGCCTTGAGGCCGGCAAACCCGTACTGCGGCATCGGCGTACTGAGGTCGTTGCCGACGCCGAGGGAGTAGCTGAGGAACTCGTCGGTGCAGACCACGCAGATCACGTGCAAGCCGGGGTCGTCGCCGTGGTTCTCACAGCAACCCGTGCGGTAGTACCCGGTGAGCGGGTCGAGCGAGCAGGACTGCAACTCGTCACCCAGAACGTTGATCTGCGCCATGTCCGGACGTTACCCGCGTGGGCCACGCTCCCGACCAACCGGGCCTGTGGCACACTGGCAGCACGTGTTCGCGACAGCGTGGTCGGGAAGGGACGAAGCCAGGTGAGTGTCCAGGGTACTGCAGGGCAGGCGGGCGCCGACTGGGTGGCGGCGACCCGTGAGGCGTTGTCGGCGGTTGTCGGTGAGGCTTCGGGCCCGCTGCTCGATCGGCTGTCGCCGATCATCCCGGCCGGGTACGACGAGCTGAACTGGCCGAACAGCGCAGCGATCGACCTGCCGATCATCGACCGGCTGGCAGCGGCATCGCGGACGGGAGGTGGGTTTGCGAGGGTCGAGACAGCCATGATGCACTTCACCGAAGCGGGGCCGCATCAATGGCGCTTCCGCGTGTACCACGGTGGTTCCGCCGTGCCGATCGCCGATCTACTGCCCCTGCTCGATCACCTCGGCTTTCGCGCGATCGACGAGCGAGCGTTCCACTTCGACTTCGGCGATGAATGCGTCTGGCTCCACGACGTCGGCGTCGAGGTTCCCGACGACGTCGACCTTGGCGAGTCGGCACGGGCTGAGGTGCAGCGCGCGTTCGTCGCCGAGTTCGCCAACACCGTCGAGGTCGATGGTCTCAACCGTCTCGTGCTGCGCGCCGGCCTCACGGCTCGCCAGGTGGAAGTGCTACGCGCGTACACGCGTTACCTGCGCCAGATCGGATTTCCGTTCAGCCAGCAGTACATCGAGACGACGCTGGAGCGCCACGCTGGTGTTGCCGCGCAACTCGTCCAGTTGTTCACGGCTCGGTTCACGCCCGACGAGAGCGATCGGGCGGGCGAGGCCGACGCTCGCGCCGGCATCCTGCAGGCGCTCGACGCAGTGCCCAGCCTCGACGACGACCGCACCCTGCGCGCCTTCCTCGCTCTCATCGATGCGACCATCCGCACCAACGCGTTCCGTCCAGGCCCCAACGCCGGCTACCGCGAGGTGCTCGCGTTCAAGTTCGACGCCTCGAAGGTCCCCGACCTGCCGCTGCCCCGCCCGCTCTTCGAGATCTGGGTGTGCTCGCCGCGAGTTGAGGGTGTGCACCTGCGGAACGGGCGGATTGCTCGCGGGGGCATCCGCTGGAGCGACCGGCGGGAAGACTTCCGTACCGAGGTACTGGGCTTGGTGAAGGCACAGATCGTGAAGAACGCGGTCATCGTGCCCACCGGCGCCAAGGGTGGGTTCGTCCTGAAACGGCCGCCCTTGTCCGGTGCCGACGAGATCCGCGCTGAGGGTGTTGCCTGCTACCGCCAGTTCATCGGGGGCTTGCTGGATCTCACGGACAACATCGTCGGTGGCGAGCTCGTGCCTCCACCTGCGACCGTCCGTCACGACCAAGACGATCCGTACCTCGTCGTCGCGGCCGACAAGGGCACCGCCAGCTTCAGCGACATCGCCAACGGCATTGCGGCCGACTACGGCTTCTGGCTCGGCGATGCCTTTGCCAGCGGCGGCAGCGTTGGCTACGACCACAAGGTGATGGGCATCACGGCGAGGGGAGCGTGGGAGAGCGTCCGCCGCCATGCAGCGGCGATCGGCAAGGACGTCGAGCGCGACGACCTGACCGTGGTCGGCATCGGCGACATGAGCGGCGATGTGTTCGGCAACGGTCTGTTGCGCTCAGCACACCTGAGGCTGGTCGCAGCGTTCGACCACCGCCACATCTTCATCGACCCCAACCCCGAGACCGATGTGTGCTTCGCCGAGCGACAACGCCTGTACGCGCTCCCCCGCAGCAGTTGGGCCGACTACGACCGTGCGCTGCTGTCCGCCGGGGGAGGCGTGTACCCGCGCACGCTCAAGACCATCGAGCTGAGCGAGGCGGCTCGCCGACGTCTCGGTACCGAGCGTGTGTCGTTCACGCCCAACGAGTTGTTGTCAGTGATCCTTCGCGCCCCGGTCGATCTGCTGTGGAACGGTGGAATCGGCACCTACGTCAAGGCCACGGGCGAGACGCATGCAGAGGTGGGCGATCGCGCCAACGACGGCCTGCGGGTCAACGGCGCCGAGTTGCGTTGCAAGATGGTGGGGGAAGGCGGAAACCTCGGGTTCACCCAGCGGGCCCGGGTGGAATATGCGCTCGCCGGCGGATTGATCTACACCGACGCCATCGACAACAGCGCCGGCGTGGACTGCAGCGACCACGAGGTGAACATCAAGATCGCGCTCGGAGCAGCAGTTGCGGACGGTTCGCTCACCTTCGAAGAGCGCAACGAGGTGCTCGCGGACATGACCGAGGAGGTCGGAGAGCTGGTGCTCGACGACAACCGTGCGCAGACGCTTGCACTTGCGATCGCACGCCGGCAGGCGTTGCCGATGGTCAACGTCCACAGCCGCTACCTCAACCTGCTGGAGGCGGAGGGTTGGTTGAACCGCTCGCTCGAGTTCCTCCCCACGGACCGTCAGCTCGCGGAGCGTCAGGCAGGCGGCAGTGGCCTCACCGCCCCCGAGTTCGCCGTGCTGCTCGCGTACACCAAGACCACCAACGTGGCTGAGATGGTGCGGAGCGATCTACCGGATGATCCGTTCCTCGAGCCTGAGCTGTTGCGCTACTTCCCCGAGCGTCTGCAGCGGGAGTTCCACGAGCAGATCGTCTCGCACCGCCTCCGCCGGGAGATCGTTGCGACCCAGGTGGCGAACCAGATGGTGAACCTGTCGGGCATCTCCTTCGACCATCGTGTCGGCGAAGAGACCGGCGTCGACGTGGTCGAGATCACGCGGGCGTGGCTCGCTGCCCGGGATATCTTCGGTTTGGAGCGGTTGTGGGACCAGGTGGACGCGCTGGCGGGCACGGTGAAGCTGGATGTGCAGATCGACCTGTTCCTCGAACTCCGTTCGATGGCCGAGCGCGGCACGCTCTGGCTGCTGCGTCATCGCAAGCTGCCGCTCGACATCGGTGCTGCGGTGGCGACCTATCGCGAGGGCATGCAATCGTTGGTGTCGCTCGAGGGCTCACTGCGCGGCCGTTTGCGTGAACAGGCCTTCGCTGCGGAGGCCGGCCGTCTTGCCGCAGGTGTGCCCGAGACGCTCGCTCAGCGGAGCGTGCAGTGGCCGCTGTTGCACACCTGCTTCGACATGATCGACGTCGCGGCCCGTGGCGGGCGCTCGCTCAAGGACGTCGCCGCCACCTACTGGTACGTGTTCGACGTGCTCGATCTGTCGTGGCTGTGGGATGCAGTGGGTGGATTGCCGCGCAGTACCCGCTGGCAGACGCAGGCGCGTTCCGCGTTGCGTGACGACCTGATCGGGGCACTGTCGGATCTCATCGGTGATGCCCTGCTCGCGGGGAGCGTGCCCGACTGGCAGGACGGCAACGAGCGGATGATCAGCCGCATGATGGCGATGTTCACCGAACTGCGCCGCGTCGACGTGCACGACGTCACCACGCTGTCGGTCGCCGTGCGGCAGCTGCGCAACCTGGCGTTGCTCACCTGACGGCCCGTGCGGCCGCAGCGCCGGTAGGGTCGCTCGCATGCGTTTCGGCCGCAAGCCTCGTGACGAGGCAAGCCCGGAGTTCCCTCCCGAGTGGCGTTCGGTGCTGGTTCGTCAGTGGCCGCCGTGGCGCCTGCTCGCGGCCGACGAGCGCGCCAGGCTGGAGGCGCTCATGCTCGGCATGCTCGGTGGCGTGCGGTTCGAGGCGGCCAACGGGTTCGAGATCACCGACGAAATGTGCGTGCTCATCGCTGCGCAGGCCGGATTACTGGTGCTGGAGCTCGGCCCGGAGCCGTTCCGCCGCATCCGGACGGTGATCGTGCACCCGACGACGATCGTGCTGTCCGGCGCTCGTCACACGGGCTCCGGCGGGCTGATGACCGACGAGCCGACGCGCATCGACGGTCAGGCGCATTCGCGCGGCGAGATCGTGCTCGCCTGGGATGCAGTCTCCTATGACGCGCGTCATCCACTGCGCGGGCTCAACGTCGTGTTCCACGAGTTCGCGCACCAGCTCGACATGCTCGACGGACTGGTCGACGGCACACCTCCGATGGTCGACCCGGCGTTGCGTGCCACGTGGGTGACGGTGTGTACCCGTGAGTACAACTCGGTGCGCCGCGGTGATGACCACTTGCTGCGCAGTTACGCCGGCACCGATCCGGGTGAGTTCTTCGCCGTCGCCACCGAGATGTTCTTCAGCCGACCGTCGGCACTCGCCGAGCGGCATCGCCAGCTCTACGACGTGCTCGCTGCGTTCTACCGGCAGCACCCCGCAGGCCGCGCAGCTAGCCTCGAATCCGCATGACTGGCCCCCGCTTTCGTATCGCACCGTCCCCCACCGGCTTCTTCCACGTCGGTGGTGCTCGTACGGCACTGTTCAACTGGGCCCTCGCCCGACGCCTCGGTGGCACGTTCGTGCTGCGCATCGAGGACACCGACGCGGAACGCAATCAGCCGGAGTGGACTCAGGGCATCATCGACGCGCTGGCGTGGATCGGTATCAGCGCCGACGATCCGCACTTCGAGGGCCCGTACTTCCAGAGCGACTACGCGCAGGCCCACGTGGCGGCCGCGCAGCGTCTCGTCGACGGTGGCCATGCCTACTACTGCGACATGACGGCCGCCGACATCGAGGCCCGCAACGCGGCGGAGGGCAACCAGGGCTACCAGGGATGGTCACGCGATAGTGGCCTTGGCCCCGGCCCGGGCCACGTCGTGCGTTTCAAGGTGCCCGCCGGTTCCACCATTGTCCACGACCTCGTGCGCGGTGATGTCGAGTTCGACAACGCCCTCATCGAGGACTTCGTGCTGTTGCGCGGCAACGGCAGCCCGATGTTCCTGCTCGCCAACGTCGTCGACGACATGAGCATGAACATCACCCATGTGCTGCGCGCCGAGGAGCACCTCTCCAACACGCCCAAACAGCAGATGATGTGGGAAGCCCTCGGCCATGGCGCGCCGGTGTGGGCGCACCTGCCGCTGCTGGTCAACGAGGCGCGCAAGAAGATCTCCAAGCGCCGCGACAAGGTCGCGCTCGAGCAGTACCGCGACGAGGGGTACCTCGCGGAGGCGATGGTCAACTACCTGATGACGCTCGGCTGGACCCCCAAGGGCGAGGAGATCCAGCCGTGGGCGGGCATCGAGGCCGACTTCCTGCTGGAAGATGTCAATCATTCGCCGGCGTTCTTCGACCTCAAGAAGCTGGCGGCGTTCAACGGCGAGTACATCCGCATGCTCTCTCCGGAACAGTTCATGGAGGCCTGCCGCCCGTGGCTGCTGTCCGGGGCGGCATTTCCCGCCGACCGGTTCGACGGAGCGACCTTCATGGCCATGGCGCCGCACATCCAGCCCCGTTGCGTGACGCTCGCCGAAGCCCCCGGCGTGGTCGATTTCCTGTTCCTCGCCGAGCCCGTCCTCGACGAGTCGGCGTGGGAGAAGACGTTCGCCACCGCCGAGGCCCCCGCTGTGCTGCACGACAGCGTGGTGGCCTACCACTCGTTGGATGAGTGGACAGCCGATTCACTGAAGGCCTCACTGGAGGCCATCGGCGAGACGCACGGCCTGAAGCTGGGCAAGACGCAGGCGCCGGTGCGAGTTGCGGTCACCGGGCGCACCGTCGGCCCGCCGCTGTTCGAAGCCCTCGAAGCCCTGGGCCGCGCGGAAACGTTGCGACGCCTGCGAGCAGCGGAGGCCCGGCTCGGTTGAGTCACGACGAGTCGCCCGAGGAGTCACCCGAGGCCACCGCGGCCGCAGGCGTCGACATCGTCGAGACGCCGCGCAACGACACACCGGCCGCCGGCCCGAGCCGGCGAGGTCGGCGTAGTTGGCGGCGAGTCCGGCGAGTGAGCGCGGCAACGGTGGCCCTAATGGCGTGCTACTACCTCGCCACGCTCTGGATCGTGCACAGCACCGGCCAGACCGACCAGGCTCGCCCTGTGGATGCCATCGTCGTGCTCGGCGCCGCCCAGTACGACGGCCGGCCGTCGCCCCAGCTGGCGGCCCGCCTCGATCATGTGGTCGAGTTGTGGGAAGCCGGGTACGCGCCGTTGGTGCTCACCACGGGCGGCAACCGGCCCGGCGATCGGTTCACCGAGGCCGAGGCATCGGCCGACTACCTCACTGCGCGCGGGGTTCCCGCCGACGCCATCGTGCAGGTCGGCGGCAGCACCTCGTACGGCTCACTGGAGCTGGCTCGCACCGAGTTGCGCGAGCGCGGGCTGCAACGGGTGCTGCTGGTCAGCGACCCGTACCACGCGTTGCGCATCCGGCTGGCCAGCCAGGAGCTCGGGTTCATCGCCTACGTCTCGCCAACGCGAACCAGCCCGGTGCGTGGCGCCGACGGGTTCTGGCACGAGGTGAAGGAGGCCGCAGGCGTCGGTGTCGGCCGCATCATCGGGTTCGATCGCCTGCTGGAGATCACCGGTTGACGATTTCCCGGTGGGAGATTCGGGGGCCCGTTGCTACACTCACGTGGCCCTTCGGGGAATCCCCCGGTGGGGCGTGGTGTAACTGGCAACACAGCAGATTCTGGTTCTGTTATTCAGGGTTCGATTCCTTGCGCCCCAACCAACGCAACGGCTTGCCGGTGCGCTGAACACATAGCCCGCAAGGGCACGCAGCATGGCCCCATCGTCTAGTGGCCTAGGACACCACCCTCTCAAGGTGGCGGCACGGGTTCGAATCCCGTTGGGGCTGCCAATGAAAGCCCTGGTCAGACCACAAATCTGACCAGGGCTTTCGTCGTTCTCCGGCCGTGTTTCGGGAACATCGGGAACGCAAGTTCCTTGACGCACCTGGTCAGAGGTGTGCAAGATGCGCCACATGGACATGCACATCGCCAAGGAAGTCGCCTACGGCACCCCGCTGAAAGGTGGGCGGCGGCCACGCACCCGCTTCATCAGCGAACGCGGACGCGAGCTCACCGACCGCGGCTACCTCGGTGACCCGCCGCCGATGCGTGAGGTCATCGCCTCGTGGCTGTATGCCGGCGCCACCAGCTCAGCCGTCGACAGTGAGGAATTGCTCGAGCTCGCCGACGAGCTACTCGCGTCACCACTGATGCAGGAGATCCGCAACGCGCTGAGGAAGGCCGGCCGCGTCATCGACGCCGACTACGGCCCCACCGCCGGCGAGACCGGATGGGTGAGCCAGCTCGAGCTCGACGACCCGGCGCTGATCGCCTGGGTCATCGGCGACGACTGACCGCACCGCATGCACTTGTCGAAAACACCCGACGGGACATGGCGTGCGATCGTGCAGCACAACGGCACCCGCCGATCGGTCCGTCGACCGACACGTGGTGAGGCCCAGTTCGCAGGCGCACAGCTGCTGATCGAGATGGGCGGCCTGCCACGCCCGACCGACTTGACGATCGGTGCTGTCGTCGCCGGCTACATCGCGGACAAGACCGAAACATGGTCGCCGACAACGCTCGCGGATCGCACCGCAGCGGTGAAGCTGATCCCCCAGACGTTCCTCGACCGCAACGCCGCCAGCATCACGGTGCCGGTCGTGCTCGCCCTGTGGCGGCAGATGGCGGCCGCCGGTGTCACCGCTCACCGTGTTCACCGTGCGGGCAGCGTGTTGGGCGCGGCGACGGCCGCGGCGATTCGTGCGGGCACAATCCCAGGCCCGAACGCCTTCCACCTGTCACCCGCCCCGGCACCGCCGGCGTCGGACGTCCAGGTGCCAT
>JAYSPV010000134.1:0-62649 GCA_043721915.1 Ilumatobacteraceae bacterium | reverse complement strand
CCCAGAACTCGGGAGTGTCACGACGCGTCAACCAGCCCTGCACCCGATGCGGCTTGACATCATCAGCAGCCAAGATCCGACCGATCTGCGATGCCGAGAGTCGTGGTCGACGTCACCGGCTACTTCAACGGCTTCACGTTCTGACGAGGCCCATCCGGAGTTGTCGCAGCCGAATCAGTCCCTGGGTCAGGGCTGGGTAGCCTTCACGACGTGACACGGCTGCGGATCGCCCTCGCTCAGATCAACCCGAAGGTCGGCGACCTCGACGGCAACGTCGCCAAGATCTGTGCCGCCTACGACGAAGCCGAGGCTGCGGGCTGCGACATCGTCGCCTTCCCCGAACTGGCCATCACCGGGTACCCACCCGAGGATCTGGTGCTCAAGCCCGGCTTCGTGGCCGACAACCTCTCTGCGTTGTCGCAGGTGGCCGCCCGCACCCGGCGCTGTGCCGCCGTCGTCGGCTATGTGGCCTCCGATCGCGACATCTACAACGCAGCGGCGGTCTGTGTGGGTGGCGAAGTTGTCGGTACCTATCGCAAGCGGTTGTTGCCGAACTACGCCGTGTTCGACGAGGCCCGCTACTTCACACCCGGCGATGGCAACGACCCGTACGAGCTGTACGTCATCGGGGGTGTGAAGGTCGGCATCAGCATCTGTGAGGACGTGTGGAGCCCCACCGGCCCGTTGGCACAGCAGGCCGCCGGTGGCGCCGAACTGAACATCAACATCAACGGGTCGCCGTACCACGCCGGCAAGTCGCAGACCCGCGAGCGAATGCTTGCGACGCGCGCCGCCGATGCCAGTTGCGCGCTGGCCTACGTCAACCAGGTGTGCGGTCAGGACGAGCTGGTGTTCGACGGCGGCAGCATGGTGTTCGATGCCGATGGCAACCTCGTCGCGCGCGCAGCGCTGCTGCAAGAAGAACTGCTGATCACCGACATCACCATCGAGCCGGTGTACCGCAAGCGCCTGCTCGACCCGCGTGGCCGTCGCACCGAGGAACAGATGCGGGTCGTGCACATCAGCGACGAGCCGGTTGCCCACGACGAACCGGCACCGGTGCGTCTGGCCGAGCTGCCCGAAGCCGATGCGGAGCTGTACGACGCCATCGTGCTGGGTACCCGCGACTACGTCCTCAAGAACGGGTTCGCCGATGTCGTCATCGGCCTCTCGGGGGGCATCGACAGCACCATCGTTGCGTGTGTCGCGGTGGATGCGCTGGGTGCAGATCACGTGCACGGCGTCTCGATGCCGTCGCGTTACAGCAGCGACCACTCGAAGTCCGATGCCGCCGACCTGGCCGCGAAGCTCGGTATCGACTACCTCACGGTCGCGATCGAGCCTGCCTTCACCGCGTACCTGGAGATGACCGCGGAGGCCTTCGCCGGTAAGCCGGCCGACCTGACGGAGGAGAACCTTCAGAGCCGCATTCGCGGCACCACGTTGATGGCGCTCTCCAACAAGCACGGCTGGATGGTGCTCACCACCGGCAACAAGAGCGAGATGGCCGTCGGCTACTTCACCATCTACGGCGACAGCGTCGGCGGTTATGCCGTGATCAAGGACGTGCTCAAGACGCGGGTGTACGACCTGTGCCGCTACGTCAACCGCCGCGATGGCCGCGAGACGATCAACGAGAGCGTGATCACCAAGCCGCCGTCGGCGGAGCTGCGGCCCGACCAGCGCGACGATCAGAGCCTGCCGCCCTATGAGGTGCTCGACCCGATCCTTGCGCTGTACGTGGAGGAGGACCGCACGGCAGCCGAGATCATCGAGCTGGGCCACGACGAGGCCGTCGTGCGCCGCATCTGCCGCCTGGTGGACATCAACGAATACAAGCGCCGACAGTGCCCGCCAGGCGTGAAGGTCAGCACGAAGGCATTCGGCAAGGACCGTCGCCTGCCGATCACCAACGGCTACCGCGGCTGAGGCTCGCGCGGTGCGAAGCGCACCGGTACCGACACCGGTGACGTCGTCGGCCGGCAGGTCGGGACCGCGCAGGCCACGAACACGGCAACCATCCCACCAAGCGCCGGACGCTGGAACTGTTCCACACGGTCAGCGGGAGGTACCTCAGCCCGCCGCAGCCCTGCGGCGGTGCTCCAACCGCAGCAGCGCGATGACGGTGAGGGCCGCGAGGGTGGCCGACATCGTCGCCGGCCACGCCATCCCGTGGCGGCTGTACGCCCACGTGCCGAACACGCTGACGGCGGCACGACCGACGGTGCCGCTGCCCATCATCAGCGCCATCCCGCGTGCGGGAGAACCGGGGACGGCGGCGCTGCTGAGCGGGATCGAGCTGACAATGGCGAACTCGAAGGCGGCGATCGCGATGATCAGCGACGGGAGTGCGATCACCAGATGGTCGTGCCAGACCGCAACGGCGAGGCCGGCGGGAACCATGATCGCCGCGCCCGCGGCCGCGCTGCGTTCCTTGCCCCACGTGTCGGTGCGGCGCGCCGAGGTGAGGGATGCGGCGAGCTCTGCGAACCCCATCCCGAACACCACTGCGCTGAGAGTGGCCGGCGAGAAGCCGAACGAGTCGCTCAGCCAGCTGCCGAAGGTGACGAACAGCGTTTGACTAGCAGCCATCAGGCAGAACATCGCGGCCATCAGCACTGCCAGTTGGCGATACTCCACGGGGGCGCGGGCGGGTCGCCCGGCGCTGGTGTGGGCGCCGGAGTCGGGTTCGATGCTGCGGGCGATCACGCCCGCCATGCACAGCACGGCGGCCGCTCCGAGGCCGTAGCCGACGCGCCAGTTGGTGGCCGCGGTGACCAGCCCCATCGTTGTGACGCCGATCAACAGCCCGAACGCCCACGACGTCTCCGTCAACCCCATCACGCGGCCTCGTTGCGCGTACGGCACGCGATCCGATGTCCACGCCCCGAGCCCGAGGTCGAACATCACCTTGCTCTGCGCCATCAGCACGACGCCGATCGCGAACATCCACGGATGCACGCTGGAGGCAGCGATCGTGGCGCCGATGGCTACCCCCACCAGGCCGGTCACCAATGCCGTACGACGGTTGAGGCGTTCGACGAGCTCGCCGTTCAGCGGTGACAGCAAACCGGAGAACTCGCTGATGGCGACGGCGACGCCGATGCCGGCCAGCGTGGTGCCGTTGCTGTTCGCGATCGTGGCGAGGAAGGGCGCCGCAAAGCGGAAACAGCCATTTGCCATGGTGCGCGCAACCGTGAGCACGGTGATCCGGCGGCGCACCTCGGCGGGGAAGGACTCGTCGAGGGCGCGGTGCAGCACGACCACGACGCTAACGGTCACGGCAAACGACCGGCGGTCCAGCGGCTTGCGTGGGTATCCTTCTGCACCCGTGGCCCTGATTGTGCAGAAGTACGGCGGTACGTCCGTCGCAGATCCCGATCGCATGCGCGCCGTGGCGGAGAACATCGCGTTTACCAAGCGCCACGGCAACGACGTGGTCGTCGTTCCCAGTGCGATGGGGAAGTCCACCGACAACCTGATCAAACTCGCCAACGACGTGTCCAAAACCCAACCCGGGCGCGAGATGGACATGCTGATCACGACCGGCGAGCGGATCAGCATGGCGCTGCTGTGCATGGCGTTGGCCGATCTCGGCATTGAGGCGAAGAGCTTCACCGGCAGCCAGGCGGGCATCATCACCGACACGGTGCACACCAAGGCCAAGATCCTCGAGGTCAAGGGCGATCGCGTACGTGAGGCGCTCGCCGACGGCAAGGTGTGCGTGGTCGCCGGGTTCCAGGGCATCAGCACCGACAGGGAGATCACGTCGCTCGGCCGTGGCGGCAGCGACACCACCGCGGTTGCGCTGGCCGCCGCCCTCGAGGCCGACTCGTGCGAGATCTACACCGATGTCACCGGCGTGTTCACCGCCGATCCGCGCATCGTGCCGCAGGCCCGCAAGCTGGCCCACGTCAACTTCGACGAGATGCTCGAGATGGCCGGCGCGGGCAGCAAGGTGCTCGCTCTGCGCAGCGTCGAGTTCGCTCGCAACCACAACGTCCCCATCCACGTCCGCTCCGCCTTCACCTGGGAGCACGGCACGTGGGTCACGTCACAGGAGCCCAACATGGAAGACCCCATCATCTCCGGCGTCGTCACCGACACGAGCGAGGCCAAGGTCACCGTCGTGGCCGTGCCCGACCGGCCCGGCATCTCGGCCGCGTTGTTCGAGCCGCTCGCTGCCGCCAACGTGAACGTCGACATGATCGTGCAGAACACCAGCCACGACGGCACCACCGACATCAGCTTCACGATGCCCAAGGCCGACAAGGCAACGGCCGAGGCCATCGTTGCGCGGGTCGCCGCCGAGATCGGCGCTGCCGGCGTGGAACACGATGCGGACATCGCGAAGATCAGCCTCGTGGGAGCTGGCATGAAGACGAGTCCGGGCATCGCTGCCAAGATGTTCCGCACGCTCGCCGACGAGGGTGTCAACATCCAGATGATCAGTACCAGCACGATCCGTATCAGCGTGGTCACTCACGCGGCCGACCTCGAGCGTGCGGCGCGTGCATTGCACACGGCCTTCGGCCTCGACTCCGGCCAGGCGTACTCGGCTCCGCTGCCCGAGCGGAAGTAGCGCACCCTGTTCGGCCCTGGAACGCGCCGCCGTGCACGGCGCATCGACGTTGCCGGTGAATCGGATGCGGTGCCTGGCACACTGGTGATCTCATGATGCGCCGTCGACAACATGTGCCGTGGAAGGCCGCCGGAACCGCCTCGGAGACGGAGCACTCGGCAGATGACGTGGTGCGCGAGAAGGGCTGGGTCTTCAACAACGTCACGGGCTCGGATCTCAACCTCGGCGAGTTCGTTCTGTCCGGCGATGAGGAGATCCACGCGTACCTCGGTGCGTTCGGTCTGCTCGCCGATGAGGTGTCGAAGCAGACGATGGTGGAGATCGGCAGCGGCATCGGCCGGATGACGGCCGGGTTCTCGCGCCTGTTCGCCAAGGTCGTCGCCTGCGACCTCGAAGCCGCCTTCCTCGAGCGTTGTCGCGAGACGGTTGCCCAGTTCGGCGTGCCCGAGCGGCTGCAAACGTGCCACGTGGCCGACGGTCGCACGCTCGGGATGGCTAGTCAGTCGGTCGACCTCGTGTTCAGCTACATCACGCTGCAGCACTGTCACCACGACGACGGGCTGGCGCTCGCCGCAGAGGCCGTGCGAGTCACCAAACCCGGTGGCCACATTGCGCTCAACTTCCGAACGTGGGTGCCCCAGGACGTCGTGCTGTGGCCAACCGGCAAACTGGTCCGCGCCTCCTGGCGGCTGCCCCGCATCGGGCCGCGTGTCGCCCAGATGCGTCTCCCCACCCGTCTGGGTTGGCAGGCCAATCGGCTGACGCCGAAGGAAGTGATGGCCGCTGTCGGCCCGCACGTTGCCGATGTCACCATCTTTCGTGGCCCGAAGCGGCCCGGCTTCGAGTTGCCGGGCACGAAAGACGGCACGTTCGTCGGTGTGCACCGCAGCCACTGGTGGCTCGTCGCCACCGTTCGCTGAAACGGCCGTTCGGTCGCGCCGTCGCCTGGAGTGTTATTTCCAGCCGGGGGTAATCGGGCCCCGGTTAGCCTTGCTGCCATGAGAATTGGTGTCGTCGGCGCAACCGGCCAGGTGGGTGCAGCAATGCGCTCGATCCTCGCCGAGCGCAATTTTCCCGTATCCCAGATCCGCTACTTCGCGTCGGCCCGTAGCGCAGGCACCACCCTGCTCTGGCACGACGAAGAGATCATCGTCGAGGATGCGGCGACAGCTGATCCTTCCGGTCTCGACGTTGCCCTGTTCTCGTCGGGCGCCACCAGCTCGAAGGAACTGGCGCCGAAGTTTGCGGCCGCGGGCGTCACCGTCATCGACAACTCGTCGGCGTGGCGGATGGACCCCGATGTTCCCCTGATCGTCAGCGAGGTCAACCCTGGCGAGATCGTGAATGCGCGCAAGGGCATCATCGCCAACCCAAACTGCACGACGATGGCCGCGATGCCGGTGCTCAAGCCGCTGCACGACGAGGCCGGCCTGGTCCGCCTGATCGCCGCCACCTACCAGGCCGTCAGCGGCGGTGGGCTGGCAGGTGTCGATGAACTCGACAAGCAGGCGCGCGAGGTCGTTGGCCGCGCCCGCGAGCTGGCCTATGACGGCGAGGCCGTGCTCTTCCCGACGCCCACGAAGTTCGCCAAGCCGATCGCGTTCAACGTGCTGCCCTACGCCGGCAGCTACGTCGACGACGGCTCGCTGGAGACCGACGAAGAGCAGAAGCTGCGCAACGAGACCCGCAAGATCCTCGGCATCCCGGGCCTGCGCGTCAGCGGCACCTGCGTGCGCGTGCCGGTGTTCACCGGCCACTCGCTGAGCATCAACGCCGAGTTCGAGCGGGCGATCACGGTCGAGCGGGCCAAGGAGCTGTTGGCGGCGGCACCCGGTGTGCAGCTTCTCGATGTGCCCACTCCGCTCGAGGCCGCCGGCAAGGACCCCGCCTACGTCGGCCGCATCCGCCAGGACACGTCGCTCGACGACGGCCGCGGGCTGGTGCTGTTCCTCAGCAACGACAACCTGCGCAAGGGTGCGGCGCTCAACGCCGTGCAGATCGCCGAACTGCTCCTCTGAGCAGCAGTCCGGCGACCCGCTTGGCCGTACGGACTCAGCCGCCGGTGACGGCGGTGTCGATCTCCTTGGCAGCCCGTGCCGCGAAGAACGTGGCGGCCGCGTAGATCACCGCACCGACGAGACCGATGAGGCCTTGGTTGCGCAATGCATCGCTGACCTCTTGGGGGTCGTCGAGCACGCTGAAGCCGCCGAAACGGTTGATGATGAACATCACCACCGACTGGGCGACGAACAGTCCCTGCCACAGGCCGAGTGACGCCGATCGGCCGCCGACACCGGTGACCGACTTGCGCAGCTGGTTGAAGCCGACGAAGAACCAGCCGATGGGGATGAACCATCCACCGGCAGCGAGCCCAGGGCTGACGTTCGTCGCGCCACGCGCCTTCGCGTTGGAAGCGATGCGCTTGGCCCACAGGCAGGTGAGGATCGCCGAGGTGAGCACGAGCACGAACTGCAGCAGCAGTGCGCCGCCGACCATCCCATCGGCGGAGTCGATGTCGTCGAGCGAGCCGGCGCCCTTGACGAAGTCGTCCCACGTGCCCTTGCGGTTGTAAAAGGCGAAACCCGCAAACGCCGCGGCTGCAGTGGTGAGTGCGTAGAGGATGATCATCGCCTTGCTGAGGCCCTGAGACGGTTTGACAGCGCCCTGTGTGCCGGGGCTGCCGTAGGGCACGTACCCAGGGGGCGCCGCATAGGCAGGCGGCGGGGCCGCATACTGCTGCTGGGGCGGCGGCTGGTTACCGAACGGGCCGGGCGGGGGTGGCGGGGGCGGTTGTGTGCTCATGGACCGAAGTCTTGCAGATTCCCGGACCGACGAGAGTCGTGCCGGCGACAACCCGGGGCGACCAGCAGCGGCTAGACACAGGACCATGGATCTGGTGGAACTGCAGGCCGTTATCGAGCGAACGTTCGGCGAACGCGACCGGGCGCGTGGCGTGCCGGCCACCGTGGCCTGGCTGGCCGAGGAGGTCGGCGAGCTCGCCCAGGCTGTCCGCAAGGGAAGCCACGAGCAGCGAGTGCACGAGTTCGGTGATGTCATCGCCTGGGTTGCCACGTTGGCCAACCAGATGGGCGTCGACCTCACCGAGGCGGTGCAACGGTACGCAGCGGGTTGCCCCAGGTGCGCGGCATTGCCCTGCGCGTGTTCGAGTCCGGCCCCTGCGGGAGCGGACTAGCATCGTCGCAGCCAGGGGCACGGCGTATCGCCGGCATGCCAACCAGAAACCTGCGCTCCAACGAAGGGATTCTCGTGCGTTCGAGCCGCCCCGCCGGCGAACCGGCGGGCACTGTGCACTGGTCGGGGTGAGAAGATTTGAACTTCCGGCCTCGACGTCCCGAACGTCGTCCGAGTGTTTTGGCACCGCCTTGGCACCATCGGGCCGTTGAAGCCACGCAGCGTGTGCGACTTCTTTCGTCGGCCGCCAATCCGGTACACCAACCTCGAGGGGGTGGCTTCTTCACGGTCTTCACGGTCTACCCCTGTCGAGTGCGTCGAGCAGACCGACTCCCTGGCTGCGGTGCTCGCAGCAGGGGTGCCCAAGCTGCCGCTGTGAACGGCGGCACCGCTCCGTGGTGGCTGCGCTTTTCGACCAGTGGACGCCCGAGGAGTGTTAAAATAACATAATGCAAAGTGAGCTCGCGGTAGAAGCGCCGGCACCGGCGGTCGCAGAACGTGCCGCACCCGCGTGGCTGCTCGCCGCGGTTCAGCCCAAGCTCGCCGTCGGTCCCGCCGGCGATGCCTACGAGCGTGAGGCGGATGCGGTTGCGCAACGGGTCGTCGCCCGGCTCTCGGTCCCTAGCAACGACACCGCCACCAACGACGACACGATCAACGACGACACCGTCAACCACGACTCAAGGACTGGAGCGCGTCGGCCGCAGGCGGGCCCTGATGGCCAGGTCGTCGCGCGCGACTTCGAGCCGAGCCCTTCGGCGCGTGGCGTCCACGGGTCGCACAGCGATGGTGCCGGGTGCAACCTGTGCGCCGGCGCAAGGTCACGAGTGCCGGTCGTGCGCAGGGTCGTCTCGTCGGTGGGGGCTGAGGGCGGCGAGGTCGACGCCGACACGGAGCGGGCCATCATGTCGGCGCGCAGCAGCGGATCGGCGTTCGAGCCGGCTGTCCGCCGCGAGATGGAGAGCGCGTTCGGCGGTGCCGATTTCTCCGCAGTGCGGCTCCACGCCGGTGGGCGTGCCAAGGAGCTGAACCAGACCATCCAGGCCAAGGCGTTCACGCATGGCTCCGACATCTTCTTCCGTGATGGCCTTCCCGACACAGGTCGCCCTGATGGGCAGGCGCTGCTGGCCCACGAGCTCACCCATACGTTGCAGCAGTCCGGCGGTGCCCAGCGGCGCCTTCAACGCAAGCACGACGCGATCTTCCAGCCGGCGACGGGTAAGGACCCGGCGAAGGACTGGTTGGAGTACTCCGGAGGAAGCACGGTGAGGCGCTCGTCGGAACTCAAGGCCATCGACACGGCGGTGGCCAAGTGGCAGAACGGTACTCGCCCCATCCAGGGAGACCCGGCGGGCAACGTGAAGGACCTACAAGCCATCGACGTCGCGATCAATGCGTGGCAGACGTCGAAGAAGGGCAAGCCTTCATTCCGGGACCTTGCGATCGCGGGACTGACGAGCCTTGTCACCTCAAGTCTGCAGACGAACAGAGCGAAGGTGCAGAAGCGGGCCGACGACACGCAGATCGCGACCCCGCTCTTCGAGGAGTTCAAGAAAATGGACGTCGAGACCGGGCAATACGCGAAGAAGAATCCGATTGACGCGAAGGTGGCTGACTTCGGGCCGGACAAACAGAAACCGATCAAGATGGCGCACACCGGGAAGGACGACCAAGGGAACCTGACGCCAGAGGCGTTGCAGGAACTGGACCGCCTTCAGATCGCCGAGGCAGACGAGCTGGTCGAGAAGGCGAGAACGATGCAGGTGGTCCTCGATCCTGCGGTCTCCATGGAGATGCTGCGGAGCGCGATGGAGGGCAACAAGAATGTCCTCTCCGAGCGCACCACCATGCCGGAGTTCGAGAACATCCTCGAACCGAACACCGAAGCGCAGGGCGAGGTCACCGAAACGGTGGCAGTCGGTGGTACCAGCCTCACCGTCACCTACGATAGGAGCGACGTGCATGCCGCCGAACGTCTGGCGGCGCTCACCACCGCGGTCGGGATGATCAACGGCAAGACCCCGGGAGTACCGAACCTGCAGGTGTATTTTCCGAAGGCCGGTCGCAACATCTCGGTCGATTCGAACTGCGTCGTCACCATCGGCACCAAGCTGGCCGATGCGGTCTTCTATGCCCCGGACTTCTTCGCGGTCAGTTCGGCGATCACCGGCAACCCGAAGACGGATGCTGATCCGACCGGGAGGAACGATGGGCTCAAGAACCTGTCGTCGGCGCTCGGTGCCGACGACGCGCTGGTGCACACGATCATCCACGAGCTGGGGCATGCGATGCACTACCACCACGACAGAGGTCGCTTCTACAATCTCAACTTCGCGGCGTTCACCACCGGCAAGGACACGGCGAGTGGCGACTCGTACGGGGACATCGCGCTGAAGCACGTGAGCGGATACGCCGGGAATAACCCGCGCGAGATGGTGGCCGAGGTGTTCCTGGGGACCATCCACGGCGGGAAGCAGTTCCCCGCGGTCGTGTGGGAGATGTACGACGCGTTCGGCGGTTGCCCGCTCGCGCACTGACGCCTCGACCACGAGGACTCATCTCCCCGGTAGTGGAGGTGCCCAGACGCGCAAGACCCCAGGCCAGATGGCTCTGACCTGGGGTCTTTCTGGTCGGGGTGAGAAGATTTGAACTTCCGGCCTCCACGTCCCGAACGTGGCGCGCTAACCAAGCTGCGCTACACCCCGTAGCGAGCCGCCATGTTATCCGGCGACGGGCACTTCTTCCTCAGCCGTTTCGGCTGCGGCCTCACTGATCGGCTCGCTGGGCACCGGCGGGTGCAGCACATCGCGGACCGCGCGCTGCAGCGTGAGCGGGTTGTACGGCTTGACCAGCCATGCGTCGGCGGCCGATCGCTTGGCGAGGTGCACGTCGGCTTGGCGATCCAGCAGCATCAGCACCTTCACGTCGGGCGAGCGACCCGCGCTGGCGTCCAGTCGCAGATCCATGGCGACGGCCATCGCACCCTTGGAACCGATCTGCAGATCGAGGATGCAGAGATCGGGGGTGCGTTCGTTGACCACGGCGGCGACCGCCCGGCCCTCGCGCACGATGGTGAACGACACATCGGGCCCACCGAGGGCGGCGGTGATGTCGTTGACGACGTAGTCGGCATCAGTAGCAACGAGAATGTGCACGGAGTTGACGCTACCCGCTGCACGCGTGCGGTACGAAGCCGCCTCAGGTGAAGAGTAGGTCGCGGATGGTGGCGAGCGAGGCCAGTGAGTGCACGTCGCCGGGCAGCGTGGGCACCCACGTCACCTCTGTGCCCGCAGGGATGCCTGTGGTGTGCAGCAAGGCTGCCGCCTGCTCACGCTCGATGGCGGCGCTGGCCTGGAGCTCGAGGAGGTTGTCGTACAGAGCCGCCGCCGCCGGCCGCGGGCGCTTCACCGGTGGCGCACCGAAGGACGGAGTGCAGCGGTTCACCACCACGGCTGCCACCTCCAGGTCGCTGCTCGCCAGTCGGCCTGCGAAGAAGCAGGCTTCCTCGATGGTGTCCTCCCTCGGCGAGGCAACCAGCACGAACCGTGTGACGTCGCTGTGCAGCAGCGCCATCACGTCGTCGGCACGCTCACGAAAGCCCGTTTCCATCCCACCGAAGGCCTGGAAGAACGCGACCGCATCGGCCAGGACGTCGCCCCCGACCACCTTCCCGATCGTGCGCAGGATCGGTTGTGCGGCCAGGTTGAGCACCTTCATCCCCCGACGAGTGGGCATCATCAGCAGCTTGAACAGCGGGTGGTCGATGAACCGTGCGATCGTGCCTGGTGCATCGAGGAAGTCGAGCGCATTGCGGGTGGGCGGCGTGTCGACGATCACCAGATCGAAGCGGTCGTCGTTGTGGAGGGCGTGGAGGCGCTCGGCCGCCATGTACTCCTGCGTACCGCTGAGGCTTCCTGCCACGTTGCGATAGAAGCCGTTCGCGAGGATTCGTTCCGCCTGCACCGGGTCGGCGGCGTGTGCCCGCACCAGCCCGTCGAAGGTCGTGGCAGTGTCCAGCATCAGCGCCCACAGCTCGCCCGTGCCAGGCACCTCGATCCGTGTCGGTTCGTTGCCGAGCCCGCCGGGCACGCCCAATGCGTCGGCCAGGCGTTTCGCCGGGTCGATCGTGACGACGACGGCCCGCCTGCCGATGAGGGCGCCATGCATGCCCAGCGCGGCCGCAGCGGTGGTCTTGCCGACCCCTCCGGACCCGCAACAGACCAGTACTTCCGCGTTCGCGACGTGGTTGGCGAGGGTGCTCATCGAGCAGCCCACTCGTCGGCGAGGGTGTCGATCGATGCGGTGGTCAGGTGCGAACCGGCGATCATCGGCAGGCGAAGCTGCGGCAGTGCGAGCTCGTCGGCGAGGCGGGCGCACTCCGCTTCGTGCATCGCCCGACGCGCGTTGCGGAACTCGGCGGCTCGCCGCATCGAGCTGCCTTCGGGCGCCGCATCGACGGCCAATGTAGGCCCACCGTCGACGCCGTTGACGACGATCGGGCCGAGGTGCACCCCCACCCGCTCCTCGAGGGCGTAGGCGGTTTCGACGGCCTCGTTGACCGGGGTGGTTTCGGGCAGCGCCACCAGAACTACCTGGCAACGCTCCGGGTCAGCCAGCATCGCCGCAACCTCGACGGCCTGCGAGTGGATCGGCCCGCCACGGACCGAACCGAGCAGGCTCTTGGCGGCGAGCAGGAAGGTGATCGCGTGGCCGGCGGCCGGGCCATCCACCACGATCAGGTCGTACAACCCACTGCGTTCCAGCTGCTTGACCTTGCCGAGCACGACGATGTCGTCGATACCGGGCGACGCCGTGGCGACCACGTCGATGATCCCTCGCGACGCGAGTCGCTTGGTCACACGCGAGAGGCCGTGGGTGTCGAGGTACTCGGCCAGCGCCGCGGTGGCCGACAGTTGCTGCACCGCGACATCGGGCAACAGCCTGGCGAGCGTGGGCTTTCCGTCCAGTTCGATCACCAGGACACGAAGTCCTCGCCGGATTGCCGCACGCGCAAGAACAGCGGTTACCGTGGTCTTCCCAACGCCACCCTTGCCGGCCACTATGGCCACCCTGGCGGTGGTGATGAACTGCAGCGGATCCACGCTCTTCGGAGGCACTTGTGCGCAGACTAGCGATCACCCTTCTTGTTACCCCGCTCGCGGGCCTGGTTGGGCTGTCTCTTCTTGGCGCCAGCGCCAACGCCGAGGGCTCGGCGCCCCCGGATTCCTCGGCTCCGGCCAGTGGCGAGGCGACCGCTGAGCTCGCTCCTGTCGACGTGCTGCAGGTGTCGGGGCTGTTCGATGCGGTCACTGTCGCCTCGATCGAGGATGCCATTGATGCCAGCGAGGCGGCTGGCTCGCAGGCCCTCATCCTGCAGCTCAACACGGGCGGCTCTGTGGTCTCCGATGAGGAGATGGCCGGTTTGTTGCAGAAGGTCGCCGACGCGAAGGTGGCCATCGCCATCTGGGTCGGCCAGTCGCGCGACGCCCGCGCCTACGGCACACCGGCACAGCTGTTCGGTGTCGCCGACGTCACCGCCATGGTGGCGGGCAGTCGCATCGGGTACACCGGTCCGCTGTTGACGCTCGACAACGGGGTCACCGTCGATCTGGGCGGCGGCGCCGATCGGCTGCGCAACGGCTCGATGTCGTTCGGCGAGGCCCGCGAGCTCAAGGTGTTGAAACTGGAGACCTCGGACCAGGGTGTGCCGACCGTCAAGAGCATGGTGCTGGCGATGGACGGCGCAGTGGTCGATGTCGGTGGTGTGATGACCGAGCTCGACACGGTCACCGAACAGCTCAACGACGACGGCAAGCAGGAGAACGTGGCCACTCTGGTGCGGTTCTCCGGCCTCGGCCTGGTCGACGAGATGTTCCACACGGTTGCCAGCCCACCGATCGCCTTCCTGTTCTTCGTCATCGGTATCTGCCTGCTGATCTTCGAGTTCTTCACGGCCGGTGTCGGCGTGGCCGGCTTTGTCGGCGCGGTGCTCACCGTGTTCGGGTGCTACGGCTTTTCGGCCTTGCCCGTGCGCACCGGGGCACTGGTGCTGCTCGTGTTGGCGTTCGTGGCGTTCGCGATCGACGTGCAGGTGGGCATCCCGCGCCTGTGGACAGGCGTCGGTGCCACGCTGTTCGTGCTGTCGGCGTGGTTCCTCTACGAGCCGCTGCCCGGCAATGATCTCCGGCTCGGCTGGATCACGCTGTTCTTCGTGATCTCGGGTGTGTTGCTCACCTTCATCGTCGGCATGCCGTCGATGGTGCGTACCAGATTCTCCACGCCCACCATCGGCCGCGAATGGATGATCGGCTCATCTGGCGTCGCCGTCGGCGCGATCAGCCCCGACGGTGTTGCCCAGGTGGGGGCCGCGAAGTGGCGGGCCCGCACGAACCGGGCCACCCCCTTGGCCGCCGGCGACGAGCTGCGCGTCGTCGCGATCGATGGCGTCACGTTGGAGGTCGAGCCGGTGGAGGGCGCTGCGCGCGATTACCGCGAGCGCCGGCCGAAGGAAGGCGCTTCCACGGCGCCCACGGCCGATGCCGCCGACGCCGACGCCGACGCGGATGCAGCATCCGCCTGATGGCGCCAGCAGTTGCGGTGGACCGCCGCACGTTCGTGCAGGGTCGAGGGGCGAGCTACAGCGTCGCGGGAGAAGGCCTGCCCGTGGTATTGCTGCACGGCTGGGCCTTGGCGCACCACACGTACCGCGACGTGATCCAGACGATCGCCGAGCAGGGCTGCCGTGTGATCGCCCCTGCGTTGCCCGGCTTCGGTGGCACCGCCGAGCTACCCGGCGACAGCTTCTCACTGAAGGGCTACGCCCAGTGGGTGGCTGATCTGTTGGACTCGCTCGACATCGAGGAACCCGCGGTGGTGGTCGGGCACTCCTTCGGCGGCGGTGTGGCCGTTCGTTTCGCTCACGACTTCCGCAGTCGGGTGCGCAGCCTGGTGCTGGTCAACTCGATCGGTGGCTCCTCGTGGCGCAGCGGGCAAACCCTGCGCAGTATCGCCGAGCGCCCGCTCTGGGACTGGGGGCTGCACTTCCCTGCCGACGTGTGGCCTATCCGCCAGGCGACACGGGTGTTGCCGGTGGTGGTGGAAGACCTTCTGCCGAACCTCCTGCGCAACCCGCGGGCGATCGTGAAGGTGGCCAATCTGGCGCGGCGCGCCGACTTGCGCACCGAGCTGGAGTCGATGCGCGACAGCGGCCTGTCGATCAGCATCATCTGGGGCACACGCGACGGCATCATCCCGCGTGAGTCGTTCGAGGCGCTGTGCATCGCGTCCGGCGTCGAAGGCACGGTGGTGGAGGGATCGCACAGTTGGCTGCTCGCCGACCCGCAACGCTTTGGTGAGGTCATCACCAACGACGTGCGTGTGGCACAGGCCGCCCGCGACCTGGAGCTGCGTGCCCCCACCGCGAAGCGCAAGGGCCTGCGCCGCGTGCCCAGCCTGGTCCGTCGTCGCGCCGAAGGCTGATCGGCTCAGGGGGCCGGCAGCTTCGGCCCCGCGATGCGCAGGTCGTCGCGCCGGCGGGTGATGCCGCGCGCGTCGAGCTCGGTCGCCAGCGGCACGGCGTGCTTGCGGGTGTTGCCCAGCGCCTCGCGGAACTGTGACATCGAGAAGCCGGCCGGGTCAGCCCTCAGGAGTGCGCCGGCAACGCCGACAGCAGTATCGAGAGCCGACGGGTGGAAGTAGATGCCGTCGCGCTCGATGACCAGTTTGCGGCGCACCAGCTCGCGCAGCTGCCCCTTGTCGACGCCCGCCGGGTCGGGTGGCGTGACGCCGCCGACCACGAGGGCGGCGAGGAATGGATGGTCGGCCAGCGGGTCCTTGGCTTCCTCCGGACGGGCTCGACCGGCGTCGACGGTGATCCCCTGCAGTGTCGCCAGCACACTGCGGTCGCGGTCGTCGAGCGCGGCGAGGTCGAGCCCCAACACGCCGGCGGCCGCGACACGCGTGCGGATGGCCTCTTGGGCGGCGCTCATCGCGGCGGGGGAGACCACCCAGCGCCCCATCGTCGGCTCCCGGCGCTCACCGGTCCAGGCCTGCAGGTCGTCGGCCGTGACCCACCCCCGCTCGTCGATCACCCGCTCGATGCTGCGGTCCGGCGCCGCCTTGGAGGCCGGGCGTACCGGCGCCACATCGAGGACCTCGCCGCCGCCTACCGTCTCGTCGCGACCCGACTCGCGCAGGATGAACCGGTCGCCGCTCATCAACGGCAGTGGGTGTGCAAGGTGCAACCTGACCAGGCCGGCGGTGCCCGGTCGCAGCGACTCGCTGCCCAGCACCCTCACCTTGACCGCGAACTCACCCGAGCCGATGTAGGCGAAGTAGGCGCCGCGGCGTGAGACCACGTGGTCCAACGAGGGCAACACCGTGAGGCTGGCGTCGAAGCGCTGGGTCGGGCGCCATTGCGCCGCCGAGATGACGGCGTCTCCGCGCCGTAACTCGCTGTGATCGGCGCCGGCCAGGTTGAGCGCGACGCGGTTCCCCGGCCCGATCGACTCGTGGCGTTCGCCGTGGGACTGGATGCCGCGGACGCGCACGGAACGGCCGCCGGCGGTGAGTTGCGCGTCGACTGCCACGGCGCCTCCGGTGAGCGTGCCCGTGACGACTGTGCCGCTGCCCTTGGCTGCGAAGACACGGTCGATCCACAGCCGCGGCCGTGCCCGGTCGGCCGCCGCCGGCGTGGTGGTGATCAGCTCGCCGAGGGCGCTGCGCAGGTGGTCCATGCCCTCGCCGGTGACTGTGCTCACGGCGACGATCGGCGCCTCGGCGAGGAATGTGCCGGCGAGGCGATCGCGGACGTCCATCGTCTGCAGCTCGCGCCACTCGTCGTCGGCGAGATCGGCCTTCGTCAGCGCGACGATGCCGTGCCGTAGGCCGAGCAGCTCGAGGATGCGAAGGTGCTCCTCGCTCTGCGGCTTCCAACCTTCGGTGGCTGCCACCACGAACATGCACGCGTCCACACCTCCGACGCCGGCGAGCATGTTGCGCAAGAAGCGCACGTGGCCGGGGACGTCGATGAAGCTGAGTGCGTCGCCGGAGGGCAGCACGGTGTGGGCGAAGCCGAGATCGATGGTGAGGCCTCGCCGGCGCTCCTCCTCGAATCGATCGGGGTTGGTGCCGGTGAGTGCCTGCACCAACGACGACTTGCCGTGGTCGACATGACCGGCAGTGGCGACGACGCGCATCTGCTCAGCCGCCGCACAGCGCGCCGAGTGCGGCGATCAGGTGCACGTCGTCGTCGGGATGGACGGTGCGCAGGTCGAGCAGCGTCGCGCCGTCGCGAGTGCGGGCGATGATCGGGGGTTCGCCGGCGCGCAGGGCGGCGAGGTGATCACCGGCGATGCGGATCGCGACCGAAGGAATGAGGGTGCCGGGCGCGGAGCCGGCGCCTGGCACCGCATCGCTGGCCACGGCCTCGCCATCACCGCAGGCGGCGACGATCGTTGCCGCGCGGGCCTGCAGCGCGGTGACTGGCGTGGCAGCCATCCGCCAGAACGGGATGTCGGTGGCCGCCGTGCGGCCCAGGTAGCTGAGCGCGAGTTGTTGCAGCGCGAACAGTACGTGGCCGCCCGGTCGCAGGGCTCGGGCCAACGGGTGCTGTGCGCAGGCTGCGACGAGGTCGGCGCGACCGGCGATGATGCCTGCCTGCGGGCCGCCCATCAGCTTGTCGCCGCTGAAGGTGACCAGCGCCGCCCCGGCCGCAAGTGTCTGGCGGGCGGCGGGCTCGCCCGCTAGCCACGCCGGTGGCGGACCACTGAGCCACGGGCAGTTGGCGTCGATCAGGCCGCTGCCGATGTCGGCCACCACCGGCACACCGAGCGTGGCGAGCTGAACCACCGGGGTGTCCTCGACGAAGCCTTCGATGCGGTAGTTGCTGGGGTGCACCTTGAGGATCAGCGCAACGTCGGCGGCCTTGCGGCTGAGCGCCTTGGAGTAGTCGGTGAGCCGGGTGCGGTTGGTGGTTCCGACGTCGACCAGGAGGGCGCCGCTCTGCTCCATCACATCGGGCACGCGGAAGCCGCCGCCGATCTCGACGCTCTCGCCGCGGCTCACCAGCACCTGACGCTCGCAGGCGAGCGCGGCCAGCACCAGCATCACGGCTGCCGCATTGTTGTTGACCACGATTGCCGCCTCGGCGCCACACAGCGTCGCCAACAGCCCGCCGACTGCGGATTGCCGCGACCCGCGCTCGCCGGTGGTGAGATCGAACTCGACGTTGAGCGCCTGCGAAGGGTGAGCGAACGCCACCGGCGCCCGCCCGAGGTTGGTGTGCAGCAGCACCCCGGTGGCGTTGACCACGGGCGACAGGAGCGTGCGGTGGAACTGCACCGCACGGTGGCAGGCCGCTTCCTCGGTGTACGCAGCAGGCCCTGCGGCGATGGCATCACGGGCCAACGCGACGCACACCGGGTGAGGTAGACCGCTGGCGGCGGCCATCGTGCGCGCCAACCGGTCGACGGAGGGAGGACGGCCGGGGCTCACCTGCCTGAGCGTACCGGTGCGTACACTCTGCGACCGATGCTGCCTGTGCCGATCGTGCTCCTCGATGCCGAACTCGCTCTGCCGAGCTACGCCCACCCGGGCGATGCAGGGCTCGATCTGCGGGCGCGCGAGGACGGCATCGTCCCCCCGGACGGCGGCCGGCTGCTGATGCCCACGGGGATCAGCATCGCGATCCCGGTGGGGTACGCAGGCTTCGTGTTGCCGCGAAGTGGCAACGCGCTGCGCCACGGCCTCACCGTCGCCAACGCCCCCGGTCTGATCGACGCGGCGTATCGCGGGGAGATCAGGGTGATCCTGCTCAACACTGACCCGACCGAGCCGTTCCAGATCAGGCGTGGCGACCGCATCGCGCAGCTGGTGGTGCAGCGGGTGGAGGACGTGCAGTGGCAGGTGGTCGAGTCGCTGGACGGTGAAGATCGTGGCGGTGGTTTCGGCCACACCGGTCGTGCGTGAGAGGCGTCCGCGGTAGCGTTCGCACATGGACAACCTGCGCGGTGCCACTGCAATCGTCACCGGAGCATCACGTGGCATCGGGGTGTACATCGCTCGTGCCCTTGCCGCGGAGGGTGTGAACCTGGCCCTGGCGGCACGGTCGATCGAGGAACTCGAGCACGTGCGTGTCGAGATGGAGGCGCTCGGCGTCCGTGCGATCGCGATCCAGTGCGATGTCGCCAAAGCGTCGGATCGGGCGGAGCTGATCAGGCGCACGGAAGCCGAACTCGGCTCGATCGACATCCTCGTCAACAACGCCGGCATCGAGCGCGTCGCCCGCTTCGATCAGGCGCTCGAGTCCGACATCCTCGACACGCTGACGATCAACCTCGAGGCACCGATGCTGCTCACCCGCGCGGTCGTGCCGGGCATGCTCGCCCGCACACGCGGTCATGTCGTGAATATCGCCTCAGGTGCCGGCAAGGTCGGTGTTGCGTACGGCACCTCGTACTGCGCGAGCAAGCACGGCCTGGTCGGGTTCACCAACTCGTTGCGGTCCGAGTACCGGGGCAATCCTGTCGGCTTCTCCGTGGTCTGCCCGGGCTTCGTCACCGACGCAGGCATGTACGACCGCTGGGACAAGAACGGCATCCGTGCGCCCAAGATCGCCGGCACCTCGAAGCCGGAGAAGGTGGCGAAGGTCGTTGTGCGCTGCATCACGCACAACAAGGCGGAGGTGCTGGTCAACACTCCGCCCATCCGGCCGCTGGTCGTCCTCGCCAACATCGCGCCGTCGATCGTGCCCTGGATGCTGCACCGGCTCGGCTACAGCAAGGTGTTCGAACGCGTGATGGACGCCGATGCCGCCGCGTCCGCGTCCGCGAAGCAGTAGCGGCACGATCACTGCGGTGTGGCCCGCGACCGGCCTGCATGATTCCATGTACTGGCGTGTCAGGTTTCCCTGCGCTGTGGTCGTCGGGCCGCGCAGGGAAACCTGTCACCCGATGAAAGTGGACGACGCAGGGCGCGGCCGCTGGTGCGGCGGCCGGACGCTACTTCCAGGCGAAGACGGGTTGCTCGAAGTGGTGCACGCGTTCATCGGCGCGGCCGTCGAGCGCAACCCAGCGGAACTGCACCAGCACCGCACCGGTCGGCGCGTGGATCAGGTCGCGGCCGACGGGCACCTGCACGACCGGCTGCTCGCTCTCGGGAATGTTGACGAAGCGAGGGGAGTCGGCACGGCACAGTTCGTGCAGGCCGATGCGGTAGGCGTGGGCCACCTCACCGGGGTCGGGGGTGATCTCGACGTCGCCATCGGTCCACAACACGACGGGCGTCATCACATAGCCGCTGCGGGTGACGTAGTCGTCGAGCCTGCCGAGCACGGCGTCGTGGCCGAGGGTCAGGCCCAACTCCTCCTCCAACTCGCGCAGCGCCGTCTCCTCGGCGGTCTCACCGGGGTCGGTGCGACCACCCGGTAACGCCCATTGGCCGCCGTGGTGGTTGAGCTTCGCTGCCCGCCGGCACAACAGGAACGCTGCACCACCGGCCACACCCGCGACAGCGCCGTCGAATCCCGTGATGTCACCGGGTACCACGGCCATCTCCTCGGGTGTGAACGAGATCGGATCGTGGATGTCGCTGCCCGCCTCGCTGCCGACGACCACGATCGCGACGGCAGCACGCTTCTCGTCGCCGTGGGGAACCTCGCGCACGGTGTGTGCCGCCAGGTTGCGAGCGATGCGGTCGCGCAGTGCGCCGTCATGGGGGATCACGGCGCCCAACCTACGGCGGCGTTGCCCCACGAGCAGAGCCGCGCGGCAGACTGTGCGCATGATCGATCTGTCGGTTGCAGTCACGCCGCTTTACGCGGCGTCGATGGCGTGGGAACACCGAGCGCTCCAGCGCCGCGCCCAGCCGGAAGGACCGGGCGCGTTCGATTACCTCGCGCCCGATACGCGCACGAGCCTCGCGATGGGCGCGCTCAGCCTCACCACACCGATCAGTGCTGCGTTGGCTGCCTATGCGGTGCCGTTTCGTACGAGCTCCAAGCGTGGTCGTGGTGGCCGTATCGGGCGGGCCGTGGTGGGGGTTGCGCTCACGGCCGCGGTCGCGACCACCATCGCCGATGCTGTCGCGGCAAAGGCGGATCTGGCGACGGCGGCCGGCCGCCGCGCCAAAGCCCGTGCACGAAAGGTTTCACAGGTCGGTGGCGTCGCAGCGATCGCCGCTGGCGGGGTGGCCCTCACTGCCACCACCGCGGCGTTCACCAGCGCGACGCGGATGTGGAAGAAGGGCAGCCGCCGCGACATGGGCAACGGGGTGCTGCCCTGGGCGCTGTCGATGGTGTGGTGGGACTTGGCCTACTACTGGAACCACCGCAACCAGCACGACGTGCGCGGCATGTGGACGATCCACGTGCCACATCACAGCAGCCAGCACTACAACCTCTCGACGGCCCTGCGTCAGCCCGTTGCCGGTGCGTTCGGGGTGTGGGTGCCGTACGGCCTCATCGCATGTGCTGGGGTGCGGCCGGCGATCATCGAGACGTCGCGTGCGCTCAACTTGATCTATCAGTACTGGATCCACACCGACACGATCCGCACCTTGGGCAGCGCGGCCGAGAGTGTGCTCAACACGCCGTCGCACCACCGCGTGCATCACGGCCGCAACAAGCGCTACATCGATCGCAACCACGCCGGCATCCTCATCATCTGGGATCGACTGTTCGGCACGTTCGAGGCCGAAGACCCCGCAGAGCCGGTGGTCTACGGCCTGACCAGGAACGTCGAGTCGTACAACCTGTGGACGGTGAGCACGCACGAGTACCGCGACATGTTCCGCGACGTCGCGCACAGCACCAACTGGCGCGACCGCCTCGGGTTCGTACTCCGCACACCAGGGTGGGCGTATAACCGTCGTGCCCAGCTCGCCGCAGCCGGGGTGGCAGCCGCCCCCTGAAGGTTCAGAGGCCTGAACGTACTCGTCGGTCAGCTCGCCACGGCAGCGGTGGCGGCCTCGGATGCCGCAGCTCGCTGTGCGCGGGTGACCCTCCCGAGGAACTCCATCAGCACGCGGTTGAACGTCGTGGCGTGCTCGACCATGAACCCATGTGCCGCGCCGGAGATGACCACGAGTTCGGCATTCGGCATCAGGTCGGCGATCTCCTCGCTGTCGCCGCGAGGTGTGAGGATGTCCTGGTTGCCCACGAGCACCAGTGTCGGCGCCTTCACGTCGATCAGCTGATCCGAGATGCTGTCGTCGATGTCGAGGATCGCATTGACCTGCGACACGAACGCATGTGAGGTGCGGCCCATCGCGAGCGGCCCCAACCAGCCGAACGCGGGCAGCAGCCGGCGGAACGATCGTGGGCCGATCACCCAACGGGCCGCTTCGCGCGTCATCGCGCCCATTCCTTTCTCGGTGGCATGGGCGGCCCAGCCGTGCAACAGCTCACGGCGCCAAGGGTGGTTGCGACAAGCGGTGCACGCAAGCGTCAGCGACATCACGCGTTCGGGGTACTTGAGGCCGATGATCTGTGTGATCGCCCCTCCCATGGAGGCACCAACGATGTGCGCCTTCTCGACGCCCACCTGATCGAGCACGGCGATCGCATCGGCGGCCATCTGCTCGAGCGAGTAGTGGCCGAAGGGCTTGTCACTGCGCCCCGCACCGCGGTTGTCGAACGCGATCACGCGGTACTGCAGGGCGAGCGGGATGCGCTGCATGTCCCAGCCGTGCTTGTCGGCGCCGAGCCCCTGGATCATCAGGACAGGGGTCGCGTTGGAGCGGCCGATCACCTCGTAGTGCAGGCGGATGCCGTCGGAGCTGCGTACGTAGGGCATGGTCGGTTCAGCCCTCCGTGAGCCAGTCGATGGGGGCAACGCCGGTCTGCAGGCCGCCGAAGCCGTCGAGCATGCGTTGCAGGTGGTGCTGAACCTGCTCGGCCAGCTCGACCTCGGCCAAAGGGCCGCGCCGCTTGCGACGCGGACGCACCTGAGCGCCAACTTCCACTCGCGCTGCGCGGCCGAACGTGCTGCTCATCGTGGCGACGGGGAACACCGGTACCCCTGCCACCATTGCCGGGCCGACGAGCTCGTGGGGCACCTTGCCGGCATGTCGTGCCTGGGTGGTGCCCTCGGCGCTGACGATCACCAGCTCGTGGTGCTGCAATGCGCCCAGGACGTCGGCGGGCGTGGCGAGCAGCCCACCGATGCGACGCATGAAGGAGCCGACGGGGGCGGAGTCGGGACGGCCGACGAACCGCACCGGCCGGCCGCAGGCCTGGCTCAGCGCGAGCGCCGCGTACACCGCACTGAGCGAGAATCGGCGGCTGTTGCACACCAGGAGCGCACCGGTGCGAACCGGTAGGTGTTGCTCACCGCCGACCGTCACGCTCCACCGCAGCTGTGTGAACGGTGCGAGCGCTTCGATCAGGTGTGGATCACGGCCGAAGTCGTCGACCGAGTACGCCGGCCACACGGCTCTCAGCGGCGCGGCGAGCGCGCTGGTTGCCCGCGAGGCAACCCGGCCAGGGAACTGGATCAGCTGCGCCATCAGGCCACAGCCTCGTTGATGCTGCCGATGCGCAGGACGCTCTCCCATGCATAAAGGTGGTCGATCACCTCGGGTGTGCTCAGGCGGGGTGCGAAGCCGAGCACGGCGAGGGCCTTGGCGCCGTCGGCGAGCCGTCCGCGATGCATCAGTTCCACCACGTGCTCGGGGATCGGGGCGCCGAACAGATGGCTCAGGCGCGACGCCACGCGCCACTCGGGGCCGACCAGCGGCAATGGAACGCGCCTGCCACGCATCAGTGCCTGCAGCGCGGTGATCGCACCGGGAGCGACGACGTTGATCGGTTGGTCGAGGCGCTGTTGCGCAGCCGCGACGAATGCCCGAGCGGCATCACCATCCTCGATGACGGCGAACGGTGAATCGGCCAGCAGGCTGTACGGCACCACCGGTTGGCGAAGCAGCCGCCCCAGGGGGCTGGGTACGTGCTTGCCGAGCACCGGTGCCAGACGCAGCGTGCCGACGGCGATGCCGACGCGTCGGCCCAGTTCGCGTGCCTGTTCCTCGACGTTGGCCAGCATGTGGCCGTACTCGCTGGTCGGTCGGATCGGGGTGCTCTCGACAGGCCGCGTTGGCGTGCCCTTCTCGCGGCCGTAGACCTCGAGCCCGCTGCGGACCACCAGACTCTCCAGCGCAGGGCACTCGGCGGCGGCGCCGATGATGGCGGTTGCCGCGTCGGCAGTGAACTGGCGAGCGTGCTTCAGGCCAGCGCGGGCATCGGGTTCCCAGACGCTGAGGTTGATCACGACATGCGGATTGAACTTGGTGACGACATCGACGATGCGCTCGCGCTGGGATGGCTGCAGCAGGTGGAACTCCGCAGTGCGCAGGCGGCGGCGCGGGGGATCGACATCGATGCCGACGAGGGCGCCGACCCACGGCTCCAACTCGAGTTTGGCGGCCACGAGCGAACCGAGTTCGCCGCCCATTCCGCTGACCAGAACACGCTGACCACGCACATTGCGAGGCTACCCGCACCCGCCCCGTTAGGGGAGAATCGCGAACCGCACGTACACCTCGGCGCTGAGTTCGATCAGGCCGCCGCTGACGCTCATCTCCGCCTCATCGGCCATCTTGGCCGCCCCCGCCATCATCATCGTTCGTTCATGTGGCGCGGGTTCCGGCGTGAATGCGACCTCGCTGATGATCTCCACCTCGCCAAGGCGCAGGCCGAGGGCATCGACGTAGGCCGAGGCCCGCAGCTTGGCGTCGCGCGCCGCCTCGCCGAGCAGCGCTGTGCGTGCCGGATTGTCGGCGTCGACGCGCCAGATCAGGCTGCCGACGTTGGCGCCGGCACCCTTGACGCCGTCGCGAATGACCGTGCCGACCAGGTCGGTCGAACGGATCGTGACCGTCACCGCGGTCGTTGCGCGGTGACCCACCAACACGTTGCTGTCGTTCTTCCACACGTACTCTTCACCCACCCGCACGCCTTCCGTGGCCCAGTCGGGGCGTTGGAACCCGAGCGTCGCGAGCATCGCCTCCAGCAGTTGGGAACGTGCCGACACCTCGTCGAGGGCAGTGGCTGCATCGGCGGCGAGATGGCTGAGCGCAAGGCTGAGCTCGGCCCGATCAGGAGTGACGGAGGCGAGTGCGGAGCCGCGGACGGTGACGGAGGACATGCACAGCATTGTCGCGCGGCTCAAGACTTCGTCAGTTTCGGCCGATACCACTCCGTGATGGAGAACAGCGGAGCAGGTACTTCGACTCGCGGCCTCAAGGTGGCGCTGGCGGCCACGGTGATCGCCGTGGCCGTTGCGGCGTACTCGATGGCGGCGGCCGCTCCGGCCTCCACGGTGGTGACGGCGGGCGCGACCACCACCACCACCACCGTCGCGCCGCCCGCGGCCGTGACCATCAAGCAGTTCCCCGTGCAGGGCATGTGCTACTTCACCGACACCTACGGCGCGCCCCGGTCGGGCGGTCGCAGCCACCAGGGTGTCGACATCATCGCCAAGGCCGGGCTGTACGTGTACGCAGTCGACGCTGGCACGCTGACCAAGCAGTACATCGATGCCCCCGGAGCACTCGCCGGCAACGGCTGGCGCCTGACCCGAGCTGATGGCACCTACTTCTTCTATGCCCACTTCAGCTCGTTCGCCCCAGGGCTGAAGGTCGGTTCGGCGGTCAAGGCCGGCCAGATCATCGGCAACATCGGCATGACCGGCAACGCCGGCACTCCCCACTTGCACTTCGAGGTGCATCCGGGTGGCGGTGCGGCGATCAACCCGACCCCGACCGTGCGAGCATTCGACGGTTGCAAGACCGCGACGGTGCCACCCCAGCCCACGACCGGTGCGACCACCACTGTTGCCGGCACAGCGCCCGCAACCACCGTCCCGCCGACGACTGCACCGACGACTGCACCGACGACTGCGCCACCAACTCCTTCGCCGACGACAACCGCTCCATCGACGACGGTGCCGGCCGGCCCAGCCGACAAGTGGTCGTTCATCGCGCCCGTGAAGGCGCTCGACACAGCCGGCGCCAAGCTGGTACCCGGCGCCACCACTCGGGTCAAGGTTGCAGGCCTCACCGGCGTGCCGGCAGGCACACCGGGTGTCATGGTTCGCATCGCGGTCCGCAATGCTGCAGGTGTCGGCTACCTCGCTGCGTTCCCCTGTGACGTGACCTCGCCGACGACTTCGACGATCAACATCGCCCCGAACCGAGTCAATGCGACCACCGCGCTGGTGAGGGTCGTAGCCGGCGAGGTGTGCATCGCCGCCAACATCGCGTCCGACGTGCGGGTGGATGTCACCGGGGTGCTCGCCGCCTCCGGCGTGGGCGTCCAACCGATGGTGTCCCGACGCGCAATGGACACTCGCAACGCCAGCCCGCTGGCTGCCAACGGCACGAAGGCTGCGTCGTTGAACGCGCTGGGCATCCCAGCGGGCTCGAAGGCAGTGACGCTGACGGTGACCCTCCTGGCGCCGCTTGCGGCTGGCAGCATCGGCATCGGACCATGTGGGGGGACCCCATGGATCCTTCCCTTTGGGGCTGTTCCGGCGCAGGTGTTCAGCGGAGTCATCCGAACCAATGACGCCGGCGTGTGCGTGTCGTCGACGGAGCAGGTGAACGTCGTGCTCGATGTGACAGCTGCCTGGACTGGCACCAAGGTGATGACACCGGTCAAGCCCACTCGTGTGTTCGACTCTCGGACCTCGAGTGCAGTAACGCCTGAAGGCCGTACGGTGACACTTTCGGTACCCAGTGGCGCGACGCGAGCCCAGCTGTCGGTCGCCATCGTCGGGCGAACCACAGGTGCAGCATTGCTCGTCTGGAACTGCGCGGAGAAGAAACCAACCGCTTCGGTCGTCTACACGCGCCCATCGATCACTTCGTCGTCCACCATCACGCTGAACGTGACCGGCGGCTCTGTGTGCCTGGCATCGACGGCCTCGGTGCACGTTGTCATCGATCTGACGGCTGCCGGCTGAGCGGGCCTCGGGCGGGACTCAGCCGAAGCCGCGTGAATCCTGCTTCAACGCGGTGTCGACGGACAGGGCGGCGGCCACCACCAGCGAGTTGAGCGGCTGGGGGATCTGCCCGTGGATCTGTACGACGTAGTTGTCGGCGGTGGTGAAGATCGTCTTGGCGATGCCCTCGAACGTCTTGGTGATCCGGGCGACTTCCTGGCCGGTGTGATCCTCGATGCGGAAGTTCCATGCCCGCCAGTTCTCCGCCTTGATCGCGCCATACGTGTGGCCACCGGCCTGGAGCGTGAAGTGGATCTTGCCGAACATGTTGTCCTGCACGATGCGACCGATCTCTTGGTCGTTCCCATCGCTGACGATCACCGTGCTCTTCATGACCTTCGCCGGCCGCGTGATGCGCAGCAGCACCTGCCCGCTGTTGTCGGTGATCTCCAGCTTGTGCGTCATGAACTGGTCGAGGCTGGTGAGGAGCCGCATCGCCTTCTTGGCAGCGCTCTGGCCCACCTGGTTGACCGCCGCCAGCTGCTGGCCGTCCTTGTTGAACACGCTGTACTGGTTGTTGAGCTCGATCAGCTTGGCCTTCTGGTTCACCACCAGCACCGGTTCGGTGAAGATCGAGCCGCCCCCCTGGAAGGCCACTTGCCCGATCTGAGCGCCGCGATACTTGTCCTCGCTGTGCAGCTGCTGCTGGATCTTGTTGGGGTCGCCCTCGTTGCCGATCGTCAGCGCGCTGTCCACCCGGTCGAGTCCCTTGGGTTGTAGGGCGTCGGTGCCCTGCACCCCGTTCGAGCTGACGTGGTCGGTCCAGTTAGCACCGTCCCAGTAGCGCAGTTGATGACGACCCATCGGGTCCGGGTACCAGTTCGCAGGCGTCGTGCTCATGTACGCCATCGTAGGCGCACCGTGCGGGCCGGTACGACCAGCGACGGGCGCGTCAGTGGAGTTCGTGTGCCATCAGGATGACCTGACGGGCGAACGGGTCCAGCTGACGCTTGGCGATGCGCTCGGTGAGGTTGATGACGGTCGACGGATCATCGACCATGCCGCTCCAGCGGATGTACCCGCCCATGATGCCGATGATGCGATCGTCGACCGATTCGTTGTGGGCGACCACTTTCGTGCCGGCCTCCATCAGGCTGTGGATCTCCGTGTAGAAGGCCTTCAGCCACATTCCGAGGTCGTCGGTGCCGGTGAATGGGCGATGCAGGTATGGCAGGCCCAATTCGTCGTAGTTGTGCAGATTGTGGGTCGCCGGGATGATGCTGACCACGCAGCCGAAGCCGTTCTCGCGCAACCAGATGATCTCCTCTTGGCGACGGACGCGGCGATGGTTGTCGCCGTACCCGCCGGGGCGTTCGCACACCGCAAGTTTGTCTTTCATGAACCACGTGAAGTTGCGCGGCGTGATGCCCAGCGCCCACTTCCCGCGCAGCCTGGGAGGCATGAGCCTTCCTCCACGTGTAGTGCTATCGACGAATGTGCGCTCAGGTTACTCGCTGGCCACCCTGTTCGTGGGGGCCGAGGGTCAGCTGTTGTCGATGACGTGCAACCCTCCTGCCCGCGCCGACGTCGGTGGCGAGGGCTTCGCTGCGCGCAACTGCCAGCACCCGCTCGACAGTGGCCGCATCGGGAGGGTGGGTGGTGGTCAGCCAGCGGCGCACCGCACGGCGAGCCAGTGCGGCGGGCGCGGCGGCCAACCCTCGAGCGTCAGTGGGGTCGAGCGCTGCTGCGAGTCGTTCCAGCAGGTCGTCCTCGTCACGCATCAGTGCGGCCTGACGCGCCAGCAGCGGTGCCATGTCGCGACGGGAGAGGTCCGCCATCAGCGGCAGCAGCTCGTGGCGCACTCGGTTGCGCAAGTGGCGCGGGTCGCTGTTCGATGGGTCGCTCACCGTCGGCAGCTGCAGGTCGCGGCACAACGCCTCGGTCTCGGCTCGCCGCAGTCCGAGAATCGGGTGATGTGGGCCGGGTCGCATCGCGGCGAGGCCGCTCGTGGCGGCGCCTCGCAGCAGGTTCACCAACACCGTCTCCGCCTGGTCGTCGGCCGTGTGGCCGGTGAGCACGCCGGTGGGCAGTACTGCGTACCGGGCCTCGCGGGCGCGGGCTTCGAGGTTGGGGCCGTCACCGAGCTGGATGCGTTCGTAACGGAATGCAGCGCCGAGTCGCGCGGCATTCTTTCGCACCACTTCGGCTTCGTCGGTCGATTCAGGACGCAGGCCATGATCCACGTGGATGGCGGTGACGTGCAGCCCTGCCGCAACTGCGAGCGCCATCAGCGCAGTCGAGTCGGCGCCGCCGGATACCGCGCACACGACCGCAGTTCCCGCCGGGGAGAACGTGCAGCGGCCGAGCAACACCGGACATGGGTCGAGGTCAGTCACTGACCGACCCCACGATCGGGCCTCAGTCTTCGCGGCGGTTGCGCTTGCCCGGGTACTGGGGAGCCACAACCTTCTTCAAGTAACCGCCGATGATGCCGACGGCTGCGAGCACGCCGACGATCGTGAGACCAACGCCGAGCCACCAGTGGAAGATCACCGAGAACATGTGTGTCAGCGTAGCCAGTCGAGGTAGGCATGTGCCCAATCGACGCGCATCGGGCGAGTGTGGCTCAGCCGATCACGCCGTCGCCGTCGAAGTCCTCGCCGAAGCAGGCCTCGATCTTCGAGAGCAAGCCGGCCGGCATCTCGTCGTTCTGACACTTGACGCTGATCACGGTGCGCAGCTCGGCGTGGAAATCGAACGCCTGCAGGCAATCCTGGCAGCCGCCGAGGTGTGCGTGGATGCCGGCGCGTGTTTCGTCGGTCAACTCGTCGTCGAGGAAGGTCTCGAGCTCGCGGAGGGTTTCGTTGCAGTCAGCCATGAAGAAGGTCCGGATCGATCTCGGGAGTGCGGGACAGCATGCCTCGCTCAGTCACGAAATCAATCAACGCCTTCTGCATTGCTTTTCTTCCCCGATGTAGCCGGGACATCACTGTGCCGATCGGGATGTCCAGTATTTCTGCGATCTCCTTGTAGGAGAAGCCCTCCACATCGGCCAGCAACACCGGCAGGCGGAACGACTCGGGGAGGTCCTCCAGGGCCGACTTCACCTCGTCGTCGGTGAACAGTTCGAACAGCGTGTCCTCGGCGCTCCGACTGGCGACATCGATGCCGCTGATGCGCTTGTAGAGATAGAGATCCTCGACGTCGCCGAGCTCGGACTCCTGCACCCGCCGTTGCTTTGCCCGGTACACGTTGATGAAGGTGTTGGTGAGGATACGGAACAACCATGCGCGCAGGTTGGTGCCCTCGTTGAAGCCCTCGTAGCCGCGGTACGCGCGCAGGTAGGTCTCTTGCACGAGGTCTTCGGCGTCGGTCTTGTTGCGAGTCATGCGCAATGCGGCGCTGTACAGCTGCGGCGCGTACTGCATCGCTTCCTGGGTGAAGTCACTGCGGTCGGCCATTACCGGCACCATACCCGCGCACGGCCGATCGTAACCCTCCGCCCCGTCGACGATCCCCAGCGGCCCATCTCCCGCTTTGTGTCATGTCCTGGCGACGTGGTTCGTCGAAACTTGATGACACAGTCGTCGGTCCGCGGTCACGGCGTGGGTGGCGGTAGGTGGTCGGTGATGGTGGCGAGCACGTAGCCGGGGTCATCGAGTACGTCGGCAGTGGTGAACTCGAGGACCACCCAACCCTGCGACTGCAGTGCGTTGCGCCGCCGGGCGTCGCGCTGGCGGTCGCGGTCAGAGGTGTGGCCGTGCCGCCCGCTGACCTCGATCACGACCTGGGCATCGGTGTACTGGAAGTCGACGCGCATCACCCTCGAATCCCGTGTCCGATGGATGATCTGGGTTGCAGGTCGGGGGAGGCCGGCCATGCGCAGCAACCTGAGAAGCCGCCGCTCGAGGAACGACTCGCCACCGCTGTCGAGCAGCAGCGTCCGCATCGTTCGAATGCCGTGACGGCCGCTGCCTCCGAGGGCTCGCATTCGCTTCGTCAGGGTCGGGACCGAGGTGAGGCGTTGTCGGCACGCGCTGTCGATTGCGTTCTCCAGTGCACGCGGCGAATGATCCCGCGCCATGTCGATGATGGCCCGCGCCGCGCTCGATGTGCGGACCTCCCGATGCCTGAGCACGTCGCCAGGCGCCCACTTGGTTGTGGTGTGCAGGGTGAGCCATGGCGTCAGGTGGCGGCGGCCGCGGGGCACGAGGAACTCGACGGTTTCCGTGCAGCAGCCCTCGAGACCCCACCAACGGGCGGCGGTGGCCCCGTAGAGCGCCGCGTCCCTCCCTAACCAAGCTGCGCCGGCTCGAACCTTCATCTCCCACGTGAGCGGCGTCGCTGCGTGCCGCCACTGACCGGGCACGATCGGCACCCACACGCCGCCTGCGCGCAGTCGGCTCCACTGGCTCTCCGAGAGTCCCGCCTGCCGGGCTCGCGCCGTGGTGGCAAGCATCTGATGCTCGGCCACCAATTCGATCAGCTGCGCATCGTTCGTCTTCACGCTTGCACTGGGCGCACCGAGTTCGCCAGACCGGCAAATTCCTCACGTGTGTGTCATCGATTTCCGACGCTGCACGTCGGTGATCGATGACACAAACGCATGTGGTGGGCCAGGTCGGCGATCAGTCGTCGGTGGCTCGGTGATCGTCGACGAACGTGTCGACGGCGACCACGAAGCGCTCGAGCATTTCGGCCAACACGGGCAGCTCCTTGCCTCGGTAGGAACCGAGGATGAAGGTGAACAGCTCCTCGCGGCGCGCGGCGACGGATTCGAAGACCGTTCGACCAGCGGCAGTGAGCTCGACCTGCACAACACGGCCGTCGTCGCTGCTGTGATTGCGTGTCGCGAGGCCGGAGTTGACCAGCCGCTGAACCGCGCGGGTAGCGGTGGACGGTTCCACACGGAGGGCCTCGGCCAGCTCGCTCATCCGCCACGAGTCGCGCGATGCAAGCACATCCATCGTGTCCATCTGGCCCTGTTCGACGGAGCTCTCCTCGTGTCCGTACAGGTATTCGCGCAGAGCGGACGTGGAGGCGCCACGGCGGATCTCGCGCCACGCGAGGCCGATGCGGACGGCGAGGTCGTACAGCTCGCGACGGCGGGGATCGGTGGGCAGCTCAGCCATGGGTGGGGTTAGGGTAGCCACGATGACCGACCCCATCCGTAACCCGACGGACCGCGGAGCCGAGGGTGTGTCCGGCCGGGCGACGACCCCGCTCGACGCGCTGCAGGTGATGGCGTCGAGTGATGTGATGCTCACCGACACACTGCGCCATGTGGAGATGTACACGATGCGAGGCTTGCTGACCTTGCTGTGGCACGAGCCCCCCGTCGGCGTGACGGTGCAGTCCGGCGCGCTGGTGTTGTGCGGTGGCGCGATGGGTGGCCTGCTGGGGCCCGGCGAGGCGCTGTACCACCGGCTGGGCGAGGAGTGGTCGCGGCGCGGCGTGGCCGTGCTGCGCGTGAGCTATCGCCGGCCGAACGATCTCGATCTGTGCTGTGTCGACATTGCCGCTGCGGCACAACTGGCCATCGGCGGAGCCGGCGCCGACAAGGTGGTGCTGATGGGTCACAGCTTCGGCGGCGCCATCGCCGTGCGCGTTGGTGTCGGGTTGGAGGGAATGGTGGCCGGTGTTGCCACCTTTGCCACGCAGTCGGCCGGGTGCGAGATAGCCGCGGGTTTGGCCGGCACGCCGCTGCTGTTGTTCCACGGTGAGCGCGACGAGATCCTGCCGATCGAGGCGAGCGAGATGGTGCAGATGATCGCCGGTACAGGTGAGCTGGTGCGTCTGCCCGGTGACGGCCACCTGCTTGCGAAGAGCGACGCGGTGATCTGGGAACGTCTGGAGCAGTGGCTGCCTCCGCTCGTGCTGCGCGCCGACGACTGAACGCTCAGTGCTGCTTGGGCAGGCCCTGCTTCGCCTTCTCCACCAGATGCGCGGGCAACACGTCGTAGTGGTCGTGTTGGACGGTGAACCGCCCTCGGCCGCCGGTGATCGACCTCAGATCGATCGCGTACCGCTGCAGCTCGCTGGCCGGTACCAGCGCCTCGATCTCCTGCTCGCCACGATCCAGGGCGTTCGTGCCGTGCACTCTGCCGCGGCGTGACGTGATGTCGCCCATCACGTCACCCTGGTAGCCGCCCGGTACGTACACCTTCAGCAGCGAGATGGGTTCCAACACCAACACCCCGGCCGCGGCCATAGCATCGCGAAAGCCCAGGGAAGCCGCCGTCTTGAACGCCATGTCGCTGGAATCGACCGCGTGGAACTTGCCGTCGTAGCACTCCACCTCGACGTCGACCACGGGGAAGCCGTGCACCCCGCCGTGCGACATCGTCTCCTCGATGCCGGCCTGCACCGAGCTGATGTAGTTGCGCGGGATCGCACCGCCGACGATCGCATCGGTGAACACGAAACCCTCGCCGCGGCGCAACGGCGCCACGCGGAGGCTGACCACCGCGAACTGGCCGTGGCCGCCGCTCTGCTTCTTCAGCTTGCCGTCGGCGCCGGCGCGACCGGCGATGGTCTCCCGGTATGCGACACGCACGTCGGTGGTGTCGACGTTGACGCCGAACTTGCGCGCAAGCCGCTCCAGCGCGACGGCGAGATGGGTGTCGCCGACGCCGCGGAGCACGGTCTGGTTTGTGTCCTCGACGCGCTGCACGAGCAGCGAAGGATCCTCTGCCCGGAGGCGGGCGAGGGCGTTGCCCATCTTGTCGTCGTCGGCCTGCGTGCGGGGCACGATCGCCACGCTGTACTGAGGATGTGGCGGCGGCGGCGCGAGCATCTTCACCGGCGACCCCTTCGGTGCGAGCGTGTCGCCGGTGTGCGTGTTGGACAGCTTGGCGACGGCGGCGATGTCGCCGGCGACCACGTCGGTGGTCGGGAGTTGCTCCTTGCCGCGTAGATCGAACAAGCCGTGCAGCCGCTCCTCGCCGCCGTGCGTGCTGTTGAGCAACCGATCATCGGTGCGTACCGTGCCCGACAGCACCTTGAACAGCGACAGCTGGCCGATGAAGGGATCGGCGACGGTCTTGAAGACGTACACGAGCGGTTTGCCGTCGACCGTCGCGGATACCGGCACCGTCTCGTCGCCTGCACTCACGGAAGTCGGTCGGTCGGCCGGCGACGGCCCGAGTTCGCACAGGAAGTCCGCGAGACGGTCGATGCCGACGCCGGTGACGGCCGACCCGAGCAGCACAGGGAACTCCACGCACTCGAGCACCTCGTGAGCGAGTGTTCGTTCGAGCTCGGCGACCGTCGGCACGTCGCCGGCGAGGTACCGCTCGAGCTGGGCGTCGTCGCCGGAGACGATCTCCTCCAGCAGCGCGTCATGGAGCGCGTGCTCCTCGGCGGCCATGTCGGCCGGCACGGCCTCGGTGTGGTGCGTACCACCCGGTTCGTACTCGAACGCCGCTTCGCTGAGCACGTCGGCAACGCCGTGCAACGTGCCGGCCTCGCCGAGCGGCAACTCCAGCGGAGCGATGCCTGCGCCGAATGCCAGTTGCAGCTGCACGAGCACGGAGTGGAAGTCGGCGCGCTCCTTGTCCTCCTTGTTGACGAAGATCATCCGGGGCAACCCGAGTGCTGCAGCCTTGTGCCACAGGCGTTCGGTCTGCACCTCCACACCCTCGACCGCGCTCACCACGAACAACGCGAGGTCGGCGACGGACAACGCTGCGTCCACCTCGCCGTCGAAGTCGAGGTATCCGGGCGTGTCCAGGAGATTGACCTTGTACGTGTTGCCATCGCCGGCCTTCCATTCGAACGGGGCGAGCGCCAGGGAGAGCGACATGCGTCGCTTGATGGCCTCCGGCTCGGTGTCCAGCACGCTGGTCCCGTCGTCGACCCGGCCGGCACGGGGGAGGGTTCCGGCACGGACCAAGAGGGCTTCGGCCAGCGTGGTCTTGCCGGCACCGCCGTGGCCGACGAGGGCGACGTTGCGGATGCGGTCGGTGGGGTAGCTCTTCATGGCGCCTCCCAGTCGGGGCAGCACTCGGGTTGCTGCTGATGGCGACGGTACCCGCGCCCAGGGGCGCCGCATCAGGGACCTTCGGCCCTCCGTGGCTCAGCCCGGGCAACGGATCGTTGTGCCGTCTATCCAGTCGGGGGTGCTTATGCTCACGTGATGGAACACTCAAGCGGATTTACGGGTGGTAAAGAGACAGCTCGATTGGAAACGGCGAGCCTGGAGAGCCTGCAGCGCTCCCAGTTGGCGTCAGGCCCACAGCACACAAAGATGCCCAGCGAGGTGCCGAGCAATCGAGTCGTCGTCTGGTTCCAGGACCACCCGTTCATCGTGCTGTCGTTGGTGGTCGTCGGCATTGTTGCGGCGTTCATCGCGCTCCTCGCGTAGCCACCGAGCTCGGGCTCTCAGCCCCCGGTGAGGCGGATGCGGATGGGGCCCTTTGCCGTGCTGGCGTCGACGACGCGACCGCCTTGGGTGATGACGATCTCGCCGGTCGCGGCGAGCCGTCGAGCCGCGGCCCGGGCCGGTTCCATCAGCGTCTGCCAATCCGCTGGGTCGACGATGCGGGCGGCTTCGCTGGGGCAGATGGTGGCGCCGCGTGCGCCTTGATGCAGCAACGCGCGGAGGGCGGCCTCCAACGCGATGTCGACGGGCCGTACCTTCTGGCGCCGGCAGCGATCGGAGCAGTAGCGCAGCTCGTCCCAGTTCTTCGCCCACGCGGGCCGCCAGACCATCGTCCGGCCGCATGCTGCGCACGTCTTCGGTGGTGGTGCCACGCGGCCAGGGTAGCGACGGATCCGTGCCGGTGATCAGGGCCAGGAGTGGGCGCGACGAGCGGCCCGCTGACACGATGCGTCGGTGCCGGAGTTGCCCGTTCCCACGTTCGAGGGTGCGGCCGCGTGGGTTGCGCAGCACCTCGGCCATCTCGTCTGCGACCCTGGCGTGGCCGCCGAACCAGCCCGCCGTGGCGGGCAGCGTGCCGCGGATGCTGCGCTCGCGGGTCTCGATGTCACTGGCTACGCGAAGCGCCGCAGTCAGGTGCACCCGCCGCCCAGCCGGGGTGCGACCGTGCTCTCGCCCTACATCCGCCACGGGCTGATCACCCCGGCCGAGGCGATCGCCGCCGTCCGGGACGCGCCGCACGGCGATCGCCGCAAGTTCGTCGACGAGGTCTGGTGGCAGGAGTACGCGCGCCACCTCTACGCGAGGGTCGGTGCCCGTAGTCGTGCGCCGTTGCGGCGAGAACCCACCGTGGCCGTGGCGCGCTGGTCGCTGCCGATCGATGACGAGATGGTCTGTCTGCGCAGCGTGCACGACGAACTCGAGCAGACCGGCTGGTTGGTGAACCAGACGCGGATGTGGTTGGCCGCGCACTGGTCCGTGCGTGCCGGCCACGACTGGCGCGACGGCGAGGAGTGGATGTTCCGCCATCTGCTCGACGGCTCGCGTGCGGCCAATCGTTATGGGTGGCAGTGGTCGATCGGGTCGATGACATCGGAGGCGTACGGTTTCTCGCGCTGGCAGGTCGAGCGACGAGCACCGGCATGGTGCGCGGCGTGTCCGCTTGCCGAGTCATGCCCCATCCAGGACTGGCCGACCGCTGCGGCGGGTGAGGCACTCGACGATGGTTGGCTACGCGCCGGCGACGACTTGGCCGGCCCGTCCCACGCTGCGGTCACTGCCGAACCAGAGCTTGTGTGGCTGACTGCCGAGTCACTCGGTGTTCAGGACCCGGCGCTGCAGGCGTGGCCCGATGTGCCCGCTGTCTTCGTGTTCGATGAGCCACTGCTCGCCCGGTTGCAGCTGAGCTCGAAGCGGCTGGTGTTCCTGGCGGAGACGCTGGCCGACCTGTCCGAGCAGCGCACCCTGCACGTTTTGCTAGGGCGGCCGGTGGAGGCACTGCACGGTGTGCCTGTCGCGGTGACCCACGCGCCCGTCCCCGGCTTTGCGTCGCGCGCCGCCCGGCTCGCCGTTGTGGCAACACACCCGTACCCGTGGCTGCGGCGCCCCGATGGCGGCGATGTGCGCAGCCACAGCGCATGGATCCGGCGCGGAAACCTGCAACCGACGCGCGAGTCGTCGAGCTGAGGTCGGCGAGTAGGTTCGGCCCTACCCGACCATCAAGGCTCGCCGGCCGCTCGTCACCGCAAGCGGGAAGCGGGATCTCTGAAACGACCACCGACCCGGTCGGTGTTTCTTGGAGCCCAAGGGGGGAATCGAACCCCCGACCTACGCATTACGAGTGCGTTGCTCTACCGACTGAGCTACCTGGGCGCAGCCAGCAATGCTAGCGGTCGGCCCGGATCGTGCCCACCTGATTGACGGGAGTGTGCCGGCACCTCAGCGGGGGCTCACACCGAGGGAAGGTCGAGCAGCAACGCCTGCAACAACAACGTCTCGTTCGGGTTCCGATCCAGGGCATCGAGCGCCCGATGGATGCGGTGAACCGCCTGCACGCCGGCATCGGGCCGCGGTAGTCGTTGCTGCACCAGCGCGTCGCGGTAGGTGGCGGCGATGACTGCCATTCCGCTCCGCAGTTCGTCGACACGGTGGCGGCGCAGTTCCCGCTTGTGCCGCTCCTCCAGCGCCTTGCGGCCACTGCCCCGTTCTCCGACGGCGGTCACCCTGGCGTCCAGCGCTTCGGCCTCCAGCGTATGGCGGGCGGCGAGCGGCGCGGCGGCCGCCTCGATCAGGGTGTTGAGCTCGTTGACGAGTGCCACCACGCTGCTGCCCGTGCCGTCGAGTCGCGTCGGGACCGCGGCGAAGGCCTCCCGGCGCGCCACCAGGCTCGGGTCGGTGACGAGGACGCGTGCCCGGCTGAGGTTGCCCTCGGCGGCGGCGGCGGTGAGGGTGGCGACATCGGGCGGAGCACCCTCCGCGATGAGCACCTCCCGAATCGTTGCTTCGGGGATGGTGGCGAACTCGATGCGCACGCAACGCGAGGCGATCGTGACCAGCTCGGGCGGTACCTGATCGGCCAACACGATGAACACCGTGCTCGGCGGTGGTTCCTCCAGCGTCTTGAGCAACCGGGCCGCGCCGTCGGCCTCGAGCAGATGGAACTCGTGTAACAGCATGATCTTGCGGCTGCCCTCGATCGGGGCGAGCGAAGCATTGCGGATGATGTCGCTGACCTGGTCCTTGGAGATGCGCGCGCCGGTACGTTCCACTTCACGGACATCGGGGTGCTCGCCGGCGAGAGCGAGCCGTGCATCGCGTGCCTCGGGCTCGTCGTGGCCGACGAGCAGCAGGGCCGCGAAGGCGCGCGCCGCTTCGTGTTTGGTGCTGCCGGCGGGACCGACGAAGAGGTAGGCGTGGACCGGGTTGACCGCGGCACGGCTGAGCTGATCGACCACTCGCGGCTGGCCGACCACCGCATCCCAGACCGACTTCCGGTACTCCTCGAACATCAGATGCCCAGTCGTTCGAGCGTCGCCGCCCGGATCGCCTTGGCCACCGCGTCGAGGCTCTTCGCCCCGTCGATCACCACCCACCGCTCGGGTTCGTCGGTCGCCATCTGGCGAAAGCCGTTCCGTACGCGCTCGTGGAACTCGTCGCCTTCGCGCTCGAAGCGATCGAGCTGACGGCCGCGCATGCGCCGTTCCAGCACCTCCGGCGCGGCATCGAGCAACAGCACCAGATCCGGCCAGTGGTCGCCCACCGCCCACTCGTTGATGTGGCGCACCTCAGTCAGCGGCAGCTCGCGGCCGTACCCCTGATAGGCGAGCGCGCTGTACACGCTGCGATCGCTGATCACGTGCCGGCCGGAGCCGAGGGCGGGGGCGACGACCTCGTCGATGTGCTGGGCTCTGTCGGCTGCGGCGAGCAGGGCCTCGGCGCGGTGCGAGAGGTTGGTAAGCGCCGTGTCGTGCAGGATGGTGCGGATGCGCTGGCCGATTGCCGTGCCACCGGTCTCGCGGGTGAGGACCGCGTCGAGGGACTCGGCCAACCGGGCGGCGTGCGTGCTCTTCCCACACCCCTCGGCTCCCTCGAGCGTGATGTAGCGGCCGGTCGACATATCCGGGGCACCATACCCAGCCGCATGCGGTAGTCTGTGAATGAGAATTGAATCCCGAAATGTGAGACAAGATGTGGATCGTCATCACGCTGGTTGCGGCCGGCTTCCAAACCGCCCGGACGGCCTTGCAGCACAGGTTGCGAGCGTTGTTGTCGGTGAGCGGCGCGGGGTTCGTCCGCTACGTCTACGGCGCCCCGCTCGCGGGCCTGGCCGTTCTGGTGGCGTGGTCGACAGGCGTGTCGTGGCCGCACATCGACGCCCGGTTCTGGCCCGTGATCCTGGGCGGCGGTGTCGGGCAGATCCTGGGCACGATCTGCCTGATCAGAGCATTCGATGCTCGCGACTTCGCCGTCGGCACGGTGTTCGCCAAGACAGAGGTGGTGCAGGTCGCGTTGCTGTCGTGGGTGCTGCTCGGTGAGTCGTTGAAGGTGGGCGGCTGGTTGGGCGCCGCGGTGTGCATGGTGGGTGTCGCCGCGCTGGCCACCAAGGGGCAGCGGGTCACCTGGGCCGCGATCCGCCAGCCCGCGGCGCTGTACGGCCTGACTGCGGGCGCGATGTTCGGCGTGGCGTCCATCGGTATCCGCGGCGCCACCAAGGCGTTGCACGGGGGGCCGCTCGTGATGCGCGCCCTGGTGACCCTGGCGGTGATGAACACGATGCAGACGATCGTACACGGCGGCTACCTGTTGCTGCGCGAGCGCGAACAGGTGCGGCTGGGTTTCGTGCACTGGCGCTCGAGCGCAGTGGTCGGCGTGCTGAGCGTGTGCGGGTCGGCGGGCTGGGCGCTCGCGCTGGCGATGGAGAACGCCGCCAAGGTGCGCACGCTGGGCCAGGTGGAGTTACTGTTCACTTTTGGCGTGTCGCGCTGGTGGCTCCACGACCATCACACACGGCGCGAGCTGGCTGCCAGCGCCCTGGTGGCCCTCGGTGTGCTGACGGTCGTGCTCGCCGGCTGACTGGAGTGAGCCAGCACGAGCGGTCGTGCCTCAGAGGGAGGTTTCGGGCCACTCCGTGGCAGTTGCCGGCACGCTGGTGGAGGGTGAGGCCTTCTTGGCCGACGCCGGCCGCTTTGCCGCGGCCTTCTTGGTAACGGGCTTCTTCGCTGCTGCCTTCTTGGCAGGCGCGGCCTTCTTGGCGGCGGCCTTCTTGGTGGCGGTGGCCCGTTTGGCGGGTGCGCCGCCCTTCTCGATGATTGCTTCGCGGCGCACGGCCAGCAGCTCGTATGCCCGCTCGGGTTCCATCGCGTCGAGGCGGTCGCCCTTCGACAGCGAGGCGTTGGTCTCCCCGTCGGTGACGTAGACGCCGAACTTGCCGTCCTTGGCGACGACAGCCTTGCCGCTGATCGGGTCGTTGCCGAACTCGCGTAGCGGCCCCTTTGCAGCCATGTTCGCGCCGCCGCGGCGGAACACCTTCGGCTGGCTGAAGATCGCGGCCGCCTCGCTCAACGAGATCGTGAGCAGCTGCTCCTCGCTGGTGATGTTGCGGAAGTCCTTGCCCTTCTGCACGTATGGCCCGTAGCGGCCGTTGTTGGCGGTGATCGCTTCACCATCGGCCGGGTCGATGCCGACGGTGCGAGGAAGTTGCAGCAACTCCTTCGCCTCCTCGATCGTGACGCGTTCGAACACCATCGTCTTGAACAGGCTGGCCATCTTCGGCTTCTCCAGCCCGGGCGGCAGGTTGTCGGGGGCGCCCCACTGCACATACGGGCCGTAGCGACCGTTCTTGGCGAACACCGGGAAGCCGTCGAGCTCGCCGATCGGTTCGTCGCTCTTGGGCGCCGAGAGCAGCTTGAGGGCAACCTCGACGGTGAGCTCGTCGGGGGTGAGATCGTCGGGGACGCTGGCAGTGTCGTCGCCGCGCTTCACGTACGGGCCGTACTTGCCGGGCTTGACCACGATCTCATTGCCGTCGGGGTCGAGGCCGATCGGGAAGGTGTTGATCTCCGCCGCGTCGATGTGATCGAGGTTCTCGGCGACCAACCGCTTGAGGCCGGGCATCGCCTCGCTGGGCGCGACGTCGTCGCCGGACCCGAAGTAGAAGTGCTGCAGCCAGTCCTGCTTCTTCAGTTCGTTGCGGGCGATCGCGTCGAGGTCTTCGTCGATGCGGGCGGTGAACTTGTAGTCGACCAGTTCCTCGAAGTGCTGCTCCATCAGGCCCACGACGGCGAAGGCGGTCCAGGTGGGGACGAGCGCCTGACCCTTCTTCCATACGTAGCCGCGGTCCTGCACGGTCTGGATGATCGAGGCCCAGGTGGACGGGCGGCCGATCTCCAGCTCGTCGAGGCGCTTCACCAGCGAGGCCTCCGTGTAGCGGGCGGGCGGCACGGTCGCGTGGCCGTTGGGGGTGAGCTCTGTGACGGGCACCTGCTGCCCGACGAGGAGCGGCGGCAGCAGCGCTTCCTTCTCCTCGTCCGCCTCGGTTTCGTCGGTGCTCTCGACATACACCTGGCGGTAGCCGGGGAAGGTGATGGTGGTGCCGCTGGCGGCGAACTCGCAGTCGGCCCCGCCATCGGTGGCGGCGATGGCACCCAGCCGCAGCGACACGGTGGTGCCGTTGGCGTCGGCCATCTGCGTGGCCAGCGTGCGCTGCCAGATCATCCGATACAGCGACAGCTCCTGGCCGTTGAGCTCCGCGACCAGCGCCTCGGGCGAACGCAGTGGGGTGCTGGGCCGGATTGCCTCGTGGGCCTCCTGCGCGTTCTTGCTCTTGCTGGTGAACTGGCGAGGCGCGGGCGACAGGAACTTCTGGCCGTACGCGCGCTGCACCTCGGCGCGCACCGCACCGAGCGCCTCTGACGACAGAGAGACGCTGTCGGTACGCATGTAGGTGATGTAGCCGCGCTCGTACAGGCCTTGGGCGATGCGCATCACCTGCGCGGCGCCTAGGCGCAGCTTGCGGCCGCCCTCCTGCTGCAGGGTGCTGGTCATGAACGGCGCCTTGGCGCTGCTGCGGTAGGGCTTCTCCTCCACCGAGCGGACGGTGAACGTGGCCTCGGCGAGTGCGGCCACCAACGAGCGGGCGCGACCCTCAGGGACCACGACGACGTTCTTCTTCGGCTGACCGTCGGCGGTGAAGTCCTTGCCGGTGGCCACTTTCGTGCCGTCGAGCGCGACGAGCGTGGCGGTGAACGACGGCGAGGTACCGGTGAGCAGATCGATGTCCCAGTAGCCGGCGGTGACGAAGGCGATGCGCTCGCGCTCACGCTCGACGATCAGGCGCACCGACGGGCTCTGCACGCGCCCGGCCGACAGCCCGCGGTTGACCCGCCGCCAGAGCACGGGCGACACCTCATACCCATACAGGCGGTCGAGCAGGCGGCGCGTCTCTGCCGCATCCACCAGCCCGTAGTCGAGGCCGCGCGGGTTGGCGACGGCATGGTCGATGGCACTCTTGGTGATCTCGTGGAAGACCATCCGCTTCACAGGGATCTTCGGCTTCAAGTACTCGAGCAGGTGCCAGCTGATGGCCTCCCCCTCGCGATCCTCATCGGTCGCGAGGTACAGCTCACTGGCGTCCTTCATAGCGGCGCGTAGATCCTTGACGACGTCCTTGCCCCGTACCGTCAGTTCGTATGTGGGCTTGAAACCGTTGTCGACGTCGATCGACAGACCCTTGCTCGGCAGGTCGGCCACGTGGCCAACCGAGGCGCGCACGTCGAATCCTGCGCCGAGGAACTTGGCGAGGGTTTTTGCCTTGGCAGGCGATTCGACGATGACAAGGGGTTTGGACATTGCTGCGCATCCCTACGTGACGCGACCCCTCCATGTCAAGGCGCGGGTGCGATGTCGGCGTGCCGGCGGGTGTCGCCGGCGGCAGTACCATCGGCACGTGCGGGCTCGGGGAGTCCTCCCCATTCCCTCAGGTGCCTCGCAATCGTACGATGCGATGGTCAGTACTCGCCACCCGATTGCAGGAGGAACACCGTGGCCCAAATGGAGACGGATGTCGAACAATCTCGGGCGGGCAGCCAGTCGATGATCGGACGGATCTGATGTTCAACGGATCCGACACCGACCAAATGAGGACCGCCGGTGGTCAACTCCTCAGCGCAGCTGATTCGCTCGACCAGATGCTGTCGGGCCTCGTCACCTCGGCCGACGGTCTGACCTGGAGCGGCCCCGATGGGGATGCCTTCCGCCAGGGGATGGCCTCGTTCTCGCCGGTGTGGCAACGACTGCTGGTCGGGTCGCTCCGTGCCGAGGGTAGTTGTCTGCGGCTGCGAGCAGATCTGCAGGACGCTGTGAGCGCGGCGCTGGACGCGGCGGGCAGTGCGCCTGGATCGATCGGCTCCAGTCCGATCGGTGGAGGCGGCGCTGGGGGCGCCGGCGGACCGTCGATCGCAGCGCTCGTCAGCCAGATCGGGCAGCTGGGCGGATGGGCGACGTCCTTCCTCAGCAACAAGAACGACCTGGTTCAACACATTGCCGGCCTCTCGCCGCTCGATTCACTCGGGTGGGCCAGCCTCGGTCTTGGCACGGCCTCGCTCGGCCTGGGAATCCTCGAGCAGGTGCTGCCCGGCCGCTGGGGCCTGGGGGCAGGCGCGTTGAGCCAAGTCACCAACATCGGTGGCACCGTCGCCGGCGTGATGCCGATCCTGTCCGGCGGCCCCGTTGGGATGATGCCCGGCTTCGCCATCGTTGGCGGCGCGATGGGAATGGTGCAGAACGGCGCAGACTTCATCGACAACCCCGACTGGGGCAGCGGGCTCAGCTTCGGTGGCAGCGCCCTCACCACTGCGGGGGGCGTGGCAATGCTGATCCCCGGTGGTCAAGTGATCGGCGGTGGCTTACTCATCGCCGGTGCGACGGTGCAGGGTGTCGGCTGGGCCGTCGACCATGCCGACGAGATCGGTGACTTCGTCAATGACACCGGCAGCGCGATCAGCGGCGCCGGGCACTCCGTCGGGAATGCAATCGGATCTGGATTTCACAAGTTGGGAGGGCTGTTCTGATGTCAGACTCAGCGATCGAGAACGTGCCATTGAGCATCAACGGTGACGCGGTGTTGTCGCTCAGCGACGGGGAGTTGGCTGCGCTTGCGGCGGCAGGCTGCGCCCTGCCGCCCATGCCGCGGCCGATCGACCTCACTGCGACGGACGTGCCCTCGTTGCGTGCACGGAGCATGGTCGACGACGACGGTCAGGTGGTGGGTTGGTTCCAGCGGATGTGGCAGTTCATCGTGGCCCCCACGACGTACGTCGCGGTGGAAGCCGGCCTCACCGGCGGGACGGCCAAGCTGTGGCAGTACACCGCCAACGACGCGGGCTTCGCGGAGCACGTCCAAGGTGCTGAAGGCGCGGTGTTCATGCTCGGTTCTCTGCCGCAGTTGTTCGGTCGGATCCTGCTGAGTGCAGGGGTCACCTTCTACAGCACTCACCCAGAATTGCGAGGTGTGGATCCATTGCCGCATGCGACCCGCACGGGCACCGTGCTCACACTGCGTACCAGCGGTCAGCCGCCCCGCTCCTTCGGATTCAGGTTCGAAGGTGACGTGCTGCTCGCCGACGATGGCCCGGTCACGGCGGCAGATCTCGTCGCTCGGATTTCCGGGTTCCTGGGCGGTGGGGGCTGATGTTCCTCGGCGCCGACACCGATCAGTTGCGCACCACCGCTACCTCCTTCCAATCCGCGGCCGACGAGCTGGTTGCAACCTTTGCGGCCTTCGGCACCAACCGCGCCAACTTCGCCTGGTCGGGACCCGATGCGGACCAGTACCGCACGAGTCTGAGCGTCGACGTCGAAGGCGGCGCTCGCCGGCTGGCGAAGGTGTTCGAGGCGGTGGCCGGGGAACTCGTCCAGCAGGCCAAGCAGCAAGACGACGTGTCCACCAGCATCGAAGCCATGGTGGCCAACATCCTCAGCATGATCACGGGCTTCTTTGACGGCCTCTTCGACGGCGACTCGCAGCCGGCCTCGTTGCTGCCTCCCGCCGTGGAGCGCACGGAGATCTGGTCGCTGGGCGGCTCGGCCGGGGCAGGCGACTTCCTCAGCGGGCACGGCGGCGGTCAGTTCAAGATCGAGTATCTCGAGGATGGCACGGTGAGAGTGACCGAGCTGACGGAGGGTGGAGTGGGGCTCGGTGTCGGGGCGTCGGCAGGTGCCGTGCTCGACACCGGTGACAACGAGTACGGGGTACATGGGTCGCTGAGCGCTGAGGCTGTTGCGATGCTGCAGGCTGGTGAGGCGCGTACCTTCGACTCAGAGGCTGACGCAATGAAGTACATCGCTGCGACTGCGGCCGCGGGGGGTGTCTCGACGATGCCCATCGTCGGCGGCCCGCTCAGCGCCGGCATCGGCGCCATCGCAGGCCACACGATCGACCAAGGAACACTAGAGTCCTCGTACGTCGGCGTCTCCGCCGACGGGTCGGCAGCGGCGATGCTGCACGCGATCAAGTGGCCTGGCGGCGCCGAGGTGTCCTTCGGCCAGGCGATTGGCGTACGCACCTACATGGATGGCACGGTTGGGTTTGTGCATCACACCGATGCCGCCGCAGCTGGCGGCTACTTCGCCAACAGTGGCGGTGCTGGCGGCACAGCGCAGTTCGAGGTTCGGGTGGGTGATGGCCAGGCCGTTCTGCACATGCAGTCGGTGGCCGATGTGAACGGCAAGATGCAGCTCACCGAGATCTCCACCGACCTCACCGGAGCACCGCGAGCGGTGGTGGACGCCGTTGCCCGGGGGGATCTCGGGTCGGTGAACGACTACCTGATGCAGCACAGCGATGTGCGGACGAGTTCGTACTCCGTCCAGGATCAGGGTGTGAAGATCGACGCGGTCGTGGCCGGCGTCGAGGGCACTCGCGTCGTCATCTCTCAGAACTGACTTCCGCCCGCGGCCATGCCGCGGTGCCGCCGTCGGGCTCGCTCAGCCGAGCAGGTTGTTGACCGTGAACTCGACGCGCCGGTTCTTGGCGCGGCCTTCGGCGGTGGCGTTGTCCGCTACCGGGTCTGCTTCGCCGTGCGCGGTTGCGGTGAGGCGGGCCGGGTCGATGCCCTTGGAGAGCAGGTAGAGGATCATCGCGTCAACGCGGGCCTTCGAGAGGGCGAGGTTGGTTGCCTCGTCGCCGTCGGAGTCGGTGTAGCCGTGGATGTCGATCGTCACGGCGGGGTTCTGGGTCATCAGCGCGAAGCCGAGATCGAGCACGCCGCGGGCAGTCGCGTCGAGGTCGGTGGAGTTCTGCGTGAACAGCGCCGAATCGCGGACGTACAGCGGTGCGCTGGGTGGGCGGGGAGCACCTGCGACGATCTGGTACTGCACCACCACGTTGTCGGGGCCGACGACGGCGGCGGCCTTGTCGCGCAGCTCGTCGGCGGTGGCCTGATCGGGCACGGTGCCTTCCAGGTAGACCTTGCCGCCGGTGAACTCCGCCCACCGGATCGGGGTCGCGGGGTCGATCAACGAGACCACGGTGGTCGGAGCGGCCACGGTGGTCGGGGCGGCCACGGTGGTCGGCGGCTCGGTGGCCACGGGTGCAACGGTGGTCTCGCTGGCGACGACGGTGGTGGGCGGGGCTGTCGTCAACGCGACCGGGTCGGCGGCGGATGCGGCGACGATGGTGCTGGCAGCAGCAACGCGATCGTCGGACCCGCCGCCACCGATGCTGAGGAGACCGAAGATGCCACCGCCGACGGCACCGAGACCGATCAGTGCCACAACCACCGGTACCCACTTGCGACCTGCGTCGTTCTTCGTCTGCTGCTCGGTGTTGCTCATTCTGCGTTCTCCCAAGAGATGGTCGAGGTGCGGTCAACGCGCTCCTCGAACGAAAGCACTACTTCGAGTGGTGAAGTGACCACCATCGGTCAATCATCGTAGGGTCGCACGCGCGACAAATACAGGGGGTACGCAGGGGCTTTACATGACCTTGAAACCACAGATCTGTAGTTCGCCCGGATCGCCACGCTGGGTGGTCGTAGCGCGAGCGGTGTTGCTCTCAGTCCCCGGTCGTGACGGCCTTGTGCTGATCCGGACCCTCGACATTGAGGTGCGGTAGCACCCGATCCAGCCACTTCGGCATCCACCAGTTCTTGTCGCCGAGCAGTTCCATTGTCGCGGGCACCAGCACCATGCGCACGACCGTTGCGTCGACGAACACTGCGACGGCCATGCCCAGGCCGAACAACTTGAGCTGACGATCCACGCCGAGCACGAATGCCGAGAACACGCAGACCATGATCAACGCTGCGGCGGTGATCACTCGCGCGGTGACAGCGAGGCCGTCGGCGACGGCCGAGGCGTTGTCACCGGTGCGATCGAACTCCTCCTTCATGCGCGACAGCAGGAACACCTCGTAGTCCATCGACAGGCCGAACACGATCGCGAACAGCATCATCGGTGCCCACGCTTCCACCGGGCCTGCCTTGCCGACGCCGATCAGGTCCTTGCCCCAGCCCCATTGGAAGATGGCCACGATCACGCCGTAGGCGGCGCCGACCGACAGCAGGTTCATCACGACGGCTTTCAGCGGCACCAGCAGGCTGCGGAACACGATCATCAGCAGCAGAAAGCTGACCACCAGCACGCCACCGATCAGCAGCGGCAGCCGGCCGCCGAGGTACGACGCGAAGTCCATCGATCCGGCGTTGAACCCGCCGACCTTGACGTCGAGGGGCGTGGCCGGCAGTACGTCGCCGCGCAGGCGGCCGACGAGCTCACTGGTTGCCTCGTCCTGAGCGCTGCTGTTCGCGTACACCTGCCACAGGTAGACGCCGTTCTCCTCGCTCACCGTCGCGGGCGGTGACACGAATGCGACGTTCGGATCTGCAGCGACAGCGGCTGTGACTGCCGCCAAGGATGCGTCGCTCGCCGACGGATCCTCGGTGACCATCACCAGCGGCTGGGAGAAACCGGGGCCGAAGCCGTCACCGAGCAGGTCGTAGGCGTCGCGGGCGGTGTACCCCTTGGGCAGGTTGCCCGTGTCGCCGAAGCCGAGGCGGATGTCGAACAGGGGCAGCGCCAAGACCACCAGGACACCGGCGCCGGAGAAGAAGGCGATCCACGGGCGGCGCTGCACGAAGCGGCTCCAGCGCCACCAGAACTGCTGCTGGCGCGGCTTCTCCTTGCGATGCGGCAGCAGTGTCCGCATCCAACCCTTCAGGAACGGGGTGAAGCTTGCCGCCCACACCGCGATGCCGGCGAGCGGCCCGACGGCGAGGAGGATCAGCGCACCGCTGAAGATGCCGGCGAGCGACAGAGCGACCCAGGTGGCCACGCCCAGTGCGGCGGCACGGGTGGTGTTCTCGATCGAACGTCCGGCGAAACCGAGCAGCGCCGGCAACAGCGTGACGGAGGCGATCATCATCACCAGCACCGCGATCGCGCCTGCCACCGCAAGGCCGCGGACGAAGGCCAGACCGACGACGAACAGGCCCAACAACGAGACCATCACCGTGATGCCGGCGAACACCACCGCGCGGCCAGACGTGTCGACGGCGTGCACGGTGGCCTGTTCCGGTTCCATCCCTGCGTGCAGGTTCTCCCGGTAGCGAGTGACGATGAACAGCGCGTAGTCGATGCCCACCCCGAGGCCGATCATCGCCGCCATCTGGCTGGAGAACTCGGGCATCTCGATCAGCGCCGACGCGACACCCACCAGTCCGATGCCCGAGAGCAACCCGAACACGGCCGTGCCCAGCGGAAGGCCCATCGCGAGGACCGAGCCGAACGCGATCAGCAGAATGATGACCGCGGCGAGGAAGCCGAGGATCTCGCTGGGCGGGAACTCGAAGCCGGCGAACAACTGCCCGCCGTACTCGATCTGCAGCCCATCGATCTCGATCTTGTCGCCGATGGTCTTGATCTCGTCGGCGAGCGCGATGGCCTCGCTCTGGCCTTTGACGTCGTAGGAGATCTGGGCGAACGAGATCGGCTCGGTCGCACTGTTCAGTCGGGCGCCCTCGGGCGAGTATGGGCTCGTGACGGAGAGCCCGTCGATCAGCGCGACCTTCGCGAACAGGTCCTCCATCGCGGCCTTCACCGCCGCATCGTCGGTGCCCTGCGGAGCGGTGAACACGATCTGGGCGGTGTTGCCACCCAGGTTCGACTGCCCCTGAGCCGACAAGATGTCGATGACCTCTTTCGACTGGCTGTTCGGCAGGCTCATCGTCGTGTGGTAGTCCGCCACGCTGCCACCAACGGCGCTGATCCCGATCATGATCGGCAACCAGATGCCGAAGACCATCAGCCGTCGTCTGCGAAAGCTGAAGCGCGCGAGCCGAGCAAGCATGTGAAGGTCCTCCCGTACGGCCACCCGGGGCATGGCCGACGAAGCGCAACGCTACCGTTGGGGTTATCTCTGAACCGTGTGACGCGCGACTCGGCTGGACCGAAGAGGCAGTGGTGCACTGGCGCGAGTTGGGAGAGCCGGCGGCAACGGGTCGTGTGAGCCGCCTCGACCGCGGATGGAGCAGCGTGCTCGTGTCCTTGGACCAGCCTCCCGTGCGCATCCGCAACATCGGCGCCGACGTTGCCGTCGGCGATTTCGTCGTGTTCGGCGATGACGGTGAGCGGGTGGAACACGTGCTCGAACGGCACAGTGCGTTCGTGCGCCGGGCGTCGTTCGAAGGCAACCGGGCGGAGGCGCACACGATCGCCGCCAACGTCGATGTCGTGATGTTGCTGCATGGGCTCACGTCGCCCCCGAACCCTCGCCGGCTCGAGCGCGAGCTGGTGCTGGCCTGGGACAGCGGGGCCCGGCCCGTGGTGGTGCTCACCAAGACCGATCTGGTCGACGACCCGGAGGCGACGGTTGCCGCAATGCGCGACGTGGCACCCGGGGTCGATGTCCGTGTGGCCAGCGGCATCACCGGCGACGGGGTGGAGGTGCTGCGCGGCTACGCCGCCGACAATGCGACGATCGCACTGTTGGGCGCAAGTGGGGTGGGCAAGAGCACGCTCGTCAATGCGCTGGTCGGGCACGGGCGGATGATCACCGCCGACGTGCGCGAGGGCGATCAGCGCGGTAGGCACACCACCACGGCCTCTGAGCTGATCCGTCTCGTCGACGGTGGTTGGCTGATCGACACGCCAGGCGTTCGGGCCGTCAGTCTGTGGAGCAGCGGTCGCGGCATCGAGAACGCATTCGCCGACGTGTTCGCACTGTTCGACCACTGCCGTTTCCGTGACTGCAAGCACGAGGAGGAGCCGGACTGCGCCGTGAGTGCAGCGGTGTCTGCCGGCACGCTGGACCCCAAGCGGCTGGACAGCATGAAGCGGCTGGTGGCCGAGGAAGCTGCGCTCGAAGCCGAGCAGCGCGCGCAGGAGAAGGCGTTGGACAAACGCGGCGTGCGCAAGCCCAAGCCCAGTACCCGGCCCTGATACGCGACGAAGGGCACCCCTCCTGTCGGGGTGCCCATCGTCTGTTGGGGGGAGGCTGTGCGGGGCGTGGCCCCCGGGTCGGGGCCGGGGGCTCAGTCGGCCCGGCGCTTGCGGGTCATGCTCACCGAGGTGAATGCGAGGCCAGCGCCCAGGACGAGCATCCCACCGCCCACGAGGAGGGCGGTGCTGTCGCTGCCGGTGCTGGGCAGGCCGGGCGTGCCAGGGTCGCGAGGCGTGTCGGGCGTCTCCGGGGTGTCCGGGGTGGCGGGCGTCGCGGGGGCGGGCGTCTCGGGGGCGGGCGTCTCGGGGGTGTCGGGCGTCTCGGGGGCGGGGGTCTCGGAGGCGGGGGTCTCGGAGGCGACGCAGCCGTCGGTCAGCTTGATCTGGTCGGCGTACTGATCGAGGAGGATGAACTCTGCGCCGAAGCGCGCCGTCGTGGTGTAGTGGCAGGGAGTGTTGAACTCGACGATCAGGTCGTCGCCCTCGTTGTTGACATCGACGATGTTCCACACGGTGGGGTAGGCGAGGTCGGCGTCAGGGAGATCGATGTCGAGCATCTCGACCTCGAGCGTGTCGTTGCACAGGTCACCGGTGTCACCGTTGATCCAGAACCGCCACTGCCAGTCGTCGGGGCTGGTCTGAGCGGCGCGGACCTCGAGGTTGGTGAGGTCCAGCGGCGTGCAATCCGGCAGCGGCGGGAGCGGGGCGATGTCATCGACGTCGACGTCGAAGTCGAAGTCGACCTCGATCGGGAGGATCGGGAAGTGGGGGAAGTACGGCACCGGGCTGGGTACAGCCGGGTCCTCCTCGCAGAAGTCCGGGTACATCACGACGGCAGTGCCGTCGCCGTTGTCGATGTAGATCGGGTCGCACCCGCCGCTGGCGTGTGCGACGTCGGTGGCTGCGAACATGCTGAGTGAAGCGACCGCCGAAACCGAACCGGCGATCAGGCTCCGTACGAGTGGCTTGCTCATCGGTGGCTCCTTTGGCTGTGCCGCACCGGATGGTGCGTGCTCGTCCGTCCAGAGCACGCCCGCGAGGTTTCCTCGCGCAATTTCGGAAAATGATGCCGGGCTGGGCCTCAGTGGAGGTGGGCGGCGACGGTGATGGCGCGATCCAACCCGGTGAGCGCGAAGCGTGTGCGAAGGCGATCGCTGGTACTCACGATCAAAACGTCGCCACCCAGATCACGGGCGCGGCCGGCGGCGCCCAGCAGCATGCCCAACCCGGTGTCGTCGAGTGCCGTGACGCCATCGAGATCAACAGTGAGCGTGGCGCCGCTGTGCAGACCGACGGCGCGCATCAGCTGATCGCGAAAGTAGGGGATAGTGGCAAGATCGATCTCGCCGCTCACCTGCAGCACGGGCTGCGCGCCCACCGAGATCAACGTGCAGATGAGTTCCATGGCCCGGCCAACGTTACCGGCGGCGACCGAGCCCCGTCAGCGCCATGCCTATGGAGGCTCGACGTGCATCGTGACAGTGGCGGTGAGCGTCACGGCAGGTAGCAGTGCGCCGATGAGCGGTACGTCGGTGCCATCCGTGTAGCGAACGGTGGCAGCGACCATGCCGTTCGCTTCGTGCACGCCGACAGTGAGTGGACGCAAGGCGACGGCCTGGTGCGCTGCGGCAGTGGCTGCGGCGGCGGGATCCGCTGAGACGGCGGCGGCACGCGCTGCCTCGCGAGCCGCCAACTGAACTGCCAACTCAGCGCGGCCGATCACGGCCACCTGCACGATCGCGCACAGCAGTAGGCAGATGAACGGCAACGCGAGTGCGAGCTCGACCGTGGCCTGACCGCGGTCGCGAACCGTGCGGACCGTGGGGTTCGGGTGTGTCACAGCTTGTCGATCACCGAGTCGATGACCCGGTCGAACAGGTGGCCGATCTTCCCGGCCCCGCTTCCGGTGGTGGCCCACCCGACCACCAGCAGCGCGACGAGTGCGGCGCCGAGCAGCACGAGGGCGTATTCGGTGGTGGCCTGGCCGTCGTCCTCGCGGACGAGCAGGTGGGTGTGCAGACGAGTGAAGAGTGCGGTCATGGGAGATCTCCGGAGGGTAGGGACGGTTGGGTCACTGGTGCAGTGACGACAGGGCTGCGAGCAGCAACGGGACGATGGCCAGGAACACGAAGGCCGGAAGGGTGCACAGCACGAGGGGAAGCGACATGCGCACCGGGAGTTGGCGGGCGAGCGAATCGGCGTGCCGGCGGCGGCGCTGCCGGGCCTCCTCTGCCAGCCGCTCGAGCACGGGCGCGAGGGGCAGGCCGTCGCGGTCGGCTGCGGCCAAGGAATCTGCCAGCGGTGATGCGATCGGGCCGAGGTACGTGGGCAGCGCGGCGAGAGCGTCGGCGAACCGCGCGCCTGCCTGAGTGCGCCGGACGACGTCGGCAAATGCGCCCCTGATGGCTGGCGCGACATGCGGCAAGACTGCGTGCATCGCTGCCGCCGGCAGGTAACCCGCCCGCACCGCTAACACGATCGCGTCGAGTGCGTCGGGGTACGTCCGCACCACGGCGCGAGCATCTGCCCGACCTTTGAGCAGATGTCGGGGCCCGCGCCGTCGACGGCTGCCCGGTTGCGACGGCGATGCCGCATCGCGCTGCGCTGCGGGGTGCGCCAGCCGGTGTGGCAACGGCCGCACTGCGGCGCCGGCCAGTACGACCGCCGCTGCGGCCGCAACCCCGACCACGTGCTGGTTCACGCCGACACCCGGCTGACGATTCGCCTCATCCACAACCAGCCGAGCAGGTTGCACGCTGCTCCGATGGCAGCGCTCGCCAGGCCGGTGGAGCTGAGCACGGCGGTGCGGAACGAGCGGCTCGAGAGCAGGCTCCACGCGGCGAAGGCCACCGGCACCGCCGTCAGCACGCGCGCGCTCAGGCGAGCCTGCGCGCTGTGCGCCCGGGCCTCGGCGACGATCACGGCTCGCTCGCGCAGCAGCGCTGCGGCCGCGTGTAGGGTGGTCGCCACCTGGCCGCCGAGTGCGTGCGCAGCCGAGATCGCCTGTAGCACGACGGCCTCGTCGGGCGGTACCGAGTGGTCGCCGGCGAAGGGTGGCGCGCAGCCGGGTGTGATCTGCGACCCGCGCAGGCCGCTGCGGGTCGTCGCTCGGGTGCATGCCGCGCTCAGCGAGCTGCCCGAACGCACGTCGGCGGCAATCGCATCGAGCAGCGCCGCCCAGGCGTCGGCGGTCGGCGGGCGAACCTTGCGGTGGAGGCGCCGCGGCCTCGTCGCGCGGCCGCGCGGCGCGGTGAGGTGCGGTCGCGCCCATCTGGCCAGCAGCAGCACGGCTGCCACGGCGACCAGGGCGCTCATCGCCGGCCCCGTTGCAGCTCGGCTACCACCTCGCCGCCGGCGGCGAGCGGGCGGACCAGCAGCCCGCCGTCGTCGCCGGTGCCGACCTCAGCGACCTCGATCACCCGCCGGCTGCCATCGGCGTCGCGCTCGACGTGGACCACTGCGTCGATGGCGCGGGCGACGTGGCCGTGCACGGCCGTGAGCGGCCAGTTGCCCACCTCCTGGAGCACCAGCGCCGCCAGGCGCTGCACGGCATCGAGCGCACTGTTCGCGTGCACCGTCGCCAGCGAGCCGTCGTGGCCGGTGTTGAGCGCATGTAACAGGTGCACGGCCTCGCGGCCGCGGATCTCGCCCACGACCAGCCGGTCGGGCCGCAGGCGCAGCGCCGTGCGCAGCAACTCGGCGAGGCCGACTTCGCCCACCCCATCGGGTGTGGCGTCGCGGGTCTCGAGGCGCACCACGTGAGGGTGGGGCAACCGCAGCTCGGCGACGTCTTCGAGGGTGACCAACCGTGTCTCGGGCGCCACCTCACGGGCGAGCGCATTGAGCAGGGTGGTCTTGCCCGAGGAAGTGGCGCCGCTGACGACAAGGTTGCATCGGTGCCGCACCAGCTCCCGAAGCAGTTGTGCCACGGCGGGCGGTGCAAACCCCTCCAATGTGATCGAGCGTGTGTTGAACCGGCGGATGCTGAGGCACGGCCCATCGACCGCGATAGGGCCGACCACTGCGCACAGCCGCGAACCGTCGGCGAGGCGGGCATCGACCATCGGGTTGCTGCGATCGAGTCGCCTTCCGATGGGCGTGAGGATGTGCTCGATCACGCCGAGCAGGGTGCCGGTGCGAATGCGGCCGACGTGGTGCAGCGCGCCGGCGCGTTCGACCCACACCTCACTGCCGGCGTTGACCATCACTTCGTTGACGGCCGGGTCGTGCAGCCAGCGCTCGAGCCCGCCGAGGGGTGATTGTTCGGCGACGAGATCGATCATGCTGCGTTGCTCGAGCCGTGCGACAACGAAGCCGCGAGCGCGTGTGACAGCGATCTTGGGAGGCGGGCGGCGAGCAAACCGGCATCGACAGCGCGGGCGACCGCGGGGTCGTAGGCCACCTCGGCCACCACCGGTGCGTTCAGTGCGCGCTCGACGTCGCGCGCGTTGAGCGCACGCCCCGGCTCGTCGACCAGCACGATGCCGGTGGGTTGCAGCCCGGCCGCCACGGCGCGCCGCAGGGCGAGGTAGCACGGCCGGGTGACGAGCAGCCGGTGGGTGGCCGCCGCGAACAGTGCACTGGGTGGCGTGCCGGTGCCGGCATCGATGACCACTGCGAGGCCTTGGTGGGTGAGCGCCGCCCCCAGCTCGGGCCACCGGGTCGAGCCCGGAGCGATGGGCGAGCCGCCGCGTGGGACCAACTGCAGGACGTCGGTGGCGGGCACGGCCAGCCGGTGCAGCGCGGCTGCATCGGCGGTGGGGGATGCCAGCCAGTCGCCGAGGCCGGGGCCGGCTGGTTCGGGCAGGCCCAGTGCGGCTGGGGCATCACCGGCAAGATCGACCAGCAGCGTGGGCCGCTGGTGGGACAGGACGAGAGCGAGCGCGGCGGACACCACAGTGGTGCCACTGCCGCCCTTCGCGGACCAACACAGAAACATGACCAACCCCCAGGAGGTGGGAACTACGACTGGGGGAAGCCGAAGCCGACCATATCCAACGCCTCGGCCCGCGCCAACCTGACCTGGCGGGCTCTTTCGGGTTGCCGATCAGGCTCGGGCTTCTGGGTGCGTGTCGTTGCGGAAGCCGCTATGTCCGGAAGCCGCTACGGGACGCACCCAGATTCGCTGCGACTTGGTGGAGTCGCGACCTGGGTCAGGTCACTTCGTTGATCAGGGCCTCGCCGCGCACGTAGCGGCCGAGGTTGTCGGTGAAGGTCTCGGCGGCGCGCTGGTTCGCCAGGGGCGTGCCGCCGGCGCTGTGGGGGGTGACGATCACGTTCGGCAGATCCCACAGTGGGTTGTCGGCGGGCAGTGGCTCGACCACGAACACGTCGAGCGCGGCGCCGCCGATGTGGCCGGACTGCAGCGCGGCGATCAACGCCGGTTCGTCGATCAATTGGCCGCGACCGACGTTGATGACGTGCGCACCCGCTGGCAGCAGCGCGAGTTCGGTGGCGCCGATGATCTCGCGCGTCTCGTCGGTGAGTGGCGCCGTCAACACCAGGTCGTCGAGCAGCGGAAGCAGTTCGTGCAGGCGGCTGGTCGGCCACGTCTCGCACGGCTCGTCGCCGCGCGGGGTGCGGCGCATGCCGATCACGCGGATGCCGAAGTGCGCAGCGAGCCGGGCAACTTCCCCGCCGATGCTGCCGAGCCCGACGATGCCCATCGTGCGGCCCTCCACGTCGACCACGTCGCTCTCAGCCCACCGGTGTTCCTGCTGTGCGAGCGAAAACGTGCGGGCGCAGCGGCACAGGGCGAGGACGTGCATGATGACCGTGTGCGCGATGGGCGTGGCCGAGGCACCGACCGAGTTGGTGAGCCGGCAGCCCTGGCGCAACAGCTGTGCGAACACCGGGTTGTCGGTGCCCGCCGAGAACATGTGCAGCCATCGTGCGTTGGGAGCGCGCAACAACGCACCGAAGAACGGTCCACCGAGCCCGTCGACCCATGCATCGTTGGTGAACACGGCGAGGTCGATCCGCTCGAGATCCTCCACGCTGACGTGGCCGTCGCGTGGCACGAGCACGAAGTCGAGATCGGGTGCGACGGCGCGCCACTCGGCGCCGTACTGCCCGAGTGCCGTCTCCGAGCAGAGAAGCGTGAGGCTCAGGAGGACTGCAGCTTCTTGACGGCGACTACGACCAGGCCGATGACGGCAATGAGCAAGATCAGGCGTTTCATGCGGCCAGCGTAGTGGCGTGTGCAGCCGGCCCGGACGAGTGACGGGTGGGTCAGCCGGCGAGCATCGCTGTGGCCACCGCCGTGGCGATCTGGGTGGTGATCTCGGGTGTCCAGCCGTTGTCGGTCTGCGACACCACGTGCACGGAGAAGGCTTTGCTGCCGGAGAGGACGTAGACGGTCGAATCGTTGAACGTCGGGTCTGCCTTGAGGATGGCCGAGTCACCGATGCCCGACAGCTCAGTCGTGCCGCCCTGCGCCACTTGGCTCTCGGTGTAGCTGGCCCAGTCCTCGGGCGTGAAGGAGCTGATCGACATGAACAGGCCGGACTTGTCGGACAGGTAGTCGCAGTAGGGGCCGTACGCGAACTCGCCCGAGTTGGGCGTTGCGGCGCTGATCGTTTCGCCGGTCAGGGCCTGCAGCGCCTCGGTGGAGAGCACGGTACACATGTCGGCCGGCGGCCAGTCGCCGGTGTTGCCGGCCGGTGCGGGTGCGGTGGTCTCGCCGGTGCCCGGGTCGCCGCTGGCGTCCGTCACCGGCGAGGTGTTGCCGCCACCGGAGGTGGGGTTGCTGCTGGAGCAGCCGACGGTGACGAGGGCCAGGCCTGCGAACGCGACAACGAGAATTCGGGTGGAGGTGCGCATGGGACTGCTCCTGTGGTGTGGTCGGGGGGGGTGATCGGGGGTGTGGCGGACCGGCCGCTGGTGAACCGGTGACGCTAACAGTCGTCGAAGTGTTCCCCCGGGGCGCGAGGTCGCTACCGTGCTGCGAATGGTTCGGGATGAGCACGGCGGCGATGCGTGGGCTGTGTCGCTGCAGCTCGGGTGTTCGGTGGACGATTTGGTCGAGCTGTCGGCGAGCATGAACCCGGTGTTCGAGCCGGCCGCAGCAATCCTCAGCGGCGGGCTGTCGGCGTTGACCCGGTACCCCGATGCCGCGCTGGCGACGGCCGCCCTTGCTGACGCGATCGGTGTCGATCCGGCTCGGTTGCTGCTGACGAACGGGGGCTCCGAGGCCATCGCACTGGTCGCTCGCCACCTGGGTGGTGGGGAGGTCGTGGACCCCGAGTTCTCCCTCTACCGGCGACATCTCCTGCGCACCGGCGCCGGCCTGGGGCGCTGGCGTTCGAACCCTTCGAACCCGCTCGGGGTGCTGGCCGCTGCCGACGATGAAGCCGCCGTGTGGGACGAAGCCTTTTACCCGCTGGCCGCAGGCAGCTGGACCCGTGGCGATGAGGCGGCCTGGCGGGTCGGCTCGCTGACGAAACTGTGGTCGTGCCCGGGTCTGCGCATCGGGTATGCGATCGCGCCCACTGCTGGTGACACCGCTGCGCTGGCGGCCGACCAGCCGAGATGGTCGGTGAACGGCCTCGCGCTGTCGGTGCTGCCGATACTGCTTGCCGAGACTGATCTCAGGGGTTGGGCGACACAGGTGCAGTTGCTGCGCAGCGCGTTCGTCGGCGAGCTGCGTTCGATGGGTTTTTCGGTCACCGACACCGACGTCAACTGGGTGCTGGTGCGCCACGCCCGCCTTCGCGAGGCGCTGCTCGCCCACCGCGTGCTGGTGCGCGACTGCGCCAGCTTCGGCATGGCTGGCGTCGCGCGCGTCGCTGTGCCCCGATCGCGCGACCTCGGCAGGGTGTTGGAAGCCTTTGCGGCAGTGGCTGCGCAATGAGTGCGGCGAGTCGCGCACTCGGCGCAGCAGCGGGCATCGGCGCCGATGCACTGCTGGGCGAGCCGCCGGCGAAGTGGCACCCCGTGGTGGCGTTCGGCGCGACGATGACTGCGGTCGAACAGCGGCTCTATCGCGATACCCGTGCCGCAGGTGCTGCCCACGTGGCCGTCGGCCTGGGCCTTGCGGCAGTCGTTGCATACGGCGCGCGGCGCGTGTTGGGGCCGGGCGTCGCGGCGGGGGTGGCAGTCGCGGTCGCGTCGGCCGGGAAGATGCTCGACGACGAAGCCGCCGGCATCGCCGCGCATCTCGCCGCCGCCGACCTTCCCAGCGCGCGTGCTGCGTTGCGATCGCTCGTCGGTCGAACACCCGACGATCTCGACGCGTCGGAGATCGCGCGTGCCGTCATCGAATCGGTCGCGGAGAACTCGGTCGATGCGGTGGTGTCGTCGCTATGGTGGGGTGCCGTCGCCGGGGCGCCCGGTGCGCTGATGCATCGCGCGTCGAACACGCTCGATGCGATGGTCGGGCACCGCAACGCTCGCTACGAGAACTTCGGCTGGGCGAGCGCTCGGCTCGACGACGTGTTGAACTTCGTACCCGCGCGACTGGCCGGTGCGGCGGTGTGCGCCTGCCGTCCCCATGCCGCCCGCAGCGTGTGGCGTACGGTGCGGCGCGATTCTGCGAAGCACCCGTCGCCCAACGGTGGGGTGATCGAGGCCGCCTATGCAGCTGCGCTCGGCGTGCAGCTGGGCGGGGTCAACCGGTACGGCAGCGAGGTCGAGGACCGCGGCACGCTCGGTGACGGCCTGCCACCCGACGCCGCAGCAATCCACGCTGCCATCCGCCTGCGCCGGCACACCGCCGCCGCGTCGGCGCTGGCCGTCGCTGCTATCGGCGTGTGCGGCCGAGTACTTCGTCGGGTGAGCCGCCGATGAGCCCGCTCGCCCTACCGCGCCCGCACGGGTGGCAGACGATGGCGCACAGCGATGACGGTGGCGGTCGGCCAGCCGCCGCGCTCTGGAAGCGTTTCGACGGCACTCGCCGGGCGTGCTCGAGTGCGATGGTCGGCGGTGGCATGGTGCGCATCGGGTGGGTGGTCAACGCGACGGTCTCGACCAGCTACTTCCACCCCGATCCCTTGGCGCACGCGAGGGGCATTCCTGTGGAGCTGGGCCTGGAGGGCGACGGCGCATGCATGCTGACCGCAGTCGACGTTGGCATCAATGCCCGGTGGGCCGAGGAACAGGGTGTCATCGCGATGGCGACGGCCGGCATCAGCAGCATGTGCCAGGCTGCGGTGCCCGCAGTGCCGTTCTTGCCGGGGTCGCAAGGGCATCACGCCGGCACGATCAACATCGTGTTGGAGCTGCCGGTTGCGATGTCGCCGGCGGCGATGGTGAACCTGGTGATGACGGCAACGGAGGCGAAGGCGCAGTACTTCGCGGAGGCCGGTCACGCCGCAACCGGCACGCCCACGGACGCAATCGTCGTGGTCTGCCCGGACCGTGCGCATGCAAGCGACAGCGAGTATGGCGGGCCCCGATCCCAGTGGGGCTCCGTTGCGGCACGTGTCGTGTTGGCGGCGCTGCATGCACGCGATCGCGAGTTGCTGCTCTAGATTGTCGAGCGGAGGTGTCCGGGTACCTGGTGGGCTCCGCCGCCTTCAAAGCGGTTGGGACGGGCGATCCCCGTCCGGCGGGTTCGATTCCCGTCCACCTCCGCCAACAACATCCAGCTCAGAGCCAGCCTCTGTCGGCAAGATCCGCCGATTGGTCACAGAATGGTCGCGGCGCAGCGACGTCAGCTGCGGACAAGCGCGCGGTCGGTCGATCGCTTCATTTCCGGTTGATATCGCTCGTTCGTCGAGCGATGCCCGAGCGCGTGGCGGACTTCATGGTCGCGTGACGGCATGGCGGGAAGTATGCGTCAGCGGCCGACGCTCAACGCATGGAGAGCGGCGCGGTCAGACTGCCCAGGTCACGTGCGTGACGACGATGTCACCTTTGCCGCGGTCGAGGACATAGACCGAGTGTCCGGAACGGTGCGAGCCGCTGACGAGGCGACCCCACGGCGTCGAGGCGTCGGATGCGCTCGCGGTTGCCGACACCGAGCCGAGGGTGGTCGTCGAGTCGGGGTGCCCGTAGATCGACACCAGCTGATCGTAGTCGTGCGCGTTCGGATGCTGGTTCGTGTCGGGACTGTTCGTGTAGTCCATGCACGTGTTCAGGTTGGGGTTGTTGAAAATCACGTCCTGATGGTCGAGGCCGAGCGCGTGCCCGACTTCCTGGCACATGACGAGGTTCTTCCATGCCGGAGTGTTGTAGGCGGTCGTCGAGAAGTAGGTGTCGTTCACCTTCACCGTGCCTGCGGTGATGTGCGAGCCGCTGATCGAGATCGAAGCAACGCCGAGCCAGCCATTGGGTCCGTACGAGGCGTTGCAGACCTCTACGCGTCCGGTCGTGGCCCGGCATTTGCGACCGTCGGTGCGACCGGTGACGATCACCGTGTCGAGCACGGTTGATGTCGACCAGTCCGTAGACGTCGTGGCGAGATAGCCGTCCCACGCCTGCGTCACGTTGTCCCCGAGCTGGAGCGGGAACGGGTTCTGCGTGCGTCCCCAGTGATATCCACCCCAGCTGTGAGTGGCCACCGCCGACGGCACCGCCGTCATCAGCCCCGCAACCATGACGATCCCCACGGCTAAACGCTTCTTCATCATCAGCCCCCTCTTCGGCGATGATCGTACTCGTGCGCGCCGGCGCCGTAAAGGCCCAGAGCATCGACACTGTCGGCTCTGCGCACCATCCACAAGGGGACCGAGAGTGGTGGTGATCGCGCGGGAGCAGACACAGGCCTCGTGCGGCGGCCTCCGGGCAGACATGGTCGTGGAGATCACCGCCGTCATCGGGCACGACACCGCCCGCTGAACCACCCGCTGACATTGTGGCAGCCGCCTACTGGACGAAAGCTGCACGTATGGCGCGCCACGACCGCGAATTGGCCGCGGTGCGGTGAAGATAGGAACCGTTCGAGGAAACTCGTGCCCTTGTGCGTGACGGCCAGCAGTCGCATACTTGAACTTGACGAGGTCATGAGAGGGGACGTCATGTCAGAAGTCGTCGTTGACGTCGAGGTTCTGCGTCACCAGGTCAGGGACAAGTACCGCCACGTGGCGCTGGACCCGGGAGGCGAGCATCACTTCCACACCGGGCGTCGGCTTGCGGCGCTGCTCGGCTATGACGCCGCCGTCGTCGACGCGCTGCCGGATCGTGCCGTCGAGTCATTCGCCGGGGTCGGCAACCCATTCTCATTGCGGAGCCTCGGTGCCGGGGGCCATGTGGTCGACATCGGATCCGGGGCTGGGTTCGACACCTTCATCGCTGCCGGCCAAGTCACGTCACGCGGTCGAGTCGTGGGCGTCGACATGACCGACGAGATGCTGGACAAAGCACGCAGCACCGCCACGGCGATCGGCGCCGACCACGTCGAGTTCCGTTCCGGCCTCGCCGAGGAACTGCCGGTCGATGACGGCTGGGCCGACGTCGTCATCTCGAACGGTGTGATCAACCTCTGTGCCGACAAGCGGGCCGTGTTCGAGGAGATCCACCGTGTGCTCCGACCGGGCGGCATCCTCCAGTTCGCCGACATCGCCAACGGACGAGCGGTGCCCATCGAGGCCATCCGCGACGTCGACCTCTGGACGGGTTGAATTGCCGGTGGGCTGCCCCGTGCGGGCTGGCAACAGATGCTGGAAGACAGCGGGTTCGGTGACGTCACGATCGGCCCTGCGGTCGACACGTTTGGCGGAGCTCGGGGCGAGGCAAAGGCTCGCTCATTCGAGGTGTACGGCTACGCCTTCCTGGCCCGCCGTCACTGAGCGATCGACAGTTTCATCGAACGAGCACAAGGTCAACGTTCGACGGTTTCGCTGACCGCCGGACTGGGTCGACGTCGACGAGGAACGCCGGGCGGCATCGACGCCGGCACCGCGCGGAATGACGGAGTCAGGAGATCTGGGAGGATGGCCCGATGATGGGGCAACGTCGGGTCACGGTGGTGGTGGTGGGCGGTGGGCACAACGGGCTGGCGATGAGCAAGCGGCTGTCGGACCGCAGTGTCGATCACGTCGTGTTGGAGAGGGGCGAGGTGGCCGCCTCGTGGCGGACCCAGCGTTGGGATTCGTTCACGATGCTCACACCGAACTGGCAGGCGCGGCTGCCCGGTCGGGTGTACGACGGCGCCGACCCAGACGGATTCATGACCGGCAGCGAGGTCGTGGGCTTCATCCAAACCTATGCCGGCACCATCGAGGCGCCCGTCGAGACCGGCACCACGGTGACGGCCGTTCGACCGATCCACGACGGATACGAGATCGTCACCAACCAGGGTACGTGGCGTTGCCGGTGCGTGGTGTTGGCTGGAGGCGCATGCAACTTCCCCGTCGTGCCGACCATCGCTGCAGGGGTCCCGGCAGGTGTCGCCCAGGTCAACCCACTCGAGTACCGGCATCCTGATCGACTCGCTGACGGCGGCGTCCTCGTGATTGGGGCTGCTGCGACCGGAGTCCAACTCGCTGAGGAGATCCACGCGTCGGGTCGACCGGTCACGTTGTCGGTTGGCGAGCATGTTCGGATGCCGAGGACGTACCGCGGGTCTGACATCCAACACTGGATGGAATCGATCGGGCGACTCGACGAGCGTTACGACGAAGTCGAGGACATCGTCAAGGCCCGCAAGGTGGCGTCACCACAACTCATCGGCACACCAGAAC